>NZ_CP129137.1:0-600000 GCF_030406905.1 Streptomyces sp. HUAS CB01
TGGAGGCCGCACGCATAACTGGGTGGTGCTGCGCCACCGTTTCGTAGCAGCAGCGCCACCGAACAGCGCCGTAGGATAATGACGTATCCATGAGGGAATCGGCTGGTTGTGCAGGGAAGGTCGCGCAGGAGCAACCACTGGGGAACGATCACGCGGGACGTGGCGGGGAATGGAGACGCGCTGGTACCGGCCTTGGAGGAGACGGCGACAACGCTGGTCGGCAGAGCTGACGAGCTGAGACGGCTCAGCTCGGTGATCGGCAGTCTAGGTCAGGACGGTGTTCCCTCAGTCGTGGACATCGCCGCAGACGCCGGTATGGGGAAGAGTCGGCTGCTGAGCGAGCTCTGTGCGTGGGCGCGGCGGGGCAGGTTGACCGTGCTGCGCGGCAGGGCCACAGAGTACGAGCAGCACACTCCCTTCCAGACGTTCACCGACGCGTTCGCCGACCTCGATCATGCTTTTCTCGGCCCGGATGCCGTGCCCGGGGTTGCGGAACCGGTGCTGCGCGGAGCCGACAGTGTGCAGGGCTCGGCGTGGGGTTCGGCCCGCGACCGGTTTGGCCTCTACAGGGCCGTCGCAGAAGTGCTGACCAGGCTCGGGGAGCGCAGCGGGGTGGTGATGGCCCTGGACGACCTGCACTGGGCGGATCCGGCGTCTTTGGAACTGTTGGACCATCTGATCCGTCACCCGGTGGGCGGCCGGGTGCTTCTGGTCGTGGCCCGACGACAACGGCAGACGCCGCACTCCCTTGCCGCCGCTCTGACCCGCGGCATCGACAGTGGGTCCGTACTTCGCATGGCGCTGCGACCGTTGCCCGAGCAGGCGTCGATCGAGGCGCTCGCCCCCGACCTGCCGCCCGGCGACGCGAAGGAGATCTATGAATCCAGCGAGGGTAACCCGCTGTACCTCCACTGCCTTCTGCACGCCTATCGTCATGGCGCGCCGTCGCGCGGCACCACCGTCCGGACCCACGACAACGCCTCGTCCGGAGTGCCGAGCGGACTGGGGTCCCTGCTCCTGGACGAGCTAACCGCGCTGACCACGACGCAGCGCCGTACCGTCGAAGCGGTGGCGGTCCTCGGCGACCATGCCACGCCGGTAATGCTGAACGTGACGACCGGACACACCACGCCCGAGGAACTCGACGACTGCGTCAGTGCACTGGCGCGGCGCGATCTGCTGCGCAAGGGGGCCGACGGCCGGTGGGCACTGCGCCACCCGCTGCTGCGGGCGATGGTGTACGAGAACACCGCCGAACCACGCCGCACCGAGATCCACCGCAGCGCAGCGGAGGAACTGGCCCGCGCAGGTGCCTCCGCCGCCGAGCGCGCTCATCACGTCGAGCGGTCGCTGGTCGGCTGGGATCCCGAATCGGCGGCCGTGCTGAGCGAGGCGGCCGCCCAGTTCGCCCACACGGCGCCCGCGACGGCCGCTCATCTGCTGGACGTCGTCCTGAGACTCATGCCTCAGACGCCCGCTTGCGCACAGCAGCGTAGAGAGTTGACACTGGCGCGCGCCAGAGCACTCGGTGTGGGCGGAAGCCTGCGGGAAAGCCGTGACCTGCTCCACACCCTGATCAGTAGTCCCGGGCGGAACGACGCATCGCTCTACAGCGATGCGATAGCGCTCTGCGCCATGATGGAACGCCATCTCGGACACTCCCCGGAAGCGACAGCCCTGCTTCAGCGGGAACTGACCCGCAGTCCCGGCCCTGAGCCCCGCCAGGCGGTCTCCTTAGGACTCGCGCTGGGCATGGCCGCCCTGAACACCGTCTCCTATCCCGACGTACGTGACGAGATCGAGCGAACACTCGCGGTGGCTCGCTCAAACGGCGACCTCATGGGAGAGATGGGGGCCTTGGCGCTGGGGTCGTTGGGAGAGGCGTACGAAGGCGAGACTGCGGCGGCCCGCCGGTTCGCCGATCTCGCCGCCGGCCTCGCAGACGGACTCACCGACCCCAACCTCACGGAACTGTGCGAGTCGCTGGTGTGGCTCGCCTGGGCGGAAGCCCTGCTCGAGCGCTATGCCGACGCGGAGCGGCATGCCGAACGGGGTCTGGACATCGCCCGCCGCAGCGGTCAGGTCCACGTCCTGCCCCACCTGCTGAGCAGCAAGGCCTTCGTGCACCTCAGCACCTGTCGGATGCCGTCCGCCCTGGAGTCTGCCGAGGAAGCGGAATCCATCGCACGAGCCATCGGCAGCAGTGATCTCCTGACCTTCACGCTGTGCTTCAAGGCGCTGATCCTGCTCGTCCGCCGCCCCCTGGGCGACACCAGCGCCCTGGCGACCGCCGAGGAAGCCGTGGCCGCGGCCGGAACAAGCAGGCACTGGTGGGCATCGCTGGCCGGGTGCATGCTCGGCCACACGGCGCTCGTGAGCGGCGACCCGAACCGGGCGCGGGAAGCGATCATGAAAGCGGGGGGTCCCGAACTGCTCAGGCTGCAACCCTCCATACGCCCCGGTCAACTAGACACCCTCGTCAGCACCGCCCTCGCGGTCGGCGACGTCGAACAGGCCGCGAGGTGGGCCGCACGAGCCGTTGAGGAAGCCGACCGAATGGGTCTCCACGGTCAGCGCGGGGCGGCTCTGCGCGCCGAGGCGGCGCTCGCCCAGCACCGCGGCGACGGCCGCGCGGCCGCAGACCTCTTCGAGCGCGCCGCGCAGGCGTATGCGCCGTCCGGTGCGACGCTCTGGGAGGCTTACTCCCTGCTGCTGGCGACCGTCCAGGCGCAGGCGACAGGCGACCATCCGCGCGCCGCCGCAATGTGGGAGCGCGCCCGCCGTATCGCCGATGCAGGCGGCGCGCGCCTGCTGTCCGACCTGGCCGAGCTCGTGCACCCCCAGCTCGAGGAACCCTTGCGCACACCCACCGAGCTCGACCAACTGACCGCACGGGAACGGGAAATCGCCGAACTCGTCGCCGAAGGACTGAGCAACCAGGCCATCGCGACGAAGCTGTACCTCAGCCGGCGTACGGTCGAAACTCACCTGTCGGCCGTCTACCGGAAGACCTCCGTGTCCTCCCGCTCGGCGCTGGCAGGCCTCATGACGCGTGCGGCCCTCGACCGCCGCACATGAACAACCCACCATGGTCGAGGTACGACACGTGGTTTGGCCGTGGCCTCCCGGGCTCAGGCCGTGGCCTCCTGGTAGTCGCCGAGGCAGCGGAAGACGCCCCCGGCCGCCCGGAACAGGTACATAGCGTCGGTGCAGCGGTCGGTGGACGCGTCGTAGCGCAGCCGCTCACCACGCCATGCTGCGCGTCGCCCGCCGATACGACCCACGCCAGCCGGGCAACGGGTAAACGAGCAGGCCGACAGGCGTGACCGAGCCTACTGACGGGACAAGGCGCCGGGCCTTCATTTGGATCACGAGGCTTCGGGGCTGCGGCGCCTGCCGGCGGAGCTCCGACGGGGCTTCATGAGGGTGAACGCACACCTACGTAGTCGGATTAAGTGGATTCACCGATACGCTCGGCCGTTGCTCTGCGAAAGGGTGAAGGCGTTGTGGGGGGCGGGTGATGCCGAGGCTCTCGTCGTGTGACGCTGGAGCCGGAGCCTTCGCGCTTCCCGCCGAAGTCAATCGAGCAAGTGAAATTTCCTCAACTAGCTTCGGGGAGACGGAATATGCGCATACCTGCCCTGTCTGTCGCTGTCGCGGTGGTGGCCGCGACGATAGCGGGAGGAGCGGCTCCGGCCGCTGCCGACACGTTGGTCAGCACGGTCAACCTGGAGGCCGGTGCCGGCCTCCACCACAATTCCGCGACTGTGACATACGAGCGTGTCGACGGCGCGGTGAACTCGGTCAAGATCATCTCGCTGCTTGCCTTCTCGAGCGAGCGCGACTGCGTCTGGGTGGAGTGGAACGACCCGAATGACGTGGGGGACGGTTGGGCCGCCCTCAACTCAGAGCCTCCGTGTTACGGCGGCAACTTGGGGGAGACGCTCAACAGGATCATCAAGGCGCCCAAGGGCCATCAACTCAAGGTGCGCCTGGCCGCCTACCATGACGGCGGGATCGAAGTGATCCACAAGGACATCGCAAAGCTTTAGCCGAACCGTGGCGACACCGGATGCGGAGGGCGTTCCGGTGTCGCCACGCCCGGACAACACATCTACAGTAGCCAACCCGATCAAGCTCGTACCTGCCACCGAGCAGGCGTCACCGTTTCGCTGGACGTCCTATTGATCCGAAACTCAAAGGGGTCTATTCGAGGGTGTAGCGGACGTGTGGGCCGCCGAAGTAGCCGCGGACGATGTGCGGCTGGCGTTGACGGCGGTGGAAGAACCGGCGGGTCTCGGCGGCGAGCTGGGCCTGGTCACGGGCTCGGCTGCGCATGGGCAGCCTGCGCTTGAGGTCGGCGTTGACCAGCTCGTCGGGGTTGAGCTCGGGCGAGTACGCGGGCAGGAAATGCAGTTCGATCCGGTCGGGGTGGTCGGCGAGCCAGGCGCGGACCTTGCGGGAGCGGTGAGCGGAGTGGCCGTCCACGACGAGGTGCACCTTGTGGTCGAAGTGGCCGACGAGCCGGTCCAGGAAGCGGCACATGACGTCGGCGTCGAAGGTCTCGGTGAACACCATGAAGTGCATCCGGCCCTTCGTGCCGATCGCGGACATCGCGTTCACCGAGAAGCGGTTGCCCGAGCGGCGCACGACCGGGGTGCACCCTTTGGCGCCCCAGGTGCGGCCGGTGACCTGGTCGGAACGGATGCCGACCTGGTCGGCGAAGAGGACCTCGCCGCCCTCGGCCTTCGCCTTCGCGCGGATCGCTGGCCACGTCTCCTCATGCCAGACCCGCACAGCCTCGGGATCCTGCTCGACGGCCCGCTTGTCCGGGCGCTGGAACCACAGGCCCCAGCGGCGCAGGTACTTGCCCACGCCCTGCTCGGTCAGCCGCACCCGGTACGGCTTCGCGATCAGATCCCCTACCCCGGCCCGCGTCCACAGCTGCCCCGCCAGCCCCAGATCACAGGGCCGGTGATCCAGTACGGCCTGCCGGACCGCCTGCTGCTCGACCGCTTTGAGAACCTGATACTCGCCGACCCGGCGCCCACGCGGCTGGGCCACGAGCGCCTCGCGCCCGCCGGCCAGCCACTTCGCCCACCAGTTGTCCACCACCTTGAGCGAGACCCGGAACACCGCCGCGACGTCCTCGCGAGTCCGGCCCGCCACCAAGGCGGCCACCGCCCGCAACCGAAGGGCCTCCTGCGCCGACGGAGACAACTGCCGGGCGTCCCCGACCAGTTCACTTACGCAGGGACCAACGACCCAGAACAGCTACCGTTTCGGATCAATAACTGGCGAATCGTCCGCTACGCGGACGATCTCGTGCTTCTGGTCGACGGCACACACGACGTTGAGGCGCTGCTCGAAGTCATCAGGTGATGTGTGCTCGGTCCCGGCGGTCGAAGAGGGAAGGTTGATAAGCCACCCCGACAGCCTCCCACCCACACGGCCACCACACCCACCGAACTTACGAAGAGATCAGTACTGCGAGTGGCCCGACTACGGGGCTGCTGCGCGGGAACGTTCGCGGGCGCCCCAGCACCCCGGGCCGTCCAGCGAGCTCGCCGCTCTGGGGAACGGTTCCCCGGCGAGTGCGGTCGGCCCGGAGCTGTCTGCGGGCGTGTATCAGCCGGAGGAATGTCAGCGCACTCGGATGCCTGCTCGGAAGACGGCCCGTACGTCCAGCAGGGCGGCGGGGTCTTTGACGGGATCGCCGTTGACGGCCAAAAGGTCGGCGTCAGCACCGCCGATGATCCGTCCCTTGCGGCCTTCGACGCGGCACAGTTGGGCGGCCAGGCTGGTCGCGGAGATCAGTGCGTCGATGGGGGTCACGCCCTCGCGGACCAGATCGGCGACGCCGTGCGGGAGGACGTTGTGGGGCTTGACGGGCCCGATGCCGGCGTCCGAGCCGATGACGACCTTGGCACCCACCTTCTGCAAGGTGCCGTAAGTACTGAAGATGGTCTGGCCCCGTGCGCCCATTCCCTTGGACCGATCGATGGGCACACTGGGGTCCAGGCCCGCTGTGACGCTCGCGAAGGTATTGCTCTCCACGATGGCCTCGATCAGAGCGGGGTCGGCCTTGACGCCGTCGGCGCTGAGGAAGGAGACGTGCTCGAGGCTGTCGACGCCCGCTTCGAGGGCGTCCCGGATGGCCTGGACGCCGTGGGCGTGGGCGGCCACGGGCAGCCCGAGGCGGTGTGCCTCGTCCACTACCGTACGCAGGTCTTCCAGGCCGTACTGCGAGGCGTGCGGCGGCACGGATTCAGGAGTCATCATGCCGCCACTGGCCATGATCTTGATGACTGCGCACCCGCGGGCGTGGCGTTCCCGCACGGCCGCACGCAACGCCTCGGTGCCTTCGACCTCTCCGCCGAAAAAGTGGCAATGCCCGCGCGGGGTGGTGAGCGGGGGACCGGCGGCCAGGATCTCGGGGCCCTGCTCCGGGTGCTCGGCCAATTCCTCCACGAGGGTCAGCGAGAGATAGTTGCGGTCGCCGAGATCGCGCACGGTGGTGATTCCGGCGTGCAGTGCGCTCCGGGCCGCGGCTCGCATTTGGGCCAGCAGGTCTGCGTCACTGGTTGCGGCCAGGGACGTCACGGGGTTCGGGCCGGCGTCGAAGGCGAGGTGGATGTGGGTGTCGATGAGGCCGGGCAGCAGGCAGGCCCGGGAGCCGAGATCGATGACCTCAGTGTTGTCGGCAGGCAGGGCGCCGCTGCGGTCCACGCGGACGATGCGGTCGCCTCTGACGTACACCGTGACAGGTCCGGACGAGGCGAACCCGTCGAACATCGAACCGGCGTGTATGGCAAAGGAATTCATCAGTAATTCTCCGATCGGAAAGCGTGTGTCACGCGGGACACCGAGATCTGGCCTGCTCAGGGCAGGTGCGGAAGATGCGTGTCGGCAGGGGCTGGTGGACTCCGGCCAGGCACCGGGGCGCCGGACACTGTCAGCGGTGCAGCAGCGAGTGGGGTGCACTCTCAGGACGGTGCCGGCGTCGGGTGCAGAGCCGTCGGGGCCTGGCTGCCGAGTGATGTGCTGGGATGCCGTGGGCGGCGGAGATGTCGTTCTGGCTGCGGGCGTCAAAAGGTGCGGCTCTGCAGGCCGTCACGGTTGCGGCGTCCGGGGGTGGCCCCGCGGCCGTCCGGGTCAGTCCATCGGGCTGTGGGCGGCGAGGGCCTGCGCGCGGGCGGCCGTGCCGTCACGACGGGTACGCCGCAGCTCGTACTGGGCCAGCAGGCGCTTCGAGGCCGTCAGGAAGGTCTTGTACGGTGGCGCAGCCAGGCCCGTGGACGTGTGGGGGCGTAGCGGGAGTCTTCGTCGGTGACGGTCAGCCGTCCGGTGAGCGTGCGCATGCCCAGCCGGACGCGCTGAGGCCGGAAGGCTTGGGCGAGGAACCCGGCTCTGCGCCCGCCCGGCGGCAACAGTCCAGGGGCCACGTCGAGCCGTAGCCTCGCGGCGTCGTGCCCGGGGACCGCCACCGGGACAATCACAGGGAGGCCGTCTGCACCGCGGTAGGCCGGCAGCCGGTGCGGCAGCCCGCCGATCTGCCGTGCGACCGCGGCGAGGCCGACGCGCGGGCCCATACCGTTCTTCGGGGGACTTCTGCTCGTTCGGTTCCTCGGGCCAGGCGGCGCCGGTGGCCGTCATCGGTCCGTGGGCCGCCGGATCGGGCCAGACGGCGACGCGCTCGACCTCGACGTCGATGAAGACGCGCTCCTGGTGGTTCTCGCGCAGCAGCCAGTCCCGTATCGGCCCGCGCCTTGTCTCCCCGAGGAAGGGCTCCGAGGCCCACATCAGCTCTGCCAGGCGCTCCGGTGACGGGCGCAGATCAACCGACGCGGTGCCCTGCGCGACCACGTACGAGCCACTTGCGGCGAAGCCGTGATCACGCGTGTGGTGGGCGACCGACACGTGCGGGTCCCGCAGAATGCGTTCCGGTTCCTTCGGGAGGCCGAGCGAGGTGGTGAAGCCGACCCGGCCCGCCTCCCGGTCCGCGAGGCCCACCGGCGCGACGCTGGTGACCACGGCGCCGTCGGCCGGGGTGACATTGGCGGCCGCGACCGTGAGGTCGCCCCTGATCACGGCGTCCGCCGCGTCCGGCCACCCAGGCGAGGCGGAGGTCATCAGTCGGCGACGCGCAGGATCCGCAGGTCGTCCGTCGCCTGACGGCGCATGACGGGGAGGAGCGGGCGTACCGGCTCCGGCATGCCTGCGAGCACCAGTTCCACCTCCGCGGGCGTCCCCACCTCGTCGAGGAAGCCGATCATCAGGTGTCCGGCCACGGGCGGCGTGGTCGCGATCACCCGCTGCGCGAAGTCCTGCCAGTCATCGGCGCTGATGTGGTCGCGGAGCGCGGGGAAGAGGATCGGCTCCTCGCGGTCCAGGTGGTCGTGCACCGTGTCGCGCACGGCGACGGCCGCGTCCTGCAGCGCGGCCCGGACTCCGTCCGTCACGCCGCCGACACCGAGGCCGGTACCGCCAGCTTCACCGGCCCCGTCCCCGACCTCGTCGCCGCTCATGTTCACCGCGGCAAGCTGGTCGAGCGCGGCGTCCAGGCGCTCGTGCTCGTCGCTCAGCGCGTCGAGGGCGTGTTCCGTGGCCGGCGCCGCCGCGACGATCCGCGGCCACAGGTCCTTGTCCTCGGTCTCGTGGTGATGGCGCAGGTTCGCGACGAGGAAGTCGCGCAGCTGCGCCAGTGCGGCGAGTGGCACCGAGGGGCGGGTGGCGGCCTCGGCCAGCAGGGTGGTGGCGACGCGGTGGACCTCATGGGCGAGCCGGGTCTCGATGACCGACGCAGATTCTGAAGCAGACTCCATATGCATGGAGACAACCATATTCATTGAAGTCCATTATCGTCAATATGGTGACTCCTTGTGCAGGAGGTACGATGCGCGGGTGACCACTCGGAAGTACCACTCCCCGCGCCGCACCGACGCGGCTGCTGCCACGCGCGAGGCCGTCCTGAGCAGCGCGCACACGCTCTTCCTGGCCCGCGGGTACGCCGGGGTCACCATCGGGGAGATCGCGGAGGCGGCGAAGGTCGCCGTCCCGACCGTGTACAGCAGCGTGGGGAACAAGCCGGGCATCCTGACGGCCCTCCTCGAGCCGGCCCTGACCGACCCGGCCATCGCCGACAACCTCGCCGCCGTCGAGGCCAGCGACGACCCGCGTACCGTGATCGAGCTGACCGCCGAGGGCACCCGGCTCACCCACGAACGCCACTGGGACCTCGTGTACGGGCTCTTCTATCGCAGCCCGCCGGGCGAACCCGCCGTGAAAGCGGTCCTGGACAGGGGGGCCGACGACTACGTCCAGGCGCTGACCCGCGTGGCCGACCGCCTCGTGGCTCTCGACGCACTCCGTTCCGACGTCTCCCACGCGGAGGCCGTCGACATCCTCTGGTTCCACCTCGGCCCGCACGCCTGGATGACACTCGTCGGCGAACGCGCCTGGCCGTTCGACCGCGCCCAGACCTGGACCGCCCACTCCGCCTGCTGGGCGCTGCTGAAGGACTACGGCTAAGGCCGGCCCTCAAGGCCATGAGAGGTACGGCGGCGACCGACTGGAGACCACCTCCACCGCGGCCGGATCGACCATCGGCGGAACCTAGGGCCGGTCGGGCGGCACCGCCGTTCCGGCCGGCCCGGCAATCGGCCGTCAGCGCTTGAGATGGACGGTGAAGTGCCGCTCCGTCTCACCGGCGGGAACGGTGCGAACGAAGCCCCGGGCGGTGCTGTAGTCACCCGAGCCACCGGTGATGCCGACATCGACATAGGACGGGGCAGGCAGATGAAGCAGAGCCTGTGCGGCGAACTGCCCCTCGGGCAGGGAGAAGGTGCCCAGACACTGCAGCGCGGCCGGGTCGACACTGGTGTATGTGCAGATCACACTGTGATCGCCGACCTTCTTGCCGTCACGGTAGAGGTCTTCGTGGATGACGCGCTGGTCTCCCGGGCTGATTCCGGTTTGCCCCAGATCGAGATCTGCGATCGACGTCTGCTTGCCGACCAGTTCGAAGACCTGTGTGCGCTTCTCGGCCGCGGGCGTACTGACGGGATTCGCCGTGTCGGCGGAAGCCAACGGGGCGATGGCGACCCCACAGACGAGTGCCGCGGACATTCCGGCGGCCGCACTCAGATAGCGCACCTTCGCGTTCTTGAGCTTATTCGTCACTCTTCTTCTCCGTTTCTTGGTATGTCGGTTCCGTGGCCAGTAAGGCGGGGAATTTGAATTCGGACATTGACACGCTCATCATCAGCCGAGCCGTGGCCTATGGAGGGTGTCCGTCGCAGGCGTGGCCCGCTTGACGGGTGGTGCGACGAGCGCCCCTTCCTCGGTGGCGCAGGTCAGAATCGGTCGACGTCGAGTACGGCCTGGGCGAATGCCCCAGGCGCTTCCTGCGGCACGTTGTGGCCGATGCCCTTGAGGGTCCGGTGGTCATAGGGACCCGTGAACTTGTCTCGGTATGCCACACCCTCGCCGGCCGGGGTGAAGGGGTCGACCTCCCCGTCGAGGGTGATGGTGGGCACCGCGATGTCGGGCGCGGTCGCGAGGCGCGCCTCGAGCTTGTCGTAGCGGGGGTCGCCCTGGGCCAGACCCAGCCGCCAGCGGTAGTTGTGAATCACGATGGGGACATAGTCGGGGTTGTCGAATGCCTCCGCTGTGCGGACGAAGGTGGCGTCGTCGAACTCCCATGTCGGGGAGACGTTGCGCCAGATGAGCTTCGTGAAATCGCGCCGGAACTTCTCAAAGCCCTGCACACCGCGTTCGGTCGCGAAGTAGTACTGGTACCACCATGCCCACTCGGCCGCCGGGGGCAGCGGAAGCTTGTTGTTCTCCCGGTTGGTGATGAGGTAGCCGGTCACGGACACCAGAGCCTTGCACCGGTGTGGCCAGAGCGCGGCGATGATGTCGGCGGTCCGCGACCCCCAGTCGAAGCCTCCGAACACGGCCTTCTTGATCCTCAGAGCGTCCATCAGGGCGATGATGTCGAGGGCAACCACCGACTGCTGCGCGTTGCGGAAGGTGTGGGGTGAGAGAAAGCTCGTGGTGCCGTGTCCGCGCAGGTAGGGAACGATGACTCGGTAGCCCTGGTCCGCAAGCAAGGGTGCGACGCCAACGTAGCTGTGGATGTCGTACGGCCATCCGTGCAGGAGGATGACGACCGGTCCGTGGGCCGGGCCGGCTTCGGCATATCCGATGGTCAGTTCGCCGGCCTTGACCTGCTTCACCGCCGGGAAGGTCCCGTCACCGGTACCGGGTGTCAGCAAGGTTGCCGCACTTTCGGCGCCCTTCCCGGATGGAAAGGCCGCCGCCGGGGGGCGGCCCAGCCCGATCAGTGACGCCGCAGCCGTTCCCGCTACGCCCGTGCCGATGACCTTGCCGAGAGTACGTCTATCGATCATCTGTGAACCGTTCTGTCCGTATCGGCTGACCGGGCGCTCCGCACCCGACCGAGGGCTCTCTGAGAGCCATCGTGGTGCTCTGACGCGTTCGCAGCCTCGGTGTCCGTCCGCAGGAATCCTGCGGGTTTCCCGCACCCCGGCTTCGGCACCCGCTCTTCAGCCCAAGCTGCCTCAGGACCCGACGGCGGCCAGTAGAGACTCCCCCCGTACGGATGACGTCACACTGAGTACACAAGTCGGCCGCCAGCGGGGAATCGAACTGGCCACGGTGGGGAGCCGCGGTGGCCGCCGGCGGGAAAACCAACCGGCCACTGCCACCGGATCGCTCCACCGATGCCCCGGGGGCACGACGGACGCGCCTCACGCAGTAGCTTTGCTTCCATGAATGCCGAGGGCGCTGTACAGCGTGTCGAGACCGTGTCACGCATCAGCGTGGTGATCGCTGACGATCACCCCGTCGTCCGAGCGGGCATGCGAGCACTGTTGTCCCAAGACGAGGCGTTCGAGATCGTCGCCGAAAGCTCCACCGTCCCGGACACCCTGCGAGCCGTGGCCCAGCACCAGCCATCCGTGCTGGTACTGGACCTCACCATGGCCGACCGAACCAGCCTGCCCTCGATCCCCGACCTGCTCGCGGCGTCACCCGGTACCCGGATCCTGATCCTCACAATGCAGGAGGATCCCGCGTTCGCCCGCGCGGCCCTGCGGATCGGGGCGGCCGGATATCTGCTGAAGGAAGCGGCGACGGAAGAACTGGTCGGTGCGGCACGCCAGGTCGCGAATGGGGCCACCTACCTCCAACCTGCGATGGGCGCCCGACTGGCGATCGCGGACGCCGCTGCTCCCGGCGCCGACGCAGATGCCACTTTGACGGCGCGCGAGCTTCAGGTTCTCTCGCTGCTCGCCCTGGGTCACACCAATCAGGAGATCGCGCGGCGCCTCCACGTCTCCATTCGGACAGTGGAGTCCCACCGCGCCAGGATTCGGGACAAGCTCGGGACCGAGACACGGGCGGAACTCACCGCCGCTGCTCGCGAGCGAGGGTTGCTGGGATGAACAACACACCGCGAGCCAACCCCGGCCCGGTCATGGAGGCCGCCGGAGCCGCTCTGCTCGCCATCGCCTTCGCGCTCGAGGTCCTCCAGCAGCAGCCTCACTGGGTAATGAGGTTCTCGCTCGGCGCAGCCGTCGTCCTGATCATCGCAGCGGCACTGAGCACTGCCGTCCGGCGGGCATGGCTGGCGGCCCTGAGCGGGCTCGCACTCATACTCGCCGTGGCGCAACTCGTTCGCATGACCAACGAGCCGCTCCTCAACGGCTTGAACATCGTGCCTCTCCTGCTGATCGGCTCCGCCGCCATGCTGGGCCGCAGTGCGGTATCGCGCCGCCACCGTCTCGCAAGGGAGCGAGTTCAAGCCCGCAGCGACGGCGAAGAACGAGAACGTCGGCGGTGGGCCCGGGAGTTGCACGACGAGACCCTTCAAGAACTGGTCGCCGTCCAGCTCGTTCTCTCCGCCGGCGCCAGCACTGGCCAGTCCAGCGCAATGAAAGAGGCCATCGACCAGGCACAGGGCCTGATCACGAACCAGATCACGTCCTTGCGGCATCTGATCGTGGAAATGCGGCCTCTCGCCCTCGACCAGCTCGGCCTCGCGGCGGCTCTTGAGACCCTGTGTCGACGCGCGAAGGAAACCTTCGGAATCGAAGCGGAACTGCGCGTCGGAGCGGACTGGAACCGACTCGAGGACGAAGCGTCGCCAGACGCCCAGGCCCATATTTACCGCATCGTGCAGGAAGCGGTGAACAACACGGTCAAGCACGCCCATGCCAGGCACCTTCTCGTGGAACTGGCCAGCGACGACCGCACGCTCCGCGTGACGATCAGGGACGACGGCCGGGGAATGGCCGAGAAGCCTTCCCGTCCCGTCAACCGATCCGCGCATCGTACGGTGGTCTCCACAGGCACCGGGCTGTCGGCCATGCGCGAGCGTGGCCACCTGTTGAACGGACACCTCAGCGTTGGCTCGATCCCCGGCGAGGGGACCTGCGTCACACTTCTGGTTCCCCGTCATACTCCGCGACGCTCCAGGCACTGGTGGCCCGGTCACCAGGACGCGTGACTCAGGAGGGTGCCAGGCGGTCGGCGAGGGGGCTACGTCGTCATGGAAGGTCGTCTCCCAGGGGAGGGTCTGTACGGTGAGCGGCCCTGTCTCACATTCGGTGGTGACGGAGAGTGCTGCTATCCGAGGAGGATGCGGTGGCGGAGCAGGGTGAAGCCTGCTCGTCCGTGCATCTGACGCGCGATCCGCTTGGTCTTGGTGTTGACGCCCTCGGTGGGGCCGTTGCTGTACGGAAGCGTGAGTGCGGCGTTGACGGCGTCACGGTCTCGTTCCAGCCCCCGTGTGAAGGCATGCAGATGGGGCAGGTCGGCTGCTCGGACTTGAGCGATCCAGCGTGTGAGCGCGTCGGCATTGTCGACGTGCGGCGTGAGGAGCGGGGCGAAGTCTTCGATGCCGGTGGCCAGTTGGGTCATTTCGGGGCAGGCGGCGGTGAGCTTGGCCAGGAGCTCGTGTTGCTCGACCTTGAGGTTGTCGAGCCTGGTCAGCACCATCCGGGCGAGCCTGCGCGGGGAGACGTGGCTGCGGTCGGCGTCCGCACGGCCCTGGTTGATGTACTTGTGCAGGAGATTCAGGCAGCCCGTGAAGCCGAGGGCCTTGATCTCCTCGGAGAGGTGCTTCACGGGGACGGAGGGGTCCTCGGCACGGCGTTTACGCAGGTGTTCACGGTAGGGGTCGACGAGGCTGGCACGGTACTTCGGGACGCGGAGCATGCGCTCGGGCCGATCGGCGCGGGCGTAGCGTTTGACGGTGTTCAGGGCCAGTTGCAGGCGGCGGGCGCATTCGAGCAGGCCCACGCCCTTCTTGAGCAGGCCGTGGACCTGGTGCCAGCGTTCGAGGGTGGTCTGGGCGCGGGGCCCGTCGTAGATCGGCGCGTCCAGCACGGTGGCCCAGCAGGTGCTGTGCGCCTTGACCTCGCTCAGGGCGGCTTCGCACAGGTTCTTCCACACATGCCACCGGTCCGCGACCTGCACCGCGTCGGGCAGGGCGCGCCGGATCGCCTCGGCGTAGGTCGCGGAGCCGTCACGGCACACGACCTCGACGCCTGGATGTTCGCGCAGCCATACTTCCAGAGTGTCGGCGGTGCGGTCGGGCAGCACATCGATCCGCTCGTGGGTCTCGGCGTCGATGATCACGGTGGCATAGCGGTGGCGCCGGCGCAGAGCGAAGTCGTCGACGCCGATCACCCGGGGCACCCGGCCGGTTGGCAGCGGGATCCGCGGCAGGGTGCGCAGGGCCGTGTGACGCGACAGGCTCACCGCGAGTATCGCCAGCAAACGTGTCCCCGCCCGGCCCGCTAACTCCTTGACCACGGCCTTGACTTGTCTGGTCAGGCGGACGGTTCGCCGCTGATATCGGTCCAGCACTCCGCACACTTGCTCGCGGAAGGTGTGGCGGCAGCCGCGCGTGGGACACACCAGACGCCGCACCCGCACACGGACCACCACCCGTCGTTCATCGACCGGCACGTCGGCCACCATCCTCCAGTGATAGCCGTGCACGCGTTCCGACGGGGCCCCGCACACCGGGCAGGCCGCAGTGTCCCGCGGTGTCCGTGCCCGCACCAGGATCCGCTCACCTTCGTCAGCCACATCCTCGATGACCAGCGGCGACAAGCCCGAAAACACCGTCTGGACAAGCTCGTTGAAATCCTTCACGTGAATGTCAACGAGCCCTCACGACGCTCCGTCACCACCGAATGTGAGACAGGGCCGCTCGTTTGACAGACCCGAGCGCCCGCGTTCCGTTTGAATTCTCCCGTGTACCGCCTGCTGCGGTTGCTCTTGCTTCCCACCTGGCACTACTTCCTCTGGAACCTCACGACCCAGTCTCCAGGTGTCCGCGATCAAGGGGAAGCTTCAGTGGGCCCTTCCAGCTCTACTGGTCCGGGTGTCGAGCGTCCGCCTGCTCCGTGCGGCCTGATGGGGTCACTGGAAGCTGAGACGGTGTGGGTGGGTGGGGTCGGTCGGGCAGGTGTGGATGCGCATCTGGCCACGGCCGAGATAGACCCCGACGGGATCGATGACTCCCGGGTCGTCGGCGGCGGCGCGGTCCTCGATGGGCAGCCAGCTCCGTGAGCTGCCGTCGCACTCCCATTTGTCGACGGTGAGCAGCGGCGGCATCGCCGTCCCGCACTGGGCGCAGTCGACGGGCGCTGGGTCGGTCAGGTGCCAGGAGGCGTAGCCGCCGACTTTCCAGCCGGGGGCGATGGAGAGATCGCTCATGTAGTCGATCTCGTCCGGTTGCTCAGCGCGGGCGGCGCTCATGGCCGCTTCGTACTCCTCGTAGGTGGCGTAGCTCGCCGGAGCTGAGGAGTCGTAGGCGTCCTCGCCGTCTTCCTCATCGAGGAGGCCCTCTTCCCACTCGGCGATCTCGTCCTGGAGGTCCTCACCCAACAGGCCGAGGTACTCGTGCTCCACGACCTGTTCCGGGTGGACGGCGCACGTGTTAGGGACGCATTCCTCACGGCCGGCGACCGGTGGTTCGGGCTGCGTCGTCAGTACGGTGCCGACATCCTCTGCCGACCGCCACCTGAGGACCACGTCGATCGTGCGGTCCGGGCCGTGCACCTCGAAGGGACACCAGAACACTTGGAGCAGGTCGCATCCCTCGGGCCCGACGAGGTCCGGCACGTCCCGCGCGTAGAGCTGGGCAACGGCCAGGAGCGGCAGCGGGTCGGCATCGCCCAGATCCCGAACGTGGAGACCGGAGGCCATGCCGTCCAGGACCAGCCGCTCCTCCTCGGTGTAGTCCCGTCCTCGCGCCTCCTCCTGGATGCGCCGCCGCAGGCGCACGTCGGACAGGAGGTGGCCCGTGCCCTTGGGGTGGACCGCGGTGCAGACCGGCCACGGTTCGTCGGCCGGCCACAGCAGCGGCCCGGCGAGCGAACTCTCATCCGGCTTGGGCGCGCCGGGGCGTGGGTGCAGCCGTGTCGCGGTCCGCCGGTGGGCGGCGAGTGCGGGGAAGACCGCCTCGATGTCGACGGGGCGCGGTGGCGTGGTGCGGGTCATGCGAGTCCTCCAAGGCTGTTCGGCGTCGATGCTATATGCCGGTTCGGACGTTGCCGGCGGGGTTCTCCAGGCTGTGGGAGAAGCTGAAGCCCTTGTTGCCGAACGCGGTGAATTCGATGCGGATCGGAATGGGGTTGGTACCTGCGTAGATCGGCTTGATGTGGTACTGGACCACCTCCTTGTTCTTGGTCACCTGATCGAAGATGACCTGCTCCACCTGGTCGCGTTGGTCCGGCGAGTTCGTCGGATTGTTGGTCTGCGTGACCAGGTTGTGCCAGGCGAGGCGGCCCTTGCCGGCGCCGCCCAGGCGGTCGGCGAGGAGGTGGCCGCGGGCTTCGTTGAAGGCGTTGCCGTCGCCGCGCCAGCCCGGTGGCTTGAGTCTGCCGGCCTCCGTACCCTTCTTCGCGTCGATGATCTCGGGCCGCAGGCAGGCGTGGACGCCGGTGGGACGGCCGAGATGGTCCAGCTTGCCGTACCGGATGGAGCCGTCCCAGTCGTAGGCGTCCATCTTGCATCGCTTGGGCGCGAGGCCCAGGGGGTCGGTCCATGCCCAGGGATTGCAGACGTAGGTCGAGGGGTTGGGGGCCGGAGCGAGACCGAGGGGGTCGGGGCTGGTGAATCGGGCGGTGTCGGGGTCGTAGTGGCGGAAGTAGTTGTAGTGGAGGCCGGTTTCGGGATCGGAGTACTGGCCGGGGAAGCGCAGGGGGGTGTAGGCGGTGGCCGAGGTGTTCCAGCCGGTGGTGCCCCAGCAGGTCGCCCGGCTGCGCCAGGCGGTCTCTCCCTCTGGTGAGACGAGCTCAGTGGGGGTGCCGACCAGGTCGGTGACGATGGCGAAGAAGCGGGCGTCGACCTCGTCGTCGCCCATCGGGCGGCGTTCGTACTGGGTCAGCGGGCGGTGGCCCTCGTACTCCCAGGTGAGGATGGTTCCCGCGGTCTCGTCGTACTGCTCGATGAGCAGCGGCCCGTCCCAGGTGAACCGGATGGTCTCCACGATCGTGGTGCCGTCGGCGGCCATGCGGTGCTTGGCGCTGCGCCGGCCGAGCGGGTCGTAGGTGTAGGTCCACAGGGTGCCGTCGGGCGTGGTGCAGGAGACCAGCCGGTCCTCGGCGTCGTAGGCGTAGCGCCAGATGTCGGGCTTGTGTGACAGGCGAGTGCGGCGACGGACGGTGACGCGGCCGGCGGAGTCGTGTTCGTAGTGGACGGTGCCGGCGGATATCAGACGCGTGCCCTCGTAAGAACGAGCACCGCGGGCCTCGGCGTGTCCGGCGGCCTCAGGCCAGTGGGCCGAAGTCTGGTTGCCGGCACCGTCGTAGGCGTAGTTCTCCGACCAGTCGGGCCCCTCGACGGCAAGCGGCCTGCCCACCGGGTCCAGAGTGATGTGGCGGTCGCGGACGGAGCGGCCGGAGCGCTCGGTGAGGGTGACGGGGTAGCCGTCGGGCCGGTAGCCGTAGGAGCGGGCGCTCAAGGGCTCTGGCGAACCGGTCGCGGTCAGCGTCTGCTCGACGGGCCTGCCGAGCCGGTCCCAGACGGTGGACAGGCTGGCGGCCGTCTCCCGGGCCCCCCAGGTCCGGGTGAGTTCGCGGCCCAGGCGGTCGTGGGTGAAGGCCAGTGCATGGCCGTCGATGGTCAGCGAGATCCGGTCCCCTGCAGCGTTGTAGGCGAGGCGGGTGACGGCGCCGGTCGGGGTGATACGGGCGGTGCGGCGGCCTGCCGCGTCGTAGGAGTGGCGCAGGGTGCGCCCGTCGACGGTTTCGGCGAGGGGACGGCCGAGGGCGTCACGTTCGATGGTGAGGGTGGAGGTGGCGGTGCGGGCCTCGACGAGCGCGCCGGCGCGGTCGTAGGCGTAGCGGGTGACAGCGCCGTCGGCGTCACGCTCCACCAGCCGGTCCAGGGCGTCCCAGGTGTATGAGACCGTCTGGCCCAGCGGTGTGGTGCGCCTGGTCAGCCGGTTCGCGGCGTCGTATTCGAAGGAGAGGGAGCGGTTGTCGAAGTCTGTCTCGGCGACCAGCCGGCCGGCCGGGTCGTAGCGGTAGTGCCAGTTCTGTCCGAGAGGGTTGGTCACCTCAAGGAGCCGCAGCTCGGTGTCGTAGCGCAGCTCGTGGCGGGCGCCGTCCGGCGCGATGTGGGCGAGTGGTTTGTCGAAGTGGCCGTACTCGGTGGCCCAGAGGTTGCCGGCGGCGTCGGTGTACGCCGTGCAGTTGCCCTCCGGGTCCCACGTCCATGTCTCGCGCGTACCGTCGGCGGCTGTCCGGGTGCGCAGCCGGTCGTCGTGGTCCCAGACGTATTCGTCGCGGCCGCCGAGGGGATCGGTGATGGTGAGGGGGCGGCCCCGGTGGTCACGTTCGACGCGGGTGGTCCCGCCCTCGACGTCGGTGATCTCCAGCGGGAGCCCGGCGCGGTCGGAGCGGATCCGTATCGTGGCGTTGAGCGGGTCGGTGACGGAGGCAACGGCGCCGGTGCGATCGTGGGTGAAGTGCGTGATCGTCCCGTCGGGGCCCACGGTGGAGGTGACGTTGCCTTGCTCGTCGAAGGTCTGCCGCCAGCTCGTGCCGTCGACGGCGGTCACTTCCAGGGGCTGGTTGCGCTCGTCGTATCGGGCGGTCGCCGTGCTGCCGTCGGGCAACCGCACCCGTATGAGGTTCCCGGCCTCGTCGTAGGTCAGTTCGGTGGTGTGGCCGAGGGGATCGGTTCGGGTGAGGGGGCGGTCGTGTGCGTCCCAGGTGAAGTGGGCGGTGTGGCCGAGAGGGTCGGTCTCGGCGACCACTTGGAGGCGGTCGTTGAGCACCATGACGGTGGTGGCACCGGTGGAGTCCGTGTAGCGGGTGATGCGGTGGCCGGTGCCGGGGTGGACGTCGTAGGCGAACCTCGAGGACAGGATGCCGTCGGGGCCGATGGTGCCCTCGACCCGCCCCTGGGCGTCGTACACGTACTGGAAGGTCGCACCGTTGCGGTCCGTCCAGGACGTGACGCGGCTGTCGGCGTCGTAGGTGAAACGCATGGCCGGCCCGTCGAGGCCGTCCGGACCGGTCAGCGTGACGAGGTCGCCGGCCGGGTCGTAGTCGTATCCCACCACCGTGACAGGGCCTTCCGGGCCGCGGACGGCCAGCCCCGTGACGCGCGAAGCGTCCGCGGTGAACTGCACGACGTAGCCACCCGAGTGTGTGACCGCGAGGGGTGCCCCGTCGGGACGCCGGGAGAAGGTGATCTGGTTGCCGTGGCGGTCTTCGATGTCCGAGAGCCAGTAGGCGGTGGACGTGCGGTAGGGACTGCCGGTGAAGAAGCGGACGCGGCCGTTGTGCGGATCGTGGATCTCGTACGAGGTCTCCTCGCCGTGCACGCCACCGTGGACGAGCGGGAGCTGGTCGCCCTCCAGGGGCAACACCTGTTCCCCGTTGGGCCCGGGCAGCCGGGGGTAGACCAGCAAGGAACCGTCCTCGCGTGCCCATATCGCACTGCCCACCCCGTCGAGCTCGATCCTCTCATCCAGGGTGGAGGCCCAACTACGGCCGAACCAGTGGCCGAAGCGGTAGGTCGAGACATGAGTACGACGCAGTACCAAGGGCAGCACCCCGGGCAGCGTCAGGTCGGTCTGCGGCAGCAGCATCTTGCCCGTGGCCACATCTACGGGGTCGTTCTTGCAGACCGTCTTGTCCAGGGAAACCGCATGGGATCGCGGGTCGTCAGTTGCGGAACGCACCGAGTCGGGCTTCGTTCGTGTGTCGTCGCCGCGGCGTCCGGCCGGTCCCGAGTGTCCCCGCTTGCCGTCGAGGCCTCCGTCGTCCTTGCCGTCGCGGGACTTGACGCGCTTGGCCGCGTCGTGGACGTCGGTGTCGGTGTCCTTGTGGGTCTTGGAGCTGCCCTTGATCGCGTCGGGGAGTTTCTTGCCGACGTGGTCGCTGAGGTCGTCCAGGGCTTTGCCCAGTTTCTCGACGACGCCGTCGATGGTGGTGTCCAGGACGGCCGTCAGGGAGTCCTTGCCCTTGGCGCGGCCGTGGTGCCCCTTCGCCTTGCTGATCTTGCCTTTGGTCTTGTCCTGCATGGAGACCTGGACGTTCGCCAGGTGCATGCCGGTGTTGCCGTGGGCGTCGTGGTCGATGCGGGGGCCGCCGCCTCGACCGCCGCCGCCGGCGGAGTTGAGCTGGAGGCCGTCTTTCCCCGCCTGCACGGTCTGGTCGGAGTTGTAGCCGTCCTGCACCCCGGCGACGTTCATCGCGGTCTGGATCGCCAGGTCGGCCACGATGTTCTCGATCGCCGCGACCGCGGGCTCGGTCAGCGTGGCGATGATCTCCGCCACGGCCGCCTCCGCCATCTCCTTCAGGATCCGCTTGAAGGCGATGCGGGTGGCCGCAATTTTCGCACCGGCCAGCAGGGTCGACAGGCCCGCGGTGACCGGCGCGAAGGCGAGGGTGATGCCCACCGTCGCGCACAGGTCGGCCAGTTCACCGACCGCGGCGATCTTGCGGGCGACGATGATGTCTGCCACCCGGTCCAGCGCGCCGGCTACCGTACGGGACGCCTTCGCCAAGTCCTTGTGCTTGGCCTGCACTTTGGACCAGTGCTTGTCCAGGGCCTTCAGCGACTCACTGTCCCCCGTGGACAGCAGCCGCTGGATGTGCCCGTGCGCGGTGTGCCCGTCACCGTCCGCGTCGTCAGCGAACTCCCGCAAGGAATCCGCCATGTCGCGGTACGCGTCCTCGTCCACGTTCGGCCAGCCGACGCCGATGACGTCGAGCATCGTGTCGACGCCCTCGGGAATCACGTAACCCACAGCGCAAAGCCCCCCGCTCACCACAGATCAACAGGCAAGATCAGCAGCATGCCATGCGCCGCTGACACCACCTCAGTCGGGGCGCAGGTCGATGCTTCATGTCCCGCCAGCCCCGCTCGACTTCGAGGAGCTGCTTGCAGCCGAGCGCAATGTCCTCCGCGGACAGGTCCGGGTCGGAGCATCGCAGCAGGTAGTTGCCGTCGAGGTGCTCCTCGGCCTTGATCTTCGCGGTGTCGATGCGGAGCTTGCTGGCCGGGGTCGTGCGGAGGTAGCGGTGAGGCCGGGCTTGTCGGCGATCTTGCCGCGGAGCTCGCCACGCTTGAAGTCGCTGAGCTTGTCGGTGTCTTCGATCAGGGTCGTGAGCGGGGAGACGAGCTGCTTGCGTAGGTGCTGGTCACGGGTGGCGGCTTCGGGGTTGTGGCAGATCACGAACCGTTCGGTTCCGGAGATCCGCACCTCCTGGACCCGCATGTTCTGGGCGATCTCGCCGTAGCAGCCCTGTCCAGTCCCGCATGTCGTCCTTGACCTGCCGGATCAGCTTCTGGTCACCGGTGTTGCCGGGCCAGGACCAGACGCGGACCGGGATCCCGTCCCTCGTGACGGCCATCCCGATCACGATCTGCGGCAGGTCGTCGCGGAGTCCTTGGACCTGCCGAAGGTAGGGAACCCGGCCTGATCCGCGGGCTCGCCGTTCTCTTCAGCGGGTGAGCGGTCGTCCGTCGGGAGGCGGCCCTTGTCGTCGCGGGCGACGGGTTCGTCGGCATCCTCTCGTTCGAAGCAGGTGCTGGTGGTGTCGAAGAACAGCAGGTCGACCTCGAGGTTGAGGAGGGTCGCGACCTCGTATGGGGCCGTACACCGGACGGCCGAGAAACGTCAGCCCATCGGTCATCGTCGAGACCGACTGATCTTCTCCATCACTGCCCCTTTGAGTCGTCCCGACCGTTTACTTGACACTCGCCCCTGCCCCGCAGCGCGACACGAAGGATTGCCCACACTCCGTCCGCTCAAGTTTAGTGAGCTGACCGGCTCTCAGCTTGACTCTGTCGGGGATCTTGGATTTTCCCAGTGCAGCAGCATGATCAGCGGGCATGCTCGGGGCTGTTTCGCAGGCCGATACAGTTGTCGAGGTGTCCGTTGTCGCTCCGTCCCCGTTCCGGTGAGCAAGTCCCGTCTCTGACCGCGCAGATCGCGCGGGCGAGCAACCCGGGCGGTACGACTGCAATGTGGGTAAGAGACCGCCTCGACGGGCTGTGGTGCGACAAGGACTTCGCCGGCTGGTACCCGCGCGACGGACGCCCCGGCATCTCGCCGGCCCAACTGGCCACCGTATGTGTGCTGCAGTTCCTGCTCGGTCTGTCGGACCGGCAGGCGGCCGAGGCGGTGCGCTGCCGCATCGATTTCAAGTACGCGCTGGCCATGGAGATGGACGATCCCGGCTTCCACCACAGCGTGCTGGCCGACTTCCGCGAGCGCCTCGCCCAGGACGACCGCGCCGACCGACTTCTCGATCTGGCGCCCGCCCGCCTGAAGGAAGCTGGCCTCGTGTGCGAGCGCACCTCACCCACGTCCTGGCCGCAGTGCGCGACCTGACCCGGCTGGAACTGGTCACCGAGGCAGTCCGCGCCGTCCTGGAGGAAGCGGCCCGCACCGCTGATCACCTGCTGACCGGCCTGGTCGACGAGGACTGGGGGCGCCGCTACGGCCGTCCGGTCCGTCTGGGCAAGAACCCCACCCGGCCCAAGACCAGAATCCTCGCCGCCGGCGACGACGCCTGCCGGCTGTTAGAGCACCTCCACCGGCAGGGATCGGGCTACCGGCCTGGCCCGCAGGCCGAGGCGCTGCGGCAGATCGTCGTGCAGAACTACTACCGTGACGCGGCAGGCTGCCTGCGCTGGCGGACCGCCGACGACGGTGGGCTACCGCCCTCCTCCTCGGCGATCGTCTCCCCTTACGAACAGGGACTCGATCTCCCGGTTCCCCATGGGCATGTCGGAGTCCGGGTAGGTCCTGCCATCTCTGAAGTCGTACGTGTCCCTCGATCTACGGGCCGAGAGGCCAAGGCGGGCGCGGGAGGTCGTCCGTCACTGACCGGGCTCCACGGCGGCCGCCTTCCGACGCAGTCGGCTGTACTCCGCCAGGAGCCGGGCGGATTCGTCGGGGTTTTCCGACTTCGCAGCGCGGGCTTCGAGATCCTGCAAGTGCGCTTCGAGGCGGGGATCGCGGGCGATGGCGTACTGGGTCCACCACAGGCGCAGGAACGCGGGCACTGGAGTGAGGTTGAACGCCTCCCCGATCGCGCGGCGCCAATGGGCCTCGAAGTCGGGCAGCAGATGCGGGGCGTGTTCCTGGATGGCCAGGCGCAGAGCCTGGGGGGTGCGTTCGGGCATCGGCGGCACCCGGCGCGGGTTCCCGCCGCCGGGTCCGTCGAAGTGCACGGGCTGCGCAGTCATGACGATCAGAGCTCCTGTGTCTGCGAGGCCGGGCCTCAGGCTGCGTCCTGGCCGCCGTTCGGCTGCTGGACTGCGACCTGCTGATAGTGCTCAAACCACTCGGCGGGCACCAGGTAGGCGAGAGTCCTGCCCTTGCGGGTGATCGCGGCCGCCTCACCGGCGATCCGGGTCCGGTCGAGGATTTCGCCCATCTGCTTGCGCAGGTCGATCGTCGTGTACGTTCTCGTCTCCATGCCCAGCACCTTACTCCAACTATCATAGTTGCGATAGTTGCGTACAACGACCCCGGCCACCTCCCCCGCCGACAAATGAACCGCTTCGGGTTCGGTAGGGACTCGATAATTTGAGAGGATCGAGTCATGGCACGTCCTTCCCCGGACCTGCTTGAGCTGTGCCGTCGTGCGGTGCGCATGGTCGCCGAGGTGCGGCCCGACTACGACACCGAGTGGGCCGCGATGAAAGCGGTCGCCGTGAAGCTCGGTATCGGCACGACCGAGACGCTGCGCAAGTGGGTCCGTCAGGACGAGATCGATGCCGGAACCCGGCCTGGGACGACGACGGAGGAGTCCGCGCAGATCAAGGCGATGAAGAAGGAGATCGCCGAGCTGAAGCGGGCCAACGAGATCCTGAAGGCCGCGGCGAGTTTCTTTCGCAGCCGAACTCGACCGGCCACACACACGCTCGTAGCGTTCATCGACGAGCACAAGGGCCGCTTCGGCGGAGTCGAGCCGATCTGCCGTGTTCTGACCGACCACGACTGCAAGATGAGGTTGATCCCCGGGAGTGGACACCGAGTTTCATGCGACGAGTGACAGCGTACGTGACGTGATCAGTTGCTGTTCGAACTCGACCGGTGTGAGGTAGCCGAGGGCGGAATGCCGACGGCGCCGGTTGTAGTACGACAGCCAGCGGAACAGCTCCAGCCGAGTCTGAGTCTTCGAAGTCCAGCGCCTGCCGTGGAGCAATTCGCGCTTGAGGCCCTGGAAGAACGACTCGGCGAGGGCATTGTCGTAGCTCGAGCCGACCCGGCCCATGCTGCGCCGGATGCCGTGGCGGCGGCATACCTCGGCGAAGGCGGCCGCGCTGTATTGGGCGCCCTTGTCGGTGTGGAAAACGACGCCGTGCACCCGACCTCCGCGGGCGGCCACAGCCATCTCGATCGCGTCGGTGACCAGCAAGGTGCGCATGTGGTCGGCGATTGACCAGCCCACCACCTTCCTCGAGCAGATGTCGATCACCGTAGCGAGATAAAGCCACGTCGCGCCGACGGCTATGTAAGTGATGTCGCCGCACCACCTGGTGTTCAGCGTGTCCGCGGTGAAGTCGCGCATCACCAGGTCAGGCGCGGGCGGCGCGGTCCTGTCCGCGATCGTCGTCCGCTTCTTCCTCCGCAGGTGACGGCCGACGATGTGGTTGATCCGCATCAGCCGGGTGACGCGCTTGCGGTTGATCCTGCGTCCCCTCGCACGCAGTTCAGCATGGACGCGCGGAGCCCCATACGCCCCTGGTGTTCGGCATGGATGGCGCGGATCTCGCTCACGGTCCGCTTCTCCTCGGCCCGGCGCTCGGCTCGGGCCTGCTCGGTGGCCAGGTGCCGGTAGTAGCCGGCGCGGGACACCCCGAGCACCCGGCAGATCCGCTTGACGCCGAAGTCGGCGCGGTTGTTGGAGATGAAGTCCCAGCGGCGGGGGCTCACTTCACCTCCCGAGCGAAATAGGCCGCTGCTCGGCGCAGGATCTCGCGCTCCAGCTGCCACTCCTGCTCGGCCTTGAGCAGCCGGGCGTTCTCGGCCCGTAGGCGGGCCAGCTCCTCCTCCGCGCTCACGCTGCCGTCACGGCCCACGGTTACGGCCTGGGCCTCGTCCTTGCGCACCCACGTCCGTAGCGACTCCGCGGTGATGCCGAGATCCGCCGCCACCGCCGCATACGTCCGCTTCCCGGCCGCGGCCCGGTAGAGCGCGACCGCGTCCTTCCTGAACTCCTCCGGATACGGAGACTTGCGTCCCACCTGAACATCCCTCCCTGGACCATCAAGATCCATTGTCAGGGTGTCCACTCCAAAGGATCATCCTCAGTCGACCACCTCGGCGAGTGTGCGGAGCCGAAGGCCGGCCGCGATGGTGCAGCCCTGCTGGGCCAGCAGCGGCCGTACTTCACTGATCGCACGCGTGATGGTGGAACGGTCCACGTCGAACCAGCAGGCCAGCACGTCATGGGTGGCGCCGTGGCGGAGGTGAACCAGCGTGGCCAGGAGCCGGTCGACAAAGACGAGTTTGTGTTTGGCACCAGCACCGACAGCTCGCCGACGCGGTCGCGAAGCGAGTGCTGCCTGGTGCCGTTCCTGCCACAACGGGCCGATCAGTCCTACGAGCTCGGCGATCACCTCAGGGTCCAGTCCGGTGATCTGTCGACTGCGGATGATCGCTGCACGCGTCCGGTTCCCCACCACACAGACCATGATCGATGATCAAGGTCTCGACGTGCCACCGCCAACCATGCACGAGCTCGTTAGGACCACTGCCGGGGCCTGTACGAACAGGGACGGGCTCCCGCCCCACTCACGCAGCTCTACGAACGGCATGCCGTGCACGCGCAGGTGGCGGACACAGGCCCCCGATGACGGATGGCCCTCGTGCATAGGAGGGAAAAATATCCGCGAAGGCGGCCGGTGAGCCCGGATAGTCTCTGTCTTCCTTGTCCACAAAGCCCGGGGGGGCGCATGCTTTCAGGTACACCAAGGCGCAAGGCGACAAGCACGGTGCTGGCCGTTGGCGCCCTCGTCATGTGTGGCTGCTCTTCACAGCAGGAAGCCGGTGCCTCGGCGCACCCCTCGAAGTCGACAGCGTCCGCCCCAGCCCATGCACGGCCGTTGACGACCATGCAACTGAAACAGCTCGCCTTCAAGGAGGGGGAGGTCCCCCAGGCCCGCGAAGGCGGGATACCTGTCACGGAACCCGAGCCGGAGGGAACGGGACGCTCCTTCCCGCCCGTGTCCGATCCCGCCTGCCAGACCATGATTGACATAAGCAGTGGTCAAGGTGCATCGGCCCGCATCTTCCAGATCTTCAACTGGAAGCGCGACATCTGGGGCGGCGGGTCCACTCTCGCGTCCTACGAGGACGGAAAAGCCGAGGAGGCCTTCGCGAAGCTCGAGCAAGCACTCGCCACATGCCGCTCCTTCGAGGGAGAGGGCTACGGGGGGAAGTTCAAGGCGACCGTGGTGGTAGAAGGCGCGCCGCAGGTCGGCGACGAGGCCGTGAGCTTCCGAGAGATCGTCCCCATGGGCCCGGAGTACCGCGGAGACCGCAATGAGCAGTACATCGTGGTGCGCGCCGGGAACACCATCGCGGCGTTCACTCGGCTCAACGTCGCCGGCAGCTCGTCCTTCCCGTCCGCACTGGTCAACCGGCAAGTGGATCGACTGAGCAACGCCCAGCACCACTGAACTCAGGCAGGAGGCAGCATGACCGGCCGACGGCTCCGCCATGTCACCGTCGGCCGGTCGTATGTCCGCCGGTCAGTCCGACCAGATGCCGGCTGACCCGGTAGCCGCTCGCTACGATTTGCACCGACTTCGCCGCCATCCGGCCTCGATCCGACCGGCGAGAAGCCGGTGCTCTTGTGCTCGCACAGGATGGGACCGGGCGGGCAGTTGGGATTATTGTTGAGCTTGTACCACGCCTCCTCCCAATCTCCGTCGGGGGTGTTGCGCTCGATCTCGGCTGCCCAGGTGAGGGAGCTGTCGATGCCGCGATGCTCACGGAGCCACCGGTTGAAGTCGTCTTCGGGCCAGAAGGCCCAGGGTTCGTCGATGCTGTGCACGGCGAGTGCTACCCGGTAGCCGATGAGCCTGGACTGCAGGTGCTGGAGTGAGCCGCCGGGCAGCCACATGCCGGGCCGGAGACGGATCTGGTCCAGGAAGTCGTACACGTCCGTGCAGCCCTGCCAGCGCTTGGCCGTGAGGGCCGGGAGATCTTCGGTCGACATGTTCCGACCCTACGGTGCGAACGGGTGCTGTCGTCGGCCGGAGGGGTGCGAGCGCAAGGCGATCACATGCGGTCGGTTGGGGGCATCTGCGGTCACCCTCTGCGATCTTGCTAGTGCGGGCCCTATGTTCGGCTGGGGCCTGGAGTGCCATCGGACCCTGGGTCGGCAAGTGAAGGTGGGGCCGGTATGACGCCACTGTTCGAGCGTCTGGATCCAAGGCGCCCTCCTCGTCGACGGCTCCCTCGCCTGCCCCGCCATGCCGGACGCACTGGCCCACGCGACCGCCGAGCTCGACGACAAAGCCGTACGCAGCATCGACGACAGCGGCGACCTCCGCCATCTGACCGCATCCCGGGAGCCGTACTTCCTCAGGCTCAAGCAGTCTGCGGACGAGCGGGGCGCGATCAGGCTCCAGTGCCCGGCCAGCGGGCCTTCGCCCGCCGTGTCGTGTCCCCGCTTCAACCAGGTCCACCGCGTCCCGGCACCGCGGCCGGCCTGGGTGGACCTCACCAACAAGCGAGCCACCGCCGCACACAGCGCGGCCAAACCCACCGTCCCCATCCCCAAGGCGAACGGCTGCGGCCGCTTCCCAAGGGCGAGCTGCCACGGATCTGTCAGAAGCCCACGATCACCGTCCGGCCCGGTGACCTCGGCAAGCTCGACATGTTCCGCCAGGACCGGCACTACCTCCACCCCACGTGGCAGGACGCCTACCGGCCCGAGCGGGCGAACATCGAGGGTCTCAACGGCAGGGCCAAGAGAAGAACGAGGCCGGCCGGGTCGCCACCACGTGAAGTGGCGACCCAGACTCACCTTCTGAGCCCCGGTCAGTCGACCAGCAGCACCAGCTTGCCCGTCGTCCGGCCGGTGTCGCCCAGATCGTGCGCCTTGGCGGCATCGGCCAGCGGGAAGGTCCCCGCGATCGTCGCCTTCAGCTTCCCCGACTCCACCAGCTCCGCGACCGCCTCCATCCCGGCCCGGTCGGCTTCCACCAGCATCCGCACCGCCCGCACGCCCAGCCGCTCGGCCTCCTCGTAGAACTCCGGCGGGCCGACCGGCAGGACCGACACCACGATCCCGCCGGGCCGCAGCACCCGCAGCGACCGCACCGACGTCTCACCGCCGAGCGTGTCCAGGACGACGTCGACGTCCCGGACGGCCTCCGTCACGTCGGTGGACCGGTAGTCGATCGTCTCGTCCACGCCGATCTCCCGCAGGAAGTCGTGCTTGCCCGCGCTCGCCGTACCGATCACGTACGCGCCGCGCGCCTTGGCGATCTGCACGGCGACGTGCCCCAGCCCGCCGGCCGCCGCATGGACCAGCACCCGCTGCCCGGGCCGCACATCGGCGTACTCCGTCAGCGCCTGCCACGCGGTCAGCGACACCAGCGGCAGCGCGCCCGCCTGGACGTGGTCGATCGAGGCCGGCTTGTGCGTCAGGGCGCGCGCCGGGACGGTGACGTACTCGGCGTGCGAGCCGTGGCCGAACGGGTAGGGCAGCATGCCGAAGACCTCGTCGCCGGGCTTGAAGGCGGCCACGCCGATCCCGGTCTCGGCGACCTCGCCGGAGAGGTCCCAGCCCAGGACGAACGGCGGCTCGCCCAGGAGACCGCCGGTGGCCCGGTGCTTCCAGTCGGTGGGGTTGACCCCGGCGGCCCGCACCCGGACCAGCACCTCGTTCGGGCGCGGCGCGGGCCGCCCGACCCGCACTTCCCTCAGAACCTCGGGACCGCCGAGGACGCCCTGGCTGATGGCTCGCATCGTGTTCGCATCGTTCATGGTCACCCAGCCTGCCAAGGTCCGCCCGGCCCGGAAACGGCATGATTGCCAACACTCGATAGGATCGTGCCATGAGTGGCAAGCGGGAACCGGAGCGCGTGGCCGTCCTGGCGCTCGACGGCGTCTACCCCTTCGAGCTGGGCATCCCCAGCCGCATCCTCGGCGCCGCCGACGGCCGCTACGAGGTGCTGACCTGCACCGTCGACGGCCGGCCGGTGCGCACCAACGCCGACTTCACGATCGGCGTCGCGCACGGCCCGGAGATCCTCGACACGGCGGACACGGTGGTGGTCACCTCCATGCCGCCCGACTACATCCCGCCGCGGCTGCCCGACGAGGTCACGGCCGCCCTCGCCCGCATCCGCCCGGACGCGCGCATCGTCTCCATCTGCACCGCCGCCTTCATCCTCGCCGAGGCCGGGCTCCTCGACGGCCGCAAGGCCACCACTCACTGGCAGGCGGCCGACGAGTTCCGGTGCCGGTACCCGAAGGTCGAGCTCGACCCGGACGTCCTGTTCGTCGACGACGGCCGCATCCTCACCTCGGCCGGAGCCGCCTCCGGCGTCGACATCTGCCTGCACATCGTCCGCACCGACCACGGCAGCGACCTGGCGAACACCGTCGCCCGCCGCTGTGTTGTGCCTCCGTTCCGCGACGGAGGCCAGGCGCAGTACATCGAGCAGCCGGTGCCCGTCAGCGGCGCCGCGAGCACCGCCGCCACCCGCGCCTGGGCCCTGGAGCGCCTCGATGAGCCCCTCACCCTCTCCGACCTCGCCGGGCACGCCCGGATGAGCCTGCGCACCTTCGCCCGCCGCTTCAACGACGAGGTGGGCCTCAGCCCCGGCCGCTGGCTGATCCAGCAGCGCCTCGCCCGCGCCCGGCACCTGCTGGAGTCCAGCGACCTGCCGGTGGACCGGATCGCCGCCGAGGTCGGCTTCGCGACCGGCGCCTCCCTGCGGCAGCACCTGCAGGCGGCGATCGGGGTGTCCCCGCAGGCGTACCGGCGGACCTTTCAGAAGGCCCGCTGACCTTGTTCACGTCCAGTGCGATCGCGAGGCCGCCCGGTCTTCCCAAGGTCCGCACAACACCGCGAACCGGTGTCCACCTTCCGAGGTGACCCTCCGTAATGGTGTACGCGCAGACCGAGGTGTGCAAGGATCTCATCGCCCTGCAGCTGAAGGAGGGCGCTCCGCTGCCGTTCGAGGCGGAGGCGCTCGCGGTCGAGGGCGCGGAGAGCGAACGGCCGCGCGTGCGTATCCGCTGCGAGGGGGACGAGGGCGTACTGGAGTGCGGCTACGTGGTCGGATGCGACGGCTTCTGGGGCGTGGCCCGCAAGGCGGTGCCGGCCTCCCTCTCCCATGAGTTCGAGCGGCGTACCCGTTCGGGTGGCTCGGCGTCCTCGCCGACGTACCGCCGTCGCACGACGACGCCCGGCACGACCGCGGATTCGCCCTGCTGTCCATGCGGTCGCCGTCCGTGTCCCGCCTCTACCTCCAGGTGCCGGACGGCACCGACGCCGGGGCATGGGACGACGACGAGATCTGGGCGGAGCTGGAGCGGCGGATCGAGACCGCCGACGGATGGCGGCTGCGGCGCGGGCCCATCACCCAGAAGTCGGTGACGCCGATGCGGTCCTTCGTGTGTGCCGGTGGCGCGTTCGATCGCGGTGGCCGCTGCCTCGAACGAGCCGCGCGCCGCCTCGATCGCGGCGAGCTTTTTGAGCTCGTGCGAGTGCCGCCCGACCGGCAGATCCAGTTCGGCATCGGTCCTCCACGCTGCCGAACCGCGTGGACAGCAGCCGCTTGTACCCGCCTCGGCGGCGCGCCGCACCCTCCGCGAGGTCCCGGCCCGACAGGTGGATGTTCGTTATGACCCACCACAAGCGTCCTTCGTTCACACTCTCGGACACCACGTTCCACTTCGTCGCCGGCAATCCGGCCACGGTCCTTGAGCTGGCGCGGGAGGCGGCTCGGGGCAAGAATGTCCGACTCGGCGGCGGGGTCACCACCATCCGGCAGTTCCTGGATGCCGACCTCGTCGACACCATGCATGTGGCGGTCTCACCGGTGAAGCTCGGATCCGGACTGCGGCTCTGGGACTCCCCCGATGAGCTCCTCGACCGGTTCCACCTTGAGGTCGCGCCCAGCCCGAGCGGTGTGACGCACCACCTGTTCTGGCGAAAGTGACACGAGGAGTCCGCGACGTGCCCTCTTTGGAGTGAATGCGCTGCTCCGTCCGCTCGGCGACGGCAGGGTTTGTGCGTCGATCACGGTCCTGTCGGGAGGCCGGGATGGGGTTGTCGCGAACGGAGCTGTTCGCCGCGCTCCCGGCGGGACAAACTTCTCGATCCGGAGATGTCACAGCGGGCACTCGCGGAGAAGTACGACGCGTGCACCGACGGACTGTGCGGCAGGTGACCTCTGCGGTCCCGCCGCAGAGGAAGAAGCCAGCGCCCTGGACCACGGTTTCGGACCCGGCCAAGGGCTGGATCGACGCGATACTGCGGGAGGATGCGACCGCGACGCGCAAGCAGAAGTACACCGCCCGCCGGATCCATCAGCGTCTGGCGCAGGAGTACGGCTTCTACCAGGCGTCGTACTCCACGGTCTGCAACTACTTCCTGGCCAGACGTCCGCAGGTCGAGGCGGAGGTGTTGGAGGGATGCCGGCATCTGACCGGCATGGTTCCCCAGGTCCACCTGCCCGGCGAGGAAGCCGAGGAGGACTGTAAAACGTTCGGGTCTCTTCCGTAGTCGGTGGTGACGGAGGGTGTGGTCAGGCCAGGAGGATGCGGTGGCGGAGGAGGGGGAAGCTCGCGCGGCCGTACAGGAGATCGACACCTGCAGCTTGTGCTCGTCGCGCAGCCGCTGGTGGATCGTCGAGACGGTCACCGTCCCGAGCAGGGTCTTGATGTAATCCCGGTGCTGATCGATGTCCGCCAGGTCACCTGCCTGAGCCGTCTGTCGATGAGCCCGGGGAACCACTCCTTGATCAGCTTCGACCAGTCGGCCTCGCTCATCGGCGGCCCGCCCGGGCTGATCCCGGCGGCTTCCGCCGGGGCAAATTACTTCCTGACCGTCTTGCGGTCCACCCCCAACGACGCAGCCAGCTCGCTCTTCGAGCGACCCGCGTACCAGTGGACGTAGATCTCGGTGATGTCGACCACGACGAACGTTCTCCTCGCCATCCGGGCTGCCCATCGGCCATCCGAACCACGGGACGAGGAACACGAGCAGCTCCGCGACGACCAGGTCCCTCGACCCCGACCTCCGCGCCACCCATGGCCAATTAGGAGAATTCAGGATGGGGAATTACATGACACTCAAGCCGCCCAACCTGGGGAAAAACTTGATCGTCGACACCCGTCAAATCTACAACTCCAACGGCTCACGCCAGGTGGAAGAGCTAGGGCCGTTGCGCAGGGTTGAGCTGACGGCCGACGTCAAGTCGGGCACCACCACGTTGGTCTCGGCCGGTACATCAGTCACGGCGCGATCCCGGACGCTCTTCGAGCACGACGGCGGACGGCCCACCGATGGCACCGCCACGGTCAAGGACCAGGTCACGCGGACCACCATCGGCGTCCAACTGCGCGAGCATCCGACCGCCCTCGGCGACACCAGCGTCACCGAGACCGTCTACGACTGGGCCAAGGGCCTTCCGATCAAGACCATCCAGGACCCGGACTGGGACTTTCGAGCAGCCTTAACGGCAGCAGAGCATCTCCCGCATGTGCACCCGCGTCTCACGCGCACCACAGCCGCACACGGGCTGGAGCGGGTCCGCCCCGCCGACCAGCCGTGACGCTGGAGGCGCAGACCAGGGCGGTCAGCCGAGGGGGTCAGGGGACTGGCGGTGACCGACGACCCCGGCACCAGGCCACCGCCTCCGCGACGGAGCTGCGGCCACACCATCAACCGCAAGCCCGCAGCACCCTTGCCGCCCTGCGGGCCCGGGAGCGCGGCCACACCGCGCATGAGGGGGAAGCGAGGACGCCGCGTGTCCGCATGCCCATGTCGAGGTGCTGCCGTCCCGCAGAGGTTTGCGTGGGCGGGAAGGGCGTCGCCGGGGACGGCGGGTAAGCGATGCGAGGCCCTTCTTCCATGCACCCGCGCCGGTCGACTCACCGGAACAGGCCCTTGTTCGAACCCTTCCGGCCACACGGACGGATAGAAGAACGGCCAGTAAGAGGTCGTCTCATTTGGCCTGTTCGATAGTCTGCGGTCGTGGGGATCGTGGAGCGTCTGGTGCCGGATGAGTTGTGGGAGTTGTTCGAGCGGGTGGTGCCGCCTGCTCCGACGCGGCCGCAGGGTGGCGGCCGACGACGGTACGGGGACCGCGAGGTGCTGGCGGCGATCGTCTTCGTGGCCACGTCGGGCTGTACATGGCGGCAGTTGCCGCCATCGTTCGGCCCGTCCGGGCCGACGGCCCATCGCCGGTTCACCGAGTGGAGCAAGGCGCGGGTGTGGGCCAAGCTCCATCGCCTGGTGCTGGACGAGCTCGGCGCGCGGGGCGAGCTGGATTGGAGCCGGTGTGCGATCGACTCGGTGAACATGCGGGCCCTGAAAGGGGGGACCTGACAGGTCCGAATCCTGTCGACCGGGGCAAGAAGGGTTCGAAAGTACACTTGATCACCGAGCGGACCGGTCTGCCCCTCTCCATCGGCATCTCCGGCGCCAACCTGCACGACAGCCAGGCCCTCGAACCCCTCGTCCGAGGCATCCCGCCGATCCGCTCCCGACGCGGGCCCCGCAGGCGCCGACCGGGCAAGCTCCATGCCGACAAGGGCTACGACTACGACCACCTGCGCCGATGGTTACGCGGACGGGGCATCACCCATCGCATCGCCCGCAAGGGCATCGAGTCGTCCACGCGGCTCGGCCGCCACCGCTGGACCGTCGAACGGACGATGGCCTGGCTCGCCGGCTGCCGCCGCCTCCACCGACGCTACGAGCGCAAGGCCGACCACTTCCTCGCCTTCACCAGCATTGCCTGCACCCTCATCTGCTATCGCAGACTCACCAAATGAGACGACGTCTAAGGCGACCGGTCTTCCTGTGGCCTGGCCCCGCACCGGAGAGGTATCGCCCGGGGGCGACCGAGACGCACGGCACCTTCACATTTGTGCAGATGGCGGGGTGAGAGAGGGGGCAGGTTGCCAGAGGGCGACCCATGCGGGATCGTTGCCGGAGGGAAACAATTTCTTTCGAGTTGATGAGGTGAGGGATTCGCCCAGCGGGTCCTCGACATTTGGTTTCCACTCAAGCGCAGACGGTCGCGGACGCGGAGCCGGACTTCCCGTGGGGCCGTGCCCCATACCCAGTCCTGGTCGCTGACGCGGAGGGCACTCTCGTACAGCGCAACGACGCCGCACAGGCCCTTCTGCCCGCAGCCTGCCCCGGGTCTCGTCTGGCCGACGTGGTCCCGGCCTGGCTTGTCGCGGCCCACCAGGCGATGTGCCTGGCCGGCACGCGGACCGCGCAGGAGCCGGACGTACCGCTGTCCGGGGCGATCGAAGCGCGCCAATTCGAGGCGCACCCCCGTGTTCGGGACGACCGCACGGTCGCCTGGTGGCTGGTGGACGACACCGACCACCAGCTCGCCCGTGAAGCCCTGCGCACGGAGCGGGAGCGGACCGCGTTCCTCGCGAAGGCGTCCAGCATCCTGCTCTCTTCCCTCAATCTGGGGCGCTGCATGGACGTGACCGCGCATATGGCTGCCGAGAATCTCGCCGATGCGGCCTTGGCCATCGCACCGGCCCGCGGTGACCGCTTGCCCGTGGTGACCTGCTTGCGTGGTGGTGCGCCCGACACGGCGCAGGAAGTGGTCGATCCTGACGAGGTGCCCGGTCTTGGCGAAGCCCTGCGCGGATTCCCGCCGGTGCCCTCCCGGTGGATCGATCCGTCGGCGGCGCCGCACTGGATGATTCCCGAAGGTTTCGGTCCTATCGGGGCGATAGTGATCACTCCGCTGCCCGGGCACGGTGTCCCGGCCGGTGCGCTGGTCCTGCTGCGCAAGGAGGGCAGCGCCGCCTTCACGGAAGAGGAAGAAGTCTTCGCACGCCTTTTCGCCGCACGTTCCGGGGCGGCGATGTCGGCCGCCCGTCTGTACGCGGAGCAGACGGCCATCACCGAGGTGCTCATGCGGGAACTGCTGCCCCCGTCCCTGCACCAGATCTCCGGAGTGGACTTCGCCGGCAGTTACCGCCCGTCTGCGGATCACGAGCGGATCGGCGGCGATTTCTACGACGTACATCCCGCTGCTGTGGAGGGCGAGCCCTCGCTGGTGACGCTGGGCGATGTGTGCGGGAAGGGCCTGGAGGCCGCCGTCCTCACGGGCAAGATCCGCAACACCCTGCACGCCCTGCTTCCGATGGCGGACGACCACCAGCGGATGCTCACCCTGCTCAACACGGCGCTGCTCAACTCTCACCACACCCGGTTCGCGACACTGGTCCTGGCCTCTGCGGCCCGCAAGGGCAACGAGGTCCACGTGCGGCTCACCAGTGCCGGCCATCCGAACCCTCTGATCATCCGTGCAAACGGCACCGTGAAGAAGGCCGACACCCGCGGCACCCTGGTCGGGGCCCTGCCGAGCGTGCGCGCACGAACCACGACCGTCACGCTCGCTCCCGGGGAGTCCTGCATCCTGTACACCGACGGAATCACCGAGGCCAAGGGCGGCCCGCTCGGCGACACCCTCTTCGGTGAAGAACGCCTCATGCGCGCCCTCGCCGGATGCGCCGGAATGCCTGCCGAGGGCATCGTGGAGCACGTCCAGATGCTCGCCTCCCAGTGGCTCGGCAAGCGCCGTCACGACGACATGGCCGTCGTCGCCATCTCCGCACCCCGCACCCATCACTTGAGCGCGGTGAACGGCCACACTCGGGGCAGGTACACCTCATGAGCACGAGGACCCCGCCCCGCCTCCCGCACAGCGCCCGTCTACGTGAGTTGGCCGACCAGTTGTGGACCCATGTGGCGGCCGGAGACGAGTACACCGCCACCGAGGTCGTCCTGCGCGCCCTTGATGACGGCATCGACCCGGAGTCCGTCCTCCTGGACGTGATCGCGGCGGTCCAGGACAAAGTCGGCGAGGAATGGGCCGCGAACCGCATCAGCGTCGCCCAGGAGCATGCCACGACCTCCATCAACGAACGCGCCGTCGCCGCACTCGCCCTGCACCCCGCCGCCCGAACAACTCCCCACCAGGGCCGGATCACGGTGGCCTGCGTTGACGGGGAATGGCACGCTCTGCCCGCCCGGCTGGTGGCCGAGGTGCTGAAGCTGCGCGGCTGGCAGGTGGACTACCTCGGGGCGCAGGTCCCCGCACCCCACCTCATCTCCCACCTGCACACCACAAAGGCCGACTCGGTCGCCCTGTCCAGCTCGATCGCCACCAGGCTCCCCACCGCGCACGCGGCGATCACCGCCTGCCAGGCCGTCGGGGTCCCCGTCTTGGTCGGCGGCGCCGCGTTCGGCCCCGAGGGCCGCTACGCACAGTTGCTCGGCGCCCAAGCGTGGGCCCCGGACGCCCGGACCGCTGCCGACCGACTCGCCGAGGGTCCGCTGCCGCTCCCGCAGGCCGACCACCAGCCAATCGATGATCTGCCGCACCTGACCGACCAGGAATACACGATGGTCGTCCGCAACAGTGACTCCCTGGTGCGGACCGTCTTCCTCGCCCTTCAGGACGCGTTTCCCGCCATGCGCACCTACGACGCCCTGCAGCGCGAGCGCACGGCAGAAGACCTCGCACACATCGTGGAGTTCCTCGCCACCTCCCTCTACATCGACGACGAAGACCTCTTCACCTGGTTCATCAACTGGACGGCAAAGATCCTCCAAGCGCGGGGGGTGCCCGCGCAGTCCCTGCCACCGGCCCTAAACCTCTTCGCCCGTGAGCTCAAGGACTTCCCCCGGGCGTCCCACACCCTCCAGCGCGGCATCGATGCCCTGACCACCGACCACTCCACCACCACCGGAACCCCCGCATGACACTGCCCCCCGCACTCTACCTGGCCACGGTCGACACCGGCGACACGGTCCGCATAGAAATCACCGGTGATCTCGACCACGACAACGCCGAACTCCTCCTGACCGAGATCACGGCACGACTCGAGGCCCGGCCGCATCTGAAAGACCTGCACCTGCGCTGCGCGGAGATCGGCGCCGTCGACTCCCTGGGACTGTCCATCCTGCTGATGATCGGCCGTCGCACCGCCGCGGCCGGCGCGCGTCTGCACCTGGACGACCGGCCCGCCAATCTGAACCGGCTCCTCGACCTCACCGGTACGCTCGACCACTTCACGGCGACGGCCCCCACAGGCGCCGCGACCTCGCACCAGAACACCACAGAACCCCCGACGACCACAGGGACGGCACAAGCGGCCCGCCCCACCGGACCGGACGGCACCACCTGAGCCACGCCCGCCGACCACCCCACACCCACCGCGGCCTGGATCGAGGGACCCACCGAACAGACCGCGGCGTGGGACGTCAGCGCCGTTCTCAGCACCGTCGCCGACGCCGCCGGCGGCGACCTGCCGAGCCAGCTCCTGAACCAGCTCCCCGCGGTCCACGACCTCCTCTTCGGCCGCCCCAGCCCACCTGACCCGTACACGCCCCCTGCTTCGGCACCCACCCTGACTCCACGAAAGGCCACTGTGATCACCGGCGCGCGCACCGCTTCAGCACGAGCGGCTGTACGGGAGCGCGTACGAGCAGATGCGGGAACAGTTCCGCTACGAAGGCGCCTACCCCACCCGCGAGAAGGCCGAGGAAGCGGTCCGCCTCGTCCTCGCAGGGCTGGGACGCCAGCTGGCCGGCGACGAACGGGTCGACCTGGCCGCACGCGTCCTCACCGCCCGGATCCCCGACACCCAACCCCTGGCCGGCTGGGCATTCGTCAAAGACCTCGCCGCCTGCACCGGCGCCTCCCTGGGCCACCATCCGCTGGGACACCGGCCGTCTTCTCCGCCGTCGCCGCCGGCGCCGACCTTCTCACTCGCATCCTCCACGAGCTTCCCATTGGCTGGGCCCTGCTCTTCGGCCTCGCCGAACTCACCCACGCCGCATAGACGGCTTCGGTTCACCGTTTGGGGTGCTTGTGAGGCGCGGGGCGGGTGGGGACCATCGAAAAGGCTGCACACCGCGGCTCGTATCACTCGTCGAGAAGGATTTCCGCTGATGGCAACAGGCACTGTGAAGTGGTTCAACTCGGAGAAGGGCTTCGGCTTCATCCAGCAGGACGACGGTGGCCCGGACGTGTTCGTCCACTTCTCCGCCATCCAGACGACCGGCTTCAAGGAGCTGGCCGAGGAAGCGAAGGTGGAGTACGACGTCACCCAGGGCCCCAAGGGACCGCAGGCCGAGCACGTAGTACCCATCGGCTGACAGGTGAGCTGCGCCCACCCGCGACCCCCGCTGCGGTTCGGCGCAGTCAAACGTGTCCCGAAAGCCGGTGCATCGTTGATGTGGCAACGCGTGCAGCTTCGTTCTCCGACGAAAGCGCGCCGAGGGCCCCTGGAATTCACCCCCGGCCGGGGGCCCTCACCCCTTTCTCAGCCTCGTGCCAGGCGCACGTTGCCGGCCCATGCCCGGCGGCCAGGCCCGCAGCCGAGCACCTGACGTGCCGAGGTTGGCGAGGGGAGGATACGCGGCGCATCCTCACCGGGTCGGGGGCCGGCGGCCGGGCCGGTCGGTGTCGGGCGGGTGCTGCCGGCGCGGCGGCGAGGTCGGCGGCAGGAGGGTGGCGCGTTCGGCGGCGGTGCGGGCCCGCAGTTGTTTCAGGCGGCGTTCGATGCGGGCGTGGGTGTAGAGGTCGATCGCGTCGGTGAGGTGGTCCCAGTCCTCGCCGCCCAGGCCCGCCGGGCACGGGCCGAGGACGTCAGGGCCCGCGAGGTGGTGGCGGCGCCGGTAGTCGCCGATGGCGGTCAGCAGCCGGGGTAGGTGCGCTGCTCGTCCTCGTCGTCACCGGGGGCGGTGATCTCCTCCATCGACGCATCCGGCCGAGGCTCGCCGGCGAGCACGGCCGTCAGGGCCCGCCGCGCGAGACGCGCGTCCAGCGCGCCGTGGGACAAGGGTGCGATGCCGAAAGGGTCGCGCAGAGCGGGATGGTCGGGCAGTGGGCCGCCGGGCGGTGGCGCATCGAGGTGGCCGAGAGCCGCCTCGGTCACGCCGGAAGCGGGGGCATCGGCCGGCGGGAGTACAGCGGGCGGCGTCCGGTCAAGGCCCGCATCCGGGCGTCCAGGCCGTCCCAGGCCGCCGCGGTGACGGGGTCGGCGGGACGCGGACCCAGCCCGGGCACGCCGGTGAGGGTGTGGCGGGTGCGCCACAGTTCCACCAGAGCGGCAGTGGTGGCCCACGCGTGACGGCGCCGAGGAGCGCTGGTCGGCGGCGGAGTCCCGAGCGGGGCGCCCAGGCGGGCGGAGGAGCCAAGACCCCACCGCCCCCAGCCGCCGAGCTCACCCGCAGCCCGGGGACTGGACTTCACCGGCACGCCCGAGAGGTGGCGGAGCTGATCACTGACTGGTGGGACTGCAAGGCGGCCGACGGCTTCACCCTCATGCCCCACCTACTGCCGCCCAGCTCGACATATTCATCGATCACGTCCTGCCGATCTGCGGAAGGGCGAGATGGCGCACACCGGGGATGCGGGGACGACGCTGCGCGAACACGCCGGCCTGCCCGACTGACACCACCGCCGGGTCAGCGATGTGCGGCTCTCTCGTGAGGCGTTGCGCCGCAGATCGTCGCGTGGATCCCGGACTTCGGGCTCCCTCACATTTCAACCTAATGGATGAGCTGCTATATTACCCGTTAGGCACGGAAGTGCTCGGGCGCCGGAAGGAGGATTCCCCCGGCCCCTTTCGGCGCCCTCCCCCAAACCGCGGACCCTTCCGCAAGGAGATGTCGTGATCCGCTTCGATTCGGTGACCAAGGGGTACCCCGATGGCACTCTGGCCGTTGACAACCTCAGCCTGGATGCACCCTCGGGGCAGATCTCGGTACTCGTCGGACCCTCCGGCTGTGGCAAGACCACGTCCTTGCGCATGGTCAACCGCATGATCGAGCCGACCTCAGGCCGCGTTCTGCTCGACGGCCGGGACACCGCGTCCATCGAGTCGGCCGAGTTGCGCCGAGGCATCGGCTACGTCATCCAGCAGGCGGGACTGTTCCCGCACAAAACGGTGCTCGACAACATCGCCACCGTCCCGCTGCTGCTTGGACGCAGCAAGCGCGAAGCCCGTAACCGGGCCGCGGAGCTCCTCGAACTCGTGGGACTGCCCCAGACACTTGCAGGCCGCTATCCGGTCCAGTTGTCCGGAGGCCAGCAGCAGCGCGTCGGCGTCGCCCGTGCCCTGGCAGCGGACCCGCCGGTCATGCTCATGGACGAACCGTTCAGCGCCGTGGATCCCGTCGTCCGCGAGCAGCTCCAGAACGAGTTCCTTCGCATCCAGGCCGAACTGAGCAAGACGATCATCTTTGTCACGCACGACATCGACGAAGCCATCAAACTCGGCGACAAGATCGCGGTCATGCGGGTCGGCGGCACTCTCGCGCAGTTCTCCCCGCCCGCCGAACTGCTGTCGCGTCCCAGGGACGAGTTCGTCGCCGGTTTCGTGGGCCGCGACCGCGGCTACCGCGCCCTTTCCTTCGCCAGCACAGGACCGCTTCCCCTTGCCGAAGAGCCCACCGTGCGCCTGGGAGACCCGCTGTCGGCTGCGCGTGAACGTGAGAAGGACGGGTGGATTCTGGTCGTCGGCCAGGACGACGCCCCCCTCGGGTGGCTGGCAGCGGGTGGGCTCACCGACGAGCAGGCCAAGGGCTCCGCGGGAACCGATCTCCTCAACCTCGGGGGGACACTGGCCACGAAGGCCGGGACCCTGCGCGAAGCACTGGATGCAGCCCTGTCCTCTCCCAGTGGCCGCGGTGTGATCGTCCACGAGGACGGGCGATTTGCAGGTACCGTCACCGCCTCTCAGGTGCTGGCCCGAATCGAGACTCGTGCAACCCGCCTACGGGAAGGGGCGATCAGGTCCGCAACAGGGGTCTGTTCATGAACGAGCTGTGGACCTACCTGGAAGCCAACTGGACCCAGATCCGGGGCTGGACGCTGACCACCCTGTGGCTGGCAGCCGTACCGGTCGTGGCCGGCCTCGTGCTTGCTCTGCCCTGCGGATGGCTCGCCCACCGCTATCGGTGGGCCCACGGTCCCTTCGTCTCCGCCATGAGCATCGTGTACACGGTCCCGTCCCTGGTCATGTTCCTTGTCCTGCCCGAACTGCTGGGCACCAAGATCCTTGATCCTGTCAACGTCGTCGCCGCACTGACGCTGTACACCTTCGCGCTGCTGGTGCGGACCGTGGCCGACGGGCTGGCCTCAGTGCCCGCACACACCCTGGCAACGGCCGCGGCGATGGGGCACACGGCAAGGCAGCGGCTGCTCTCCGTGCAACTGCCCCTGGCCGTACCGGTGATCGGGGCCGGGGTGCGGGTGGCTGCCGTATCCAACGCCAGCCTCGTCTCGGTCGCATCGGTGGTCGGAACCTCCCAGCTGGGCCAGTTGTTCATCGCAGGAAACAACGTCGGTTCGCTCGCCCCGATCATTCTCGGGCTGGTCTTCTTCGTGACCATCGCCCTGGCCTTCGACCTGATCATCGTCATCACCACCCGGCTTCTCACTCCCTGGCACAGGGCAGTAGCCTCATGAAACTCGCAGCAGACAACGGCCTTCCAGGCCTCGGCCGGGTGGTGATCTGGTTCAACGACCCCGGTAACTGGTGGGGGTCAACCGGGCTGCTGGCGCACGTACGTGAGCATCTCGTCTACACATTCGTCGTGGTGTGCACGGCCGCTCTTATCGCCGTACCTGTCGGTCTGGTCATCGGCCACACCGGACGTGGAACCACCCTGATCGCCGGCACCTCCAACGCCTTTCGCGCCGTGCCCGCCCTCGGACTCCTCATCTTCCTCATCGTCGTGCTCTCACCGCGCATCCACATCCGGCAAGGGCTGGGCAGCACGATCCCGGCGGGCAGCGTCCCCTACCTCATTCCCGCGCTGCTGGTCCTGGTCATCCTGGCCATTCCGCCTATCCTGACCAGCACGTACGCCGGAGTGCAGTCACTGGAGCCGGCGGCCCGCGAGGCCGCCGCAGGAACCGGTATGACTCCCCTTCAGGTGATTCTCAAGGTGGAGATGCCGTGCTCGTTGCCGCTCATCATGTCCGGACTGCGTAGCGCGAGTCTGCAGGTCATCGCCACGCTGACGGTCGCCGCCTATGCGCCGCTGGTCGGTGGTCTGGGGCGGCTCATCGTCGACGGGCACCAGAACCTCAGGGACCTCCGCTACGGCTATCCCGCCATGGTGGCCGGTGGTGTCAGCGTCGCCGTGCTGGCCCTGGCTGTCGACGCCCTGCTCAACCTCGCTCAACGCCTGCTCACATCTCCCGGGATCGCTCTGTCCGGCACCCGGCAACGCACCAATCCCATGAACAGCCAGAACCCGGTCCAGAACGCCGGGTGACTCGCTGACGGCACTCACAAGGTCCGGAACCCTAAAGGAATCATCATGCGACGCATCCTCTCCGCCGGCTTCGCATTCGGCGTTCTCGCAGCAGTGAGCGCCTGCGGTGCGACCGGCAGTTCATCTCAGCCGGATTCAGCCGGCACATCCGGAGCACCGACCTCGACCACCATCAAGGCCCTGCCCGCCAAGGCCGGTTCCGTCACCATCGGCTCCGCCGCGTTCCCCGAGGCGGAACTCCTCGCCCACCTCTACGCGGGAGCCATGAAGGCCAACGGAGTGAAGGCCGACGTCCACGCCAACATCGGTGAGCGCACCGCCTACATGGCCGCCCTCAAGGACGGATCCATCGGCGCAGTGCCCGAATACAGCGGCGCCCTGCTCAACTACCTCTCCCCCGGTAACACGGCCCGCTCTTCCGAGGATGTCTACGCGGAACTCCAGCAAACAGCCAGGAACCAGAACCTGGCGGTCGTCAACTACGCGCCCGCCCAGGACGCCGACACGATCACCGTCACCAGGAAGACCGCCGACAAGTACCACCTGACCACCATCGGCGACCTCAAGCCCGTTGCGAACAGACTCCGGCTCGGTGCCCCTGCTCCGATGCGAACCGAGTCCTATGGTGTGCCCGCGCTCAAAAAGGTGTACGGCGTCGTCTTCAAGCAGTTCGTGTCGCTCTCACCCAGCGGGACCGTCATACAGACCGCGCTGCGCAACGGCACGGTCGATGCGGCCAACATCTTCTCCACCGACCCGGCGATCTCCCGCTTCGATTTGGTCTCGCTCAAGGACCCTCAGCACATCTTCGCCGCACAGAACATCGTTCCCGTCTTCAAGCAGGACGTCCTTACTCAGCCAATGGCCGATGCCTGCGACGCCGTCTCCGCCAAGCTCGACACGGACACCCTGCGCACACTGGTCGCCGAAGTCGTGGACGGCGGTGACCCGTCCACGGTCGCCTCGAACTGGCTGAAGCAGAACGATCTCGCCAAGACCTTGAACTGACATCCGCGCACCGGCCCCCGAGGCTGCTATGTCGTGTCAAGCCGCTTGAGCGAGTTCTTCGACGTTGCCGAGTCGGTTCCGGTCGGGGCGCTCAAGGATCTTGAAGATCTGTCGGCAGATCACCCGTTTGAGGCACCGCTGCGCGTCACGGGAGGTCTTCCCCTCGGCGATCTTGCGTGCGACATACGTCTTCGTAGAGGGATCGAGACGCATCCGGATCAGGGTGATCGTGTGCATGGCCCGGTTGAGCTGCCCGTCGCCGCTGCGGTTGAGACGGTGTCGGTTGGTCAGCCCGGACGAGGCAGGGATCGGCGAAACACCGGCGAAGGCCGCGAAGGCGGCTTCCGAACGGAATCGTCCCTGGTGAGACCAGCTGACCAAGATCTGGGCGGCGGTGATCGGTCCGACCCCGAGCAAGCCGAGTAGCTCGGGGGCATGCCGCCGCACCAGGGCGAGGATCTCGTTCTCGAGTTCCTTGGCCTCGGCCTGCAGGGCCTGGATGCGCTGGGCCGTGGACCACATGACCTGCACCGTCATCCGGTGCCCCAGATCCTCGGCCGGGCGGTCGCGGAACTGAGCGCAGTAGGCGATCTGGGCGGGGCGCTTGAGCTTCCGCAACTCGGCGCGGAGCCCGTCCGGAGCAGAGACGATCAGGGCCTTGAGCTGGTTGATCGCGGCGGTGGAAGCGAGGACCGCGCCGTGACGGGTGGCAAGCAGCATCCGCAATGCCTCGCGTTCGCCGCGGAGGCGAGCTGGATCAGATGTCCGTGGCCAAAGCCTCCTTGGCGGCCCGGATGGCGTCGAGCATGTCGGTCTTACGGCCCCCGCGGTTGGCCGCTCGTTTCGGGCGGCAGACCTCGACGACCCTGCTCACCGGCCTGGTCCAGGAAGACCGCGAGGCCGGCGCCGTAGCTGCCGACTCCTTCCAGCGCCCAGCAACGGCGGCCGGGAACCTGCTGGCGGGCGAAGTCCAGCAGGCACTGGTAGCCGCGGGCGTTGGCCGGGGAATCGGTGCTGGCCAGGACGGCGCCGATGGGGCTCACGGCGGCTGCGGCGAGGGTGTCGCGGTGGGTGTCGACGCCGATGACGCCATCAACTTGTTCTGCAAGCATGGTCATGCGGTTGTTCTCCTCCGGGCGAACGACCGTAGCGGCGTCGGCCTGGGTGGAGTCACCACGTGGCGGAACTGTGATGAGTCACGCCGGAAGGCGGACAAGCTGCTGATCAAGCCCACGGGTGGGCCGGGCCGACGCCCGCGTCCGGCAGACATCTCGGGGGAACGGCAGTCCCTGACGGGACGCCAGTTATGTTTCGAATCATGCCGGATCACGAGCGCCGAGCCTGGCAGCAACCCATCCCGGGCCGCAGAAGAACTCTCACAGTTGTGTTTTTCGCGGTCCTGCAATGGGGCCGCTGGCCTCCGGGCCCGGCATGGCTGTTGCCCCCTGTCGAGTGGATGACCTGGGGGGTGGTGTCACCGGGCCCGAGGGGTGCCGTCGGAGACGCTGATGAGTGCCTCTGTGTGTCAAGCGGCCGCAGGGAGAGTGGTGTGGCGGTCGCGTTTGAAGATGCGGTAGACGACGTTCGACAGGGGGTGCGTCAATTTAACCGCTGATCTTGGTTGTTGAGTGGTTGCTCGGGGTCAGGCGGCCCTCAAAGGCGATCTGGAACGCGTTCAGGAGCGCCTTCCAGCGCATGGTCACCTCTTGCGGCTCTTGCCCGTCGGGTCGAGGCTCATCAGCGCCATGTAGATGCACTTGAGGGCGACGGCCTCGTTGGGGAAGTGTCCGCGGGCGCGGACGGCCTTGCGGATGCGGGCGTTCACGCTCTCGATCGCGTTCGTGCTGCAGAGCCGTGGGGAACCGATCACCGGATGCGTCCGGGCGAGGAGTTCACCGTGGTGACCAGGACGGAGCCGGAGGAGTCGCCGTTCAACGTGGTCGTGCACGATCAGGGCATCACGGTGTGGGTGAACTCGGGGAGCGTCGCGGATGTCTTCGACCAGCTCGGCAGCCCGGTTCCCTGTGGTCATCAGCGGCCGGCTGAGGATGGTTCCTGAGTCCGTCAGCTCCGGAGCCAGATGGCGAGGGCTGCCGCTGTCGCAGTGCCGAGGAAAACATGGCCCAGGAGCATCCCTTCGAGCCGGGCCGCTTCGGCCTCGACTCCCGCCCGGTGCTGGACGTCGCGTTCGCCTTCGTGGAAGCCCACGCTGCTCATCGTCGCCCCTGTCGGGTCTTGTCTGCCGTGCGCCTTGCGGCGGCCGGCCGGTGCGTCACGTGCCACCGGCTCGGTCGGTGTGCGTTCGTTGGTAGTGGCGGGCGACCCGTGTGCGGTTGCCGCAGATGTTGCTGGTGCACCACTTGCGCCGCTTGTTCTCGGCAAGGAAGAACATCGAACAGGCCGGGTTGGCACAGCGACGCAGGAGCCCGAGCCGTTCTGGGTCGGCGAGCAGCCCGATCGCCTCTGCGGCGATGGCTGCCAATGCCGCATTCCCACCGTGTTCGGTGTGCCAGCGTTCCTCCCTGCGGATACCACCTGCCGTCATGACCAGCCGAGGGCTCATGGGGGCCGAGGCGGCTGCCGCGTTGATGTCGTCCAGCGAGGTGGGCCGGGCGTCCCGGCCCTCCAGATGAGCGTCCATGACGTCCCGGATCGCCGCGCGCAGTCGGCGCATGGCCGCGGCGTCGGGGACAGGCCCGGGCGGCAGGCTTCCGGACTGCAGGGCCCACCATGTGGCGGAAGCGTCTTGGGTGCCAATGAGATCTGTGGCTGGTTCGGTGACCGTGATCAGCGTGTCGGCCAGGTCCAGCGCAACGAGGGGCTCACCCCCCATGGGGAAGCCCGCCTCCTGTAGTTCACCTATATCAACTCGAACACCCACGATGCAACTATACCCATTAGTCTCTCCGAGGAGCACCTTGACACAGTCGATAGATGTGTCGACTGAGCAGGGATGCAGGTGACTGACTCCTTGCGGAACAGATCTAATGGTTCTACCTTTACTTTACGCATTAGCTGCGGGTTCGGCTCGACAGAGTCTGGATCACCTTGGATCCGGCTGACGCCGACGCAGTTCGCCCCGCGTTCGATGAAAGGAACCGGCCATGGGACTGTCATGGCAGCAGGGACCGCTCTCCTCCACCGCGCTCGGAAGGTTCCTCACCCCCGAGCCTCTGCCGGAAAGGCTGCTCTTCGCGGAGCGGCTGCGCCGCAGGATGAAGGTGAAGTACAGCGGGGAATGGATCGCGGACAGCGAGGACGTCGTGCTGCTGTACGAGCCGGGACGCTATCCGGTCGCCTACTTCCCGCTCTCGTCGGTACGCCCGGACGTCCTCGAGGCCAGCGCACGCACCACCCAGCACCGTGAGCTCGGTGAGACGTCCTGGTTCACAGTGGACGCCGCGGGCCATCGCACTGAACGCGCGGCGTGGCAGCTCACGGGGCTGCCCCCGTACGCCAGTGAGCTGGAGGGGCGGGTCGCGTTCGCATGGAGGGCCATGGACGCCTTCTACGAGGAGGACGATCGGATTCTCGGGCACGCGTCGGACCCCTATCACCGCATCGACATCCGCGACACCTCCCGCACCCTGGAGGTGCGCTCGGGGGACACGGTGATCGCGCGGACCACCCGGCCGGTGGTGCTCTACGAGTCCGGGTTCGCACCGCGGTGGTACGTGCCGCGCGAGGACATCCAGAGGAAGGAACTGACGTCGGTCGAGAGCCAGACGTTCTGCCCCTACAAGGGGCTGGCCAGCTACTACGACATCGGCGAGTCCAAGAAGGCGGCCTGGTCCTACCGTGAGGCCTACACCGAGGTCGGGCGGATCGACGACCTTGTCTCCTTCGAGCCCGACAAGGTCGAGGTCTACCTGGACGGTGAGCGGCTGCACCTCGAGCCGGGCCAGCACGCCGCAGTACCCCATGGGGTAGACCGGAGCCTGGGAACCGATGAGGTCTTCTCCCGCTGAAACCGGGTCCGCCACGGGCAGCAGAGGCCGCCCGACGATGGCGGACGGGTCTGCCGTTCGGCGGTCGTTCGCGATTCGGTGAGTGAGCCTCCAGGATTTTCATGTCCCGAATCTCCGCGTACGGCGCACGGGGCTCTGGTGTCGTGCGGACCAATCGGAGGAGCCCGTGGTGACGGGTTCTTTGCAGGGTGAGACGGTCCTCGTCGTCGGGCGTGGGAGCGGCATCGCTCGGGCGATTGTCGACGCAGCCGTGGCCGAGGGGCGCATGTGGTCGCCGCAGGTCGCAACCGGGTGGCACTCGAGGCCGCGTACACGGACACGACTGTCTCCGTGAAGTATGTCGACGTTACGGACGACACCTCCATCGCGGCTCCGGCCGACGAGGTGGGCAGCGTCCATCACGTGGTGTCTACCGTGTCGGCGAGGGCCCGCGGCGCCGTCGGAGAGCTGAGCCCAGAGGCGATCCCGCTGTCCTTCCACACGAAGGTCGTGGGTCCGATCATGCCGGCCCAAACGCTTCGCTCCGAAGATGCCGAGGACGGGTCGTTCGTGCTGCTTTCTGGGGTGGCCACTCTCGAGCCGGATCCCGGTTTTCTCACGGTGGCGGCGACCAACGGTTCGGTGAACGCAGCGACCCGTTCGCTGGCCGTTTACTGATCTTGAATGCGTGATGTCGTCATGCAGGTTGGCGCCGGAGGGCCGGTGCCGGTGAGGCAGCCGTCGAGGATGTCGGGGCGGTACTGGAGCGGGCGGAGGCCGCGCCGGACGGCGGTGATCAGCTCGTCGGGGCAGGCGAATGCACGGTTGGCTGTGGTGGTGCGTCGCAGCACGGACCAGATGCCGGGTTGAGGTCGGGTGCGTAGGGCGGCAGTTGGTAGACGGTGAGCCAGTCGCCGTCGGCGATGTAGCGGCGCATTCCGGCAGTCAGGTGGGTGGTGAAGTCGATCCGGGGCGCGGTGCCGGTCTCGTCGACCGGTCCGTTTCCCCGGACCGCTTCCCGCACCCGGCGTGCCCGTTTCCGAGCACCGGGGCCGCAGGTCGTGAGCGATGACCGGGGTCTCGTCGCCCTGCCAGAACCGCTCGGCCGCCTCCATCCTCAACTTCTCTCGGAAGGCCCGCCGTTCGTCGGTCAGTCCGCCCCCCTGCCCATACCTCAGGCCATCGGCATACCGCAGGGATCATGAACCGTCAGCCCCGCCGACACCACGCTTTGAAGGTCAGTAGACTGTTGTCGTGTTTGATAGCCAGCGCACCCTCGCGTTCGTCAATACGCGCTTGGACCGGCCAACCGGACTGATCGACCAGCTCGCCAACCGTGACGCTGCGGCCGGATGGCTCTCCGGAGAGCTTGGCTACGACTCTCCGATCTCGGGACGCGACCATGCGGCGCTGCTTGAACTGCGTGACAGTGCCCGCTGGATCCTGCGCGCCCGCAGTGCAGGTCTCACCCCACCACCCCAGGACCTGGACGTTGTCAACGCTGCGAGCGTGGCGGCTCCGAGGGCAGAGCAACTCGACGGCGACTGGAACAGTGCGGTCCACTTCGCTGCCAGCGGATCACCGGACGCGAACAATCTGACCGAGTTGCTGGCCGGCTTGGCCAGCGCGGTCGTGAATCTCGCCGCAGCATCAGAGAACCTCGTCGAGTGCGCCGCGGACGACTGCGTGGTGCTGTTCTTGCGTACCGACCCTCGCAGACGCTGGCATTCGAAGCGCTGCGGAAACCGCGTGCGGGCCGCACGTAGCTTCGCTCGTCACCGCAGCGGCGGGCCTCCGTGACCACCGCCCACGGCGGCCCGGACTCGTCACTCAAGGGGTCTGCGGGCACCGTGGCGGGCAGTAACGATCCGGACCGAAGCAGTGCGTCGCCTGCTGGCATCCAACATCTGGTCCGGCCAGGTCTTGGCTGCGGGCGACTGCAACGGGGCCGCGCTTGAGCGCTCTGGCACGGTATGACCCCGATTGGGCGGTGACGCGAGAAGCAAACGGCAGCGTGTCGGTCAGTGCGGCGTGACCTTGTTCTTCTGGCGTTCGTCGTGGCGGCGGGCTTTCAACCGGTTGCCACAGCTGGACATCGAGCACCATCGCGCACTGTTGTTCTTCGACCGGTCGAGAAGGAACAAGGTGCACTCGTCATTCCCGCAGGCTCTCAGCCGGTTCGAAGCCGTGCGCCTGACGCCGTCCCATTCGATCACGGCACGAGCGGCGAGCTCACGGTCGGCCGGAGCACTCAGGCGCCAGGTGAGCCGTTATCGTCCAGCACGGGACGATAACTGACCCCTCGCCACCCCTAACCTGTCAAGTGGTAATATACGGTTAGTGCTGCGAGAGTGTGCGCTCGCCCTCAGGTGCGCCGCGGGGTGCGCGGAGAGTGGTTCTCCCGGGCGGCCGTCGACGGCTCCCGCGCTCGGGCGTTAGACCCCGTTTCTGATGGCGTGATCGCTCGTTGAGCGGTGCATGACGGATCTGGTGAAGCGGTTGGTACCGGACGAGTTGTGGCCGCATCTCGGGGGAACCCCAGTGCTCAGCGCCTGCGTGCACATGCTTCCCTGGAAACAGCCGAAGCCGCCGTCGACCCCCCGGTGGTGACCGCCGGGACAGCGACGTCCTGGCAGGTGTCCGAGCTCGGGGTTCACCCCCCGTTCTCCGGATCAGGAGCGCTGTGCGGTGCCTGGTTCTGCCGACGCGCGGTGTCACTGGGAATCGCGCGCATCGGCGTGTCCAGGAGCGCGCTGATCGCGGCCGCGGTCTCCTCGTTGCGCGGCAGCCACACCTGGAGCCAGTGGTTGCCGTCCCCCACGTGGAGAATCTCGACCGTGATGTGCAGGATCCCAGCTTCCGGGTGGAAGATCTGCTTGATGTCCGGCTGCTGGGACGCGACTGAGTGGGCGGCCCACCGGGTCACGAACTCGGGAGCCACGCTGAGCTCGTGGACCAGCGCCCGGAAGTCGTCGTCGTCGCCCCAGTACGGTTGGCCGGACCGCAGAAAGCCGACCAGCTCGTCCGCCGCTGCTGCCCAGTCGTCGCCGGTGAAGACCCGCCGCGAGGCGGACGTCAGAAAGTGGTTGCGCAGCAGGTTGGGCGGGTTGCTGTCCAGCGCTCCCAACGGCCTGCCCAGCCTCTCCCACGACGCATTCCAGGCCACAATGTTGCAGATCGGCCCCAGCAGACAGGCCGGCGTGGGATCCAGGAGATCCAGCAACACAGGCAACGTCGGGCGCGGCACATCGTTGACCGGGCGGGGACTGGGGAACAGCGCGGAGGTGTGCCGCTTCATGGCCAGCAGCGCAAGGTGTCGTTTGTCGTCGTCAGACATCTGCAGCGCCTGGGCAAGCGCGGCGAGCACGGCGACCGACGGATTGGTGTCCCTGCCCTGCTCCAGGCGCTCCAGGTATTCCATGCTCAGGCCGGCGAGCATGGCGAGCTCTGCTCTCCTCAGACCAGGGACCCGCCGCCGGCCGGAAGACGGCAACCCAACCTGCTCGGGTTTCACCTGTTCCCGGCGCGATCGTAGGAATGTTGCCAACTCACTTTCGGGGTACACACGCTCATGGTGCCCTACAGGCAGCCTCGGATGGTCTCCCTGTGAGTACTATCCTTGACCACCTCGGCAGGCTGGTCCACAGGCCGGAAGGCGCCCCGGGGCGAGAGTGGACGGCAGCCACGCCTTACCTCGCGCTCCCTGTCGACCCTGCGTCCAGCCCATCGACCACGCTGGCCGCCGTCGGATGACAACCGGAGCACCGTCGCGTTCAGCTTCGAGGGCGGGATGCGAGTCCGCGCTCGAACAGGGCCGGCGCGAGAACGAAGTGGACCACCACCCGCGAGGGCAGTAGCCGCAGGCGCCGCAGCCGGGTGACCACCACGCACAGGTCGCGGCGGCCTTGGTCGATGCGCCTGCGCTGGTTAGTTTTCCCAGTCCACGGCAAAAGAGCGCGAGTCGAAGAAGTACTCCCGCGACCAGCATATCTTCCCGTATTTCACGCGGAACATCGACATCATATCGAGCGCATGTATCAGCTTGCCGTCCTTGTCCATGACATTGTCTGTCCTGTGCAACAGAACAACGTCTCCGCTGTCCTGGATATGATGTATGTCCACACGAAATCGTTCCGCCCCCATGGTTTCACGGGCGCGGTGCAGGTTCTCCAGCATCGCGTCGAGGCTTTCCACGGGGTGGTCGATGGTTGTGATGGACTGCCAGCTGACATTCGAGTGGATCAGTCGCTTGAACATGACGATGGCGTCGTCGTAGGTGGGCCCGAAGTTTGCACAGAAGTCTCGGACTACTTCCGAGGGCGATGCGTGACTCACAAATTCTTCCTTGGCGTAAGAGGGTGCTCGGTACTGGTTGAGGCTGCCGCGGGGGGTTTCGGGCGGAGGTATTGCCCTACTTTGTTCGGGTCGACGGTTAGCCGGTGGGTCATGGAGTTGACCATGGCCCAGATGCCGCAGACTGCACCGCCGCTACGAGCGCAAGGCCGAGCACTTCCTCGCCTTCGTCGGCATTGCCGCAGCCCTCACCGGCTACCGCCGACTCACCAACTGAAACGGTGTCTAAGACCGTGTCCTATGTGGTGAGGCGGATGAGTGGTCGTTTGTAGCAGCAGAGGGCGGCGGCGAGGCCGAGGAAGGCCAGGTAGTTGCGGGGTGGCGTTCGTAGCGGTGGTTGAGTCTGTGGTAGCCGGTAAGCCAGGACATGGTGCGTTCGATGACCCATCTGCGGCGGCCGAGTCGTTTGCTGGATTCGGCGCCTTTGCGGGCGATCCGGACTGCGATGCGTTTGCCGCGTATCCATTTTCGCAGTTCAGGTATGTCGTAGGCCTTGTCGGCGTGGAGTTTGCGGGGGCTTGTAGTGCCAGCCGCGGTCGGGGTCGTGTCTCGTTTGGAGACCGGCCACCATGGGCTTCAGTCCGCGGCTGTCGTGCGTGTTGGCTGCGGAGATGCCGACGACCAGGGGCAGTGCGTTCGCGTCCGACAGGACGTGCATCTTGGAACCCGCTATGCCCCGGTCCACGGGGCTCGGACCTGTGAGTTCGCCCCCCTTTCTTGGCCCGGACGTACGCAGAGTCGAGGACCGTGCGGGTCAGGTCCAGCAGGCCGCACTCGTCGATCCGGTCGAGGACCGCCTCGTGCAAACGTCCCCAGACGCCGGCCCTGGACCAGATCACGAACCGACGATGGGCGGTGGACTTGGAGATGCCGAAGCACGGCGGCAGTGCCCGCCATGCACAACCGCTGACCAGCACATAGACGATCGCGGCGAACAGCGTCTCGTCCGATGTGTCCTGCGTCCCGCCGCCCTGCGACCGCACCTTCGACGGCGGGATCAGCGGCTTCGCGATCTCCCACAACCCGTCCGGAACAATCCAACTCCACGTACCCCGCCCCATGAACCATCCAACAAGCACCAGCCACATAGGACACGGTCTAAATCTCGCCCAGCAGGACCTTCCATTCACGCACCTTGAAGGTGGCGTGGCCGGAGCGGATGACGGGACTGTCTCGGTAGAGCTTTTCCGCCTGCTCAAGAGAGTCGCAGCGCAGGACGGCCATCCCTCCCTCGCCGTCGTCGAACGGACCTGCGAGAACCAAGGCGGTTTTGTTGTACAGCCGGTGCACGAAAGCTGCCTGGGCCGCACTCACCTCCTGGTCCATGGAGGTTCCGGTGAAATCGAGGGTCACCACAAAATGCTTCACTTCACACTCCGGTGATGTTGTTCAGTGCCATCCGCCGGAGCGGTGCCATCCACCGCTCCGGCCAAAGAGGGTTTTTCAGTTGCTGGGTGCTGCGGAGAACCGCGGAGTGAGCCACTCGACGATGGGACGCAGGGCTTGTTCGCGCTGCGGGAGGGGCAGACCGAAGTGGTCGGCTTCGACGAAGTGCATCGCCTTGTCCTCGGCCGGGCTGGCGTGGAACTGGGTTTGGTTGTCGTCGGGGAAGGCGAGGCTGTCGGAGGTGAAGTTGACCACGAACAGCGGTACGTGGATCGACTCGACCGACTCGAGCAGCTTGGCCCGTGTCGACAGCCCGGACCAGGTGCTCAGCCACGCTCGTGGTGTGACCACGCGACCGAACCCGCCTGGCGCGTAGTTGGTCTCCTCCGGCCGGGGCCCGAGAATGGATCCGGGCTTCCGGGTGGACTTCCAGGCGTGCAGGCTCAGGTCCAGGAACGCCGGGTCGGCCTCGGTCCGGTGGACGACCATGTAGCTGCCCACCACCGCGCGGCGCGTTATGCGACTGCGCTCCTCCAGGGGCAGGTCCGCGAACCCCGGATCTTGCATCCTTTGCCGGTTACGCTTCTGGTCGGCGATCAGACTGCGGGCCAGGGCATCGAGCCGGGCCACCCGTGCCCGCTGCGCCGCCCGGTAACGCTCCAGGAACCCCTCCGAGTACTTGCTCGGCTCCGGAAGCTCGCGGTATCCGTTGGCTGCGTTGTACATGTCAAGTTCTGGATCCGTTGCCAGCGGATCATCCTCGTCGACGACGGAGGGGTCAATGCTGGTGAGCATGAACGGCCCCTGACCGGGATGCGCCGCGAGCAGGACGAACCCGTCGGCGCTGGGCATCTCCACCGCGTTGAGGTCCAGCGGTTCCCCGCCCGCGGTGTCCATCAGCCTGTCCGGGGGTGTCCTGGTCGCCTGCTGCTGGTAGAACGCCAGGAGCGATGCGCCGCCGCTGTTTCCGAGGAACACGATGTTCTCGAAGCCCAGCTTGTTCTTCAGATGGCTGAGTCCCGCCGCGAGGTCGAGCAGCAGTCTCTCGTGCTCGCAGTCGATGTCGTTGTGCAAGGACCGGGTCTGGTGGGAGTAGAAGGCATAGCCGGCCTCCAGGAGAGCCGGAGCGGCGTAATGCCGGCTATTGTCGCCGCGCGGATGCGACACGACCACGACTGTCCGCTCGCCACCCCGAGTGTAGAGGACGCCCCGGGAGGCGACACCGTCGAAGGCGGCGACCGGGATGACCGTCGTCTCGGTCCTCTCCGGCAGGGCGGAGAAATCGGCGATGCCGACGCCCACGGTACTGATCTTTTTCTGCTGTTCAGCCATGTACTATCACCAGGAATTCCCGTCGCTTGACGCTCTTACTGACCGGACTACTTCTTGCCTTTGAGGTAGTGCTGCTGACGCTTGCTGGCCAGGGCCTCCTGCGTGGCGAGCAGCGGGCGCGCCGTGTCCACGAAGATGAACTCCATGTCGATGTAGTCGCCCGGCTTCACCGTCTTGCGGATCTGTTCCATGATTTCCTCGGGCAGGCCGTGGTGCAGGCCCCGTGGCAGGAAAGAAAGGCTGGCCGCTGGGGCCTCCAGACCGAGAGCGGTCCCCCCGTGGACGAACACAAACTCGTCCATGTCCACGTTGCGGTGGTACGCCGGTACCGGCTCCACGCCCGGAGCCGCCTCGATGGGACGGGGAAGCAGATTGCCCACGATGTAACTCCGCGTGGCGAAAATGCTGTGTGCGGTCGGCTGGAGATGGATGCGGTCGCTCGTGATCGGCCGGAAGTCCCGGATGTTGATCTTGAAGGGGAACAGGTCGCCCTTCCAGCCCACGGCGTCGATCGGGTCGAAGTCGTAGAACACAGTGGAGTATTGGCCGTCGTACTTGAGCCGAACGGGCCACTCACCGGTCTCGTTGCGGCCGTCACCGAGCTCGTCCAGCTCCGGTGAGGGCACGTACAGCAGGGCCGGGTCGAACGGAGCACGGCGGCCGATCGGACCGATGTCGGCGAAGCCGATCTCCTCGGCCGATTCGACGATCAGGAAGTAGTTGACCGGACCGGCGGGGCGGATCCGGTAGCTCACGCCCTTCGGCAGCAGCACGTAGTCGCCGGGCTCGTAGGGGATCGGGCCGAACTCGGTGTAGAAGACACCGGTGCCCTCGTGCACGAAGTAGAGCTCATCCCCGTCGGCGTTGCGCGCCGTGTAGGTCATGTTCTCGCTGCGCCGGCTCACCCAGATGGACACGTCCGGGTTGTAGAACAGCTTCAGCTGGCCGCCATCGGCGAACGCAAGGTCGGTGGGCTCGAGCAGCTTCCCGTCGAGGTCGAGGTACGCCGCGGAGCCTTCGATGCGCTTGAACTTGACCGGCTCGTTGCGCCGGTACAGGTACGCGTCGCGGCCCTCGAACCCCTGCCTGGTGATCATGTCCTCGTAGATGCCGACCAGATCCTGTCGTCCCACGCCCGCCTGCCGAAGGACTTCGCCCCGGCTGTGGTGAATCCACGAGCGCATTGGCCTGATTTCCACTGGAATACCTCCTGGGCTGTGTCCAGCTGTTGAACACGATGCTGCACGCCACGTGCCGGCAGTGGAACGCCCGATGTATACGGGTACTCGCAGGGAGACGCCGCCGCACGATCGAGCCGTTCGTATCTCCAAGTAGCCGCGTACGTCCGCTCTTCGTGCCTTAGAGGACATCTCATTTGGCGTGTTCGATAGTCTGCGGTCGTGGACATCGTGGAGCGTCTGGTGCCGGATGAGCTGTGGGAGTTGTTCGCGCGGGTGGTGCCACCGGCCCCGACCCGGCCTCAAGGTGGTGGCCGACGGCGGTATGGAGATCGCGAGGTACTGGCCGCGATTGTGTTCGTGGCCACGTCAGGGTGTACATGGAAGCAGTTACCGCCGTCTTTCGGCCCGTCGGGGCCGACCGCGCACCGCCGGTTCAGCGAATGGAGCAGGGCCCGCGTCTGGGCCAAACTGCACCGCCTGGTGCTGGACGAACTCGGCGCCCGCGGAGACCTGGACTGGTCGAGGTGTGCGATCGACTCGGTGAACATGCGGGCTCTGAAAGGGGGGACCTGACAGGTCCGAATCCTGTCGACCGGGGCAAGAAAGGCTCGAAGATCCACCTGATCACCGAGCGGACCGGTCTGCCCATCTCCGTCGGCATATCAGGCGCCAACCTCCACGACAGCCAGGCCCTGCAGCCCCTGGTCCGTGGGATCCCGCCGATCCGCTCCCGCCGCGGCCCACGCCGACGCAAGCCCGCCAAGCTGCACGCCGACAAGGGCTACGACTACGACCACCTGCGTCGATGGCTGCGCAAGCGCGGCATCACCCACCGCATCGCACGCAAGGGCATCGAATCCTCCACACGACTGGGTCGTCACCGCTGGACGATCGAGCGCACCATGGCCTGGCTCGCCGGCTGCCGTCGGCTCCACCGCCGCTACGAACGCAAGGCCGAACACTTCCTGGCCTTCACCGCCATCGCCTGCACCCTCATTTGCTACCGCCGACTCGCCAAATGAGACGACCTCTTAGTGTCGGCGGTTTGGGGCGGTTGCTACCGCATCTGGCTGCAGTGATGGTGGAGTCGGCCGAGCCGGCGGATCGCCGGTTCACATCCTTGGCCTGCCGGACGAGACCCTCAGTTCGGTTCGGTCAGGTCTCCGTGCCGCCGACGGCCGCCCGACCGGAGTGGCACGGACTCTGGTGCCTTACGGACAACGCTTCCGCACCAACGGACTTGGCCTGCTGCTCCTGCCCGGTCCGGGCGGCATGACGGAGGACGCGCAGCGGCCCGTCGAACAGCTCGCCCGCGTCGTGGGCCGGAAACTCACGTCGTCGGGATCGTCACCGAGGCCGGTCGTCCACGCGTGGATCCGCTCTTCAAGGCCACTGTCAAGGACGACACGATCGCCAGCGTCACCTTCACCAAGAACCCCCTCTACCGGGGCAGTTTGAAGACAACGACAAGGTCGTGGTACGCGCCTTCGAGGGCCCCGAAGCCATGGGCGCCGCGATCGACAAGGGTGACATCGAAATCATGGCCCGCGCCATGTCCCCGGAGCAGATCAACAGGCTCGATGCGGGCACCGACGGAAACGTCGAACTCGTCGACCTGCCGGGTCTCGAGATCAGGTGCCTGGCCTTCAACACGGCCGCGTCCACAGTGAAGTCCAAGGCCGCCCGCCAGGCCATGGCAGAGATCATCGACCGCAGCGAACGTCGCGGCCTGCCGCCGGCGGGGTCGAGTCGCCGGCCCACACCCCGGGCGTCGGCCGATGTCCGCCGGGTGGGTCAGCTGGCAGGGCCCACTTCTGGTTGGCGCTGCCCGCGGAGTCCCAGATCTGCAGTCGGGTTGCGTCGGCCGAGCTCGGCCCCGTCGCGTCGAGGCACCGCCCGGACTGCGGTTGACCAGGACGCCGGACGCGCCCGTGGGTCCAGCTGTCGAGGGCGTACCTGGCCCACGTCTCCGCTGTCGCCGGGGCTGAGGCCCAAGCAAGTCGGCGACGACGATGGGCGTGCTGTCGTTGAGGCAGCGGTGCGGCCTTTGGTCGTACTCGTCGGCCGTTTGGAAGTTGACGGCGAACGAGCATCCTCGCCTGGGCAGGTCGAGTGGGCCGGTCAGGCCCCGGGCTGTGGCCCAGCGGATGAGGTTGCCGTTCACGGCGTGCGGGGTGGTGTGGCTGGCGAGCCAAAGGTCGAAGTCCGTTTGGTCCAGAGTGCCCGGTTGCCGCTGAAGGCGGCACGGATGGCCGGCATGCGTTTCACGCCCTCATGCTGCTGATCCGCACAGGGAGGCGTGGTGGGCCGTCGAGGTGAGGCCGCGCCGTTCGGTGTTCATTGGGGTTCTCGGTGGCCTCGGGTCGGTCCTTGCGTACCGATACGTCACTGTTTAGGATGGTGACATGCACGCATTTCCTGGAGGTGCCCTGGCCCTCGACTTCGCAGGAACGCTGCGCTACCGGCACCGCTCCCAACCGCGTGAGGACATGCCCACACCCGAGAGCCTCGGCGCGTGGTTTCGTGAAAGCGGAATCACGGAGCGCGAGATCACCGTCAAGGCCGCGGACCTTCGAGAGGCCCTGACACTCAGGGAAGCCGTCTATCGGCTCATCCTGGCGACCATGTCCGGCCAGGACTACGACCGGGACGCCTTGACACTCGTCAACGACTACGCGCGCAAGCCCACCCCAGTTCTGCAGCTCACCTCGAGAGGGCGGCACGTCGAAGCGTCTGTCGAGCAGGCATTCGCCGCTGTTGCCCAGGACGCCGTCTCGGTCCTCGGAGGGCCGGACGTGCGACTGCTGAAGGAGTGCAGCGATCCCGAGTGCTCGCAGGTCTACATCGACCGATCCCGGGGTGCGCGTCGGGAGTGGTGTGCCATGGACCCGTGCGGCAACAAGTTCAAGGCCGCGGCGTACCGCGCCCGCAAGCGGTTGGGTGGAAAAAGCAGGGCATCCAAGGTCTCGCCGTAGCCCTGGAAGGCTCGCGACAGGTTCGGCCCCGTCGCGCCATGACGCCCCTTGCCGTGGTGCCGCCGTCGAGCCTGGCCCCGTCCGTTCCCGCCCGGCGCGGGTTGCGCCCCGTGGGGCCGACGGGCCCCGGGGCCGTCGTGGATGTGCGCCACTGCCGCTCGGCGGGCGTCGAGATGCGAGGCGCGCTGAGCGATCGTGATTCGTCACTAGCTTGACTGGTGACCTCTTTTGATGCCATCATGCCGTCACCTGATGAACAGGTGATGAAAAAGTCGCCTGAGGACGCTCGTGGGCTGCGGATGATTTGCAGCTCACGCCATGAAGGAGATGACATGGCGCGATACACGGGCAACATCCCCGTCGTCATCGACGCCGCCGCCGTCTGGTGCCGAGAAGTCCGGTGACGGTTCGGGGGCGGAACTTCTCGCCGTCGTCCTTCGTTCAGCGGATCACTAGGGTATGTGCCCCTCTTTCGCCGGGGCGCGGCATGTCGGGCCGAGCACGTCGGTCCGTGCCGCTCCTGGATCCGCAGGACCGTCCGGCGTATCCACCTCAAGGATCCACGTGGGCCTCTGTCACCCACAGGGGACGGACCGCAGTCGAGCACCCCGCGAGGGGTCTGCCAGGAGGCGTTGAAATGGAACAGGAAAGCAAGTCGGTGGACGCGGCGCAGTTGCAGCGCAGCCTGAGGTTCTCCAAGCTTCCGGACCGCATCCGGCTGGAGGACACCGTGGAAGAGCGGCCGGCCGTCCCGCACGACGCGGACGGCGGCGCCTACAACGCGGACTGGTGGCTCATACGCATGGGCGGTCTGTGACCCGACGCCTTCCGGCCGGGCACGGCGCATTGACGCACCGGAGTCCTGACGGCGTACCGCGTCGACACGACGGCGGGCCCGGACTCCCGGCGGTCGCCTTCACCGTTGGCCGGAGTGCCCCTGGCGGAAATCGAGACATGAGCCGTCCGGCCCGTGACACGGAGACGTGACGCTCCGCGAAAGGAACCCTTTGAAGCCCCGGAGAATCCTCCTCAAACTGACGTCGATCGCGGCCGCGGGCGCGGTCACGAATCGACGAGTGCGGCCTGCTGGACCTGACCCGCACGGTCCTCGACTCTGCGTACGTCCGGGCCAAGAAAGGGGGGCGAACTCACAGGTCCGAGCCCCGTGGACCGGGGCAAAGCGGGTTCCAAGATGCACGTCCTGTCGGACGCGAACGCACTGCCCCTGGTCGTCGGCATCTCCGCAGCCAACACGCACGACAGCCGCGGACTGAAGCCCATGGTGGCCGGTCTCCAATCGAGACACGACCCCGACCGCGGCTGGCACTACAAGCCCCGCAAACTCCACGCCGACAAGGCCTACGACATACCTGAACTGCGAAAATCGATACGCGGCAAACGCATCGCAGTCCGGATCGCCCGCAAAGGCACCGAATCCAGCAAACGACTCGGCCGCCGCAGATGGGTCATCGAACGCACCATGTCCTGGCTCACCGGCTACCACAGACTCAACCACCGCTACGAACGCCACCCCCGCAACTACCCGGCCTTCCTTGGCCTCGCCACCGCCCTCTGCTGCTACAAACGACTACTCATCCGCCTCACCACATAGGACACGGCCTTAACGCAGAGCGCGGTCCCCTTGTCGACTGGGCGGCAGACATGTTCCGGAAGGCACATAGAAGTGGAGACGCCTCAGAAGAGTACTGGGCTGTCGAATCGCCCATCGCAGCGTTCGACTTAGTAATCGAAGCTCTCAAACTTCACGTACTCTCCAACTGTCCATTCCAGTACTGACCTTCTCAGGCTGGGGCCGGTGCATACGTAGAACCGTCGCCGTCCCGCCACTCCTTCGGCCAGGACGTCGGCTTTCTCGATTCTCCGGGTGTGTACTTGAGCACCAAGCCGCCGGAGATTTTCGATCTCTCCGTCCTGTCCGGCATCGACCGCGCCGGTCACGAACAGCTTGGTCGTCGTTCCCAGCCCGTCGAGTCGGCCCAGGACATCTACGGCAAGAGGCAGGTCATCCGCTCTCAAGCTCCAGAGGACCTTCAGTCTCCGGCCGGATTCCAGTGCCGGTTGCGCCTGCGCCATGAGAGGCGTGATTCCTACACCGGCAGCCACCACAACGGTGTCGTCGTCCGCGTCGGCTTCGGCTGTGGTATCAGCGAATCTCATGTCCGCTTCGCCCCCGAAGCCCAGAACAGCGACCTCAAGCGATGAACCGGGGTTCCACCCGGCGAGGAGATTCGTGACCGGACCCCTTTTACGGACCGTGATTTCGAACTCGGCACCGGTCAACGACTCCGGCTGCTCCGTTCCTGCGGTGTGCCCTGTGAGAGGAGCGGGCGGGCTCGTAATGGTGAAGGACCTGATGTAGTCATCGTTGAGCGATCGGGGGTCGTGCTCGCGCATGTGCGAGTAGCCGCGATCAAGCTTGGCGGAGAAATCCAACAGGACATGCTGTCCCGCACGCCACGGCTTGAGGTTCGAGAATTCATCGCTCGACCTGGAGGAAGACGGGTCCGGAGCGAGACGGAAGGTGTACCGCGATATCGTCGGCGTGACAGCGGATTTGCGAATCAGTGTCGCGGTGGCTACACTTGTCGCCTTTCCGTCCGCATCCGTCTTGATAAAACCGGAGTCCGATCCGTTGATTTCGCGAGTCAGCTTGCGTACCGGCGGGTTGTAGGGAGACTGGTCCAGCAGTCGCCCACGGAACGGCAGCCCGTCCCTCACGAAGCGGGCCGCTTCCACCTTCACCCGGACAGCGAGCTTGCTGTGCGGCAGCACCGACGCGGCATCTGCGCCGATCAAAATCTCTGCCCGCCCCGCGACATAGAGAATGTCGCCGGTTTCGAAATCGGGAAAAGTAATTCCCACGGTCGGGTCGGACTTCAGATTTCCCAGCGTCTGATAGAGCTGGTTCCCAGAATACTCAGGATAGACCAGGCTGACATCGTCTGCGGCGGAGTTGCTGAAGACCCGCACGAACCCGGGTGCCCCACCGCGGACATTGGTGTCCATGGTCTCGGTGCCGTGCCTGCTGGTGATGAGGAAAATATCGGATTTGCCGATGAGTGCCACGGCCTCGGGCGGCAACGGGAGCACATCACTCACCAGGGTGGGAGATGCTTCATGGGGCCATACGATTTTCCTGTTCAGGTACTTCGGGCAGTTGCCCAGTGTTTCATCGACGGCAACAGCCATCTGTACGTTCACCGGTCCCTCGTCTCCGACGGCAGCCGCATTTTCTTCCGGCTGCCTTGCCAGGACCGCACCACCGAGCATTCTGCCGGCGAGCTTGACTCGTGACCTGGTCTCCAAGTTGATCGCCAAACCGGAGACCTGCTTTCCGCTCCCTCCATGATTGACGACTCTTGCGTCGCGGGAAGGTCCGTCCCCACTCGCTTCTCTTATCCCGTCATCAGCTTCGGAGATACGGCTGCCCTTGTCGGAGAACAGCGCCTCCAGTACGGGGTCGAATCCAATTCGCTCCCCGTTGCCCTCCTCCGGTCGACGTTCCAGATGAGCGAGGGAGCTCAGTGCCAGCACTCCGGCCCCGATGGGCCTGGTTGTTCCAGGCTGGCCGCCGAGAATGGTCGTCCAGAGATGGCCGTTTTCGTCGACTGTTCCCAGCGCGAAAAGGGGGCTCTGTGCCATCCAGAGCCCGTACTCCATCGGCAGGCCGCGCGTCGTGGGATTATCGAAGTACGGCACCCCGAGAAGCCGCTGCATCGTTACCTCGCCGTGGTGCCATGGGTACCGGGAATCAGAGAGGTTCGTTGACATGTTGTTGTCCCTTCCAGCTTCTGGCTTACGCGAGCGGGCGGTTTTGAGGGGGCGGTGCGGTGTCTTTGTGTGCCGGCCGCGACTGCCGTATTTCAAGGAGCCGCGATCAAGCGCCTGGAGCGGTAAGCGGAGCGCGTGTCAGTTCGGGACGGCCATGACGAGGGCGAAGCGGGTGGCCGGATCGGTCCACCAGTAGCGGACGGTGAAGCCGCCCGTCTTGAGTTCGGCGGTGAGAGTGTCGCGGCGGAACTTGCACGACAGTTCGGTGCGCAGGTCCTCGCCCATGGCGAGGTCGAGGGAGAGACCGAGGCCGGGGATGTTGACGGTGTGGGCGGTGCGGGAGCGCAGTCGCACCTCGATGCGTTCGCATTCGGTGTTCCACGGGGGCGATGTGGTCGAAGAGGCCGAGGTCGAAGTCGGCGCCGAGTTCGCGGTTGAGGACGTGGAGCACGTTCTTGTTGAAGTCGGCGGTGACGCCGGCCGCGTCGTCGTATGCGCGGACGAGGACCTCGGGGTCCTTGACCAGATCGGCGCCGAGCAGCAGAGCGTCGTCGCTGCTGAGCGTGTGGGACAGGGTGCGGTAGCCGCGCTGCTCGGCGTCGAAGTTGCCGAAGGTGCTGCCGAGGAAGGCCAGCAAGCGCGGGCCCGGCTCGTCGGACAGAGCGAGGTCTGTTTCGAAATCGGCCACCGTGGCGGAAACGGTGAGCCCGGGGTAGTCACGGCCGATCGCGCGGCCTGCCTCGTCGAGGGCGGTCGCGCTGACGACCAGGGGCGCGTAGCGACGGAGGGTGCCGTCGGCGCTGAGGGCGTCGAGCAGCAGCCGGGTCTTGCGGGAGGAACCGGAACCCAGCTCGACCAGGGTGGCGGTCCGGGTGAGCTGGGCGATCTCAGGGGCGCGGCGGGTGAGGATCTCCTGCTCGGCCCGGGTCGGGTAGTACTCCGGCAGCCGGGTGATCTGTTCGAACAGCTCGCTGCCCCGTTTGTCGTAGAACCACTTGGGCGACAGGGTGCCTGGCGCGCTGCCCAGGCCGTCGCGGACATCGGCGTGGAGGGTGGTGGTGAAATGGCCGGCGGGCAGCCGGTCGGCGAGGGTGAAACCGCCTTCGGCCATGGGGCGTTGTCCCTCGGGGTGTGGGTGCGGGGAGTGCAGGGGGACGATCCGCACGCCGACGGCGGTCGCCAGGAGCAGGGAGCGGTCCGGGACTTCGCGCCAGTCACCCGATGTGTCGTCGGGTTCGGAGGCGACCAGCGCGGTGGCGGGGCCGGAGCGGTACCACAGGTGCGGAAGGCGACGTGGCCTGCGATCGCTTCCACGGCCTCGTAGCGTTCTTCGTAGACCCACACCACGTCCGCGATGGCCTTCTCGGGGGTGACCAGGCTGAAGTACGACGCCTCCACCTCGTGGAGGCCCGGTATCTGCCGGAGGAACCCCGGCGCCGGCCGCGAACTGGCGCCGACCCTTCCGGCGACGACCGCCGCCTCGGAGGTGAGGTTGAGACTCATTCCCGATTCTTGAACTGCGGCTACAAAACTTGACCATAAAAAACTCCGCCAGTTGCGACGTCCGGGGTGTGAGCTAAAGAGAGTCGACCGTCGCGTCAATCACCCGGCGAAGCCGACCCGGCTCCTCGGTGACGCGCGCCAGGAGCCGCAGCCCCACCATGATGCTCAGGAGCATGCTGCCCAGGGGTACGGGGTCACGTTCCGGAGCGATCTCTCCTGCCCGCTGGCCTTCCTCGATCAACGCCTGGAAGACACTCTCGACCAGGTCGAAGTCGCGGCGGACCACGCGGACCGCCTCCTCGTCGGTTCCCGCGAGTTCGCCCGCGGTATTAACGACCATGCAGCCTCGGGCACCCTCCTCGGCCATGAACACCAGCGCCTTGCGGAGGCGCTCCTTGACCGGGGTGGGCTCCTCCAGCAGCTCCGCCAGGGCGCGAAGCCGGACGTCGACATAACGGCGCAGCGCCCGTTCGAACAGCGCACGCTTGCTCCCGAACGCGTTGTAGAGGCTCCCCATGCCGATGCCGACTGCATCCGCGAGGTTCTGCGGGGTGGTGGCGGCGTATCCCTTCCGCCAGAACACCTCCATGGCCTGCTCGACGGCAACATCCGGATCGAACTGCTTGGGCCTTGCCATGGCTACACGCTAACACCATTCTTGAACTGTAGCTCAAATTGGTGAGTGTGATGAAGCACATCAATTTTGTGTGCCGGCAGGCCCGAGCGGAAGCCCAGACGCCCCAGAGGGGCGCTCGCGAAAACCTGCCGGTCCCATCCAGCCGCAAGAGCCGGGCCACCGTGGTGGGCACCACCCAGAGTGAGACTCTCCGCGAAATCGCCGACCGTCACAGCCGCGCATACAACACACTCCGCAACCAGTGGGCACGCTCTGCGGGCCACTTCTAAAGGGGCGTCGGCGGGGGACGAACTGGAAGATCCGGAACGCGCGGCGGCTGGTCAGGCGCTCGGTCGGTCCCGCGGCGGGCCGGCCACCAAGGTTCACCTCGCCTGCGACGGCCGGGGCTTGCCCCTGGCCGTCGTCGTCCCGCCGGGCAACGTCAACGACTCCACCGCCGTCGACGCGGTCCTGGACGCGGTGAGAGTGCCCCGGACCGGCGTCGGGCGGCCGCGTCGCAGACCCGACGCGGTCATCGCCGACAAGGCGTACTCGTCACGGGCGATCCGCCAGACGCTGCGGCGCCGGGGCATCCGGGCGGTGATCCCGGAAAGGGCTGATCAGAGGGCCAACCGGATGCGGCGCGGCCGGGCCGGCGGCAGACCGCCGGCCTTCGATCGTGACCTCTACAAGGTCCGCAACGTCGTCGAACGCTGCTTCAATCGGCTCAAACAGTTCCGGGCCATCGCGACCCGCTTCGACAAACTCGCGGCCCGCTACCGGGCCGGACTCCACCTCGCAGCACTCGTTCTCTGGCTCCGCGAACCCAGCCAAGATCATTTTTCAGTCAGGTCCTAGGAGTTCCGGGCTTCCTTGGCACGCTGATAGTGGCGCCGGGCCTTCATCCGGTTACCGCATTCGGCCATGGAGCACCATCGGGCACTGTTGGGCTTGCTTCGGTCGAGAAGGAAGCGTTGGCACTGCGGGTTTGCGCAGGGCCTGAGCCGTCCCGGCTTGGTCTCCTGCAGGCTGGCCCAGGTCAGCACCGACTCAACTGCCATGCGGCGCGCGGCGGGTACCTGAAGGGACCATTCGAGCTTCCCGTCCGCGATGTCGGGAATGCTGTTGACTCCCTTGAGGAACTCACCCAGGCACGCCGGTTCGCGCTCCCCTCTCACGACGTCTTGAAGGGCGTCGCGTGCGGCGATGAGGCAGCTGAGTTCGTCACTCGCCCCGCTCCCCCCATGCTGGCGCGCCCATGCTCGACCCTCGGAAGGAGTGCCGAGAGCATCGCGCGTCGAGCCCGCGACCACGGGGGTCGTGTTGAGTAGCTCCAGCAGCAGGTCTTCTTGATTCCTGTCTATCACCACGACCGGCCCCTAACCCCTTTTCCACTGTCGACAGGTTACCTGACTTTGTTGCCTAATCTAACCATCACGCCTCAGTATACAGGTTAAGGTGCGGGTCGGCGGGACACCACGCTCTCGCCCCAGCCCCCACCAGCCGCTCACCCTCCGTACGCCACTCGCAACCATCGGCTACAGGCAGGGGGGTTGCATGCAGACAGCAGCACCCCCGTGCGCATACACGGCACCCCGGGGCAGCCCCCGTCCCCGGGGGTCGAGGCCCGAGTCCGAGTCCCGGTCCGCGAGGCAGATTCCGGCCGCGGACAGGGTGCGCCGGTCCCGCACGGGCCCTCGAGCGGCGCCTTCGTCACCGTCCTCGCCGTGCCGGGGGCGCTGATCTGGTCGAACGCCAGCCTGCGGCGTACGAGTCGCGGCGACGCTGTCCGATGCGATCGAAGGGGCACGGGCACGCACATCACCTCGCCGCTCCGGCGGCTCCCAGGGTCCGAGCCGAGGGGGCGTCGGCGCACTCCCGCGTGATTCTGCGTCAGGCTGCACTCGCCGTACCGTGCACCACCTTCCCGGCCGGCGAAGCGGCCGAGGGCACAAACAGGGCAGCCGCAGGCGTGAGCGGGCAGGCAGCCGCATAGCCCGATCATGGCCGGGCAGTGCGCGGGTTCGCACCGGCCGCCCTGCAACGGCGACGGCGGCGATGCAGATCTCCTGAGGGAAGGCCGTCGCCTCGGCTCGCGAATCCGCCCCGCTGCGGCCGCGCATGCCTTCCGTTGCATCTTCACCGGTCTGCGACGCCCAGAGGGAGCCACCGGCCGGGGAGGCACCGAGGGGCCGCAAAAACCCGTCGGCCGCATGCCGCGGACACCGTCCCCTGTCCCGGGTTCTGGCGGATCTGCCGACTGTTCGCCCCCTCCCTGCTCGGCCCGCAGGGATGCGTGGGGCTCGGCGGATTACGGGCCACCACCGAGCCCACCGGCTCCGGCCGCCGTACCGGGCACGGGCCTCTAGGCGGAATCCACACCCCCTGCAGACCGATGACCTGCCCAAGGGGCCGGGTCATCCGCGAAGGGCCGGGCACTGCGAGGGCCGGAAACCAGCAAATCTAACCATTAAAAATCACTTGACAGGTTAGTCATTGCGTGTTGAACTGCTTCTAACTACTCAAAGAAAACATGGAGGTCGACATGAGCAGCGTTGTGCATCACCGCACCGCCACCGTCAACGGCATGGATGTCTTCTACCGGGAGGCCGGAGACCCGCAGGCGCCGGCGCTTGTGCTGCTTCACGGCTTCCCCACGAGCTCGCACATGTTCCGGAACCTGATCCCGGCACTCGCCGACGCCTACCGCGTCATCGCGCCCGACATGATCGGCTTCGGACAATCGGCCATGCCGACGATCGACGAGTTCGACTACACCTTCGCCGCCCTCACCGACGTGACCGCCGGCTTGCTTGAGCAGATCGGTGTCGACCAGTTCGCGGTCTACGTGCAGGACTACGGAGCGCCCGTCGCCTGGCGGCTCGCCACGCGGTCTCCGCAGAGCATCACCGCGATCGTCACGCAGAACGGCAACGCCTACACCGACGGGTTCGTCAAGGAATTCTGGGACGGGCTGTTCGCCTACACCGAGAACCCGACACCCGAGACCGAAGCCCCCGTCCGTGGAGCCCTGTCCCTCGAAATGACCCGCTGGCAGTACCTCAACGGGGTCGCGGATCCGAGCCTTGTCAGCCCGGACAACTGGACCATCGACCAGGCGCTGCTCGACCGCACGGGCAACGACGCCATCCAGCTGGCACTGTTCCGCGACTATCCGACCAACGTCGCCCTCTACCCCCAGCTGCAGCAGTACTTCCGCGACAGCCAGGTGCCGCTGCTGGCCGTATGGGGGGCCAACGACGAAATCTTCGGCCCCGACGGAGCACGCGCCTTCCAGCGCGACCTGCCCGACGCCGAGATCCACCTCCTGGAGTCCGGACACTTCGCCCTGGAGAGCCACTTGGAGGAGATCGCGGGCCACATCCGCGGCTTCCTCGCCCGCGTCACCTCCTGACACGCACAGGCTGCGCGCCACCCGCTGACCGGCCGACAGGTAAGCCCTCCGGCCGGTCCGCCACAGCAGAGCATTTTCAGCAACCGCCCAGGACCGGACATGTACCACCTGCAGCGCACCTTCGATCCGATACCGCAATCCGTCGGCCAGGCGCGAGGGTTCGTCACCTCCGCCATTGGCTGCCACGTAGACACCCCGCGATGCGACGACATCCGCAGCTGTGTCTCCGAGCTGGCCAGCAACGCCATTCTGCACACCGGCGGCAGCGGCAACCCTTTCGTCGTCCGGGTTTCCACCGACCAGCACGGATGTGTCCGTCTGGAGGTTCACGACCAGGCCCGCGATACGGGACCAGTACTGGCGGACCACCAGGACACCGACGCGACGGACGGACGGGGAATGCTCATCGTTCAACTCCTCTCGGACGACTGGGGCGTCGATCCATCCCCCACAGGCAAGGTGGTGTGGTCACACTTCGCCAGCGCAGCGCAGGCCGCGGAACATGCCGCCTGCAAGCCACCGACCGGGCCGGCCGCGCGACCCGGCCTCCCGACGACCTGACACACATGGCTCCCACAAGGCAGCGCTGATCGAGGCTCGCCTCGACGCGGGTCCGGCGGCGACTTCGGCAATAGCCGACTTCAGCTCCAACATCGCCGGCCTGGTCAATGCGGCTGACTACCTGCGCAGCACGTTCCGAGCGCCCAGCATTCTCGTTCGTCGGCCGGTGAGCATTTTCAGCATCGTCTCTCCAGGGTGAGGACGGTTTTGGCGATGACGCTCTGCGGTTGGGGCTGATGCGGGATCTGCGGAAGATCTGCCAGGACTTCAGCCGTGCCATACCGCGTTCGACGGGAGCTCCGGCCTGGTCGAGTGTCCGGTTGACGGTCCGTTGGGTGAGGGTGAACTCCCCGCATCGCCCACGACACCATCATGATTCTCAACATCCTCGGGCCCTGCCCCCGAAGAGTGGACACCTGTTCATGTCGTTATGCGGCGATTGTCAGGGTAGCTGACTGTCGCTCGTAGGCGATCGGCGTTGCTGTCCGTTCGCCGAGTGCCGTCGGCGGGTGTTGTAGCGCGTGGTCCAGCGGAAGACGGCCAGGCGGCAGGCGCGGGCCCCGTCGAAGCGGCGGGCGCCACGGCGTGTCTCGCGTTTGAGGGCCGCGTTGAACGATTCGGCGAGGGCGTTGTCCGCGCTGGTGCCGACCGCGCCCATCGACTGCCGCACCCCAACTCGGCACAGACAGCGGCGAATTCGCGAGAGGTGTACTGGGCTCCGTGATCACTGTGAAAGACGGCGCCGGCCAGGCTGCCGCGGACCTGGGCGGCTGCCCGGAGCGCGTCGGTGACCAGCGAGGGCGCATGTGGTCGGCGATCGACCAGCCCACCAGGCGGCGCGAGAAGCAGTCGGTCACCGTCGCCAGATACAGGAATTCGCCGTCGCCTACCGGCAGGTAGGTGATGTCCCCGACGTACTTGGTGTTCGGCACCGCGGCGGTGAAATCGCGCCGGAACAGGTCCGGCACGGGCCTGGCGGACGACTCGGGCACGGTAGTGACCTGGCGCTTGCGCAGCCGCAGCCCGGCGATGGCGACCTTACGCATCACCCCTCCGACACGCTTGTGGTTCACGCACTCGCCGTCGCCGCGCAGCTCGGCGGTGATCCGGGGGCGGCCGTAGGTGCCGTCCCACTCGGCATGCACGGCCCTGATCCGCTCAGCGAGCCGCGCATCGGCCCGCTCCCGCGCGGCGCGGGCCACGCGGCCGGCCCGCCACTTGTAGAAGCTGGAGCGGGCGACCTCCAGCACAGCGCACAACCGCTTCACGCCCCAGGCGGGGTGGTGGTCCTCAATGAACTGGCCGCGGTTCACCAGGTCATCTCTTGTGCGAAAAACTTCGTCGCCTTGCGCAGGATGTCCCGTTCCGTGGACAGTTTCTGGTTCTCCTTGCGTACGGTCTTCAGTTCCGCGCGCAGGGCCGCGATCTCGGCCTCCAGTTCCTGCCTCGTGGCCTCGCTCACTGGTCCCGGAACAACTGCCGGGTGACTTCGCGCATCCACGCACCCAGCAGGTCCTCCGACTACGCGTGCGTCATCACCGCAGCTTCCGGAGCCGCCAACTCCGTACACGCCGCAGCGAACAGACCCGCCGAGGCGGCGAAAGCGTCCTCACACTCCGCGAGCGCGTCTTGGGCCAGCCCCCACGACGCTCACCACCCTTGCTTCCTGCCCTCGACCTTGAACAGCCCGGATGAAGGCTCGGCCAGGATCCCGCGCTCCACCAGCCGCTTCCGCTTCGAGCGCATCCCCTCGACATGGCGCGGCTCGGTGCCCAGACCCAGAGAACCTTGACGCGGCATAGCCGCTTCGCGGATATCCACGGGTAGGGCAGGGTGCGGGCGGCGTATCACTCGCACCCTGCCCACTGATCGGTTCGGCAGTCCCGTTCGCTGCCTACGGAGCGAGGACCACCTGTGCGGCGTAGGCCAGTCCGGACCCGAATCCCAGTAGCAGGGCGGGTGCACCGGAGGGGATGTCGCCGGCTTCCTTCATCCGCGACATGGCGAGAGGGATCGTGGTGCCGGAGGTGTTGCCGGAGGTGACGATATCTCGCGCGATCACTGCGTTGGGCAGACCTATGCGGGTGGCCAGCGTATCGATGATGCGCAGATTGGCCTGATGAGGTACGAAGACAGCGATGTCCTCAGGGAGGAGCCCCGCCCGCTCGATCGCGGCTGTGGCAACGGGCGCCATCTGAGTGGTGACCCAGCGGTAGACGGTCTGTCCTTCTTGTCGGAAGTAGCGGGTGTGCTCGTCGATGGTCACCGCGTCGTGAAGGTCGCCGGAACTTCCCCAGACCACGGGGCCGATGCCGACGTGATCGGCAGGGCCGACAACGGCGGCGGCGGCACCGTCACCGAGGATGACAGAGGTCTTCCTGTCGTTCATATCCAGCCACCCGGAGAAGCGTTCAGACGCGACGACCAACACGTGGCGGGCCTGCCCTGTCTGGACCGCAGCGCTGGCGACACCGAGACCATAGACGAAGCCGGAGCAGCCTGAACCGATATCGAATGCGCCGGGTGCAAGGGCGCCGAGCCGGTGGGCCAGTTCGGGTGCGGCTGCCGGGACCGGGGAGGGGAGCGTGGAGGTCACGACGAGCACCAGATCGATGTCACGTGCCTCGACTCCGCTGTCGGCCAGGGCTTTGCCGCTGGCGCGCTCGGCCATGTCGATGACCGTCTCGTCGGGGTCGGCCCAGTGTCGCTCGGTGATGCCGACGCGGGTGCGAATCCATTCATCGCTGGTGTCGACACCGCGGTCGATGAGATCGAGGTTGGTGACCGTGTTCGTCGGGCGGTAGTGGCCAACGCCCAGAATGCGCGTTCCGGGGGTGATGGGGGTCGCGTTGAGGTGGACGGTCATGGGAAGGCTGCCTCGGGTCTGTTTGTAGCGAGTCGTCTAACGGGAAATGGTGAATGATCCCGTGATACTAGACTGTTGTCGTGTTCGATATCCAGTACGCGCTTGGACCGGCCAACCGGACTGGTCGACCAGCTCGCCGACCGTGACGCTACGGCCGGATGGCTCGCCGGAGAGCTTGGCTACGACTCTCCCGATTTCGGGACGCGACCACGCGGGCTGCTTGAAGACCGACCACCGCATCGTGGTCCTGGGTGCCGGATCGGCGGCGATCGGGGTTGCCGACATGATCTCCACCGCACTCGTGGATGAAGGCCTCACCCAGCAGCAGGCGGCCGACCGCTTCTGGTTCGTCGATATCGACGGCCTGCTGGTGCGATCCCGCAGCGAACTCACGCCCGAGCAGCGCATCTACGCGCGCGACGACACGGAGGTACGGCACTGGGGCGCGGGTGCACAGGCGGCCGGTGTCGCGCGGGTGGAGGGGGCCCAGTTTCGCCAGGGCGGCAGGGATCGCGGAGAATGGGACGGCAGGCACGGGACCTCGTTGTGATCAGCCGGCGTAGACACGCTGACGATCACCGGTCTCGTGCCTGTGCTGTTGCCACGTCAACTCCTGCTGAGCACGGACGATCTACGCGATCCCGGAACCTGCAACCGCCCTGTCACAGTGACCCTTCGCCGAAGGGCTCGGCCAGCGGTGGTGGTGCGGGGTCGGCGCGAAGAGGACGCACTGGACCGAAGAGCACGGCAACCAGGATCTCCGACAGAGTCAGGCCACCGCAGTGCGGCCACGCACCCATGTCGGGCAGGGTGGCGACCGCCACACGGATCTCCTCCGAGCACTCCCCCGCCGCGGCCGGCCCACCTCCGCCCGCTCCATCGAACTGCGGGATCAGCCTGTCGTCCGGCCCCGGCGTTCTGAGGTCAGAGGGCGACGGAGGTACTGAAAACGCGCTGTGCCGGGGGCGCGGCGAGGAAGGCTCCCAGCTCGCTGGGCGCGCCTTCGGGGGTGGCCCGCCATGCGGCGTAGGCGTCGTGCGCGGCTGCGGTCTCCCATCGCTCGATCACGATGTACCGCTGCCTGTCCGCGTCGTCGATGATGACTTCGAGTCCCAGGCAGCCGGGGAAGTCGGCTGTCTGTGCCAGCAGCCGCTGAATGACAGCCGTGACGTCTCCGGCGTCTTCGCGGATCACGAGTTCAAGCAAAACTGTTGTAGACATGGTTGATCTTTCGGGTGGTATGGACAGACCCCCCCAGAACGGGGCCGGGTCAACGGATGTGCATCTGGCGGTGCCGACGGCACGGCGTGGTGGAGGAGGAGGTCCCCGCGCGTGATGCCGTTGCGCGGTGCCGTAGTTCTTCCGTGCCTCGTCTTGCAGTATGCCGATGTCGGGCGGGCCTCCGTGCGTGGAGGCGGGTCCCTGACGTCAGCCTCGGAACAGCGCGCCCGAATCGGGAACCGGGGCATAGGCGTTGAGTGAGGACAGCAACTGCCACGACGTGGCGGTCGCAGCGGTGACGACCGGCAGGTCGACGACGGCTTCGGCCGCGGGAATCGCCTCCAGGGACGGCATCTGCACGCACGCGCTCAGCACCACCGCGTCGGCCCCGCGCGTGTCAAGTCGACGCACGATGTGGGGCAGCCGTTCCGGGTCGAGACGTCCGACGGCGAGGTTGTCGTCCACTTCCAGGCTGATCGCGTCCTGGACCTCGATGCCTTCGCCCTCGATGTAGTCAACCACGAGGGCGGTGAGCGGCTTGAGGTACGGGGTCACGATCGAGACCTTGCGGGCGCCGAGTCGGTGCAGGCCGGCGATGAGAGCCCCCGCGCTCGACACCACGTCCACGGGCGAACCCACGTCCGCCGATGTGTGGGTGAGCCGCTTCTCGATGTCTCGGTGCGCCCCACGGCCTTGGGACATGATGGCGACCAGGCAGGCGTAGGCCATCACGTCCACCGAGGCGTCGGCCAGTTCGACCACCGCGCGGTCGGCGTCCGCGTTCATCGCGGCGAGCTCTTCCGCACTGACCGTCTTCATCCGCATCCGGCTGGAATGGAAGGTGAACCGGTCGCCGGTCACTGCCGAGACCCGTCGCAGTACTTCGGGGACCTCCGTCTCCATCGTCGTGTTGGAGCTCGGCACCAAGAGTCCAACGCGGTAGTCATTCATGACCATTCACCTTTCGCGAGCGACCGGGTATGGCACAACCGTTTCACCGAGTACCTCGTCGTGGAACGCCCTGCCGATACCCCCTCCTCGCGGGGCGAGGACCGCGTTCTCCCGAGGTACGGAGGAAGGTCGTCAGTGCGGCGGCTCACACATGCAGGACGGTGTGCCGCGGGGCGTAGTAGGCGCTCTCGTGCTCCGCGATCGGCACGGCGCGAGCCCAAGACCGTGTCCTATGTGGTGAGTCGAAGGAGTCGTTTGGAGCAGCGGAGGGCGGCGGCGAGGTCGAGGAAGGCCAGGTAGTTGCGGGGATGGCGTTCGTAGCGGTGGTTGAGTCGGCGGTAGCCGGTCAGCCAGGACAGGGTGCGTTCGATGACCCACCTGCGGCGTCCCAGCCGCTCGCTGGACTCGACGCCTTTGCGGGCGATGCGGACTCCGATGTGCTTCCCCCAGAGCCACTTCCGCTACGACTCGCGCTCCTGCCAAACCCCGGCTGAGCAGGAACGTCCACCGTACCGACGACAACATCAGCCGCCCCGGGCGGTGGAACCCGGCGCCCACCCGACGCGACAGCCGGGCCACCGGCCTGCCCACCATCAACTCCGGCAAGCGTGAGGGTCCGCCGACTCCGTCGGCGGACCCTCACGAAAGATCGAGATCAGAAGCGCAGATCGGGTGCCCTGCGGCCGACGAGCGCATGGGCGTCGGCGGACTCCGGCGGATAGGCGACCGACAGGGCCGAGACGGCCTCCGACCGGTACCGCGAGAATGCGGGCTGCCGCGCATGTGGTCGAGGAGCGCGACGTCCCTACGGCCGTGTCCGCGAGGCGGTGCGGCCGGCCACATGTCTACGCAGTTGTCTGAGGTACTGCCGGACTTCGCCGACGTGGACGGGTTGGGCGGCGCGGACTGTCCGGCGGGCGGGCACTGCGCGGCGCTCGCCCGCGGCGGAGCCGGGTTCGCGCTGAACCGCGGGCCGGCCGCCCGAACCAGCGGGTGTCCGCCGCCGAGGCAGCGGGCACCCGGCACCCGTGCCGAGCGGATCGGTCACTGGGACGCGGCGAGCGTGATGGCCGTGGCCACCGCGACGATGACGAACAGGACCGGGACCATGGCGGCGGAGCGGGAGGCGGTGTCACCGTAGTCGCCCCACTTCACGTGGAAACCGATGGCACCGAGGAACAGGACGGCCATCCCGACGGCGGCCGCGATGCCCAGCGGCTGCCACCAGATGCCCGCCACGAGCCCGGCCGCCGCCGCCACCTCGGCGAGGCCGATGAGACGGACCAGCGCGGAGCTGAGCCCCTTCGCGACGAGACCGTCCGGGACGTCGCCCTTGAGCTGCGCCTTCGGGGCGCCCGCCGCAAGGGAGACAAGGGCGAGGAGAACACTGAGGATGACAGCGGCGATGTACACGAGGGTCCTTGAGGAGAGAGCAGAGGAAGACGGGGATGGGTGTGCGGGGCCGCACCGGTCCGTCCGCGCGGATGCCGCGGGGACAGGGGATTCGGTGGTGCCGCCCCTGTGGATGCGCGCCGACCGTTCGTACGGCGGCGGTGACCGCCGCCAGGGCGTGCCGGATACGGGTGCGTCGGCGCGGGTGACGCGCTTGACCGCGCTCCCGGACCGATGTGTTGCGAACCCCTGGACCTGTGTCAGCCGCGGGGATCGTGGCCGTGCCGCGCGTCAGGTACCGATGGTGCGCAGGGCCGCCGCGAGCTTGCCGAGGTCGAGCCCCGCCAGATGGTCCAGGAAGTTGTGCCGGACGGAGGCCAGGTGGGTCGGCCAGGCCGTCCGCAGCCGGGTGAGGCCCTCATCGGTGAGGACGGCGTTCCAGCCGCGGGCGTCCTGAGCCGACTTGACCCGCTGGATGAGCCCCTCTTTCGCCAACCGGTCCGCCAGGCGCGACATACCGCTGCCCGACATCTCGACCGCGGAGGCCAGGTCGCCCATGCGCATCTGCTGGTCCGGAGCTTCGGAGAGGAAGGCCAGGGCCATGTATTCGATCAGGGAGAGGCTCTGCTCACGCAGCATGTCGGCGTCGACTGCGCGCGGCAGGGCGTAGATGACACGAGCGAGCGACCTCACGACGGCCTCTTCGTCCGTGGTGAGGGGCTGTGGCACGGGCACGGCGGAATCCGGCTGCCCCTCGTCGTTCGACACGAGGACATGATAGTCGGCTGTCAGGGGAACCCGCCAAGCTTGCTCGGGTGGGAGCAGAGCTCAAGTCGCCACGACGTGCTCTCACCGGCCGCGGACCGCGCCGTGGCGGTCCGTCACGGCGCATGCGGACGACGACCGGACGGGCCCTTCTGCCGGCCCGCCGCCGTGTGTCCTGTCGAGAATGGGCGACCGCCGGGCTCCCGCAGCGCCGTCCACGCTGTCGGCCGGGAGCCGCCCGGTCGCACCTGTGTGTCGTGTGCCCGCTACGGGCTCCGCGGCCGCTCGGGGGAGGCCGCGGATGTGGGGACGTTACGCGGCGCGCAGCGGGGCGAGGGCCTTGCTCCAGGCCAGCACCTGGTCCAGCGTGGTGTTCAGGGCCTCGAGCTGGAACTCGCCGGGCTTGAACACGCTGAAGTTCTCGAAGTCGTGGAACAACGACAGCGACACCTGCGAACGCACATCCGCCATCTGCAGCTCACCCGCGATCAGGCGCAGGTGCTCCACGGCGCGGGCGCCGCCCAGACCTCCGTAGCCGACGAAGGCGACGGCCTTGTTGTTCCACTCGGCGTAGAGGTAGTCGATGGCGTTCTTCAGGGCGCCGGACGTCGAGTGGTTGTACTCGGGCGTCACCATGACGAAGCCGTCGAACGAGGCGATCTTGCTCGCCCACTCCTGCGTGTGCGGCTGGGCATACTGGCCCAGCGACGGCGGAAGCGCCTCGTCCAGGTGCGGGAGCTTGTAGTCGAGGAGGTCGACCAGCTCGAACTCCGCGTCGGTGCGCTTCGAGGCGACGTCGTGCACCCAGCGGGCGACAGCCTCGCCGTTGCGTCCCGGACGGGTGCTGCCGAGGATGATTCCGATCTTGGTCACGTCAAAACCCTTCATGGATGATGGCCCCGTGCCCGTACGGGCGTGCATGCAGCCCTGACAACCGGACGGGGGATATACTTGCTTCGACAAGCAAGCTAGTAGGAAGAGATTGTTTCGTCAAATAAATGGATCGCCCTCGCGACGGGTCCGGGATGTGACCTGCCTCGCCCCACGGGGACTCCTGGCCGGCCCCTCCCGACGGACGGCCGCCGACCAGGTCCGCTGCGAGCGAAAGGTCATCACCGCAGGCCAAGACCGATCCGGTTTCACACGGTGAGGAACCGCGGGGCTCGGACGAGAGCACCACGGCGAAGCACGGAGCCGGACCGGTCGACCGACGGAAGCATTTTTCACCGCACACACACGAGGTATGTCCCGATGGCACGCAAGCCCACCCCGCCCACAGAAGCACCGCAACCGCTCACTCCCGAGGAGGAAGCAGTCGTCCGGGCTCTTCCCTCCCTCCTGTACGCCCTGCCACGCGCCATCGACGCCCAGATGTCACGGGAGCAGGGGCTGTCGAACACGGAGTATCTGACCCTGATGCGTCTGTCGGAGGCACCCGATCGACAGTTGCGCATGCACGAGCTCGCCCGCGCCATCGAGATGTCCCTCAGCGGTACGACCCGCATCGTGAACCGGTTGGAGGGCGAGGGCTACATCCAGCGGCTGCGCTGCGACAGGGACGGCCGCAGCTGGCACGCCTCGCTGACCGATGCCGGCTTCGCCCGCCTGGAAGAAGCCTGGCCCACCAATCTGGCCGCGATACGCCGGCACTTTCTCGACCACCTGACGGAGCTGGACCTCAAGCAGCTCGCGACCGCCCTGCAGAACGTCGCGACCTGAGGCGTCACCGCGGACGGCCACGGCGCGATCGCACCCGGCCAGCTTCGGACGACCGGCGGTGAGCGGCCGACGGTGAGCCGCTTACGGCCCGTCGGCTTCCGGCCGGCGGCGAACGGCGGTCGGCAGTCCGTCGGCGACGAGCGTGCGGTCCGCGGTGAGCGGCCGGCAGTCCGTCGGCGCCTGGTCGGCGACGCGCGTGCGGCCGGCAGTCCGTCGGCGGTGCGCCTCCGGCCAGTGGCCGACGGCCGGCGACCGCGCGTCCGGGGTGCGTGAGCGGCGGTCACGGCCGAAGGAATCGCCCACGTGACCCCGAGCGCACCCCTCGTCCATCACGGCCGCGACGCGGCGCAGCGTGGACCACGCCCTTCGGGTGTGACGCAAGGTACAGATCCCCGATACCCACAACCGCTCCCGAGCCGGTTATATTTGCTTCGCGTAGCAAGTAAACGCCTGTGCGCCCTACCGTGTCGTCACCTCGCGGTGCCGTGCCGAACGGATCCGAACCGATCCACTCGTGCAACCGTCACTCGTCGCACGCCGCGCGGCCGACCTCCGATTCCGCAAGACGGCGCACGACCGATTCTCGGGAAGGAAACCCATGACTCTCATCATCGCCAACGCGCGGACCGGCCTCTCCCTGCCCGGGAGGGCCGTCGACGGGACGGGCTCCGGGCGGCACCGGGGCATGCGTGCCGATGAGGACGGCTGGGCACCGGAAGGCGAATTCGCGGGACATGGGCGGCACCGCAGAGTGGACGGCACCGGATGGCTGCCGTCGGCGGACGCCCCCGGCGACACCCGCCACAACGACGCCGGCCAGACCGGCCAGGACGAGAGCGCGGGCCCGGACTGGGAGCACCGCGTCGCCGGCGACCTCGCGGCCCTCGAGGCCCTGATCCTGCGGGAGAAGGCCCTGTGGACCGACCGCGCGCAGGATCTCTGACCCGCGCGCGGCGTATCGCTCAACAACCGGACACACAGCCCTCCGCGCGCCGAAAGACTCGCTGCCCCTTCGCCGACGACACGGCGGAGTCCACCATCGACCCAGACCCAGCGAACAGGATGTACTTCGGAATCGCTGACGTCGTCCAGCGCTCCAACCCCCTGTACGCGATCTAACGGCAGCACCGAGGCTTCTCCCCCATCGCCATCAACGTCGGCTTCGACGTGTACGCGATGGACGTGCTGGTCTCGCTCCTGGTCTTCGGGAGGATCTCCGATCAGGTGGGCCGACGCCCGGTGTCCCTGACGGCCCTGCTCGCGCAGGCCCTGGCGACGGACCTGGCCGTATGCCCGCCGCCGTCGCCGACCGCGCCGGCTCCCGTAGCCGACCGCGCCGGCCGCCGGTGCCGACGGTCCGCGACGCCCGGTCTCACGACGACGAAACCGTCACCCCCTTGACTGGTTACGCAGGAAGGGGCCACGATCTCACCTGTCCAACCGGTGACGCACACGATGTGCGCCCCGTCCACGAACAGAGAAGCGAAGATGGATCTGAAACTCGAAGTTGTGGTGCTGCCCGTCTCGGACGTCGACCGGGCCAAGGCCTTCTACGAGAAGGCGGGCTTCCGTCTCGACGTCGACTACGTCGCCGACGGCAGCTACCGCGTGGTGCATCTGACACCCCCCGGATCGCAGTGCTCGATCCTCTTCGGCACCGGGGTCACCACGGCCACACCCGGTTCGGTGCAGGGCCTGCACCTCGTCGTCTCGGACATCGTGGCGGCCCACGCCGAACTCGTCGACCGCGGCATCGAGATGAGCGAGGTCTTCCATGACACGAGTGGGGTCTTCCACCGCGGCACCGAGGAGGGACGCGTCAGCGGCCCCGCGCCGAAGCGCGCCAGCTACGGTTCCTTCGCCACGTTCAGCGACCCGGACGGCAACGGGTGGGCGCTCCAGGAAGTGACGACCCGGCTTCCCGGCCGGTGACAACCGCCCCGCACCCGCACCCCCTCAAGACACCGCCCCGGCCGGCTCGCTTCCGGCGGAGCCGCACCCTCCCCTGAGCGACAGGAGCAGTGACGGACGAGGCCTTCCGCGCCTACGACGTGATCGTCATCGGCGCGGGCCCGGTGGGTGAGAACGTGGCCGACCGGGCCAGTGCCGCCGGGCTCACCACCGTGATCGTGGAGCGCGAACTGCTCGGTGGCGAGTGCTCGTTCTGGGCCTGCGAACCCAGCAAGGCTTGCTGCGGCCCGTGGTGGCCCGCGCCGACGCGCCGCGTACCGGGACTGGGTGACGCGGTGAGAGGACCGCCGGACGTGGACGCCGTCCTCGCGCACCGCGACAGGAGGGCCGCCCACTGCAAGGACGAGGACCAGGTCGACTGGCTCGACCCGGTCTCCGTCGACCTGATACGCGGTCACGGCCGCCTCACCGGCCCCCGGGTATCGGTGAGGACCCCTGACGGAGACACCGCACGGCTGACCGCGCGCCACGCCGTCGCGCTCTGTACCGGTACCGGCACCGCCCTGCCCGACATCCCCGGCCTCGACGCCGCGGCCCCGTGGACCAACCGTGAGGCGACCAGCGCCGGCCGTGTGCCCTGCCGCCTGGTCGTGGTGGGCGCGGGTGTGGTCGCCGTCGAACTGGCCACCGCCTGGCAGGCGCTCGGCTCCCAGGTGACCCTCCTCGTACGCGGCGACGGCCTGCTGACGAGGAGGGAACCCTTCGCCGGCGAACTGGTGGCGGACGGACTCCGCGAGGCCGGCGCCGACATCCAACTGGGAACCGAGGTCGTCTCCGTGGAGCGCCGCCCGGGCGGATCGGGCGAGGAGGTACGCGTCACCCTGACCGACGGTGAGGAACTGAACACGGACGAGATTCCGTTCGCCACCGGCCGCGCACCGCGGACGTCGGCCCGGAGACCGTCGGCCTCACCCCCGGGGACTGGCTGACCATGGACGACACCTGCCGGGTGACCGCCGTCACCGACGGGTGGCTCTACGCCGTCGGCGACGTCAATCGCCGGGCGCTGATGACCCACCAGGGCAAGTACCAGGCCCGGATCGCGGTCGCGGCCATCGCCGCCCGCGCCGCGGGAACGCCGCTCGACGACGGCCGCTGAGGCGCCCACGCCGCGACGGCCGACCACACCGCCGTGCCACAGGTGGTCTTCACCACGCCCGAGGTGGCCTCCGTCGGCCTCACCGCGCACGAGGCGATCGGCCGCTCCACGGTGCGCCAATCCGGGCGGCCGCCCCCGCTACCCGTTCTTGTCGCTCCGTCAAGGGGGCCTCCGGTCTTCGGGTCCGGCATGACTTCCCCCTTCCGTTGATCATCCAGGGGTGCCGCCACCAGCTCCGGAGGCATCGACGGACCGCTGACGAGAGAGTCTTGAGCACCGGCTTTGCCCAAGGCCGCAAGAGGCCTCCGTGACGTGGATGCGGCGCCTCGGCGCCCGGGCAAGGCCGGACGAAAGCGTGACGGAGGAGCCTGCCGTCATCGACATAGGCGACATCGACGTCTTCCTCGGCGCGGACGTCGGCAAGGGCGGCCACCAGGCCACCGCCGTCACCTCGGCCGGGAAAGAGACCTTCGACAAGCACCTGCCCAACACCGGACCCAGCTCCACGAGTTGTTTGCGAAACTCCGGACCGAACACGGGACCACGCTGGTCGTGGCCGATCAGCCGGACTCGATCGGGGCCCTGCCGCCGGCGGTCGCCAGGGACATCGGCTGCCCGGTCGCCGGCCTATTGGCCAGCCTGGACAATTCCGGCGTAGACGCGCAGGTCAGAGTGCCTGGTCGGCACCTTCCACCGGCGGAAAGCGTCCATGACACCGGACGGCCAGCCGGCCTCGTCCTGGTCGGCGACGAAGCGCACGCCACGCCGCTGCACGTCGCTCAGGTCGCCGAAGGACTGAGGCGGTCCGAAGGGATCGTCCGGGAAAACCAGCCTGAACAGCGTCTCCGCCGTGTAGTACCTGTCGTCGAACGCCTCGACGCGCCTGCAGTCAGCCAGGCCGACCAGCATGGCATCGACCGCCCGGAGCGTCGTGGCTTCGGATCACCACGCCCGCCGCCCCTGCCGTCAACGACGCCGCCGCCGGCTGGGATCCGGGGCCGCCGTGCCGCGAAGTCGAGCGGCACGGCGGGCACTCCCTCAGCGCAGGACGACCGCGCTGACCCGGTTGGTGTTGGCGTCCTCGATGCAGCCACGCAGACGCATCACGTCGTGCGGGGTCAGCGCGGGACGGATGACCCCGACGTAGACGCCGTCGCGCACCCGGGTGAGGTCGGCGTCGTTGTTGTGGGCGGCCGTGGAGCGACGGCACGTCGCCCAGAGGTTGTCGGCGGCGAGCGCGATGTCGCCGTCCCGGGTCTGCACCGTGAACACCATGGTGGTGCCCTCCGCGCTGGACGCGGGCTCGGGCCGGGTCTGGGTCGCGTCCGCCAGGGCGGACCAGAGCAGGGGGACGATCAGCAGGCCGACCACCGTCACCACCGCGTTGAGCGCTCTGCGCCCCGGCCGTGCGGACGGCAGCGCCGGGCGATCGTCCCAGGCCGGCGTGCCGCCGGTCGGCGGCGCGGTCAGGCCCGTCAGCCGTCCGGCGAGACGGCGCTCCGCTCCTCGTCCGACGCTCGCGCCCGCGATCTTCTGGATGACCGTCGCCAGGCCGGAGAGGACCGCGCCGGCCACCATCAGCACCGGGACGAAGACGAAGGTGCGCTGGGTGTCCCCCAGACCGTTCAGGTCGGCCGGGGCCAGCCAGGCGAAGCGGTCGCGCCGCGCGCCCCGGGTCTGGTCCAGTCGGCCGCGCACGTCCTCGATGCGGCTCTCGGACCGCTCCAGCCGGGTCTCCAGCCCGGAGACCCGGGCGATCAGCAGGACCGTGGCGAGGAAGACCTCGATGATGAGGAAGAGCATCGCGCAGATCAGCGCCCGCTGCCATTCCCATCGGGTCAGGTAGAGGACCGTGTAGTAGCCGGCGTAGGCGCCGGAGAGGCCGCCGAAGGTGTATCCGACCAGTTTCAGTGTCTTCACGCCGCCGGCTCCTGTCCCGCCGTCACGGAGGCGATCCGGGGCACGTCGCGTCCGGTCACCGCTCCCGTCCCGCCGTCGACGGTCAGCGGTGTGCCGGCCGGGAAGCGCACGGTCGCGCCGATCACACCGACGGCCGTGGGCACGTGGTACTCACGGGCCAGGACGGCGAGGTGCGACAACGGGCTGCCCGTCTCCGCCACGAGCCCGGCGAGGTCCGGCAGCAGAGGTGCCAGAGCGGGGTCCAGGGAGGCGACGATCAGGACCGGACGCTCGGGGCGCTGGCCCTGCCCGTCCCAGGCCGTGCCGGCGCCGAAGCCGCCGCCCGCCCCCTGTCCCTGGTCCGGCGCCGACGACGCCCCGGTGGGCGCGGCCACGGGCACGCCGTCGGCCAGACGAAACGCGACGGGGAGCGTACCGGCGTCCGGGCGGGACACTCTGTCGGCGAGGTCGGCAGGCAGTCCCCCACCCTGTGCCGCGTGCACCACCTCGTCCCAGCGCAGCAGTGCCAGCCGGGACACGGGGAGCGTCCCGTGCCCGCCAGCCAGCCGGTCGGCCAGCTGCGCCAGCATCCGTACCTGCATCTCCTGCACCCATCGGATGCGCAGCCGCAGCCCTTCACGCGCGGGCAGGACACCCACCCCGCGCGGCAGCGCGGTGACCGGGTCCGTCGCCGGCAGTGGCGGGCGGGCGGCCAGTGCGGGGGGCAGCAGCGTCAGCACGACCGGGTGGCGTGCGATGAGCTGCTCGTCGGTGAGCTTGCGGCTACGGCCCTCGGCCAGTTCGGCCAGCGCCTCGCCCGCGGCGGTGGCGCCGTGGTCCGCGCGCAGGAGCGCGCCGGCCAGGGCCTCCTGGGCGTGCAGGGCGGACAGCGTCTGCCGTCCCCAGGCGACCGCGTCCACCAGCCGGCCGCTGAGCATCTCGGCGGGCGGCGGGAACTCGGCCAGGGCACGGTCCACGTCGGCCATGAGGTCGAGCGCCAGCAGCGGGAGCGCGGAGCGCAGCCGGCCCACTCGCCAGGCCGCCGCCGCACGCCGTGCTCCGGGTGCGGGATTGACGCGGTCGAGGAGGGGATGGGCGGGGGGTACGACTCCGAGCAGCCGCAGGTCGGCGACGGCCCTTCCTCGTACGGTGCGCACCACGGGCAGGCCGCGCAGTCGGCGCCGTGGCGCGGCTCCGGCGATGTCGAGCGCCAGTGTGAGCCCCTGGGACATGGGAGTCAGCCAGAGGTCTTCCTCCAGGGGCTGGAGCACTCCGGGAAGTGTCTCGGCGACGGGCCCGGGTCCGAGCAGGCGGGCGCCGCGCGGCGGACGCCGGGTCATCGCGGTGATGGGACGTGCCTGGAACAGCCACAGGCGCCCCTCACCGTCGAAGCCGAACTCCATGTCCTGCGGGCTGCCGAAGAGACGCTGGGTCTTCCTGGCGAGGCTCACCAGCCGGACCAACTGCCCTCGGGAGAGCGGGCCGTCGTGCGCGGCCGAGTCGCCGCCCACCACGCGGGCGTACCGGGTGAGCTGGTAGCGCGTACCTTGGGTGCCGCCCCCGACGAGCTGGTCGGGGCCGCCGCGCACCGCGCTGACCAGGATGCGGTCGGTACGGCCCTCGACGGGGTCGGCTCCGAACATCACACCGCCGACGGCCGAGGTGAGCATCGGCTGCACCAGCACCGCCATGTCGTCGCCGGTCGGAGGCTGTTCCGCGGTCGGGCGCAGCGGCCTGATCCGCCGGGCGGAGGCGAGGACGGTCCTTACCGCCGAGACGAAGTCCTCCCAGCCCCGCACGTCCAGTACGGAGTCGAAGTGCCCGGCCATCGAGGACTCCGCGGAGTCCTCGTGGCGGGAGGAGGAGCGCACGACGAGCGGCAGTCGCGTGTCCCGCTCCTCGGCCAGCGTCCGCCAGGCGGCGCGCAGCGCCTCGTGACCTGTGCGCGGTGGCTCCGGGCCGATGGTGGCTCCGGACACCCGCGAGGCGGGCACCAGGACGAATCCCGGCAGGACGGGCAGTCCGGCCATGGCGGCGCGGGCCAGGTGGGCGGCCTTGGCGCCGATGATGGACGGATCGTGGGCCAGTGGGTTGTCCAGTGGCACCACGGCCCAGTCCGCAGCCTCGAATCGCATGGCTCATTTCTCCTGTGCGTGGGTGAAGTCGTGGAGGGCTCTGCGCACCGAGGGCCTGCTGGGCCCGCCCGACGCGACGACCGCGGAGCTGGCGGGCGGTCGGTGGCGTCGGCGGCGCGCGCGGATCTTCACGACGATGAGGGCCGGCACGGTGACCGCGGAGAGGGCCAGGGCGCCGACCAGGCCGGCCGAGTGCAGGAATTCGATCGCCGCGGCACCGGCGAAGCAGCCGAGGGCCACCGTGCCGCAGCCCCAGACCAGTGACGCCGCGGCGCTCCAGCGCAGGAAGCGGCGGTACGGCATGCCCGACGCGCCAGCGGCGTAGGGCACGAAGGTCCTCGCGAAGCCGATGAACTTGCTCGTGAAGACCGCGGCCGCACCGTGGTGGGTGAGGAAGGCACGGGCGCGTCCTGTCCCATGGCCGGTGAGGGCGTTCGACGAGCGCCGACGTCCCTGATCGGTGGTCGCGTGCGACGAACGCCGGCGTGCTTGGCCGGTGGTGGCGTTCGACCCGCGCCAACGTCTTTGGCGGGTACCGGCGTTGTACGTCCGTCGGCGTTCGCGGTGGCCTCGCGCGCACCGGCGGCCCAGTGCGTAGCCGAGGCTGTCGCCGGTGACGGCACCCGTCACCACAACAGCCGCGAGGAGGAAGGCGTTAAGTTCGCCCCGGCCCGCGATCGCGGAGGCGAGGAGAACGACCGCCTCACCGGGCACCAGGAGCCCGATGAAGGCGCTCGTCTCAGCGGCCGTCAGGAGGAACATCACGGCGTACGACCACCAACCGGCCGCCTCGATCACACCGTTGAGGTGCATGGCGGTCAGCCCGCCCGTCCCCACCGCACGGTGTCGGGGGTGTGGGCGTGAGCCGGTGCCCCGGCCGCCCGGCCCCGGGGCGGGGACTGGCCGTCGTGTCGCAGCTCGGCGCGCGGCCTCAGCGGCGCGACACGTCCTTCCGGCTCCCAGGCGTCGGCGGGGCCCGGGCCGCGGACGTCCTTGCGCGGCAGGCGCCCTGCGGCGAACCAGGTCAGAAGCGGTACGACCGCGCCCAGTACACCGGCGGAGGCCGGGTGAGGGGAGGTCAGGACGGACGTCGCCACGCCGCACACCGCGGTCACCGCGAGGGCGATGCGTGCGCGGACCGAGGCGATGGCGGTGATCACGGCCGAAGCCAGCAGCAGGTACCAGCCGGTGAGCGCACCGGGCATCGTCAGGTACTCCCGGAAGAGCGAACTCTCGTGCGCCGGGAGGTGCTCGAGGGGAACCGACCAGGTATAGGCCAGGCCGATCGCGCTGGACAGCAGCAGCGCGACGGCTGCACGGGTGTAGACGGCCAGCCGTTGGTGCGCCAGCCAGAGCAGGATCAGCGCCGTCAGGGGCCAGGGGGCCAGCGCGTAGACGGAGGCCATCACCCGCGTCGTGTCCGTCCAGGCGAGGTCGGGATAGGGGTCGGCACCGGAGGAGAGACCGAGCAGGGCGGCGTGCAGCATCGCGATCGCCGCAGCGCCCGTCGCCACGTGCCGCAAGGTCGTGCGGACGATCGCTTGTTGTGCTTGTCGCGCTTGTCGGGTGTCGCGGGGACGGCTTCCGGCCGGCCTGCCGGCCGCCAGGGCGGCGGCGTGCGGCATCTGCGTGGGATGGGTCACGACTGGTCACCTCGCTTAGTTGATGAATAGGCACGTTTTGTGGTGGGTCCGTCGGGCGTGCGGCCGACCGGCCTCGCGGTACGGGTGGCGACCCCGTGGACGCGAGGCGCCGCGGTTCCGGCGCCGGGCGGCCGAGCAGCGCACCGACCCGCACCCCGACCGGGGGCGGGGCCGCGCTCCCGACTCGACGGCGGGCACGTCCGCACCACCGGGCGCCTCGCCTCGCTGATTGACACGTCAAGCATGCAGGGCAGATACTTGTTTCGTCAATCAATAACTTCGAGCGGCCGACGCCAGCGCGATCACCGGTGGAGGAGAGCATGACGCCCCAGACCTTCGAGATAGGCCTCAACTCTTTCGGGGAGGTCGCCACGGACCACGGCCGGACACTCAGCGACGCCGAGACCGTCCGCCTCCTCGTCGAGGAGGCGGCACTCGCCGAGTCCTCGGGGCTGGACGTCTTCAGCGTCGGCGAGCACTACCGGGCGGGCCACGTCGACAGCGCCGCTCCCGTGCTGCTCTCCGCGATCGCCACCGCCACGGAACGCATCCGCCTCGGAACGTCGGTGACCGTACTGAGCACCAACGATCCCGTACGGCTGTACCACGACTTCTCGACCCTGGACGCCGTGTCGAACGGCCGGGCCCAGCTCGTCCTCGGACGGGCGTCGGCCACGGAGTCCTTCCCCCTGTTCGGCTACGACCTCGCCGACTACGAGGAGTTGTTCGAGGAGAAGCTCGAACTCTTCATGCGTCTGCAGCGGGAGGAGACGGTGACGTGGTCCGGCGCGCTGCGGACACCGCTCGTCGAACAGCGACTGCGCCCCCGGATGCCCTCAGGAGGTATCCCCACCTGGATCGGCGTGGGCGGCAGCCCTCACTCCGTGGTCCGCGCCGCCGGCTACGGCCTGCCCCTGATGATGGCCATCATCGGCGGACGCCCGCAACGGTTCGAGGGCCACGTCAAGCTCTACCAGCAGGCACTGCAACAGGCCGGGCACGAGCCGCTGCCGATCGGCCAGCACTCCCTGGGGCTCGTCGCCGACACCGACGAGGAAGCGGTCGAGACCTGGTGGCAGTACTGGCAGCCGGTCGTGGCCCACGTTGCCGAGGAGCGCGGGTTCTACAAGCCCACCCGCGAACGGTACGAGGCGGAGATCGAGCAGGGAGCACTCTTCGTCGGCTCCCCGGAGACCGTCGCCCACAAGATCGCCCAGACCGCGCGCGACCTGCACCTGAACCGCTTCGACCTCAAGTACGACATCATGCACCTGCCCCGTCAGGCCCGCGCCCGCACGATCGAACTGCTGGGCCGCGAAGTCGCCCCCCGGGTCAGGGAACTGCTCACCAAGGAGTCCACCCGTGGATGACCTCGCTTTCGGCCTGGACACATTCGGGGACCTGCCCTTGGACGACTCAGGCGTCCCGGTCTCCCACGGCAGGGCGATCCGGCAGGTCGTCGCCGAGGCCGTCCTCGCGGACGACATCGGCGTCGACGTCATCGCGCTCGGCGAACACCACCGCCCCGAGTACTCGATCTCGTCCCCCGAGACCGTGCTCGCCGGCATCGCCACCGCCACAAAGCGCATCCACCTGTCCTCCGGCGTGACAGTGCTCAGTTCCGACGATCCCGTCCGGGTGTTCCAGCGCTTCGCGACGGTCGACGCCCTCTCCGACGGCCGGGCCGAGATCATCCTCGGCCGCGGCTCCTTCACCGAGTCGTTCCCCCTGTTCGGCTACGACCTCAACGACTACGACGCGTTGTTCGAGGAGAAGCTGGAGCTGTTCGCGAAGCTGCTGGAGGAGAAGCCCGTCACGTGGTCAGGCACCCTGCGCGCGCCCCTGGAGAACGCCGAGGTCTTCCCGACCACCGAGTCGGGGCACCTGACCACCTGGGTCGGCGTCGGAGGTTCACCCCAGTCGGTCATCCGCACCGCCCGCCACGGGCTGCCGCTCATGCTCGCCGTCATCGGCGGCTCCCCCGAACGCTTCCTGCCGTACACGGACCTCTACCGGCGCGCCGCGGCCCAGTTCGGCACCACGGAGCATCCGGTGGGCATGCACTCCCCCGGATTCATCGCCGGCACCGACGAAGAGGCCCGGGAACTGTTCTGGCCGGGCTACCGGCTCATGCGTGACCGTATCGGTGCGCTGCGGGGCTGGCCGCCGGTGCGCCGGGAGGAGTTCGAGGCCGAGATCGAGCACGGCTCCATGTACATCGGGTCGCCGGAGACGGTCGCCCGCAGGATCGCCGCAGCGGTACGCGGACTCCGCGTCGGCAGATTCGACCTCATATACACCGCGGGCTCACAGCCGGTCAGCGCCCGTCTTCACGCGGTCGAGCTCTACGGCACGAAGGTCATCCCCATGGTCCGCGACATCCTCGCCGGTTGATGCCATGGAAGGAAAGGCAATGAACACGCAGGACATCCGCACGATAGGCATCCTGGGCGCCGGAAAGGTGGGCACCGTGGTGGGCCGGCTGGCAGTTTCGGCGGGCTTTCACGTGCTGATCGCCGGCTCCGGGGCGCCCGAGGACATCGCGCTGACCGTCGAGATCCTCACGCCCGGCGCGAGCGCGGTCACCGCGACGGAGGCGGCGGCCCGGGCCGATGTCGCGATCCTGGCCCTGCCCCTGGGCAGGTACCGCGGCATCCCGGTCGACGCGCTGCACGGCAGACTGGTCGTCGACGCGATGAACTACTGGTGGGAGGTCGACGGTGTACGCGACGACCTGACCGACCCGCGCACCTCCACCAGCGAGATCGTCCAGGCGTTCCTCCCGGGCTCCCGCGTGGTCAAGGCGTTCAACCACATGGGCTGCCACGACCTGGAGGAGGAGGCGCGGCCCGCGGGGGCGCCCGGCCGCAAGGCCATCGGCATCGCCGGCGACAGCCCGGCGGACCGGGCCGCGACCGCACACCTCGTCAACGCTCTCGGCTTCGACCCCGTCATCGTCGGCCCGCTCGCGGACGGCGTACGACTCGAACCTGGGACCGAACCCTTCGGGGCCGACGTCAGCGCCGACGAGCTGCGGGCCATGCTGGACCGCTTCCCCTCCTCGGAGCGCGGCCGGGCGGTCCTCCGGGCCCGCGCGTCCGCCACGGCCCGGCCCGCCGACGCCGCGTAGGGGCCGCCTGTGCCGAGGTCTCGGCAGGGGGACGGGACCCGGCCCGAAGGAACCGGTTCCCGATCCGAAGTAGCCCGGCCCGCCGGGGACCTGCCGAAGCCTCGGGATCAGGCCGGCCTCGCGGGCGATCCGGGCCGTCTCCGCGACGGCGTGGTGACGAGGGCCGGTGGCACACGCCACCCACCAGCGCCGCCCTGGTCGCGGCCGTTGAGGACCACCGCCGTACCACCGGCGCGAGCCTGCTCGCGGTCGGCCACGACCGCACCCTCCTACAGCGCTGGTGCGACCGCACGGTCCACTGGGACGGCACAGGGAAAGACGTATCGGCCCGATGACCCGGACCGTCACCGCGCCACCGCGCGCCACGGGCCGCCGGTGAGGACGACGGATTCCGTCACCCTGCGCCAGCGCCTGGCCCTGTCGGCCTCCTCGCCTGTGCGGGCCTCACCAGGACCAGTGCCGTCGACGAGCACGCCCCGAGGACAAGATCAAGATCACCGAGCCTCGGTGGGCGGCGCCTTCGGCGACATACGGCGGATTTGTCTGCCCCGTTCGGGCACCTCCTCGACTGCTTGCCGCGCAGCAGGTCACCGCCACTACGAGGACCTGTTCGAGCCCTGCGTCCGCCGGCAGACGGTAGCCAACACCTGATTCGGCTGCCGAGACAGCGAGTCGTGTCCTATTTCTACGAATCGGTCTCGATCCGGGCCGCCGCTTGGGCGCCGAGGGCGGTGCGGCAATCATGGGGCCATGCACCGGCCGCCGCTCCGCCTCCACGCTCCCGAGTGGTTCACAGTCGACGAGTCGACCCTCAATGTCGCGTTCGTGTATCCGATGCAGGGGCCTGCCGGGATCTTCGGCCCCACCTGCGAGGCATGCGCGCGGCTGGCCGCCGAGGAGATCAACAAGGCGGGCGGTGTGCTCGGCAAGGAACTGCGACTGCTGGAGGTGGACGGCGGCGCGGATCCCTGGCGGGTCGCGGACGAGGTCGAGGCCCTGGTGGCGACGGGTGCGGTGCAGGGCGTCACCGGCTGGCACATCTCCTCGGTGCGGCAGGCGGTGGCTCCGCGGATCGCGCACCGTGTGCCGTACGTCTACACAGCTCTGTACGAAGGCGGCGAGCGTACCGAGGGTGTCTTCATGACCAGCGAGACCCCCGCCTGGCAGCTGCTGCCCGCGATGCGGCTGCTCGCCGAGGCGCGGGGCGTGCGCCGCTGGTTCGTCGTCGGCAACAACTACGTCTGGCCCCGGCGCACCGCCCGGGCCACCCGCCGTTACGCGCGCGACTGCCGGGGCCGGGTCTGCGGCGAGGCGTACCTTCCGTTGGGCACCGACGACTTCACCGACGTCCTGCGGCGCATCGAACGGGCCGACGCCGACGGCGTGCTGATGCTCCTGGTGGGCAGCGACGCGGTCCGCTTCAACCGGGCCTTCACCGCTGCCGGACTCGACCAACGGTGCCTGCGGCTGAGCACGCTCATGGACGAGAGCATGCTGCTGGGCAGCGGCCCCGAGGCAACCGCCGACCTCTACAGCACGGCCGGGTTCTTCGCCTCACTGGCGGATCAGAACACGATGGACTTCCACGGCCGGTACGCCGGCCGCTACGGGGTGGACGCTCCGGTGCCCGGCAGCCTGGGCGAGTCCTGCTACGAGGGTGTGCTGCTGCTCGCGGCGCTCGTCGAACGGGCCCGCAGCCTGGATATGTCCGCCATCGCAGCGGCCGCCGAGAATGTCGCGTACGAAGGTCCGCGCGGCCTGCTGAGTCTGGACGGCCGGCATGTGCGCCAGCGCATCTACCTGGCGCAGGCGGACGGGCTCGACTTCAACGTGCTCGCCCAACTGCGCGCTCCGCACGAGCTGTTGTGACGCTGCCGTCGCCTTCCAGTGTCCCGGCCAGCTGATCGAGCAGGGTCTTCAGCTGCTCGCCTTCGTCCTGCCCGGGCGGGGGCTTCAACTCACCCCAGTCGTCTCGGACCGCGCGGGACAGCCGCTGCGAGCGCTGCATGCCCCGTGGGGTGAGCTGGGCCAGGATGCGGCGACGGTCAGCGGGGTCGACGCGGCGGAAGACCAGGTTCTCGTCGACGAGTTGGTCGATCAGCTTCGTCAGGGTCGGTGCCGGCAGGAAGGCGTGGTCGGCGAGGGCCGTCATGTTGTGGCCCGCGCCGTCGGAGAGCAGGTCGAGTACCCGCCACGCCTCGATGGAGCAGTCGAACTCGTCGAGCACCGACTGGACTCGGCGCACCGAGAGGCGCTCGGCCCGTGTCAGCAGGTGGAGCAGTTCCTGGGGCTGCCTCGCCATTGCACTCCTCGGCTCGCATCCGCACGGTCCCCGCCGCGGGGATGCCGTGAGCCTACCGTCGATCACCTCACTCTTGACAGAAAATTCCCCGAATCTGATCCTTTCTGATGGAAGCAATAAATGCCGTTGCTGAGATGCCGTCAACCGTGCGTCTTCAGTGACGGCTTTTCTCTTTCTTGGCCCACGGCAATACTTCCGCTGGAAACTGTTCTTCAATTGCGCCGAAACGCGGTTGAAACAGTTCCGCCGCAGGCTGTGGACGCACTTCAGCGACCAGCCCGGAGGTCACCCCGGAACGGCTGGGGGACTCGTGCGCCAACGCCGCCGTCTCTGAAGCGCGTCCCGTCCACTCCTTCCATCCCTTCCCCAGCGTCTTCCGCTCACTTCGCACCGCCCTTCGGGGCAAGGAGGTTTTGCATGTCCGGGCTCAGCATCAGCAGACGCGGTCTCCTGGCAGGCGTATCCGCCCTCGGCGCATCGGCCGCCCTCAGTGCGTGCGGCGCCAAGACCGGCAGTGACACGTCGTCAGGCGCCGGCGCCAAGGCGGACACCTCAGGCGACACCGTCAAGGTGGGTCTGCTGAACTCCCTCTCGGGCACCATGGCCATCAGCGAGGTGACCGTCCACAACGCGCTGCTGCTCGCGGTCAAGGAGATCAACGCCGCCGGCGGCGTGCTCGGCAAGAAGCTCAAGCCCATCAGCCAGGACGGCGCCTCCGACTGGCCCACCTTCGCCGAGAAGGCGCAGACCCTGATCACCGACGACAAGGTCGTCGCCACCTTCGGCTGCTGGACCTCCGCCAGCCGCAAGGCCGTCAAGCCGGTCTTCGAGCGCAGCAAGTCGCTGCTGTTCTACCCCGTGCAGTACGAGGGGCTGGAGCAGTCCCCGTACATCTTCTACACCGGCGCGACCACCAACCAGCAGATCGTGCCCGCGCTGGACTACCTCAAAAAGCAGGGCCTGACCAAGCTCTACCTGGTCGGCAGCGACTACGTCTTCCCGCGCACCGCCAACAAGGAGATCAGGGCGTACGCGAAGGCCAACGGCATGGACGTGGTCGGCGAGGACTACGCGCCGCTGGGCTCCACGGAGTTCAGCACCATCGTCAACAAGGTCAAGGACGCCGGCGCGGACGCCGTGTTCAACACCCTCAACGGCGACAGCAACGTGGCCTTCTTCAAGGAGTACAAGTCCGCCGGGCTGACCGCGAAGAGCCTGCCGGTGCTGTCGGTCTCCATCGCCGAGGAAGAGGTCAAGAGCATCGGCACCCAGTACCTGGAGGGCCAGCTGACGGCCTGGAACTACTACCAGACCACTCCGGGCGCGGCGAACGAGAAGTTCGTGAAGGCGTACCAGGCCGCGTACGGCAAGGACAAGCCGACGTCCGACCCGATGGAGGCCGCCTACATCTCGGTCTACCTGTGGAAGGAGATGGTCGAGAAGGCCGGTTCCTTCGACGTGGCGAAGGTGAAGGCCGCCTCCGACGGCATCACCTTCGACGCCCCCGAGGGCAAGGTCACCGTCGACGGCGCGACCCAGCACGTCTACAAGACGGCCCGGATCGGCAAGGTCGGCTCGGACGGCCTCATCGAGGAGGTCTGGAACTCGGGCAAGCCGATCAAGCCGGACCCGTACCTGAAGGGCTACTCCTGGGCCTCCGGTCTTTCTTGAGCCCAGTCCTCTCGTGGTGGGACCCGGCCTCGTCGCGAGGCCGGGTCACGCCCTCGGAAAGCCCGCACCTTTCGCCCCCGACCCGGAGCCGCTTCATGACGGTCATCCTCAACCAGTCCTTCACCGGCATCAGCATCGGCGCCGTGCTCCTGCTCATCGCGCTCGGCCTGACCCTGACCTTCGGGCAGATGGGCGTGATCAACATGGCGCACGGCGAGTTCATCATGACCGGCGCCTACACCACCTACGTGCTGCAGAAGTCCATCAGCAGCGCCGGCCTCTCCCTGCTCGTCGCCCTGCCGCTGGCATTCCTCGTCGCCGGCGCCATGGGAGCTCTGCTGGAGTGGCTGCTCATCCGGCGCCTGTACACCCGGCCGCTGGACACCCTGCTGGTCACCTGGGGCGTCTCCCTGATGCTCCAGCAGCTCGCCCGTGACATCTTCGGCGCCCCCAACGTGCAGACGCACGCCCCCGACCTGCTGATCGGCAACGTCTCGGTCGCGGGCGTCACGCTCGCCAACAACCGGCTGTTCATCCTCGGCCTCGCCCTGCTGTGCGTCCTCGGCCTCACGCTGATCCTGCGGCTGACGTCCCTCGGGCGCCGCATCCGGGCCGTCGTGCAGAACAGGGACCTGGCCGAGGTGTCGGGCATCGCCACCGAGAGGGTGGACCGTACGACGTTCTTCATCGGCTCGGGTCTGGCGGGTGTGGCCGGCGTCGCGCTGACCCTGGTCGGCCCGATCGGCCCGACGATGGGCACCAACTACATCGTCGATGCCTTCCTGGTCGTGGTCGTCGGCGGCATCGGCCAGCTCAAGGGCAGCGTCATCACGGCGTTCGGACTCGGCGTACTGCAGTCGGTGCTGGAGTACTCGAGCACCGTGAGCGTCGCGAAGGTCGTCGTGCTCGTGGCGATCGTCGCCTTCCTGCAGTGGCGGCCCCAGGGCCTCTACACATTGCGCACCCGGAGCCTGGCATGACGACAACGACTTCCCCGACCAAGACGACGTCCGTGGCGCAGCCGTCGGTGTCCCTGCTGGAACGCTTCCGCGTGCCCGGCGCCTTCCTCCTCGGCGCCGTGCTACTGCTCGGCATCGCCCCGCTCGTCCTCTCCGACTTCCGCCTCAACCTCCTGACCAAGTACCTGTGCTACGCGATCGTGGCCGTCGGCGTCAGTCTTGCCTGGGGCCGCGGCGGGCTGCTCGTCCTCGGCCAGGGCGTCTTCTTCGGCCTCGGCGGCTACGCCATGGCCATGCACCTCAAGCTCGCCGACGCCGCCGACACCGGCCAGACGCTGCCCGACTTCATGCAGCTGTACGGCACCTCGGACGCGCTGCCCTGGTGGTGGAAACCCTTCGCCAACCCGGCCTTCGCGCTCGCCGCGACCGTGCTGCTGCCCATGGCGGTCGCCGCGCTGCTCGGCTTCCTCGTCTTCCGCCGCCGGGTGAAGGGCGCCTACTTCGCGATCCTCAGCCAGGCGCTGGCCGCCGCGCTGTCCATCTGGCTGATCGGCCAGCAGGCCACCACGGGCGGCACCAACGGACTGACCGACATCCAGGGCTTCTTCGGCTACTCGCTCAACGACCCGGTCAACCAGCGGATGGTGTACTTCATCATTGCCGCCGTGCTGCTGTTGCTGATGGCCGCCGCCCGCCAGCTGTTCGTCAGCCGCTACGGCGAACTCCTCGTCGCCGTACGGGACTCCGAGGAACGGGTCCGCTTCCTCGGCTACAACCCGGCCAACGTCAAGCTGGTCGCGTACGTCGTCGCGGCCGGCATGGCGGGCCTGGCAGGCGCGCTGTTCGTCCCGGCCGTCGGCATCATCTCCCCGGCCTTGATCGGAATCGTCCCGTCCATCGGCTTCGTCGTCGGCGCGGCCGTCGGCGGACGGGCCAGCCTGGTGGGCGCTGTTCTCGGCGCGATCGCGGTGGCCTGGGCGCAGAGCACGCTCTCCGACGCCTTCCCCGCCGCGTGGACGTACCTCCAGGGCCTGCTCTTGGTCCTGGCGGTCGGCTTCCTGCCCGGCGGCCTTGCCTCCCTGGTGACCCTCCTGCGCAACCGTCGCACCCAGACCCGCACGACTCCCACAGCTTCCACGGCTCCTACAGGAGAGACAGCATGAGCGGCCCGGGACTGATCGTCCGCGACCTGCGGGTGACGTTCGACGGCTTCAAGGCCGTCGACGGCGTGGACCTGGACATCCGCCCCGGCGACCTGCGCTTCCTCATCGGCCCCAACGGCGCCGGAAAGACCACCCTCGTCGACGCGGTCACCGGCCTGGTGAAGGCGACCGGGTCGGTCCGCTTCGGCGGCGAGGAACTCCTCGGCAAACCCGTGCACCGCATCGCCCGCATGGGCATCGGCCGTACCTTCCAGACGGCCACGGTCTTCGAGGAATTGACCGTCCTGCAGAACCTCGACATCGCGGCGGGCGCCGGGCGCGGTCCGCTGACGATGCTCCGGCGCCGCAAGGGCACCCCCGAGCCGGTGACGAAGGCGCTGGAGACGACCGGCCTGACCGACCTCCGTGACCGCCCGGCGGGTGTGCTGGCCCACGGCGAGAAGCAGTGGCTGGAGATCGGCATGCTGCTCGTGCAGGACGTGAAGCTGCTCCTGCTCGACGAGCCCGTCGCCGGCATGAGCCACGATGAACGCGAGGCCACCGGCGAACTCCTGCAACGGGTCAGTGGTGACCACACGGTCGTCGTCATCGAGCACGACATGGACTTCATGCGCTCCTTCGCCCGCAGCGTCACCGTCCTGCACGCCGGCAAGATCCTCAGCGAGGGCACGGTCACCGAGGTCCAGGCCGACGCCAAGGTCCAGGAGGTCTACCTCGGCCGCGCCTCCGAACCCGAGCCCGCTGCTATTCCTGTCGCCGAGGAGGCGTGACGCCCATGCTGGAGATCAACACCATCCGAGCGGGCTACGACCGCACCACCGTGCTGCACGGAGTGACCGTCGCGGTGCCCAAGGACGGCGTCGCGGCCGTCCTCGGCCACAACGGTGCAGGCAAGAGCACCCTGCTGCGGGCGGCCATGGGGTTGATCAAGCCGACTGGCGGGACGATCCTGCTGCACGGCGAGGACATCACCCGCCTCGCTCCGCACCAGCGGGTCGCCCGCGGTATGGCGTACGTCCCCCAGGGCCAGCAGTCCTTTCCGCACCTCACCACCGCCGAGAACCTCCAACTCGTCGCCGACGGACGCCCCGACGGCAAGGAGGCCATCGCCGAGGCACTGGACCTCTTCCCGGTCCTGCGGGAGCTGTCCGGCCGCCGCGCAGGGCTCCTCTCCGGCGGCCAGCGCCAGCAACTCGCCATCGCCCGCGCTCTGATCACCCGGCCCAGGCTCCTCCTCCTCGACGAACCGACCGAGGGCATCCAGCCCTCCGTCGTCGCCGAGATCGAGGAGACGATCCTTGCCCTCACCCGGCGAGGCGGGCTGTCCGTCCTCCTCGTCGAACAGCACGTCGGCTTCGCCATGCGGGCCGCCCAGCAGTACTACGTACTGGAAGCGGGACGCGTCACCTCCTCCGGAGCGGGAGGCACCGAGTCCGAGCAGACCGTACGAGCAGCGCTCAGCGTGTGACGGAAGGGGTAGGCGCCACCGAGTGCCTGCCCCGCTCACTACCTGACCTCCCCGCGGTAACGCCGACGCGCGTCAGGCCAGGGCCATGCACCGCATGCGTTCGCCTCGCGCTTTCACGAGACGGGCTGTCCAGCTGGTGATCAAGAAAGCGGAAAGCGCCTCTGCCGAGTAGCCGAGGGGATTTCACCCCTCGGCCCTCACAGAGCCTCTTTCATCCTGAATAGTTGCAGGTCAGTATTGATCAGAAACTCATGGGGTTCTCGTCCAGGACGTAGCGGACGTGCGAGCCGCCGAAGTAGCCGGACGCCCGCGTGGCGCAGGGAGTACGGCACGTCAGCCAGCAGCGAGGCTGCCTCGGACTCCGTGAGCACCGCGAGCCGGGCCGCCTTCCACACCTCTCCGTACTCCTTGGACAGGAGGTGGCCGCCCTGTGCGGCACGGAACAGTCGGCCATCCTCGGCGGTGCCGAACTCCTTGATGTGCTCGCGGACCAGGCGCACCAGGACGGGTGGGATCGGAACCGGCCGGGTCGCCTTACGGGCCCGCTTCTTCAGGCCGCGCGTATCGAACGACTCGCCTGTGTCGGTCCAGCCGGAGCCGACTCGGGGCATGCTCGTCGACAACAGGACTTCGCCCCAGCATTCTTCGGGAAGAGTGAAGTCGTCCTCAGGAGGCTGGCGGCCTCCCCGGGGCGGTTGGCCGCGTACTAGAGGCAGCCGAAGAACGCCATCAGGTGTCGTCCGCGTGCGCCCTGCTCACCGACGGCGTCAATGAGCGACTTCGCCAGCTTTGGCCCGGGGACGAACCGGAAGTCGATCTCGTCGTCAGTGAGCCCTTTCCAACTTGTGGCAGCAGCGAGCCAGTTGGGATGACAACGTGGTGAAGCCCCTGGTAGATGGGTTTTCGACCAAGAGAACCGTCTCCACCAGAGGCTTCGCATGCTTGTCTACCCTTCGGGCGTCGACGTGTCCAGCTCTGCCCTGCGCTTTCTGTCCGCCCGTCTGCGGCAGCACCGTCGCGCGATCGGCTCCCGCTGGAGGCGTCTGAACCCCGGCCGCCAGGCCCTGCTCGCACTCGCCCACCTGCGGATGGGAAACACGTATGCCCAGCTCGCGGCCGGATTCGGTATCGGAACCACGACCGCCTACCGGTATGCCACCGAGGCTGTCGAACTCCTGGCAGGCCTCGCGCCCACCCTGGCCGACGCGATCCGGGTCGCGTCGACGAAGGCGTTCGTGATCCTCGACGGCACACTCCTGCCGACCGACCGCATCGCCGCGGACCGGCCCTTCTACTCCGGGAAACACAAGAAACACGGGATGAACCTGCAGGTCCTCACGGATCCCTTCGGCCGGCTGCTGTGGGCCTCGCCGGCCCTGCCCGGCGCCGTCCACGATGTCCGCGCGGCCCGCGAGCACGGCATCGTCGACGCCCTTGCCGCAGCCGACATCAAGTGCTGGGCGGACAAGGCATATCGGGGTGCCAGCGGGACCGTTCGCACCCCCTACTGGGGCCGCTGGGAAACCCTTTCCACCGGTCAGCAGGCCGTCAACCGGTCCCACGCGAAGATTCGCGCACTCGTCGAGCAGGCCATGGCCACCCTCAAATCCTGGCGGCTCCTCCGCAAGCTCCGGTGCTCGACCGCCCGCGTCACCAGCCTCGTCCGGGCCGTCCTCGCCCTGCATCTGGCCAGCTCAGAGTGAGGATGGAAAAGGCTCAGTCTCGGGCGGGGTCCAGTCGACCTTGTCCAGGGGCAGAGCCGTCAGCAGCTCCCTTTCCACGGCGTACCGGAGACCGTTGCTGAAGACCGTCCGCTTGCGGTTCACCGTGTTCTCGGCAGCGGCGGTGCCGTCCTGCTTCAGCTTGGGCGCGTCGAGCGCCGTGCGCACCACCGAGCCCTGCCTTGCCTGAGTCCCCTCGGGACGGCTGCTGCGCGTTCGGCCCTTGCTGCCTCGAGTGCGGCTCTTGACCCTCACGTGGCGTCAGACTGCATAGTCGGTGCCGTGGAGGATCACTGGACCGTGGGACGCGTGGCCGGGCTGGCCGGCGTGAGCGTCCGCACACTGCATCACTACGACGAGATCGGGCTCGTTCGGCCGTCGGCGCGGACCGCGGCCGGGTACCGGGCCTATTCAGCGGGCGACGTGGAGCGGCTGCGGGAGGTACTGGCCTATCGGCGACTGGGCTTCGGGCTGCGCGAGGTTGCGGCACTGGTCGGCGACCCGTCCGCCGACGCGGTCGCGCACCTGCGCCGACTGCGCGGCCTGCTGCTTGAACGGCGCGATCGCGCCGACGCGATGGTGACGGCCATCGATACGGAAATCGAGGCACGGGCAAAAGGACTGAGGGTGACACCGGAGGAGCAACTGGAGATGCTCGGCGCACGGCTGTACGACGCGATCGGCAACGCGTACACCGCGACACGGCGTACCGACCCGCGGATCGCCGCGCAGATCTGGGACGCGCTGGGCGACGCGCAGACGGTGCTGAACGTCGGGGCCGGCACCGGCTCCTACGAGCCTGCTGATCGGGACGTGACCGCGGTGGAGCCATCGGCGGTGATGCGTGAGCAGCGGCCTGCCCGCGCGGCGCTGTGCGTGGCCGCCGCCGCGGAGCGTCTGCCGTTCGAGGATCAGTCCTTCGACGTCGCGATGGCCGTCTCAACTGTTCACCACTGGGGTGACCCGATGGCGGGGCTGCGCGAAATGCGGCGCGTGGCCCGCCGCGCGGTGGTACTCACGTTCGACACCGACGAGCCAGGATGGCAGGACCGGTTCTGGCTCACCCGCGACTATCTGCCCGAGTTCACCACCGTCCTTGCTGAATTCCCTTCACTTGCCGGGATGGCCGACGCGATCGGCGCCCGCGCTGAACCGGTACCCATCCCGTGGGACTGCATCGACGGCCTGTTCGAGGCGTACTGGCGTCGGCCGGAGGCGTATCTGCAGGATCACGTGCGCCGTGCGATGTCCGTGTGGACGAGGGTCGGGCCGGAGGCCGAGCAGCGGGCGGTGCGAAGCCTGAGCGACGACCTCCGCTCCGGCCGGTGGGCCAATCGCAACAGCGACCTCGCCGACCTCGACACGGCGGACCTCGGCCTCCGCCTGCTCATATCGGGACCAAACGCCAATCCCGGTCATTGAACTGGTGCCTTGGGCGCGGCTCAGGGAGTGTGCGGACGGCGTCTGCACGGCGACCAGGTCAACTGCTGTGATCCGGTCGGCGCCCTCTGCCGATCGCCCCCACGGGCCAAATGCTCGAATCAGCTGCCGGTGAGGGCGCCGCGCCCGGTGTCCGACGCGTCGGTGTACGGGTTCGGCCACTCTGGCGAGGGGCGAGGCCGACTCCTCCTGCGCGAGGGCGCGCTCGTACAGGAGCTCGCCTGTCATCCCGGGAAGGAAGCAGCCGGCGGGCCAGCTCCTCTGGCACGGGGGCGGGTCGATGACCACCAACCGCGCCCCGTCCACGGCCGGGATGTCCGTGGGTTTGCCTTCGTTCCACACCCACTCTGCTTCGGTGCGCTGACGAGATTGAAGGAGCCACAGGTCGCCACCATCCCGGACTGGTCGCGGCAACAGACGACGGCTTCGGGCGTCGAGGCCTCGCCCTCGACGAGGCCCCTGCGATCAGAGCGTCGCCAAGGAGGGTGTGCAGTTGGAAGTTGTCGCCGATGCCGGACAAGCGCAGCACGAACCCGGCGCCGCTCAACCGTTCGAACGCGATCAGCGGCTCAACACCGGCTGCTCCCGGCGGACCTCGGCCGGTGTGAAGGATTCGCCGGGCCCCGGTCAGTCCCAGAGGGAGATCGCCAGGACCAGGGCGGCGACCGGGAGCAGCAGCCACGGCTCTGCCAGGACCAGGAGGCCGATGGAGATCAGGGCCAAGTACGCCAGTGCCTTGGCGGTGCGCCGCCGGGCTTTGCCCTGCTTCTTCGGGCCCTTGTCGTGCGGCGCCGCCGCTGCGGCGAGGGGCGCATCGAGGACGCCGGTGCCGGCGGCAGTGCCCGCGGCGGTACCGGTTGCGGTTGTCGCGGTGCCGGCTGCGCTTGCGGTGTTCGTGTCTTCGTTCGTCATGGGATTCAGCCTCGTCGTGGCAGCACCGTCCTCGCGTCGGCGATCGCCGCCTATCTGGGTGATGACCACCGACGCGTACGCAGTACCGGTGCGGCGAGAGTCGGCCCTTGGACACGGTCTTGGATCGGACGGAGATCATCTTGTGGGTACGACGTGCGGACGGCCGCTGGTCGGACAGGACGGTCTGGGTGGTGGTGCTCGACGGGGAGGCGTACGTCCGCTCGGCGTTCGGGCGACGCAGTGCCTGGTACCGCCAGGTTCTGCGGCACGCGGAGGTCGAGGTGGAGGTGGCCGGGGCCCAGCTGACCGCCACCCTCCGGCCCGCGGAGGACCCCGAGCTCGTCCGACGCGTCTCCGACGCCTACCGGGCCAAGTACGGGCTGAACTGGCTTGGCCCCGTGGACTCGATGAACGCGCCCGAGGCCGCGGCCACCACCATGCGGCTGACTGATGTCGGGCAGGTCGCGCAACTGCCTGCGTGACGTGAGCTGGAGCTTGCGGAAGATGTTGCGCAGGTGCGCGTCGACGGTCCGCGGGCTGAGGAACAGCTTTGCCGCCACCTCCTTGGAGGTGGCGCCGTCGGCGACCAGGCGTGCGATGTGCACCTCCTGCATCGTCAGCTGGTCCGACGCCTTGGCGGTCCGGCTCCGGGCCTGTTCGCCCGTGGCCCGCAGCTCGCCGGCGGCGCGCCATCATGAAGCCCAGTGACGGCCGCTTGGCCCACACCTCCTCGTCGGCGTCGGCGAGGACCGGTCGCAGCATGTCCCCCGCCACCGGATGCCCGTCACCGACCAGACTGATCATGCCGGTCAGGACCGCCGCCGCGCCGGATGCGGCTCGTCCGCCGGCGGGGCCTTCCGTGCGGCCTCCACCACCTGGTCGAGGCCGCCGAGCAGCAGGCCCATCTCGATGGCGTCCAGACAGCACTCCCGTGACCAGGCGGGGTCGGCGGCCGCCAGGTGTCCGGCGGCACGCAGGAGGTACGCAGTGGGGCCGTCCTCTCCCCGTCGGCGGACGAACGACAACCTGCCGCGGAGCAGGTCGGCCCTGGTGGCCTGGCGCGGATCGTCGGTCACCGCTGTGGTGAGCAGGTCGGCTGCGGTGTCGTAGTCGCCCACCGAGAGCTTGGCCCGGACTGCGGCGAGGACCCGCTCGGTGCGTCGGTCCGGGCTGGTCGTGAGCGCGGCGGACCGTTCGAGGAAGGCCGCGGCGAGGCCTTCGTCCGGCTCACCGCGATGGCCTCCGCAGGTCTCGCGGCCGCCGACAGCGGCCTGGCCGGCGGGCTGGTCAACGCCACCCGGCAGATCGGCGGAGCCGTCGGCCTCTCCTTCCTGACCCTGTTCCCCTCCCCCGGCGCCGCCTTCCTGGCCTGCGCCGCCCTGACCCTGCTCATCTCCGCACTCGTGACCCGAAAGGCATGAGCATGACTCTGGAAAAGCCCTACATCAGCGGCCACTTCACACCCGTCACCGACGAGATCACCAGCCACGGTCTGAACGTGCGCGGCACTCTCCCGCCCGAGCTGAACGGCCGCTACTTCCGCAACGGCCACAACCCGAAGCCGGGTGTCACCCCCAGCCACTGGTTCCGTGGCGAGGGCATGATCCACGGCATCCGCCTCAAAGACGGCCGGAGTTCGTCGGGCGGCATGTCGATGTCGGCCAGCGTTCGGACGGCTGTCCGCAGCCGTCCCATGGTGGCGGCGGCGTGAATGCCGTGTCCGACCACATCGCCCACCACCAGGGCGACGCGGGCTCCGGACAGTGGGATGACGTCGTACCAGTCGCCGCCGACGCCGGCCTGGGCCTCTGCGGGCGGGGAGCGACAAGCGATCTCCACGGCCGACTGCTCTGCGGTGTGCTGCGGGAGCAGAATGCGCTGCAAGGTGAGGGCAGTCGCACGCGCGTGCGTGTAGCGGCGGGCTTTGTCAACGGCCGCCGCCGCCCTGGCGGCGATCTCCTGCGCGAGGAGCAGGTCCTCGTCGTCGAAGGGATCGGGGTTGCGGTGCCGGATGAACTGCGCGAAGCCCAAGGTGGAGTCTCGGGCCCGCAGTGGCACCACCGGCGTCGAGTGGGACCGGTGGTCGCCAGCGTCACAGGGCGCTGGCGGGCCGGTCTGCCGGGAGGGCTGTCAGCCCGCGCGGTTCACCGTCGGCTCGCGCTCTCGACACCGGTCAGCCTTGCCGATGAGCGGCGAGCCATGGAGCGCGGGAAGGTGGGCGCTGCGAAGCAGGTAGCGGGTTGCTTCCGCACAGCGGCTGGTCTCACCGGGGCGGGTCGGCCACGGAGTGGCCGCGAACATCCTGACCGAGGCCCGCGTCGACCCGGCCGCCCACGACGCCCCGACCGCGGACATCCACTCACCATGGCGGGTAACACCGTGGCGTAGACGTCCGTGTGCCTGCCTCAGGTCGCCCCCTGACGCGACTCACCCTTCGGCGAGGAAGTGCGCCAGCAGGCGGTCGAAGTCGCTGTGGCGGAGTTCGGCCCCCCGTGGCACTACTGCCTCCGTTTCCCGCAGGAACGCCTTGAATTCCCGCTCTGGGGCCTTGAGCAGGGCCGTACCGGACGGCGAGTTGAGAAGGATGTACAAGTCGCGGTAGCCCTCCTCGCCGGTGGGCCATATGCGAACGTCTCCCTCACCGGCGGGACCCTCCAGGCCCTCGATCAGCAAATCGCGCCCGATGATCCATTCCACCGACTCGTCGCTGTCGACATCGGTGGTGAATGCGGCATGGACCACATAGGGATCACTCGGCTCGTACCGCAGATTCATGATCATGGGCAAGGACGTCGCATGCACGCCGACAAGCTTCACAGGTAGCCCCTGGATCACAGTTCTCAATGACTTCATTGGGTCTTACTCCTGGCTCTTCGAGTCACCCGGGGAGGGCCGCCGGAAGGGCTGTCGTCGGATTCAAAGGGGCTGCACAGAGACGTGGTTACTGCGAGGACTGGTGGCGGTCGGCACGAGGACACCTGCAGGGGCAGTTCGTCGTGCCGTCGCGCCCGGCCGGCGGGAGCGGGCGAGGCCACCACTGCCTGGCCGGATCCATCACGAAGACAAAGGGCGCCCTTGGTCTCAGCGATCGACGCTGTACCGGTCGTGGTTGTGGTGAACCGACTCGTCACGGTCCCCACCTTGACGCCGGCGTGATTGCCGTCCCACACGTAGCTGACGCCGCGGCCTCAACCGCAGTCTGCCTTCTGGCCGCATCATTCGTCACAGGCCGACCGTCAGCGCAGGGGTGAGTCCACGGTGGGCGTCAGGAGGGTCTCGTCGAGGCCGACGATCTGGCTGATGTCGAAGCCCTCCATGTCCGCGCGGAATTCAGGACTCGACAGGTATGCCCCCAGCCGCTCCTGCACGTCGTCGGCGTCCTTGTAGGAAACAAGGGCGTACAGCCGGGGAGTGTCGCTTTCGGGCGCCGCGGGCACCGTCCAGACGCCGTGGGTGGTGATCCGGTGCTTGGCCATGCCGGGAATGTGCTGCGCCCAGATCTTCTCGTAGGCGGCGAGCGCGTCGGAGTTGCGCAGGGTGTAGACGCGAAGTTGGTACTGGGACATGACACTGGTTTCCTTTTCTTCTGAGCTTCTTCTGAGCATGGATGGTCGGCGGTCAGAGCCTCGGGGCAGGAGGTGTGCCAGTTCGGCATCCCAGTCGATGAGTCCGGACTCGGTCCCCCGTGGCACCAGAGCCTGGGTGTCCTGAAGGAAGGACGAGATGTCCTGCACGCAGGCCTCGAGCAAGGCGGTGCCTGCGGAAGACCCGAGGGCGATGTAGATCGACTCGTCGACCCGCCCCGCGGACGACCAGATCCGGACATCCGCGTGGCCTGCGGAAGCCTCCAGCCCGTCAGCCAGAAGATCCCGCCCCAGTACCCATTCGACCGGTTCGGCACAGTCGACGAAGAAGGCGGCACGGACGACATGGGGATCAGCGGGCTCGTAGCACAGATGTACGCAGAGGGGCAACGAGTGGACGTGCGAGACGACCAGTTGCACGGCCACCCGCCGTTCTACGGACTTCAAGGACTTCTTCATCGGCTTCCCTGGGTAGGGCTCAGCGGTGCCTCTCATCGGCCTGTGATGAAGAGACAGCGCGGGCGGGAGGCGGTAAAGCAGGGGGCGGGCGCAGGACGGCACCCGCGCACCGCATGAGGAGTGGCGCTGAACTCACTCGGCCGGCGGTCGGGGACGTCGCCCCCCGACCGCCAGCGGGATCCCCGCCGCCGGCAGGGACAGAGCCGAGGGGAACTTCTTGCGCACACGACCGATACCCGTCTCACCGGTCGTCGTCGCGGCTCAGGTCATGGTGGTGCCTGCCCGCGCCGTCGTGCTCGTTTCGGTTCCCGTCGTGGCGGTAGGACCTGTCGTACGTCCGGCCGTGCCCCTCGCCCTCCCAGCGGTAGAAGTGACCATCGCGGTAGTAGAGACCGTCGCAGTCGTGCCGGGTCGAGTCGGTGCCGTGGTGGTCCTGGTGCCAGCCGCGGGCCTCGTCGCAGGAGTAGCCCCGCTCGAGCAGGTAGCCGACACCGTGGTCCCAGCTGTAGTCAGCGGCCACGGCCCCGTCGGTCGGGCGCTGGGCGTGCGTGGACGCAAGGGGTGCGGCCGAAGCGGTGCCACCGGCACCGAGGACGGCGGCACCGGCGACCGCGACGGAGGAGACAGCGAGGGTGATGCGCTTCGCGAGCTTGTTCATGATCTTTCCTTCACGAGGGGATCTGCGCCAACGGCGGTTCTGACAGGTGATGCATGACGCCCGGTGGGGTCCGAGCGAGCAGTTCCATACGTCGTACGGAAGAACGCTTTCATTGTTACCATACGTCGTATGGAAATGTCGAAGTGACGAAGGTAACCGCGGCTGGCGCGAGCGCCGACAGGTGTCGCTCTTCAACGTGACCTGCCCGTCGCCGTCCCCCTCGGCACGCCGACCCTCCTTGTCATGACCGCGGTATTGCGTGTCCACCCGGGGCCCGCGCCAGGACGCAGCCGGGTTGGCGAGTGCGCGAGTTCCGGGCCAGCGGCCGGATCGTCATCGTGGGTGCTTCTCTGGCCGGGCTGCGGGCCGCGGAAACACTGCGCGAGGAGGGCTTCACCGGTTCCCTGACCATCATCGGGGACGAGCCGTACGAGCCCTACGACCGGCCTCCGCTGTCCAAGCAGGTACTCAAGGGCTGGGTGCCGGCCGACCACACCAAACTGCCCCGCATGCGAGAAGTTGACGCGGACTGGCGGCTCGGGACGGCCGCCACCGGGCTCGACCGCGCCACGAAGCAGGTAGGCCTGGCCAACGGCGAGCAGATCCCGTACGACCGGTTGCTGATCGCCACGGGCACCCGCGCACGCCAGTGGCCGAACCTGGACGAGGCAGCCCTGCACGGGGTCCACACGATCCGCTCGCGTGACGATGCGGAGCAGCTGCAGAAGGAGCTGGCCGAGCCGCCAACCCGGGTCGTGATCATCGGCGCGGGGTTCATCGGCTCGGAAGTGGCCTCAGTCTGCCGGGAACTCGACGTCCCGGTGACCGTCGTCGAGCGGGGTTCGGCGCCGCTGGTCGGCGCGCTCGGCGGGGTGATCGGGGAGATCGCCGCGCAGATGCAGCGCGATCACGGCGTGGACCTGCGCTGCGGGCTGGGCGTGTCGTCACTGGAGGGCGACTCGGGCGGGCACGTGCGGCGGGCGCACCTGTCCGACGGCACCACTGTCGACGCCGATGTGGTGGTGGCCTCCTTGGGGTCGATCCGCAACGTGGAGTGGCTGGAGGGCTCCGGGCTGGCCGCCGGCTTCTGGGGTGTCGGGTGCGACGCCGGTGGTCGTGCCTTCGACATCAACGGAGTGGTGACCGACAGCATCTACGTGGCAGGGGACGTGGCGCGTGCGCCGCATGTGCTGTACGAGTACCAGTTCCTGGCGATGGAGCACTGGGACAACGCCGTTCTCGGCGCCGAGGCCGCCGCGCACAACATGGTGAACCTCGAGCCACACTATCGCCCGCATCTGCTGCTGCCCGGCTTCTGGTCCGGTCAGTTCGGCGTGAACATCAAGTCCGTTGGCGTGCCGCCCTTCGGTGACGAGATCGTCTTCACCCAAGGGTCTGTCGCGGAACGCCGTTTCGCCGCCGCCTACGGTCACCGAGGCCTCATCGTCGCGGCCGTCACCTTCGATCACGGCAAGTGGCTGGAGTACTACGGGAAGCTGATCGAGCGATCCGGTCCGTTCCCGCCCCCGCCGCCGGGCTGGGACCAGCCGCCCGACATGAAGCCGGTGCCGGCCGAGTTCCCGGACCCGAGGGCCCCGACGGCGGCCCCAGACGTCGTCCTGACCGGCCACGCCCCGAGCGAGCGGACGGCCAAGTTCCGGCCCCGGCGCCACTGACGCGCTCGTCGGGCCAAGCCGGTAGGCGGACAGCATCGACAGGAGAAGGAGGGGAGCCTCGTGGTCGAGGAAACCCCCTGGCAACAGGCCCTCCGTTACGCCAACCGCACCAATCCGTACCCGTTCTACGAGGAACTACGCAAGACACCGGTGGCGCGGCAGCCGGACGGCACCTATGTCGTCAGCACCTACCGGGAGATCGTCACGCTGCTGCACGACCCCCGGGTCAGCTCGGATCCACGCAAGTGCCCCGTCCCGACCGCGGCCCCGACCGAGGGATCGGTGGAGGCGGAGGCGGAGCCGATCACGGAGGCGGTCATCTCTTTGGAGCCGAACATCATCACCCAGGATCCACCCGAGCACGATCGAGACCGCCGGATGATGATGCCGCATTTCGTCGGCCCTCCCCATTCCCCTCACCTGATCTCCGACCTTGAACCCGAGATCCATCGCATCGTGGCCGGACTCCTGGACGACATGCGGGGCAAGACCCGGATCGACGCCGTCGACGACTTCGCCTACCCCCTGCCGGTGACCGTGATCTGCAAGGTCCTGGGCGTGCCACTGGAGGACGAGCCACGCTTCCACCACTGGATCGAAACGGCCCTGGACGCTTTGGACTTCGGTCCCGAGGCGAGACCCGGCGGCGAAGCAGGCCGCGGACAGTCGACCGGGATGAACCTCCGCAGAGCCGATCGAGTGACCGAACGCGGAAGAGCGGTGGGCCCTCTGGATATTGCACCCGCCGCAAAAAGAATGGAGGCACTTTCCGGGAGAGAACAAATCGAATAGGAGTGAGTATGCGACCTGGACAAGGGGTCATGCGGTCGCGAGTGCACCGCTCTCGCTGGTCACGTCCGGCATCCGTTGCCTTCATCGCGCTGCCCGCCATCGCGCTCGTAGGTGTACTGGGCGCGGTACCGGCGGCGGCTCAGGGCCTGATCACCGACCCCGAACCGACCGTCGTGTACGCCGACGGGGCCGCCCTCCCCTCCGTCAGCTCCGCCTTCCCGTGGGACAGGGACAGGGACAAGGACAAGGGCAAGGACGGGGACGGGGACGGGTGCTTCGAAATCGACACCGTACGTCAGGAAGCAGCCGGCGGCGGGGCCTTCTACGCCGCGACCAGTGGCGGAATCGCCTACGTCGGCGACGAAACGAGCCCGCTCGGAAGCATCGACTGGGACGACCTCTCTGATGAAGGCGGAGACGTCCCCGAGGGTGCCTGCGGAGTGTCCATCGACGTAGGCCCCACCAGCCAGGGCAGCGACGTCGTCATCGACGTGATCACGACGGCCGGCACCGTACACACCATCACCTGCGACCGTATGGGTTCCGTGATCACCGACTGCGGTACCTGGGTCCAGCGCGACACGCCGACGCCCGGCGACGGCTGATCCGCGGCCCGCGATGGGCGCGTGGTGAAGCGGTTCCGGTCTGGCGTCGGGACGAGAACCGAGTGCCGTGCCCGGCTCCACCCGGACACGGCACTCGCGCTGGGCCGCTGCAACTGCGCCCGTCGCGTGCACCATTGACTGCTGTGGTGTGTGCTCACCGCGCTGGATTTGGTTGCGTCCTGGGAAGTGGTGTACGGGTTCGACCTGATCCGGGGGTTTGCTCCGGCATCGGGATGAGGCCCGCATAGACGAACGGCCACCGGCTGATCTTCGAAGTGTCGAAGCCTCGAAGGAGATCAGCACGATGACCGCACCCGACAGTCTGCCCCTGCACGCCCTCGCCGAGAACAACCTCGCCGCGGCGAGTCCCGATCTGCTGCGCGCGATGGTCAAGACGTTCGCCGACGCGCTCATGTCCGCGGAGGCCGACGCCCTCTGCAACGCCGAGTACGGCCAGGTCAGCGACGAACGCGTCAACCACCGCAACGGATACCGCCCACGCGAGTGGGACACCCGCGCCGGCACCGTCGAACTCGCCGTCCCCAAACTCCGCAGCGGGAGCTACTTCCCGCACTGGCTCCTCGAACGCCGCCGCCGGGCCGAGCAGGCCCTCATCTCGGTGGTCGCCACCGCCTACCTCCTCGGCGTCTCCACCCGCCGGGTCGAGAAACTCGCCGAGTCCCTCGGCGTCACCCAGCTCTCGAAGTCCCAGGTCAGCGCGATGGCCAAGCATCTCGACGAGCAAGTCACCGCGTTCCGCAACCGACCGCTCGACGCCGGCCCCTACACCTTCGTCTGGGTCGACGCACTGACCCAGAAGGTGCGCGAAGGCGGCCGGATCATCAACGTCCACGCCCTGGTCGCGGTGGGCGTCAACGCCGACGGACACCGGGAGATCCTGGGCCTGGACGTCGCGACCGCCGAGGACGGCGCGGGCTGGCTCGCCTTCCTGCGCTCGCTCGTCGCCCGGGGCCTGTCCGGCGTCCAGCTCGTCGTCTCCGACGCCCACGCCGGCCTCGTCGACGCGATCGGCGCCACCCTGCCCGGCGCGTCCTGGCAGCGCTGCCGCACTCACTACGCGAGGAATCTCCTGAGCCAGGTCCCGAAGTCGGCCCAGCCCTGGGTGGCGACCCTGCTGCGGACCGTGTTCGAACAACCCGACACCGACGCGGTGACGGCCCAGATGGCCCACGTTCTGGACGCAATGGAGGCCAAGTTCCCCAAAGCGGCAGCCCACTTGGACGCCGCCCAGCACGATCTGCTGGCATTCACGGGCTTCCCACGTGAGCTCTGGCGGCAGATCTGGTCGAACAACCCCCAGGAACGGCTGAACAAGGAGATCCGCCGCCGCACCGACGTCGTCGGCATCTTCCCCGACCGCACCGCCGTCGTCCGCCTGGTCGGCGCGGTCCTCGCCGAGCAGAACGACGAGTGGACCGAGGCCCGCCGCTACATGGGCCTCGACCTCCTCGCCAAAGCCCGCCTCCACCCGATCGAGTCAGAAACCGACGACACCGCCCTGCCCACCGAACTCACCGCATAGCCTCAACACGAGATCACCGAGTGGCCGTCGATACACCACTCCAGCGGACGTGACCCTGGATTTCGGCAGGGACACGGGACAACTCTGGCGAGCCGTCCTGGCACATCTCCGATCGCGTCCCCCTGTGGGTCGAATTCGCCATCCCCACAAGACGAGCGCCGCTACCGCCGGTCCTCCGTCAACGGCTGATCTTGGTTGTTGAGGTTCAGTGAGTCCCCTGGCGGAAGAGTCGTGGCTTCCCGCACGACGCCTCGGCTGGGCTGCGAGGTGAGTTCGCCGCTGACGGCGGCCCTCCCCGGGATGTGCACGGGAGCACGTGGTTGACCTGGGCCGAGCTGGACACCACGGAAGGGCAGGAGACCGACGCCTCAGGCACACGGACCCGCGCCTCAGCCGCAGGGATCGACACCGAGTGGGGCCGGGTCTGGACCGTCATGCACATCCTCAGCGAAGTCCACGGAGCCGGGAACGTACGTCTCGTCGTCTGGTTCCACTCACTCGTGGCTGCGTACTTGGTTGGACGGACTGGCCAAATACGACGCTCATTCACAGTGGTCGGGGTCGGCGTCATGCGTGGCCGGCCTCGTGGTCGGGCCTGCGGTCGCCCCAACCGCGACGGCCCGACCCGTGCAGGGCCGGCACCCCGGCAGGTGATCTTCCCCTCGCGTACGCGGGCGCGGTCCCAGCGGTGCGCATCCAACTCGCTTGCTTTTAGGATGTATTCATAGTTTTCATGTGTTCTGCCATGTCCTGTCCGACGCTTCCGGCAAACGAGAGGTGATCTCGCTGTTGCGCCGACCGGTTGTTGGCCATCTCGATCCACAGGTGGCCATCGCCCCGTTTCGGCTTCCCCGTAAGGGCTCAGGTGTCTGACGGAAACTCATCCGCTCGTCTCAGCTCGGTGACCCTCGTCACACCCGGCTCCTGTCAGCAAACGGGGCGCCGTCTCGTTCAAGGGGCACACGAACGAGACAGGAGCAACGCCATGAAGCACCGCATCGTCGTCCTCGGCGCCGGATACGCCGGGGCCTTCGCCGCCGGAAACCTGGCCCGCCGCCTCTCGCCCGCCGACATCGAGATCACCGTCGTCAATGCCGTGCCCGACTTCGTCGAGCGGATGCGGCTCCACCAGCTTGCGATCGGCCAGGACCTGGCGGTCCGCAAGCTCGCGGACGTCTTCGCGGGTACCGGGGTTCGGCTGCGCCTGGCGCGCGTCACCGGCGTCGACCCCGGGCGCAGGACCGTCGCTGTGACCGGCGAGGACGGCGACGGCGAGCTCGTGTACGACACGCTCCTCTACGCGCTCGGCAGCTCCGTCGCACACCATGGCGTCCCCGGCGTGGCCGAGTACGCATTCGATGTGACCGGTCGGTCCTCGGCCCTGCGACTGCGCGAGCGCCTGGCCGGCCTGGGCGACGGCGGCACCGTGCTGGTCGTCGGTGAAGGGCTGACCGGCATCGAGACCGCCACCGAGATCGCCGAGGCGCGGCCCGACCTCTCGGTCGCACTCGCCGCCCGTGGCGAGCTGGGCACATGGCTCTCCTCGAAGGCCCGCCGCCATCTGCGCCAGGCCTTCGACCGGCTCAGCATCACCGTCCACGAGCACAGCGGAATCGAAGCCCTCGAGCCCACACGGGCGATCGCCGCCGACGGTACGTCCCTCCCGGCCGACGTGACCGTGTGGTCGGCCGGCTTCGCCGTGCACCCCATAGCGGCCGCCAGCGGCCTGAAGGTCGCCGAGACCGGCCAGATCGTCGTCGACCGGACGATGCGCTCGGTCTCGCACCCGGACGTCTACGCCGCCGGCGACTGCGCCTACGCGATCGGCGATAACGGCCGACCACTGCCGATGTCCTGTGGCACGGCCGGCTACACCAACATGCAGGCGACCGCCGCGATCATCGCGCGCCTCACGGGCAGCGAGGTCCCCACCACCGGGCTGAAGTACTACGGCAACCACATCAGCCTCGGGAAGCGGGATGCGATCTTCCAGATGGTGGACGGGAACGCCCGGTCGAAGTCCTGGTACCTGGGCGGCCGGACCGCCGCGCGGCTCAAGGCGGGCGTGCTCAAAGGAGCAGGGTGGAGCATCTCCCACCCGACCTTCGGCATGCCGAAGCGCAGGCGCCGCCTGGCCACCGTGCCTGACCGGTCCGGCGTGAGCGTTGCCGCCTAGTCTGTTCCACATGGACAGCGCAGCCCTCGATCGGTTCGAGGCCAGCCGAGGCCGGCTGGCCTCGCTCGCGTACCGTCTACTCGGCTCGGCCGCCGACGCCGAGGACGCCGTGCAGGACACGTTCCTGCGCTGGCAGGCCGCGCACCGCGACCGGGTCGAGGTGCCGGAGGCGTGGCTGACCAAGGTCGTCACCAATCTCTGCCTCGACCGGCTCCGCTCGGCGCAGGCGCGCCACGAGCGTACGGCCGGTGTCTGGCTGCCCGAGCCACTCCTCGAGGGCGACCCGATGCTCGGCCCGGCCGACACCTTCGAGCAGCGCGAATCGGTGTCCTTGGCCGTACTGACCCTGATGGAGCGCCTCTCGCCGGTCGAGCGGGCCGCTTACGTCCTGCGTGAGGCCTTCTCGTACCCCCACGCCGAGATCGCCGTGATCCTCGACATCACCGAGTCCGCGAGCCAGCAGCATGTCCACCGTGCCCGGCGTCGGGTCACCGCCGAGCGCCGCGGCGGCGGCGAAGTGGATCCCGCGTCCGCGCGTCGAGTCGTCGAGGAGTTCCTCGCCGCCGCCACGTCGGGGCGTACCGAACGGCTGGTGGCACTGCTCACCGACGACGTGACGGCGGTCTCGGACGGCGCCGGACTCGCCAGGCGGCTGCTGCTGTACAAGACGCGCGAGCGCGTCGCCTCCTACGTGCGGGCCGGCTTCAAGCCCACGCCGGCGAAACGGCGGCTGGCCGGCGGCTCGCCCGCGCTCCATATCGCGCTGGTCAACGGCTCCCCGGCCGTCCTCGCCGTCGTCGACGACCGAGTCGTGGGCGCCGTGGCGTTCGAAGTCACCCACGGCAAGGTCGCGTCCCTGCGCGGTATCGCCGCCGCGGACCGGCTCGCGCGCCTCAACGCGGCCTGGCGGCAGCACGAACCAGAAGCGCCGGTCATCCAAGCATGGTGACCAGAGCCACCGGAATCCAGTGACCTGAGCCGGAGCGAGGACGGCACCCCCTTCGGCCCCCCGCGCTGCACAGCAGCACGGGCGCGAAGCACGTCCGCCTCCCGAATCGGTGCGCGGTTGTCCAGGTGGTGCAGCAGTTCCAGGGTGAGGGACACGGCGAGGCGGTGCTCGGCGCCCGGGTGCCCCCGGAGCGTTTCGGCGCCGGCGATCCCTGCAGCACGGTTCTTGCGGTGGGTATGCAGGAGTTCGGTGTTCGTGGAGCGTTGCCGCCTTCGTCGAGGTGGACGCGCAGGGTGGTGCGGAGCGTCGCTTCCGCCGGGGCGCCGCCGCACAGGGGCCCCGGGGTGGGGGTGATGAACTCTCGCTGCCCAGCGGGGCCTTGCGGGCAACCCGGCCGGAGAACAGCTCACCGCCTGTCCTCCAGGCAGGCGTCGAATGCGTCGGTCCCCTGTGAACTGCTCAACCCCCTTCTGTGGCAACAGAGTTGTCAGACAGTCGAGGACGACGCGACATCGAAGCCGTCGCCCTTGCCGGCCAGGACGAGCAACGCATGGAAGGCCGCACCGCGCCCGGGCGCGTGTCCGGCTGCACCACCGCGAACGGCTGCCCGCGATCTTCCACTCCGCACTCCGCGGCTGATCAGGAACGAGCGCCCTCATGAACCTCAATGAAGGGCTTCTCCCACTAGATACGTGACTGTCAGTTCCGTTATTGTCCCCGTCATGCCGGAGCGGCACTGAACTCTGAACGGCCGCGCCGCGGCATCGACTTGTCACGCTGCGATCCCCCCACTCCGAGGGAGCCGCCATGCCCACGCTCGACCGCCAGGACAATGTCTTCGTCCTCAATCTCGGAGACGGCGAGAACTGTCTCCACCCCGACTGGATCGCTTCCGCCAACACCGCGCCGGACGAGGTGGAGAATGCCGACGCACCGCATGCCCTGGTGACCGCCGCCACGGAGTTGACCGTGCGGCCCGGCACGTAGACGGGCTTGTGGCCGCGGGCTGCGAGGAGGGCCAAGCAGCGCGGACGCGGTGGTGAAGATGCGACGGCCCGATGGCCGGCATCGGCCCGCCCATATCCGGCCCCTCGCTCATTCATCCTCCCCTCCTCGTTCCGAGCACTTGCCGTCGGCTCGCGGAACACCCCGCCCTCAGCTGCGTCATCAGCGACTACAGCACACCCCTCGATCAGCAGTCAGGGAGCCCCGAAGAGCCGGACGGCCACTCCTGCCGAGTCACAGAGGACAAGCCGCCATCAGCCATGCCCGACCCTTCTGGACCGCCACCAACGTACGGAGACCGCCATGACCCACCCGCACGTCCCCCGCCTTCGTCATCGCCCGCGGCCTCACCGCCCGGGTGTGTCCTTCGCCCTGGTCAACGGATCGGCCTTCGCCGTGCACGTGCTGCTCGCCTGCTCCGCAGCCGAGTTGATGGCCACCCGCGTCTGGGGAGAGACCAGCATCGGCGTCCTGGCCCTGCTCTTCCAGGGCTCCCTCCTGGTGTGGACGGCGACGCGGTACGACCGCCGCGCGGACGGACACCCGACTTCCCAGGGTGAAGGGCAGGAGAGCAGATGAGTCCGCGGATCCTGCTCGCCGCGCCCGGCGCCCTGGACAGCGACACGCAGGCCTTCGTCCTGGTGGGCTTTCTGACGCTCATCGTCCCCATCCTGTTCATCTGCGTCCTCAGCGGCCCCGAGAGGGACCGGATCAACGACTTCTACACAGCGGGGCGCGGGCTGAAGCCCCTGCGCGGGGCCCTCGTCCTGTCCGGTGTCTACCTGCCCGCGGCCGCGGTGCTCGGCACCACGGGAAGTGTCGCGGTCTTCGGCTACGACGGGCTGTTCATCGCCCTGTGCACCGTGCTGTCACTCGGCGTGCTCCTCCTGCTGGCGCGCCCGCTGCGCGAGCGCGGCGGCTACACGCTGGGCGACACGTTCGCCCTGCGGGCTCCGGGGCCCGGGGCGAGGATCGCGACCGCCGTCGTGACCTTGAGCGTGTGCGTTCCCGTTCTGGTCGTGCAGCTCTCCGGCGCGGGCGTGACCACCACGGCGCTGCTGGGAATGACCGGGCCTGGCGCCGAGAAGACAGCCATCGTCATGATCGGCGCACTGGTCGTCTGCGCCACGGTGTTCGGCGGCATGCGCGGCACGATCGTCATTCAGGTGATCAAGACTGTGGTGCTGCTCGGCTCGGCCCTGACGGTGGCGGCGGTGCTGCTCCATCGTTTTCACTGGAGCGCCGATTCCTTGATCGACGCCGCCAGAGAGGGCAGTGGCCGTCCCGCCGGCTATATGCGTCCCGGCCTCCGGTACGCCGCGAGCAACGACCCCGAAGGCACGCTCGACTTCATCGGCCTGATGATCACCGTCGTGCTGGGAGTGGCGTGCCTGCCCCACGTCGCCATGCAGCTCAGCACCGCTCCCGACGGGGCCACCGCGCGCCGTACGGTGCGCCACAGCATCGGCATCGTCGGCACGTTCTGCCTCACCACTGCTCTGATGGGCCTCGCGGGCGCCGCGTTGATCGGCGCGCCGGCGATCGTCGCCGCGGACCCCGGCGGCAACAGCACCCTGCTGCTGCTCACCGGCGAACTGGCGGGCGGCTCGTCGCCCCGGACGAACGGCGCGCTTCTCGTCGTCCTGGTTTCCTGCGCCGTGTTCCTCACCACGCTGGCCGCCGTGGCGAGCATCACCCTGGCGGCCGCGGGGGCGATCGCCCACGACCTGTACACGAAGGCGCTGCGCCGTGGGTGCACCACCGAGGGCCGCGAGGTGGCCGCCGCCCGCCTGGCGTCCACCGGGGTCGGAATCCTGAGCATCGTGCTGGCGGTCTGGGTGCAGGGATGGAACGTCCTGTTCCTGACGACGATGTCCCTGGCGGTGGCGGCCTCCTGCCTGCTTCCGGCGCTGGTGTACTCCCTCTTCTGGAGCGGTTACACCCGAACCGGGCTGCTCTGCACTCTGTACGGGGGCCTGTGCTGCACCGTCGGACTGCAGATCTCCAGTCCGGTCTTCTCCGGCACCCCCTTGGCGCTCTTCCCGGAGCGGCACATCGACTGGTTCCCGCTGGAGACGGTGGCCCTCGTGTCGATTCCCGCCGGCTTCCTGTTCGGCTGGCTGGGCAGCGGCGCCGGAAGGCGAGGAAGGAAGGGAGGGCAAGGACGTCCGGGACAGCCGAGTGGTCGACGGGAGCCCCAGACCACCGAGGCCGACTGGGCCACTTGACCTCGTGGCGGCCGGAGCCCGCGATCCAGCGGTGTGCCGCCCGGACCCGTATCCCGAGGCCCTGCGCCACGCCTGCGCCTACTGGTCCGAGGACGGCACGAGATCACCGGCTCCACGGCGCACGCCGGCCACCGGGGCCCGCCGACGGACCTGCAGCGACCGGCACCGGGCCGCACGGGCCGGAGAGTCCGGTCGGCGTGACGACACGGGGTCGCTGCGCCGGCCCGGGCCGTCTTCCCGGCGCGCTCCGCTCACTCGCCTGCGTCGAGGGCGTCGGCGAGGTGCGGGTCGATGTGTCTGAGCGCCGCCACGGCGAACTGGGTCGTGAACTCGGCGGCCGATGCCGGATTCAGCGAGTCTGCGACGAGCGTGTACCTCGCACCCTCGACGACCAAGCCGACGACGAAGGAGGCGCAGAGCTCGGCACTCGTCCCCCAGGTGCCACGGCCGTGGCGCTTGGTGAAGTACCGGATCCGGCGCGTGATCTCCCGGGAGGCGGCCGACATCAGCCGTTGCCTGGCCTCGGCCGCCGACCCCGTCGCGTGCGCGCCGAAGAGCAGCCGGAATCTCGCCGGATGAACGTCCGCGTAATCGAAGAACGAGGCCACGCCGGCGCGCACCTGCTGTTCGAGCGGGAGATCGGCCGCTGCCGCGTAGGCCTCGAAGAGCGCACTCGCCAGGGTGTCGGCTGCGAGGTCGGCGCATCTGCCGAACAGGTCCTCCTTGCTGCCGAAGTGTGCGTACAGCGTGGGTTTGGTGGATCTCGCACGTGCGGCAACGACGTCCATCGTCGCCGCGTGGAATCCGGCCTCGCTGAAGACCGCGGCGGCCGCGTCCAGCATCTCGTCGTCGGTCGGGCGGGCCGCAGGGGGGCGGCCCGTTGGACGCCGTGGCGCGGAGCCGGCCTCGGGCAGGTGATCAGCCATGACCACCACTTTACTTCCGGGTAAACCGGGATTACGGTTTACTCCGTAGTAAATGCGGATGTGCACGACTCCCTGACTGGAGAAACCGGCCAGGGCCTTGTGGAGGCTTTCATGCACCACACTCACCTCATACGGCCCGCCGCGACCGCCGCAACGCGCCCCGTCCCCGCCGCGCCCCTGGGACTCGCCGCCGACCGGGAGCTGACCGTCGCCGGCCCCTGGCGGCTCCCACGGACCCCCGACGCCTGCGGCCAGGCCCGGAGTGCGGTGTGCGGCATCCTGGCCGACTGGGGCCTGGACCAGCTTGCGGACACGGCCGAACTCCTGGTCAGCGAACTGGTCGGCAATGCGCTGCTGCACGCGTACGGTCCCGTCTCCCTCACCGTGGTACGCCGCGAGGTCATTTGTTGCCAGGTCCGGGACGGCAGCCGGAAACTGCCGCAGCTCCGTCCGGCGCAGACCACCGACGAATTCGGCCGCGGCCTGCGTTTGGTTGACCAGATCGCGAGCAAATGGGGAGCCGACCCCACACCCTGGGGCAAGGAAGTCTGGTTCGAACTTCCGGAAGCGCCGGACCCCCTCGCTGGAGGGTGGGACTGAGCGAGGCGCCCGCGCCTGAGGTTGCGTCCTGAGAGGTGCTGTACGGGTTCGACCTGATCCGGGGTTTGCTCCGGCGTCGGGGTGAGCCCCGCACAGACGAAGGGCCACGGGCTGATCTTTCAGGACGGCCAGGTGGGGGCTCGGTGCACCGTTGACGCGGGGCCGATGAACGCAGGCCCGGCCCTGGGCCCGGACTGACGGACGTGACCGACAGGTGGGTCCCCCATGTCCGGGAGCCCTGCGTGATCGCGGGCTGCCACGGCGCCGGGAAGTGGGCAGCAGTGGCATCGCGCGCACCCCCGGTCCGACGTGGTCGGGCGAGATCGTAGGCTCTTGGCATGGCGGGTACACAGTCGCGCGGGGCGGAGCGGGGGCCGGGACGGCCGCGGGAGGAGCGGGTCACCGGGGCGGTCCTGAACGCGGTCGTCGACCTGGTCACCGAACAGGGAATCGGGGCCGTCACGATGGATGCCGTCGCCGCACGCGCCGGCGTGAGCAAACCCGCCATCTACCGGCGATGGCCCACCAAGCAGGACCTGATCATCGCCGCTGCCGAGACCCGAATCGGCGTCCTGTCGGTACCTGATCTGGGCGACTTCCGTGCGGAACTCCGTTTGATACTCACCACTCGTCTGGAGGCGTACCGCCTGCCGGGATCGGACCGGCTGATCGCGGGCCTGATCGGCGCGGCGGCCGAGACGGGCGCGGTGCGGGGCCAGTACGTGGAGTACACCGAGCGGATCACGAGCGAGACCAGGCGCATCCTGGAGCGCGGGATCGCGCGCGGTGAGGTGCGGCCCGACACCGACGTCCGGGCCGCGGCGACCCTGGTGGCCGCACCGCTGCTCTTCCGGCTGATCGTCGAGCAGGAGCTGCCCGACGCCGCGCTGGTGGACACACTGGTGGACCTCGTCAGCCGCGCGGTCCGCTCAGCCGCCTGAGCGGTCTCCCGCCCCGGATCTCCGGCTCGAATTTCGATGCCTGCGGACCCTTGTCTCCGCGCACCCTAATAACGATACTTCCAGTAACGATTTCCCCCCCGTTACGGAGGACTCATGGACAACGTCGTGACCGCCCCCGCCCCCGCGCTCGACAAGCCCCTGATGCACTACGGGAAGCGCACGCTCGAGCGCATCGCGCCCGGCATGCCCCAGCCCGACTACCGGCTCCTGGACGTCTGCCCGCTCACCCCGCACATCGGCGCCGAGATCGAGGGCGTCGACCTCTCGCTCCCGATCGGCGAGGACCTCGCGGAGGAGATCAGGCAGGCCCTGCTGGAGTGGAAGGTGCTGTTCTTCCGCGATCAGCACGCCTTCGACCCGCAGTCCCAGCTCGCTGTCGCCGGCCTCTGGGGCGAGCCGGAGCCCAACCCCTTCTTCCCCAAGGGCGACACCGTCGGCGTCTCCCGTCTGGCCAAGGACGCGATGGCCATCGGCACCGAGAACATCTGGCACAGCGACCACTCGTTCATGGCCGCGCCGGCCCTCGGCTCCGTCCTGCGTGCCGTCGAGGTCCCGTCCGCGGGCGGCGACACCATGTGGGCGGACATGTCGGCCGCGTACGACAACCTCTCCGAGGCCATGAAGGCCCGGATCGAGGGGCTCACCGCCGTGCACGACTGGGTGCCGAGCTGGGGCTGCTTGATGACCGAGAGCCAGATCGCCGCGCACCGCGAGAACCTGCCGGCCGTCGAGCACCCCGTGGTCGTCCGCCACCCGCGCACCGGCCGCAAGCTCCTCTACGTCAACGAGCCCTTCACCACGCGGATCGTCGGGCTGTCGGACCCCGAGAGCCGCGAACTGCTCGAGGAGCTCGTGCTCCAGGCCCGGATCCCCGAGTACCAGGTGCGCTTCCGCTGGCAGCCGGGCTCCGTCGCGATCTGGGACAACATCGCCACCCAGCACTACGCAATCAGCGACTACTTCCCGCAGCGCCGTGTCATGGAGCGCATCGCAATCGCCGGCGTCCCGCTGTCCTGAACAGGCAGGCACCGGCCCTCCCCTCCCCATCCAGCCTCCGCGGAGCCCTTGTGACCGACACCGAAGTCGCACCCGCTGTGCCCGTCGGCATCCCGAAGCCGACGAACAGATCGAGACGCCGAGCGTGGATCGTCACCGCGCTGCTCGTCGTCTTCATGATGATCAATTTCGCCGACAAGTCCGTGCTCGGTCTGGCCGCAGACCAGATCCGCGAGGACCTCGGCCTGTCCGCAGCAGCGTTCGGACTCGCCAACAGCGCCTTCTTCCTGCTGTTCTCGGTCTGCGGCGCCGCGGTGGGGCTGCTCGCCGACCGCATACGGCCCAAGTGGCTGCTGCTGGCGATGGCCGTTCTGTGGTCCGTCTCCCAGGCTCCGCTGGCCGTGGGCGGAGGGTTCGCGGTGCTCATCACCTCGCGTGTCCTCCTCGGCGCCGCCGAGGGGCCCGCCTTCCCCGTCGCGCAGCAGGCCACCCTGTCCTGGTTCCCCAATCACCGACGGAACCTGCCCGGGGCGCTGATCGTGCTGGGGGTCACCCTGGGAGTCCTGGTCGCCGCTCCCGTACTGACGTGGGTGATCCACCACCACGGCTGGCGCTCGGCCGTCGCCGTGGTGGCGCTCGCCGGTGTGGTGTGGGCTCTGCTGTGGATCCCCTTCGGCGGGGAGGGACCGTACGCAGCCGCGTCGGACAAGGGCTCCCCGGCGTCGGCCGGCCCCGGCGACGGGACGGGGACGGGTGAGGGGACGGGGGCCGGAACCGGGACGGGCCCGGCCCGGCACAGGACGCCGTACCGCCGGATCCTCGCCACCCGTACCTGGATCGGTGCGACGACCGCCTACTTCGGTACCTACTGGGTCATCGCCTTCGCCCTGGTCTGGCTCCCTTCCTACCTCCACGACGGGCTGGGCTACTCCTCGGCCGCGTCCACCCGGTTGCTGATGCTGTTCTGGGGTCTGAGCGGCGTCGTCGTGCTCGGACAGGCGGGCCTGACCGGATGGCTGCTGCGCCGCGGGATCGCGAGCCGGTGGGCCCGTGGCAGGGTCGGCGGAATCCTTCTGCTCATCGGCGCCGCAGCATGCCTGGCCCTGCCGTCGGCCCCGGCCGGCGCCGCGTCCGTCGTGCTTCTGGTCGCCGGATTCGGGCTCGCCGGAGCGATGGGCAGCGTCGCCGCCACCACTGTCGCAGAGCTGGTCCCGGCCGATCGCCGGGGCGGCGCCCTGGGCATCATGAACGCCGTGGTGACCATCGCCGGTCTGATCGCCCCGACACTGATCGGCCGCCTCGTGGACACCCATGGAGCGGGGGGCTACCCGTACGCGGTCCTCATCACCGGTGGCGTGCTGCTGCTGAGCGGAACCGCCGCCGTCACGCTGATCGACCCGGACCGCGACGCGCGCCTGCTGTCCGCGTGACGACGCACCCTCGTCCGGTCATCTGTGCGCCCGGGGCCGGTCCCCGCACAGCGCCGGGAAGCAGCCCCAACCGCCCGGCTCCCGACCTTCCACAGGGAATGACATGAACACCAGCACCCTCGACACCTCCTTCCTCGACCGCACCGTGACCGACGTACGCGGCAGCGCCGAGTCCTGGTCCGCCACCCCGCTCACCGAACGCATCGCCCTCCTGGAGCGCCTGCTGCCGCGTGTGGTCTCCCGTGCCCCCGAGCTGGTCGCGGCCGGTGCCCGCGCGAAGGGGTACGCCCCCGATTCGCCGTGGGCCGCCGAGGACTGGATCGGCGGGCCGTGGGCCCTGGCGCAGAACGCCGCAGCGTATCTGCACGTGCTGCGGCGGATCGCCGCGGGCAAGGATCCCGTCGGCGCCGAGGCCGTCCACGAGGAGGACGGCCGCACGCGGGTCGACGTCTTCCCCGCCACCGGCTGGGACACCCTCCTGTTCAACGGCTTCACGGCCCAGGTGTGGATGCGCCCCGGCACCACCGCGGAGCAGGCACGGAGCCGTGCGGCGGGCGAGTACCGGGACAGGCCCGGCCGCCCGGCCGTGGCTCTGGTGCTCGGGGCCGGCAACGTCGCCGCCATCACCGCGCTGGACATCCTGCACAAGCTCTACGCCGAGGGCCAGGTCGTCATCGCCAAGATGAACCCGGTCAACGACTATCTACGCCCCCACTTCGAGTACGTCTTCGCCGAGTTCGTCGAACGCGGCTGGGTGCGTTTCGTCGACGGCGGTGCGGCCGAAGGCGGTTACCTCGCCGCCCACGGGGACGTGGACGCCGTTCACGTCACCGGCAGCGACCGCACCCACGACGCCATCGTCTGGGGCACCGACGAGGAAGCCGAGCAGCGCCGCCATGAGGACCGGCCGCTCATGGACAAGCCCTTCAGCAGTGAACTGGGCGGTGTCAGCCCCTGCATCGTGGTGCCGGGGCCCTGGAGCGACGCCGACTTCCGCTTCCAGGCAGAACACATCGTCACCAGCAAGATGAACAACTCCGGGCACAACTGCATCGCCAGCCAGATTCTGGTCGTGCCGCGCGACTGGGACGGCACCGAGCGGCTCCTGGCAGAGATCCGGCGGCTGCTGCGCGAACTGCCTCCGCGCACCGACTACTACCCGGGCGCCGGCGGGCGCCTCGCCTCCGTCCTCGCCGCCCACCCGCAGGCGGAGACTCACGGCGACGGCTGCCGACTGCTCGTCCCCGACATCACCGACCACGACGACGTCCTCATCACCGAGGAGGTCTTCGGCAGCGCGCTGGGCGTCGTACGCCTGCCCGGACCGACTCCGGCCGCATTCCTGCGCCACGCCGTCGACTTCGCCAACGACACTCTCCCGGGCACGCTCGGCGCCACTCTGATCGTCCACCCGAGGACCGAGAAGGCCCACCGGGAGGCGGTGCGCACCGCGATCGCCGACCTGCGCTACGGCACCTTGGGCGTCAACTGCTGGTCGGCGGTCGGCTTCCTGCTCGGCTTCACCCCGTGGGGCGCCCACCCCGGGCACACCCGCCAGGAAATCGGCAGCGGCATCGGCTTCGTGCACAACGCGTTCATGCTCGAGGACATCGAGAAGACCGTGCTGCGCGCCCCGTTCACCCCCGCTCCGCGTGGTCTGGTCACGGGCGACCCGTCACTGTCCCCCCGCCCGCCGTACTTCGTCACCAACCGCACCGCACTGACCACCGTGGAGCGCGTCACCCGCTTCTCGGCCGCACCCAGCGTGAGGAAACTGCCCGCTCTCCTCGCATCCGCGTTGCGGGGCTGACGACTTTGCGCCTGCTGCAGGCATCAGTTCAGCGCAGCGCACCAGGAAGTTCCGTCCGCGCACCGCCCTTGCCGTGACGTGCCGTTCCACGGACCGGCTCCGGTGGCCGATACCTCTTTCCGCCGCTTCCACCGACACACCCCACGGAGACCTCACATGCTGAATCTCGCCGTCGCGCTGGAGAACAGTGCCCGTGCCGTGCCCGACCGCACGGCAGTCGTGCTGGGCGTCCAGCGGCTGACCTATGCGGAGCTGGACGCCGCGGCCCGCCGCGTGGCCGGCCTGCTCCGCTCACGCGGCATCGAGCCGGGCGACAAGGTCGCGCTGTCCTGCCCGAACGTGCCGTGGTTCCCGATCGTCTACTACGGCATCCTCAAGGCCGGCGCGGTCGTCGTCCCCCTCAACGTGCTGCTCAAGGGCCGGGAGATCGCGTACCACCTGACCGACTCCGAGGCCAAGGCCTACTTCTGCTTCGAGGGCGGCGCCGAGCTCCCGCTGGGGCAGGAGGGCTGGGCAGGCTTCGGCGAGACGCCGGGCTGCGAGCACTTCTTCCTGATGCCCGCCGCCCCCACCGAGGACTCCCCGATCCCGGGCGCCGAGACCCTGACGGCGGCGCTGGCCGGGCAGAGCGCGGACTTCGAGACGGTGGCGACCGAGTCCGGTGACACGGCGGTCATCCTCTACACCTCCGGCACCACAGGCCGGCCCAAGGGCGCCGAGCTCACCCACTCCAACCTGATGCTCAACGTGCTGACCTGCCACAAGCTCTTCGGCGAGATCGAACACGACGTGCATCTGATCGCCCTGCCGCTGTTCCACTCCTTCGGCCAGGTCGTTCAGATGAACGCCGGCCTCGCCTCAGGGGCGACGCTGGTGCTGCTGCCGCGCTTCGACGCCCGGGCCGCCCTGGCCCTGATGCAGCGCCATGCTGTCACCTTCTTCGCGGGCGTGCCCACGATGTACTGGGCCCTGCTCGAAGAAGAAGCGTCCGACCTTGACCTGCCGCGGATCGCCGAGAATCTGCGCATGGCCGGCTCGGGGGGCTCGGCGCTCCCGGTCGAGATCCACCGCCGTTTCGCCGAGCGGTTCGGCGTCACCATTCTGGAGGGGTACGGCCTGTCGGAGACCAGCCCGGTGGCCACGTTCTCGCCGCGCGGCGAGAAGGTGCGGCCGGGCTCCATCGGACGCCCGGTCTGGGGCGTGGAGGTGGACCTGGTCGGCAAGGACTGGACCCCGGTCCAGGGTGCCGACGCGATCGGCGAGATCGTCATCCGCGGGCACAACGTGATGAAGGGCTACTTCAACCGGCCCGAGGCGACCGCCGACGTGATGCGCGACGGCTGGTTCCGCACCGGTGACCTGGCCCGCCGGGACGCCGACGGGTGGCTCTACATCGTCGACCGCGCCAAGGACCTGATCATCCGCGGCGGTTTCAACGTATACCCGCGGGAGATCGAAGAGGTGCTCCTCACCCATCCCGCCGTGAGCATGGCGGCCGTCATCGGCATGCCGCACGAGCGCCACGGTGAGGAGATCAAGGCCTGCGTGGTCCTCGCTCCGGGAGCGGCGCTCTCCGAGGAGGAGCTGATCGATTGGTGCAAGGAGGAGATGGCCGGCTACAAGTACCCCCGCCTGGTGGAGTTCTTCGCGGTCCTGCCCACGAACGCCACCGGCAAGATCCTCAAGCGCGAGCTCCGGGACGCGGGCATCGCGGATACCGCCGCGATCGAGGGGGCCCGATGAGTGCGCCGCCCGGCGACGTCGACCACGTCGTCGTCGGAGCCGGCCCGGCCGAGCCGCGATCGCCGGGAGGCTGACCGAGAAGGGCGCGGCCGCGGTCTTGCTTGCGGAGGCGGGCGGCACAGGCGAGAAGGCGGCCGCCCCGCCGCCTTCTCCCAGCTCTTCGAGACCGGACCCGACTGGAGGTCACTTTTCAACGTCGGTCTTGACCTGGTTGGTTCCGCCGGCTCCCGGCACTCACGCCGATCTCCCGGGCGGCCTCCGTCACGCCCGAAGGGCCGGATCAACGACCGCGCCCCGTGAGAACTCAGGCATACACCGCTTGCTCGCGTTGCGCTTCGTGCTCACTGCCAGGGACCGCCTTCTCCGACCGGCCAGTCCCAGTGCCAAGCTGTCCGGCTCAGCGGGGGAACCTCACCTCTCCGGCCCTCATGCACCACTGACACGATCCCACCGTACGTCGGGCCGTTGAGCTGATGATTCAGCGTGCCTCACTCGGCCGGTGACCGGCATTGCTCGACCATGAGCTTGGAAGACGTCGGAGGACGTGCCCTTCGGCGCCTTGAGATGCGCCGACTACGAAAGCAGCTCCACCATGTTTGCTGGACCCCGACTCCGGTCCCTCTCCCGAGGTACAACAGTGCTGACCGGCGGCCTCTTGGTCTCGACGGCTCTGTTCACCATGGTCACTCCGGCTCTGGCCTCCGTTCCGGCTCACGGGACTCCGGCTCAGGCACCCGCGGCGCCGGTATCGGAAGACGACCGGTGCGACAGACACCCCTACGACGGCTCACTCGCGCCGGCACTGGGCGACCGAGACAAGTGCAGGGGCAAAGCCGGTCGACCCGGCCCTCCCGGCCCTCCCGGCCCTCCCGGCCCTCCCGGCCCTCCCGGCCCTCCCGGAGTATCCGGCTACCAACAGGTTTCCAACACTCAGACCTGCGGGGCCGACACCTTCTGCACGTTCACGGCAACCTGTCCGCCTGGGACGGTGGTCACAGGCGGCGGCCTCAACACCAGTACTTTCATCAGTAGCGGTGTGTACCTCTATGAGTCCGGACCGATCAACAACACCACATGGAGAAGCACCCTGCGCAACACCTCCGGCTCCTCCTTCAGCGTTACTGTCCGGGCCATCTGCGCCAACGCCAGCTGAGGGGCGTGCAGGCGAAATGGTGCGCGGGCGGGCCTCGGAGGGCGTGGGAGGTCAGGGCGCGTATCGGGTCGTGATCAATCTGTCGATTCGCCCCCGTGGTGAGGCCCGGACCCGTGGATCCTCTTCCGTGACGCGAGTGCAACCTACCTCGAGGGTATCGATGACCGCCTCGATCCACTGACGGACCCGGGCGATCCTCCCGTGTCGGGACCGGCTCGTCCTTACGGTCGGGCCGGACCCGGTGGACGCCGAGCCGCTTGGTGAGGAAAGCCTCGAACTCCTTTCCCGCGAAACCCTTGTCCGCGAGGATCACCTGCCCGGCCCGCACGAGGCGGTGGTCGCGTTCCAGCAGCGCGGCCACCACCTCCCGCTCGCCGATCTTCGGGTGAGCCAGACACCAGCACGGGCTGCCGAACCTCCTGCACACGTACATCGACTGCTCCCGGACGCCGACGCAGATGCCGAGGGGCTCTCGCGCTGGATCGTCCAGGCCCGCGCAACCGATCTGCCCCGAAACCGGCTCGCCCTGACCCGGCCGATGCGTGCCTCGCACTCATCGTGGGTGACGTGGAGGGCGGACGGGGCATCGCAGGCGAGCCGGGCGTCGGCGCACCAACGGACGAAGACCGGAAGGCCCTGCCGGAACTGCCCGCGAGGTCCTGGCGGCGGGCACCGCAGCGCCCCGGCCGGTCAACGGCGCACGGAGTTGCGCGGGGTGACCAGACCGGATTCGTAAGCGAGGACCACGAGCTGGGCGCGGTCACGGGCGTGGAGCTTGGCCATGGCCCGGTTGACGTGGGTCTTGGCGGTGAACGGGCTGATGACGAGGCGATCGGCGATCTCGTCGTTCGACAGGCCCTGGGCGGCCAGGGCGACCGCCTCGCGTTCGCGGCTGGTCAGCGCCTCCAGCCCGCTGCCGACGCGGGTCAGGGGAGGCTGGGTGACGTACCGGTCGATGAGCTTTCGGGTGATCGCGGGCGCGAGCAGGGCGTCGCCGCGGGCGGCCACGCGGACGGCGTGCAGGAGGTCTTCCGGCACGATGTCCTTGACGAGGAAGCCGGCGGCGCCGGCGCGCAACGCGTCGAAGACGTGCTCGTCCATACCGTAGTTGGTCAGCATGACCACGTGCACACCGGTCAGCGCCGGGTCCGCGGCGATGCGCCGGGTCGCTTCGATGCCGTCCATGACGGGCATCTGGATGTCGATGAGCGCGACGTCCGGCAGATGCTCCGTGACGAGGGCGCAACCCTCTTGGCCGTCGGCGGCCTCGGCCACCACCTCGATGTCGTCTTCAAGGTCGAGCAGCGCGCGGAAGCCGCTTCGGATGAGCGGCTGGTCGTCGACCAGCAGGACACGGATCACGACGCTCCGTTCACGGGGAGTTCGGCCTGGACGGTGAAGCCGCCTGCGCGGCGCGGTTCGGTGCGCAGGCGGCCGCCGAGAGCCGCGACACGTTCGTGCATGCCGCGCAGCCCGAGGCCGGGCGTCAGCGCGGGATGCGAGGTCGCCTTTCCATCGTCGTCGACGCGGATGGCGAGGGCGTCCGACCGACAGTCGATGAGCACCGAGACAGTGCTCGCGGCGGCGTGCCGGGCGACGTTGGTGAGCGACTCCTGAACGATCCGGTAGGCGGTACGGCCCACTCCCGCCGGCACGGCCTGCGGACGTCCTTCGATCGTCAGCGTCGTCTCCAGGCCCGTCGTTCGGAACCGTTTCACCAGGTTCGGGATGTGGTCGAGTCCGTGCGGCGGGGCGGTGTCGTCGTCGCGCAGCGCCTCAAGGGTCGTGCGCAGCTCCCGGCTCGCCTCCCGGGCCGCCTCCTGGATCGCCAGCAGGGCCTCCGGCACCTGCTCGCCCCGCCGCCGGGCCACGTGGACCGCGACCTCGGACTGCACCTTGACGACCGAGATCTGGTGGGTGAGCGCATCGTGCAGTTCCCGTGCGATGCGCAGCCGCTCCTCGTCAGCCCGGCGTCGTGCGGTCTCCTCGCGGGTGCGCTCGGCTTCGTCCGCCCGGCGTTCGGCCTGCCGCACCGCCTCCCCCGCGGCGAACGCGGCGATCAGCCAGGCGATCTCAAGCGTGTTCCGGGCCTGCGCCACGACCTCGCGCGCGGACCCGTCATGGAAGACCAGGGCGGTGAGGTGGAGCACGGCCAGCAGGCCCAGGGACGCCGCCAGCGTGACGGCGCGGTACCCGGCGCGTACCGCGCCGAAGACCGCGACCAGGTACGAGACGGCGAGCACCTCGAACCCGGTCCCCAGGTAGCCCACTGCGCAGAGTCCGGCGGCAGCCAGGACCACGAGCGGTGCCCGGCGGCGGGCTGCCAGCGCCAGCCCGCCGGTCACCAGCAAGGTGGCGCCGAGCAGTTCGCGGCCCCCGGCAGGGTGCGGCCCGGACAGCCCGGTGACCAGCAGCAGCGCTGCCACGCCCAAGGCGGTCGCCCAGTCGGTGACTGCGGCCGGGACAGCGAACCGTCCTTTGTCCATGGCTGCACCGTAGCCGGATCCGGTCGTGGTCGAGTCCGACCCTGGGACGAACGCCGGCTACTGCGTGTGCGGTACCAGCGCGCCGTCTGCCGCAGCCGGAGCATCCGGATCGCCCGGCGGTGGCAGCGGGAGGTGCCTGCATCTGCTGGATGACGCGCGCGGGTCCCGGCGCGCATGCTCTCGAGGCACACCGAACGTCGGAATCGACGGAGAAGGAGGGGATCGGCGTGAGTGCTTCAGCAGCACTGATGGCGGCCGCCGAGGGCGGGATCATCGGCGACGGGCGGACCGGGGCCAACCTGGCTTTGGGGGCAGGGCTGCTCGGCCTGGCTGTCGGCCGGATGGCCCTGGCCCGCGCCGGCCGCCGGATCGGCGGCCGCAACGCGCGCATCGGCGGGATGTCGGCCATCGCGATGGGGCTGGCCGGCACGGTCCTCGCACTGCTGCACGTGGCAACCACCAGTGGCGGTCCCGGCACGGGCAACGGGCTCCTCGGCGCCGTCGTGGCCGTCCCGCTCGGGCTCGGCGCCGTGCTCCTCGGCCGCCGGGCCCTGACCCGTGGCCACCACGCCGACCGGCAGGCAGATCGGACGTCCGTCTGACCGCCACGGTCACGGCGTGCGTACGGCCGTCGCGCGCCGGACCCCGCGGGCTTGCCACCGACACCCGGCAGGAGACGGTCTTGCCGACCACGAACCCCCAGTCCGCCGGCCGTCGCTCAGTCACGACCGCCTCATCGACGCCGCGGTACAGGTCGCCGACCGCGGCGGCTCGCCCAAGTGAGATCCAGGACCAGCTCTCCCCCGATGCCCATCCGCACCTGGCCGAGCTGATCACCGAGCACGTCATGCATCGGGACTGCTCCTACGCCGACGAGTTCGGCCACGGTCTCCGCCTCATCCGCGACAGCCTCGAGTCACGCCCGGCACAACGGTGAGGCGCCTCCGACAACGCAGTCGGGGCTCGGACGAGCAGCCTTGGAGAGCGACGAGGCGGTTGAGGCGCGCGGTATTCGCCAGAGGTGTCACAACGAGCGAGCCCGGCACTGCCCACCGACGCGGCGAGAGCCGTGAACGCGAGGGTGATGTCCGTTGCTTCGGCTCGAGGGCCGTCTTTCCGTCAACTCCCGGGAACGGGAGTCCGGATCGGGTGGTCGCGGGGTGCTCGGCGCATACGAGCAGAGCCTCCTGAACAGCTCCGGTCCCGAACAGGTCGTCGCTCACCAGGCCCGCCGGCAGTTCACGGCGGGCACCGCGAGGCGACCGTGGCCGCTTCCCGGCCCGGGGAACGACCCAGAAGGCATACACTGTCCGGGCATTCATTGACATGTACAGACGCGGTGCCAGGGGGAGGCATGACGTGTCCGAGCCAGACCGGCGCTCCGGCGGCGGGCCGACGTCGGCGAAGGTCCTGGAGTCCGGGTCCGGCCTGACGCGCCGGGGCGGTCCCGCGAACGAGCTCCCGACCCGTACGAGGGCCACCCGCAAGACCCGGAAAGCATGGTCGTCGCCCCGCCTCCGACGCCGCACCGAGGCGGCAGCCTGTGCCCTCGCCGCTCTCACCTGGGCCGGTACGGCCGTCGCACTCTCCGGCCCGGTCCTGGAGCGCGGCTGGATCGGAACCGTTCTGCACGGATTCGGGGCGCTGGCGATCCTGTGCGGACTGGTCGTCCGGCTACGCTCCCCCACGCCCGGAACCGGTCGGCTGCTGATGATCTGCGGCGCCGCGTTCCACCTCGGGGACCTGCGGGCGAGCCACCATCTCGCGCTCTTCGCGACCGGCTACTGCCTCGCGTACCTGTGGACGGCGGTGCTGGGCCACCTCGTGCTGGCGTTGCCGGACGGGCGCCTGGCGGACCGCCCGTCAAGGATCCTCGCGGCGGCCGGCTACGTCGGCGCGGTGGGCACCCAGATCGGCCGGTACGTCGCGGAGTCGCCACGACCACCCTGGTGGTGGGACATGACGCCCGGCCCCAACACCGTCTGGGCGCAGGCCGGCAGCTGGGTCTACATCGGGCTGACGGTGGCCGTACTGGCGGTGGTGGCCCGCCGGTGGGCCTCGTCGACCCGGCTGCGCCGTCGTCACGCCACGGCCATGTGGGTCGCCGCGGCGGTCGCCGGGGTCGGCGGCACCGCTGCCGCGACGGCCGGCGCATTCGGCGCACCCGTCCGCGTCCGCGTGGCGATCCTGCTCGCCGCGCTGGCCGTTGATCTGCTCGTCATCCCGCTGGTGGCGGTGGCCAGGCTGGTCCAGCTGGAGATCGCGCAGGGACGGGCCGCTCGTGCGGTGCTGCGGATCGAGCAAGGAAACCCGCACCTTCCGCCCCAGCGGCTCCAGCAGGTGCTCGCCGACGCCCTGGGCGACCCCACGCTCACCCTCGTCCACCCGTCCGGCACCGCGGACGGCACGCAGCCGCGCCCGCGGCGTCCCCCGAGCGGCCGGGCCGTCACGGGGGTCCGCCGCCGGGGCGCGCTCATCGCCCTCGTCGAGCACGACGAGGCGCTGGCCGCGCAGCGCCCGCTGGCCGAGGCCGCGGTCGGGGTCGCCGGGTTGGCCATCGACAACGCCCGTCTGTACGCGGCTCAGCAGGCCCAGTTGGAGGAACTGCGGCGGTCGCGGGAACGGATCTCGACCGCCGCGTACGAGGAGCGCCACCGTATCCAGCGGGATCTCCACGACGGGGCACAGCAGGAGCTCTACACCGTGCTTCTGCTCCTCGACGTCGCCCGGCACGCATTGACCGGCACGCCGACGCCCGACCCGGCGGCAGCAGGGGCGACGGTCGAGCGGGCGCACCGACTGCTCGGCGAGGCGATCGCCGGATTACGGGACCTGACCGAGGGCATCTACCCGACCGACCTGGTCGCGCACGGGCTGGCGGCGGCCGTGGACCGACTGGCCGACAGCGCGCCGGTGCCGCTCCATGCCGAGATCCCCCCGTGCCGGTGGCCCCGGCACATCGAACTGACCGCCTACTTCCTGATCGTCGAAGCGCTGACGAACGCGTACAAGCACGCCGACGCCCAGCGAATTGGACTGGTGGTCCGTCCGGTGGACGGCGGCGTGGTGATCGAGATCAGTGACGACGGACGAGGCGGGGCATCCGCGGGTCCGGGCTCGGGGCTCAGCGGATTGCACGACCGTCTCGCGGCCGTCGGAGGGACCATGACCGTCACCAGCCCGGCCGGGTGCGGCACCCGGCTGACCGCCCTGCTTCCCGTGGAGGATCCATGCGCGTAGCCGTCGTCGAGGACCAGCCGCTCCTGCAGGACGTTCTCGCCGAAGGCCTGACCAGCCGCGGCCTCACCGTGGTCGGCCGGGCCCGGGACGCCACCGAGGCCCTGCTCTTCCTCGAGCGGACGGAACCCGAAGTGGTCCTGCTCGACATCCGCTTGCCCCCGGGCTACTCCGACGAAGGGCTGTGCCTCGCCGAGACCGTACGGGCCCGGTATCCGGCGGTCGGACTGCTCGTCCTCTCCTCGTACGCCGAACTCCACTTCGCCCAGCGGCTGCTCGGGATGCAGGAGGACGCCCGGGCGGTGGGGTACGTACTCAAGGAGCGGGTCGGGGACCTCAACGAGCTCATCGAGTCGATCCGGCGAGTTGCCGCCGGTGAAGTGGTGGTGGACCGTCATCTCATCAACCGGCTGATGGCCAGGCAGCGTACGAGCGACCCGCTGGAGCGGCTGAGCCCGCACGAGCGGCGGATCCTGGCCCTGGTCGCCGAGGGGCGCTCCAACCTGGGCATCGCCGAGCAGATGGCCTGCCGGGTGAGCACCGTCGAGAAGCACCTCTCGTCGATCACCGCGAAGCTGGATCTCGCCCCGATCGGCGAGGCGACGCGACGCGGGGTGAACGTCCGGGTACTCGCCACGCTCGCGTTCCTGCGAACCGTCGACAGCAGTGCCGCTGCCGCCGAGGGGCCGCGGTGACCGCAGGCCGCCCGTGGTGCGGCGGCGCGTGCCACCCAGGTTTCCCCACCGTCGTGGTACGGGGTCGCCTCCGCGACTCCCGTGGCTTTCCCGGTCGTTGCGCGGGCTCCGAGCGGCGATTCTCGTTGTGCCCGCCGCCGATGGTGCGGCGCGGTTCATCGCCATTGACCAGGAAGGAAGCCATCGTGCGTGGCCGACCCGACATCTCCCTGAAACGACTCTCCGTACTCGCCACGGCGACCGTGCTCGCCGCGGTCGGCATGGGCGTCACCGCCGCACCGGCGAGTGCCGGGCCGATCGGGCCCTGCACCTCCCTGCGTTCGTTCAACCTGGAGTTCAGAACCGGCGGCGACGACCTGCGAGGCAACTCCGAGGTCATCGTGTGGCTCAGAACCACCAGCGGAACCATGGAGCTGCAGCACGTGTGGGGTCGGTTCGCCGACCACACGAGCACCTCGCGCCTGGTCACCTTCCAGAACCCCAACTGGGCGGTGAACTCCTGCACCATCACCGGGGTGTCGGTCCGGATGGCGTCGCACCCCGAGTGGCACGAGACCGCCGACAACTGGAACATGGACGGCTTCGCCCTCCAGGGCTACTCCTCGACCGGCACGTACGGGTACTCCCTGTCGCGCAACAGCGCCAACAAGCGGTTCACCGCCGGCTCCCCCTGGTGGCACGCGACCGAGTAGTGCGGCGGCAGACCCCGGCCCGCACCCACCCGCCGGCCGGTGGGCCGCGGCGCCGGCACACCGCGGCGGATTGACGGAAGACACGGGGAGCGGGCGCCGGTCGGCCCAAGGCCGCAGCAGTGCCGATACACGGCCGGCGTCCGCCCCACCCCAGCACGCGGCCACAGCCGTACGGCTCGGCGGCGTGGCCGACGGTGAACAGGGGCGTGGCGGCGCAAGGCCGGCAGACGCACACCGACAGCGGCGGCCACCGCTCCCGAGCCGCCGCCCGGCGACCGCAACGACGGCCGACCGGCCTTCAATGCCGCATGTCCGGTACGGGGTGCAGCGTGCCCTCCCCCGTCACCCGGACCCCGGTTCTTCCGCCGGGGCGCACGGACGCCGGGCCCGGCACGCGGATGTCGACCGGCGCGTCCATGCCGTCGACGGCGACCGTGACCATGGCGTCGTGGCCGTAGAAGCGGACGTCGGTGACCGTGCCACGGGCGTCCGCCGAAGCGGCGTCGCTCAGCCTGAGCTGTTCGGGACGGAGAAGCACCAGGCCCTCGCGCAGTCCGCTCGGCCGGGCGGCGAGCGCGACGCGTCCCAGGGATGTGGTCGCCATGTCCTTTTCCGCGGTGCCGGAGACGATGACGGCGTCGCCGACGAAGGCGGCAACCCACGGGTCGGCGGGGCGGTGGTAGACGTCCTGGGGGGCGGCGCACTGAGCCACGCGGCCGTCCCGGACGACCGCGACCAGATCCGCCGTGGACAGGGCCTCCTGCTGGTCGTGGGTGACCAGGACGGCTGTGGCGCCGGTGGCCTGGAGGGCGGCGCGTACATCGGCCCGCACCCCTGCCCGCAGGGCGCTGTCCAGGGCGTTGAAAGGCTCGTCGAGGAGCACCAGTTGGGGTTCGGGGGCCAGGGCGCGCGCCAGGGCGACACGCTGTTGCTGGCCACCGGAGAGCTCGTGCGGCATACGGTTGCCGTAGCCGCTGAGCCCGACGAGGTCCAGCATCTCGTCGGCACGTCCGCGGCGCGCGGCGCGGTCGAGGCCGGTCAGGCCGAACGCGACGTTGCGTGCCACGCTGAGATGCGGGAACAGGGCACCTTCCTGGGGAACGATGCCGATTCGGCGGCGCTCGGGCGGCAGATGCACACCGGGGCCCGTCAGAGTGCGGCCACCGAGCGTGACGCTGCCCGCGTCGGCGCGCAGGAAGCCCGCCACGATGCGCAGCAAGGTCGTCTTGCCGCACCCCGAGGGGCCGAGGACCGCGGCCAGGGAGCCGCCGGGGACGGTGAGGTGGAGTCCGTCGAGCACCGTGGTGCTCGCGCCGTACGCCTTGCGCACTGCCGTGATCTGAAGGTCGGTCATGTTCTGTGCCTTCCGAGCAGGTAGGACGGGACGGCAGCCAGCAGGATCAGCGCGGCGGCGTAGGGGGCCGCGGCGGCGAAGGATCCGGCGCCCGTCTCCGTCCAGAGGCGGGTCGCCAGGGTGTCCATGCCGGTCGGGCGCAGCAGCAGGGTCGCGGGGAGTTCCTTCATGCAGACCACGAAGGTCAGGGCGGCCCCGGCGGCGATCCCGGGGGCGGCGAGCGGCACGGTCACCTCGCGCAGCGCCCCGAGCGGTGAGCGGCCCAGCGAACGGGCGACGTCCTCCAGCACGGGCGGGGCCTGGACGACGGCCGCCCGGGTGGCGGCCACCGCGACCGGCAGGAACAGCACGGCGTAGGCGCAGACCAGGAGCGGCAGTTCCTGGTAGAGCGGACGGGCGTAGCGGACCGCGAAGAACACCAGGGAGAGGGCGACGGTGATGCCGGGCAGGGCGTGCCCCGCGTATGCGGCCTGCTCCAGCAGATGCGCTGCCCGGCCCCGGTGGCGCGCGGCGATCACGCCGACCGGCAGGGCCAGCAGTGTCGTCAGCGCGGCGCCCGCGGCGGCGACACCGAGGGTGGTGAGCGCGGTGTCGGTGAGCGCGGTGGGGTCCCAGGTCGCGGAGGAGCCCACGGCCAGCCAGTAGCCGAGCGTGCCCAGCGGGAAGGCGACGGCGGCGGCGACGACCGTGCCGCACCAGGCCAGCGCGGGCAGGCGCAGCCGGCCGAGGACCGCGGGTGCCGCCGGACGTGACGTGCCTCTGCCGGTCCCGGAGTGCCGGCCGCGGCCCCGGGTACGGGACTCCGCGGCCACCAGTGCCACGGTCATGATCACGAGGACGGCGCTGAGCGCGGCGGCGGGGGTGCGGTCGAAGCTCGCCCGGTACGACGTGTAGATCCCGCGCGTGAAGGTGTCGTACCGCATCAGCGACACGGCTCCGAAGTCGGACAGCACATACAGAGCCACCAGCAGTCCACCACCGGCGGCGGCGGGGCGCAGCTGCGGGAGCGTCACCCGCAAGAACGTGCGCAGCGGGCCGTGTCCGAGCGAGCGGGAGACCTCCTCCTGCGCGGGGTCGGTTCCGCGCAGCGCGGCGGAGACGGGCAGATAGACGTAAGGGAAGCTCACCAGGGTCAACGCCAGCGCCGCACCGGTGAATCCCGCGAGTCCGGGTGCCGCGGACAGCCAGGCGAAGGCCGCGACGTAACTCGGTACCGCAAGCGGCAGAGTCACCAGCACGGACCAGGCGCGGGCGCCGGGCAGCGCTGTTCTGACGGTCAGCCAGGCCAGGGACACGCCCAGCACCAGACAGGCGGGCACCACGGCGGCGGTGAGGGCCAGACTGCGGCCGAGCAGTGCGGCCGTACGCTCGTCGGCGACGATGTCCCAGGCATGGGCAGGGCCGCGCTCCAGGGCGCGTACGGCGAGATAGAGGAGCGGAAGCACCGCGAGCAGTGCGGCGGCGCAGGCGGGGACGAGCAGGGCCGGGGAGGGGCGCGCGCCCGCGCCTCGCCGTCCACGCCGTCGCCCGGCGGGCGCCGGGGCGCCCGCCGGGTGGGCGGGACCGCGCGACGGTGCCGCGGAGTCCTGTGCGGCCGGGGTTTCCGGTGTGGGCACCGTCAGACCATTCCGACGTCCTGGAGCATGGCCAGGGTTTCCTTCAGCGAGTCGAGCCTGCCGAGGTCGATCTTCGGGGGCTGGAGGGAGTCCAGCGGCGGGAGCCCGTTGGCGGCCTTGACGCCCGCTGCCAGCGGGTACTCCTTGGTCTCGTCGGCGAAGTGCTTCTGGGACTCGGCCGAGAGCAGGAAGTCGACGGCCTTCTGTGCGTACTCGCTCTGCTTCTTGTCGGCGCCCTTCAGCTTGCCCACCCCGGCCACGTTGACCAGTCCGCCCGGGTCGCCCTCGGGCAGGAAGTGGATCCTGGCCTTGATCTTGTCCTCGCCCTCCTCGGCGGCCTTCGCGAACCAGTAGTAGTGGTTGAGCAGGCCGAGTGAGACCTCGCCTTCGTCCACGGCCCTGAGCACCTCGTCGTTCTTCTCGTACGCCTTGGGCTTGTTGGCCTTGAGGCCCTTGAGCCAGGTACGCGTGGCGTCGTCGCCCTCCAGGACGCGCATGCCGGTGACGAACGCCTGGAAGGAGGCGTTCGTGGGCGCGTATCCGACCTTGCCCTTCCACTCGGGCTTGACCAGGTCGTGGACGGAGTCCGGAGGTGTGGCGGCCTTGTCGGGGTTGTACGCGAGGACACGGACGCGTCCGCTGACGCCGACCCAGTCACCGGCCGCGCTCCGGTGGGACGGTGCCACCTCGTCCAGGGTGCTGCTGGGCAGCGGCGCGAGGCGGCCCTCCTTGGACAGCGCCCCGAGGGCCCCCGCGTCCTGCGAGAGGAAGAGGCCGGCCTCGGTCTCGTCACCCTCTTCCAGGAGCTGGGCGGAGAGTTCGGCGCTGTCGCCGTAGCGGACCTCGACCCGGGTGTTGAGGGAGTCCTCCAGCTTCTCGATCAGCGGCCCGACGAGGTTCTCGTTCCGGCCCGAGTAGATGACGAGCCCGGCGGGCTCGTCGCTGCAGGCCCCGAGAGCGGGGATGAGCAAGGTCGCCGCGGCGAGCGCGGTGAGGCTGCGGGCCAAGGGGCGGCGCATGGCGGGTGATGCCTTCCTGCCGTGCCCACCGCCGTCACCGCACGGGGCGATGCCATGGGTGAGCGGCGAAACGGTGCCGGGGAACCTGTGAACAGAGTATTGATAAGGTAAACCTTGCCTAACGGTCAAGGGTGACCTGTATAACAGCTCGGCCGCAGAAGGCCCACCGAGCGGGATCCGCCCGGATCACTCACCCCCAACCTTCGGGCGCGTCCGGACAGTTGGGGTTCACACGGCCCATCCGGCCGCACCCCCCGCCCCGCGGGGGGCGCCCCCGCCCCCTTCCGCATAAGGGAAGCCTTACCTACGATGCGCCCGTGACGCTCCACCTCGCACCGCCCACCAGCGGTAAGACGCTCCCCCTCGCCGCCGACCTGGCCGTCCACGGCGACCGGCCCGCCCTGATCACCGCGGACGGTGAGATCTCCTACCGCGAGCTGGCCGCACGGGTGGCGGAGACCCGCCTGCGCCTCGGCTCCGAGCGTCGGCTCGTACTGCTGCCCGGCGCCAACAGCGCCGAGGCCCTCGTCGTCCATCTCGCCGCGCTGTCGGCGGGCCATCCCGTGCTGCTCGTGCCGGGTGATCATGCAGGGGCCGTCGAGTCGCTGACCGCCGCGTACGACCCCGATGTCGTCGTCCACCCGGCGGCGGGGCAGTGGGTCATCGAGGAGCGGCGCGCGGTCTCCGCCCATGCGCTCCACCCGGACCTGGCCCTGCTGCTCAGCACATCCGGCTCGACCGGGTCGCCGAAGCTGGTCCGGCTCTCGCACGAGAACCTGCAGTCGAACGCGGAGTCGATCGCCACCTACCTCGGCATCCAGGACACCGATCGCGCCGCGACGACCCTGCCCATGCACTACTGCTACGGGCTGTCCGTCATCCACAGCCATCTGCTGCGCGGAGCGGGCCTCGTCCTCACCGGCCTGTCGGTGGCGGACTCCTGCTTCTGGGAGCTCTTCCGGGAGACCCGCGGCTCCTCCTTCGCCGGCGTCCCGTACACCTTCGACCTGCTCGACCGGGTCGGCTTCGCCGACATGGACCTCCCCCATCTGCGGTACGTGACCCAGGCCGGCGGCCGGCTGGCACCCGACCGCGTGGCGCATTACGCCGGGCTCGGAGCGCGCCGCGGCTGGGACCTGTTCGTCATGTACGGCCAGACCGAGGCGACCGCCCGGATGGGCTACCTCCCGCCCGAGCTGGCAGCCGCGCACCCCGGGGCGATCGGAGTGCCGGTACCCGGCGGGTCGTTCCGGCTCGAGCCCGTGGAGGACCGGACCGGCCGGGAACGCGGGGAAGGGCCAACCGGGGAGACCGAGGAGACCGGAGAACTCGTGTACACCGGGCCGAACGTCATGCTCGGCTACGCCCGCACCCCGGACGACCTCGCCATGGGCAGGACCGTGGACGAGCTGCGCACCGGCGACATCGCGCGGCGCACCCCCGAGGGCCTGTACGAGATCGTGGGCCGGCGCAGCCGGTTCGTGAAGATCCTCGGCCTGCGCATCGACCCGCAGCAGATCGAGGCGACGCTCGAACGGCACGGCGTCACCGCGCTCTGCGCGGGCGACGACGAGGCGCTCGGTGTCGCCGCCGTCGGTGCGAGCGACTCCGACGGGCGGCGGATACGAAGACTCGTCGCGGACGAGTGCGGCCTGCCGGCGCGCGCGGTCCGCGTCCGTCTCGTGGCAGACCTCCCGCGCCTGCCCACGGGCAAGCCCGACCACCGGGCCGTGCGTGAGCTCACCCGCACGGGCGACGACGCCCTCCCCGGCGCGGAACCCGCCGCGGGCAGGGGCAGCACCGAGGACCTGTGCGCGCTCTACGCACGGGTCCTCGACCGCTCCGACGTGACGGAACACAGCACCTTCGTCGGGCTCGGGGGCGACTCGCTGTCGTACGTCGAGATGTCCATCAGCCTCGAAGAGCGGCTCGGGCACCTGCCGTCCGACTGGCATGTGACGCCGATCCGCGACCTCGAGCCGCCGAGCCGGAAACGCCCTTCACGCGTACGCGCCCTGGAGACCGGTGTCGCCCTGCGAGCCGTGGCGATCCTCTGCATCGTCGGCTCGCACATCCCCGTCTTCAACATCAAGGGCGGAGCGCACCTGCTGCTCGCCGTCGCGGGGTACAACTTCGCGCGATTCCATCTCACCACCGCCGAACGACGTGACCGCATCCGCCACATCCGGACGAGCATCGCCCGCGTGGCACTGCCCAGCATGGTCTGGATCGGCTTCGCCCTTCTCGTCACCGACCACTACACCCTCACCAATCTCTTCCTGCTGCACAACGTCCTCGACCCGCAGGACACCGGTCCGGGAATCCACCTCTGGTTCATCGAGGCCCTCGTCTACATCCTGATCGCCGCCGTCGCCCTTCTCGCCCTGCCGGTGGTGGACCGCACGGAGCGGCGCTTCCCCTACGGCCTGCCCCTGACGCTCGCGGCCCTCGGCCTCCTCACACGCTACGACCTCGTCGGCCTGCCCGACCGCTCGCACATGACGGACGCGGTGACGGTCTTCTGGCTGTTCACGCTGGGCTGGGCTGCGGCCAAGGCCCGTACGGTCGCCCACCGGTTGCTCGTCACCTTCACGGCGCTGGCCACCGTGCCCGGCTTCTTTCCCGACGAGCCGCTCCGCGAGGCCTTCGTCGTCGCCGGTTTCGCACTGCTCGTCTGGGTGCGCACCCTTCCCGGCCGCGAGCGCGTGAACCAGATCGCCGGTCTGCTGGCGACCGGCTCGATGTACATCTATCTGACCCACTGGCAGATCTACCCGCTCATCGACGATTTCTCCAGGCATCTGGCGTTCCTCGCCTCGCTGCTGTTCGGCATCGCCTACGCGACCGCCGCGACCCGCCTGATGCGGGGACGACCGCCCCTTCCGCCCGGGCTGCGCCGGCCGCGGCTGCTCAGCCTCGCCCACGGACGTCTCGTCCCCGGCCGGAGCAGGTCGTGACCCCGGCGCCCGACCCGGTCGAAATCCAGCCAGACTCGTGGGCCGATGGTGAACAATCGGCCCACGATGCCGTTCTTCCCGCACCGCCGGCCCGACGGAAACGGTGAGACGGCATTTCGCCTGCGGCACCGTCCGGCCAACGGCCCTCAACAGCCCCCGGAGAAGATTCCGCATTCCATGGAATCACTCGCTCCGGACATCCTCCGTCATCGCGCCGTCATAAACGGCCGCCGATTTTCCGCCATCACGCACAGCGACCCTCCGTCAACGACGAGTGGTGATCGTCACAGGCCCGCGGCGTGAGACCGCCCGGACCGGTGCGATAACGTCGGTGCGCAGCGCGCCGATGTCCGGGATTTCCCTGTCGCCGGACCACGTCCCGCCGACGGTGAAACCAGAATTTATCGATGGGTTCACCGCACGAGAACATGACGCGGACAAAGGTTTCCTGACGTCTGTTCATCATTCACCGCGACGCCGCGCCGCGTGAACGAGAAACCACCGGGAGAGGTTTGTGTACAACAGTCGCTTAGCATCCATCGGGGCCTATCTGCCCTCGGCTTCCATGAGCACTCCGGAACTCCTCTCCCGCATGGAGAAGGCGCCTGAATTCGACCTCTTCAAAATTACCGGAATGGCCGAGCGCCGGGTCGCTGACGACACCCGCGACAGCCCCGAGGACTGTCTCACCATGGCCGTCTCGGCGGCCCGTGAGTGCCTTGGCCGCTCGCGCTACGCCGCCGACGAGATCGACATCGTGATCTCCTGCTCCATCAGCCGTACGACGGACGGCCGCCGCCACCAGTTCGAGCCATCGTTCGCCCGTCGCATCGCCGGGGAACTCGGCGCGGACAGGGCGATTCACTTCGATGTGTCCAACGCCTGCGCAGGCATGATGACCGGTGTCTATCTGCTGGACCGCATGATCCGCTCGGGTGAGGTGCGCAACGGCCTGGTGCTCAGCGGAGAGCACATCACCCCGATCGCCTTCACCGCCGCGCGCGAGATGGAGGACAGCCGGGACCCTCAGTTCGCGTCACTGTCCGTCGGTGACTCCGCCGTCGCCGTCCTCGTCGACCGCGCCACCGACGACGCCGACGTCATCCACGACATCGAGCTGATGACCTGCTCGGAGTACTCGCACCTGTGCCTGGGCATGCCCAGCGACGACACCGGCGATCTGGCCATGTACACCAACAACAAGGAGATGCACGCCGAGGATCGTCTCGCGTTGTGGCCGGCCTTCCACCGCGACAGACTCGCCGCCGACGGCCGCCGGTTCGCCGACGAGGGGTACGACTTCGTGGTCCAGCACCAGGTCGGCAGCCGCTTCATCGACTACATGAACCACGTGGGCGAAAGCACCTTCGGGACACCGATGCCCGAGTCGCTCTCGATCGTCGAGAAGTTCGCCAACACCGCGACCACCTCCCACTATCTGGTCCTGCACCAGGCACTCATGGAGCGCCGCATACCCAGGGGCTCGAAGATCCTCATGGTCCCCGCCGCCTCGGGCGTGGTGACCGGGTTCCTGTCCGCGACCGTCTCCTCGCTGGAGGTGTGACCATGGCCACCGTCATCACCTCGACGGCACTCAGCCCCGCCGACGAGACGGGCAGCTCGATCGGATACGCGGCATCCGCCGGAAGTGCGTGTCTGCGGCGAGCGGGTCTCACCCCCGCGGACGTCGACGTGCTGATCAACGTCGGTGTCTACCGCGACTCCAACGTCTCCGAGCCGTCCGTCGCCGCGCTCATCCAGAAGCGCATCGGCATCAACCTGGACTACCTGCACGCCACCGACAGGCATGCCGCATTCTCGTTCGACCTGATGAACGGTGCCTGCGGCGTGCTCAACGCCGTCCAGGCCGGGGGGTCACTGCTGGTGGCCGGCAGCGCCCGCCGCGTGCTGGTGGTCTCGGCCGACACCCACCCCTCGATGGACCCGGCCAGAGCGGGCACGGCCGCGTTCCCGTATGCGAGCACCGGCGCGGCACTGCTGCTGGAACGCAGCGACGACGCCCGCGGCTTCGGACGAGTGCACCACCGTTCGCTGCCGGGCGGCCACGGCGTCAACGGATATCTGCCGCTGCACGAGGCGGGCTCCGAAGGCCGGAACACCATCGCCGTCGACCGCGACAGCGGCGTGCTGGAGCGGATGCTCGATCTCGCCGTCGACTCCGTGCGCGACGCGCTGGCCGCCGAGTACGGCGCGGAAGCGGCTCAGGCACCGACCGCCCTGGACCGCACCCTGCTGATCACCTCTCAGCCGTCGCACGACTTCGCCTCCCGCCTGTCCAAGCGCCTGGGCCTGGCAGCCGATGCCGCGGTGACCGTCGAAGGGCTCAAGGGCGACCCGCACACCTCGGCACTCACCTACGGCTTCACGCAGGCCCGGGACTCGGGAAGGCTCGCGGGCCACGACCGGATCCTCTTCCTCGCCGTCGGCGCGGGCCTGAGCTCGGCGACGTCCCTCTACCGTCTGACCGGCGACACCGAGGGAGCCGTCCGCTGATGTCCGGCACCATGACCGGGCCGAGCCGGAACGCGTCCCTGGCCGAACTGCTCGCCCGGCACGCCACCCGTACCCCCGACAGGGCAGCCGTCGTCCATCCGGCCAGGAGGCAGGGCTCGTCGGGGCCACCCGCCTACACGTCGATCGGCTACGGCGACTTCGCCACCCGGGTCACCGCATGCGCCGCCGGTCTCAGGGCTCGTGGCATCGGCCGCGGTACCCGGACCGCCCTGCTGGTGACTCCCGGCGCCGACCTGCTCGTCCTGGTCTTCGCCCTGATGCACACGGGCGCGGTTCCCGTGGTGGTCGACCCCGGCATGGGACTGGGCCGCATGCTGGACTGCATCCGCCGGGTGGGGGTCCAGGCCTTCATCGGCGTACCGTCCGCGCACCTGCTCCGGCGGCTTCGGCCGCGTGCCTTCGCCGGAGTGAGGAGCGTGATCACGCTACGCCGGGGGAACGGCAACGGACTCGAGGAGCTGTCCGCCCTCGGCGCGGACCAGCCGCAACTGCCTCCGCAGGCGTCCGGGCCGGACGACGTCGCGCTGATCGGCTACACCACCGGCAGTACGGGTCCGGCCAAGCCGGTCGAGATCACCGTCGGCATGCTGCGGGGGATGGCCGACGGCGTCGAGGCCGGCCACTTCACCGCCGACATGACCAGCACCCTGGTCACCATGCCGCTGATGGGTGTGTTCGACCTCGCGGCGGGGCGCACGGTGGTGGTGCCGAGGATGAACATGGGCCGGGTCGGCGCCGCCGACCCGGCGCTGCTCACCGACGCGATCCAGCGCTTCGGTGTGAACGCCATGTTCGCCTCGCCCGCCCTGCTGGGACCGCTCTCCGCCCATCTGGCGGAAACCGGCGCCCAAGTGCCGTCGCTGCGACTGATCGTCTCCGGTGGGGCCCCGGTGAGCCCGGGGCTGATGAGCGCGCTGCGTGCCGTACTGCCGGACGCGGCACGCGTGTTCAGCACCTACGGGTCGACCGAGGCACTACCGATGGCGCTGGTCGAGAGCAGGGAGGCACTGGCCGGACCCGCCGGCGGCCCCGCCTCCGCCCTCGGTGTCTGTGTGGGGCGGCCCGCACCCGGCACAACGGTCCGCACCATCGAGGTCAGCGACGGGCCGGTTCCCTTCTGGACGCCCCAACTGCCGGTCGAGGACGGTGAGATGGGCGAGATCGTGGTGAGCGGCCAGGCGGTCAGCCCGCGCTACTTCCGCTCTCCCGGGGCCGATGCGGAGCACAAGATCCAGGACGGCGGGCGTCGCTGGCACCGCACCGGTGACGTCGGATGGATCGACGGCGAGGGCCGCATCTGGTTCTGCGGACGCAAGAGCCACCGTGTCCGCACGGCGAACGGCGACCTGCACACCGTGCGCTGCGAAGGCGTCTTCAACGCCCACCCGCAGGTCAAGCGCACAGCACTGGTCGGCTTCGGCCCGCACGGCGAGCAGCGACCCGTGCTGTGCGTGGAGCTCGAACCGGGCACGGGTCCGGCACACTGGCCGCGCATCGAGCGCGAGTTGCGCGCTCTGGGCGCCGACAACCCGGTGACCAAGGGAATCGAGGACTTCCTGCCGCACCCCGCCTTCCCCGTGGACATCCGCCACAACGCCAAGATCCGCCGGGAGCTGCTGGCCGGCTGGGCCGAGGACCGGCTCACCGGAAGTCGCCGCCCGACCGCCGCGGACCGGGCGCTGCGCACCGTCCCGCTGCTCGGCTGGGCCTATCTGCCGGCCTGGCCGCTGCTGCCCTGGGACCACGTGGCGCTGACCGCCCTGTGGTGGATCGACGCCTTCCTGAGCGTCGTCGTCCATGCGCTCCAGATACCGTCCGCCCTGCGCGTGGAGCAGGAACTCGCCACCGGGCGAAGGCCCTGGGCCACGGCCGCGCTCACGATGCTGTTCGGTGCGACCTGGTGGCGCCGGCGCGGCGGCAGGCCGAAGGGGGCGGCCGCGTGAAGGTACTGGTGACGGGCGCGTCCGGGTTCCTGGGCAGCCACATCGTCGATGCCTGTCTGCGCGCGGGCGACGAGGTGCGGGTCCTCGTCCGCGAGGAGAGCGACCTCAGCCATCTGCGCACCGTCGCCGGCATCGAGTTCGCGTACGGAGACCTGCGTGACGCCGCGTCCCTGCGCAGGGCGACGGAAGACATCGACGTCGTGCACCACAGCGCGGCCCGGGTCACCGACCGAGGCACCCGGGCCCAGTTCCGGGACGAGAACGTCGCGGGCACCGAGCGCCTGATGACGGCGGCCCGGCGGGCGAGGGCACGGCGCTTCGTGTTCATCAGCAGCCCCAGCGCGCTGATGGGCGTTCGCGGCGGTGACCGGCTCGACATCGACGAGAGCGAGCCCTACCCCGCACGGCACCTCAATCTCTACTCGGAGACCAAGGCCGAAGCGGAGCGTCTCGTCCTGGCCGCGGACAGCGGGGAGTTCACCACCGTCGCGCTGCGCCCGCGGGCCGTGTGGGGGCCGCGTGACCACTCCGGTTTCATGCCGCGGCTGATCGCGAAGATGATGACGGGAAGTCTGCCCGACCTCTCCGGTGGCAGGCCGGTGTACGCCTCGCTGTGCTACTGCGAGAACGCCGCCGATGCCTGTGCAAAAGCGGCACGTGCCGACGGGGTCGGCGGCCGGGCGTACTTCATCGCCGACCGCAAGCCGGTGGAGGTGTGGAGCATGCTCGCCGTCCTCGCCGGACGGTTCGGCGGCAAACCCCCCACCCGGCAGGTCTCGCACCGTCTGCTGCGGGCACTCGCCTTCACGGCGGACACGGTCTGGAAGCTGCCGCCGCTGGCCAGGCACTCCTCCCCGCCGCTCTCCCGGTACACGCTGGCCCTGCTGACGCGTTCGGCGACGTACGACACCTCGGCCGCACGGCGGGACCTGGCCCCGCCGCCGGTCGCCCACGAGGTGGGGATGGCACGGCTCGAGGCCTGGATCGACAGCATCGGCGGCGTCAACGAGTACATCAGAAGGGTGCAGTAGTCATGAGCGCGCAGCACGCCGCCGTGGGCGGCGGTGCCGGTACCGGGTCTCGCGGCCCGGCGGCCTTCCGCCGGGCCGTCTCCCCCACCGAGTGGTCCTATCTTGCCGCCGCCCGGCTGGGCGAACTGCTGGTGCTCCAGCTGGTGGTCGAGGGCACGGGGCCGATCGACGCCCTGGCCCTGAGCCGTGCCGTGGCCGAGGCCTCGGCGTCCTGCCCCGGCTCGCGGCTGGTGCGCCGCGGCAGGACGTGGGTCGACAGCGGACGTCCGGCACGGGTCGTGGTCGTCGAAGGAACGCCGTTCGACCGCACGGCGCTCGCGGGACCACCGGAACTCAACGCCCCGCTCGCCCACGCGGAGGACCGCCCGGGCTGCGAAGTGCTGCTGCTCACCGGCGAACCCGCCACCGTGGTCTTCAGGGCGTCCCACTCCGTGATGGACCTCAAGGGCGTGTCGCTGTGGGCCACGGAGGTGTTCCGGGCCCTGCGCGGTGAACCCCCGCGGGGCGCCACGGACTCGCTGGCCGACTACACGCTGCTGGACGCGGTGGGCAGGACCGGGCAGCGGCCCCGTCTCGGGCTCGACCAGCGCTCACCGCTCGGCGGCCGGCCGGGCAGCGGTCCGGTGTGGCGGCGGCGTACGGTGGCGGGCCGCCACGCGGCGCTGGCCGCCAAGGTGGCGGCCGCGGTCGCGGAGGGCGTACCCGGTCCGGGGGCCCGGATCATGGTCCCCGTGGACCTGCGACGTCACGCCCCCGGTGTGTCGTCGACGGCCAATCTGGCCCTGCCGGTGTTCCTCGACATCCCGTCCGGTCAGGGCGCGGACGCCGTCCACCGGCGGTTGCTGGGCGCGCTGGCCTCCCGGCGGGAACTGGCCGCCGGCGCGGAGACGGCCCTGGCCCGCCTTCCGCTTCGGGCCGCTGCGGCCTTGGTGGGCGCGTCACGGGCCGCCGCCTCGGCACGACACCGGTACCTGGCGTCGGCCGTCGTGTCGAACGCCGGCCGGCTCGCGCCGGCCGACTTCAGCGCAGGGGAGTTCACCGCGACGACCGTCTACGCCCTGCCGGTGCACGCTCCCCTGGTACCGGTCAACATCGCGCTGCTGGAACTGCCCGAGCACGTCGAGCTCGTGGTCTCCGCCCGTGGAGCCGCGGACGTCGGCGAGCGCTGCGAGGCCCTGCTGGACCGCATCGACTCCGCGCTGGGCGCGGACGCAACGGCCTCGTGCACGCCGCCTCCGGCACCGCCGCGGAAGCCCGCTGCCGCCGAACTGCTGCTCGCGCCCGGCCCCGGCGGACTTCCTTCGCTGGACGACTCGGTGGTTCAGCTGTTCCGGGCGCAGGTCGCCCGCCGGCCGGACGCACCCGCCGTGCTCGGCGACGACCTGCGATGGTCGTACGCGGAACTGGACCGTCGCTCCGACGCCGTCGCGGCCGAACTGCTCGCCCTCGGCGTCCGGCGCGGCGAGGTCGTCGGTGTCCTGGCGGACCGTTCGGCAGCGGGCCTGGCAGGAGTCTGGGGCGTCCTGAAGGCGGGCGCGGCCTTCCTGCCCGTCGATGTGCGCAATCCGGCGCGGCGGGTCGAGGAGCTGCTGCACGACGCGGGGGCCGGCATCTGTCTCGCGGAGAAGGCCTCGTGCGACCGGGCTCAGGGCAGCGGATGCACGACGATCCTCCTCGAGGACGTCGCGGGCGACGGAGCGACCGTCGACGAGGAGGGTCGCGCGGCCCTCGCCGCCGCCGCTCCCGGCCCCGACGATCCGGCGTACGTCATCTACACGTCGGGCTCCACGGGCAGGCCGAAGGGCGTACAGATCGAGCACCGCAGCCTGACCAACGTCGTCGGGTGGATCGCCCCCTTCATGCGCTGCGACGAGGAGACCCGGGCCGCGTACTCCTTCTCCCCCGGGTTCGACCTCTCGATCATGCAGATCTTCCCGCCCCTGGTGCACGGCGGTGCCGTCGTGCCCGTCCCGGGTGAACTCGACCACGTCAAGCTGCGCGAGATGTTCTCCGGAGGGCTGGCCAACACCCTCGGGCTGACGCCGACCCACCTCGCTCTCGCCCGGCGTCTCGGAATCCGCGCCACGGGCATCCGCGCCCTCCAGTCCGGCGGCGAGAATCTCACCGCGGCCGACAGCAGCCGGGCACGCGCGTCGTTCGGACCCGACTGTCTCTTCGTGAACATCTACGGCCCCACCGAGGCCACGGTGGCCTGCACGGTCGCCGTCGTCGACGACGCCACCGGACGCCCGTCCGCACCGATCGGAGTGCCGGTGCACCGCACGTCCGTGGCCGTACTCGACGAGCGGGGACGCGAAGTCCCGGACGGCGAGCCGGGCGAACTCCATGTGACCGGCGTCCAGCTGGCCCGGGGCTACCTCGGGCGCCCCGACCTGACAGCCGACCGTTTCGTCTACCTCCCGGACGGCCGCCGCGCCTACCGCACGGGTGATCTGGTGCTCCGCCTTCCCGACGGACAGCTGGAGTACGCCGGCCGGATCGACTCCCAGGTGAAGATCCGCGGTCACCGTGTCGAGCCGGGTGAGGTCGAGGCCGCGCTCACTGCTCTGCCGGACATCGCGCAGGCCGCGGTGGTCGCCCGCCGCAGGAACGACACCGGCGCGCAGGCGCTGTGCGCTTTCGTCGTGCCGGCCCGGAGCGCGGCCGCCTTCGACGAGGCGGCCGTACGCGCCGATCTCGAGCGCTCTCTGCCGTCCCACCTGGTTCCCACGGTGATGTGTGCGGTCAACGGGCTGCCGGAGACGGCCAGCGGCAAGACCGACCGCAACGCGCTGCCGAATCCCTTCGACGAGGCACCCGCTCCTTCGAGGGCGGCCGAAGTCCCGGACAAGGCCACCGGACCGCGTACCGCGGGGGCGGCGGACGATCCGGGACCCGGTGTGGCCGCGGTGACGGCCGGGATCTGGGCCCGTGTCCTGCGCTGCGACGCCAAGGACCTCGATGCCTCGTCCGACTTCCATGCTCTGGGCGGCGACTCGCTCGCCGTCCTGGAGATGCTGGCCGCGCTGGGCGAGGAGCTGCTGGGCAGGGACGCGGAGCAGCGGTTCCTGACCCGACTCGGCTCCCTGAGCGAGAGACTGACGCTCGGCCGGGTCGTCGAAGCCGTCGAGGCGCTGCGGAGCGGGTCGTGATCTTCGTCGGAGAGGGCGCTCTCCTGTGGCGCGCCGTTCAGCACACCCTCGACAGCGACCTGCCGGTGGACCTGGTCTGCGGGCCTCCCCCGGCTGTGAACACCACTCGGCCCGATGTCCCCTTCCGCGCCGTCGCGGACGTCAACTCCGTGGCGGCCGAACTGGTCGCCGCCAGCACGGACGGCGTCGTCTGGTCGCTGAACAACCGGATGATCTTCCGTGCGCCGGTACTGTCCCGCGGGCTGCGCGTCCTCAACGTCCACCACGGTCCGCTGCCCGCCTACCGGGGGCTGCCGGAAGTGGCCCTGGTCTACGCGATGTTGCGTGGCGAGCGGGAGTTCGCCGCGACCCTCCACCAGGTGGACGACGGAATCGACACCGGCCCCGTCCTGGCCGCCGACCGCTTTCCGATCGGGCCCGACGAGCCGTTCCACATGGTTCTGCGCCGCGGACTACGGGTCTGCCACCGGCTCTTCGAGCGTTGTCTGCCCCTGGTGGCAGCCGACCCCGCCTGGAGCGGCGAACCGGCCCGCCCCGGGGGTGCCGGCGCCAACGGGTACTTCGGCCGCAGGGAACTGGCCCGTCTGCCCGACCACCGGGACCACCCGGAGTTCAGCCGGGCCACCAACCTGGGCTTCCTCGCGGACTACCTGCCGGAGCTCGCTGCGGTCCTGGAATGAGGCGACCGCGGATCCCTCCAGGCCCCGAGCAGCGCGGCCGCCGACCGTCGCGGCGCGGTCCGTCCGTGCAACGTTCTCGCGACCCCGCGGGGACACGGCTGGATCACCTGCCTCCACGCCGGCCGAGCGGCCGGGCCGACCCGGTCCCGGTCGCGCCGCGGTCGGCATCCGTCTCGCCGGCCAGGAGGAGCACGGCCCATGGAGCACCACACGACCGGGGATCCGCCGCCGGGCCGGTCACCGCGGAAGGCCGGGAAGTCAGGACGGGTGCGCCGACGCCGGCGGCGGCAAGCGCTCAAGCCACCGCGCCAGGCATCGCGCCCTCGGCAAGCTTGATGCGGGTCCAGATGTTCATGTTGACGACGACGGCGACGATCTCGAGCATCTCTTCGGGGCCGAAGTGCGCAGCGAGCGCGTCGTGGAAGCGCTGGAACGCCGTGTCGGGGTCCGTGTCGGCGACGCGGGTGAGCGCCTCGGCGTAGCGGAGCGCTGCCTGCTCCGCCTCGGAGTGGAGCTCGGTCTCCCACCACGCGGTCAGTGTGTCGATCTTGGCTCTGGGGACGCCCGCCTCGCGCGCCGCCTGGTAGTGCAGATTGAGGCAATAGGTGCAGCTGTTGAGCTGCGAGACCCGAAGACGCAGAAGCTGGGCCAAGCCGCGGTCGATCCGCAACTCCGCTGTGTAACCGAAGGACTCCGCGCCCATCCGGGCCATGCGGGTCAGCGCCTCGTTCCCCCGCGCGTCGAGCCGACGGTTCGTGATCTGGACATCGTCATCCATGGCGATCCTCTCGCTGCTTGTCATCCCCCGCGCTTTCCGACTCCACCCCGAGCCGGCTGCGACTGAACGAGCATGATCGGTGCGAGCCTCACGCGCGCATGCCCTGGGGCGCTTGGGCGGAACGCGTCGTAGCGGGCGATTGAACCGGCACCGCGTTGCATTTCCTGCTTCTGGCCCACCCGGCCCGATGCTCGTGCTGCTCGCGGTGCTGAGATGCCCGCTCACCGGCACATGTTCGTGCCGCTGACGGGGTGAACCCCGCACGGCAAGCCCCAGTCACGTGATGTCAGACGGGCGACCGCGAGATCCCCGCCGCCGTAAACACCGTCGAGCGATGCGTGCACTCGCGCGGCATTGCCAGGTACGACAAGACCGCCACCTCCTGTGCAGCGACGGTCGACCTGCCGCCGTTCCTCCGCCGGGCAAGGTCCGTGTGGAGGTGGATCCTAGTTGCGGTTGGCGAGGTAGTCATCGACCCGCCTGCGGAGATGGTGACGTCCGAGGGCAAGTCGACGACGCGCATCCGACGGCGACAAACCCAGGAACGCGCCGGCGCCAGCGAGTGTGTGCCCCTCCAGATCGACCAGATTCAGCAGATCGCCCGTCTTGGTCGAAAGATCATCCAGAGCCCCGTCCACCACCGAGTAGAGCTCAAGGGTTTGTGCCTCATCCTCTGGGAGCACACGCCGCAGTGGCGGCCATACGGTGGGAGCGCTGCTCCATCGGGAAACCTCTGATACGTCGTTGTAGAAGTCACCCAGGAAAAGTTCTGCCTGGTCGGCATCCGTATCGAGTCCATCGAGGTCGACCATCACATCACCCGAGTCGTCGAGGTCGTCATCCGGCGAAACGCCGCCAAATTCTTCTGCGGCCCCTTGAGATGAGTGATGTGCGAGCAAGCTGTCAGCCCAGATCTCCGGCTGTACGGCCACCTCGCGATCATGATGGCCCATTCGCTCGAGTAGCTGAGCAACCGCCTCCTGCCGAGACGGCGGAGCAGCGCCGGACGAGTCCCGAAGCAGGCTCGCCCAGGTTTCCTGCACCAGATCGTCCGCGTGCGCCGGGTCAGCAGCACGTGCGAGATCCGTCAGGAAGTGGTGGGTGTTCTCGTGCGTAGCCTCCCATTCCCCGATACCGAGACGCGCATCCCTGACTGACCCGGCGTGCTCGTCCGGTTGCCGCCAACCCATCACCGCCACGGTCTTTGCCAACTGATCGATGCACGCTGCACAGTCCCGGCAGTCGCGGACGTGGGCTGCGAGATCCGAGACGACATCGCGCGTCAGCGTCCCTTCGAGGGCCAGACTGCCGACGAATGCACTTTCCTTGCAGCCAACCACTTGGCCAACCCCGGAGTGAGAACGATGTGAATCCACTGGCTCTCCCCACAAAGCGCTCGCAGACACCAGTGTCCCGCACTCACGGCAATCGCACCTCTTGCTCCGGTCCGACTCCCGGGACCTGGGCCTGCACTCCCGGGGCCCTTCTCCGCACCTCGACGACATGTCCGCAGGCGGCCGTGACCAGCCGCAGGCGAGCCGGCCCGCACCCGGTGTCGAGTGCGCCAGGGGATGGAGGCACGGTGTCAGCAGTGACCGCGTTCGTGTGGGCGTCGCACTCCTGACCTCCGGTTGCGTGGACCGCCATGAGCCCGACCTCACCTCCTGTCGCCTGCTTGCCCGCGTGGTCGCGTGGAGGTGCCGCGCCGAGACGAAGACCCCGCCGGAGCAGTGCCCCCGGCACAGCTCCGGCGGAGCCTTCCGGCGGTGTGGATCAGTGGCCGTCGCCGGCCTCGACCGTGAACCGCTTGGTGAACATCCTGCCGCCGTCGCGGGACTCGTAGACGCCGCTCCGGGTGGCGGCCAGGATGTGCCGGTCGTCGACCGCCGTGAGCGCCTGGGCCTGCCCGCCGGGGACCGTACCCGCCTGCTGCCAGGTGGCGCCGCCGTCGCTGCTCCGGCTGAGCCTGCCCACGTCGTCGATCCCGTACAGAGCTCCGGACTGCGGCCAGGAGAGGAACGCCATGGTCGGCTGCTTGCCTGTGGCGAAGGTCCTGCCGCCGTCGGTGCTCCGCGCGACTCCGTCAACGGTGGTGGCGAGCACGGTGTCCGGGTCGTCGGGGCTCACGGCGATGTCCAGTGCCTGGAGGCCGGCCCGGTCGTCCCAGTCCGCGCCGTCCTTGCTGACACGCAGCAGGGCGTTCGTGCTGTCGTAACCGTAGATACTGCCGTGGGCGTAGTCGAGTGCGTGGAAGTCGACCTCGCCGGCAAGGGACCGGGTCTTCCAGGTCCTGCCGGAATCGGTGCTCTCGATCAGACCGCGGTTGGCGGGGCCGCCGGTGCCGGGGGCGGGGTGGCCGCTGGCCAGGAAGGTCTTCGCCTTGGCCACGGTGAAGCCCATGAAGTCGTCCGTGCTCGTGCCGACCTGCTGGGCCGCGCCGTCCTTGCCGAGCGTGAAGACTCCTTCGTGGGTGGCGACGTACAGCTGGTTGTCGGCGGGGTCGATGCCCAGCCCGTGGACGTGGCCGTGCAGCGAGGCGGACGGTTCCGCCGCACCGATGTCGCTGCCGTTGCCCGCCTCGGTGTCACTGCCGCTGAAGCAGGCGGTCAGCGTGAGTCCGAGCGCGAGGACCACGGCGGAGGCAAGGGGCCACCTGATGGTCGTGTTCTTCATCTTCTTCGTCCTGCCGGAAGTCGGGGAGTACGCCGCTGTTCCGGCCCTGGCACGAAGGGGCGCAGGGCCGGAACAGCAAGGCATCGTGTGCGGTTCAGAGCCGGTCGAGGATGCTGCGCATCTGTGCGATCTCGGCGGACTGGTTCTTGATGACCTCGTCGGCGAGCTTCTTGGCGGCGGCGTTGCGGCCGCTGGTCTGCTCGTCCTTCGCCATGTCGATGGCTCCGTTGTGGTGGTCGATCATCATCTGGGCGAACTTGCGGTCGAAGTCCGTGCCCTTCGCGGCCATGAGCGCGTCCATGTCCTCGTCGGACATCATCCCGGGCATCTCCCCCGAACCGTGGCCCGCGCCATGATCCACGCCCGGCGATTCGGGCTTGCCCCAGGCGCTGAGCCAGGACCGCATGGTCTGGATCTCGGGGTCCTGGGCCTTCTCGATCTGCCCGGCCAGGGTCCTGATCTCCTGGTCGGACGCGCGGCCGCCGACCAGCTCGGCCATCTCCAGGGCCTGCTGGTGGTGCGGGATCATCCCCTGGGCGAAGGCGACGTCCGCGTCGTTGAACGCGCCAGCGGCGGACGTCGCGGTGTTCGCCGGAGCGGCGGGGGAGCCGCTGCTGTCGGCACCGCCGCAGGCGGTGAGCAGCAGGGCCCCGGCGGCGACGGCTCCCACCACCGCGACTCGGCGGTGCGGGGGCATGCGGAAGGAACGCGTGAAGGCGATCATGTTCTGGGTACCTCGTGTGGTCGATTCTGAGCGAGTGGATGCGTAGGCGTGATGGCGGGCGGCCCTGATGAGCCTGTCCGCTCAGGGTTCGGCCTAGATCCGCAGAATCGACAGTCGTGCGAGGTCAGGAGGTCTGGGCGGAGGATCGGGACGCGCGGCTGCGAGAACCCTGGTGGCGAGCTTCGCGAACCAGTCGCGTCGGCCCAGGAACAGCGCGTGCAGCAGTGCGGCCAGAGCCCAGGAGCCGAGTACGGCCAGGCACAGCGAGGCCATGTCCATCGCCATGCCGGGCTCATCCGCCGGTGCGGAGACGATGATCAGCGCGGGGTCGGCGGCCGGTTCCGCAGCAGGTGGGGCTGGGGACAGGGCCATACCGGTGCCGGCATCTGCGCGGTGTCCGTGGCCGTGCGCGGGCATCCCGCCCATGCTTGCCGTGTGCGAGGAGGAGACCGTACCCGTGCCGGATCCGTCGCCGGGGTGACCGATGGTGTGCATGATGAACACACCGAGTGCCAGCACCAGGACAAGCAGGAGACGCGCTGCCACGCCCACCGCTCGTGTGTTCTGCTGCACCGCTGCGTTCACCTCCGCCGTCGACGATAGCCGAGACTCTGCGACCTGCCCTGTGGCGATCGGGTTCTCAGGGGATGGGGCCGTCACCATGCCCCGTCGTCTCCTCGGTGCGGGCTTCCGCTTGCGGGGAGACGCCGGCAGTGGGTGGCATCCGGCGCTCCGGGCATGGTGTCCGGCGCGTACTCCTCCTGACCCGACTCCTCCCCACACCGCCATGGCTGTGCCCCACCGGCCTCCGCAGGCTCCCCCCGGACGCGTCCACCTGCCGCAATCCCGACGATGGCGATGGTCGCGGCGATGAGCACGGCCGGCCCCACCCGGCTGAACAGGCGGCCCTCCTGGTCAAGGAACGCCATCCCGCATGGGAGCCGCGATCAGCCCGCGGAGGGACGCGGGGCGCGCCGGGGCGCGCGCTCCTTGAGCTCCTCCTCGTCGACCAACGTGAGCATCGGTTGGCCCGGCGCGCACACCATCGTCACCAGGAACGTGGTCGGTGCGTCCGACAGGGCGTTTCCGTCCTGGTAGTGGATCACGTCACCGCCCGGCTCCCAGAACGACCCACCAGCCTCGACCACCCGCTCCGGCTCACCCTCGAGCTCGAACCGGAGCGCGCCCTCCATCACGTATCCGAACGCCGGACCCGAGTGGCGGTGCGGAGGGAGCCCGGGGTGACCGGGAGGCCAGTCGACGAGGATGGTCATTCCCGACCCACCTTCGGGGAAGAAGGGCGGGGTGACTTCCTGCAGCAACTTGACTTCGGGCGGCAGCGCCACCTCGTGCCCCTCGGCAGGCGTCGCTGGCACCGGGTTCTGCTCTGACACTGTGATGCGCCTCCATCGGTCGGCCCCGAAGGGCGAATTTGCCTCTGCCGTCTCTTGAGGCCGGTGTCCGAACGTCCAACGGTGCGCTTGTGCCTGCGGGGCATACTCCCCGCTGGGGCGGAGCACCGCGCCCGGCCGCGTCGGCACGGCCGTGCGTTCGTCAGCCGAGGGCTTGGAGCAGTTCGTTGCACGCCGTCTCGCAGGAGCGGCAGGACTCGGAGCACAGGCGGCAGTGCTCCATGTGCGTGTGGCGGCCGCATTCGTCGCCGCACGCCTTGCACGCGGTGGCACACGCCTGCACGATGGCGCGGGTGATGTTGGCGTCGTAGCCGGTGTGGCGGGAAAGGACCGACGCGGTGGCATTGCAGATGTCGGCGCAGTCCATGTTGGTGCGAATGCACTTGGCCAGCTCTGCCGGCATGCCCTCCGACAGGCAGGCATCGGCGCACGCGGTACACGCCTGGGCACAGGCGATGCATTCCTCGATGCACTTGGTGAGCTTCTCGCGGTCGACTCGCCCGAGGTCTGCCGGATACGTGGCGAGCATCTCCTTCACCGACGTCACGGAGACCGCCTCCTTCCGTGCCGGAGGCCGGCGGGCCAGATGGCCACACCTCCTTGGTCTCCGGCCCCTACCTCATTCTCAACTGGCTCACAGGGCATCGCACACGCACCGCGGGCTTCGCTGACGCGTGCATGCGCCGAGCGGCCGCTCGCCGGCCCGCGGTCGGGCCCGGCTGTCGACGCGACCGCCGCGCCCGGCCCGACGGACGGAGGAGCGTCGGTGGGGATCAGCCCGTGCGGTGGTGGCCGTCCTGGGAGTCGCGGCCGCCCATCGTCGTGCCGGACATCCTCTCTTCCATGTGCTGCCGTGCCTTGTCGCGCTGGTCAGCGGGTAGATGGTCCGTGCAGTGGCGGATCATCTCGTCCATGTCCATGCCGTGGGCGTTGCCGGATGGCTGGGTGTGGGTGACGGGTGGTGTCGGGCGCGGCTCCCCGGAGGCCGATGCAGCGGTGGCGCCGTAGGCGCCGAGGCCGCCGAGGAGGGTGGTGGCCACGGCCACGCCGATGGTCCTTCGCCTGATCATGTCGGTGTCCCTTCCAGAATCCTTTGTCTCTCTCCGTAACTAGTGGGTCCGACGCTAGGAGCGGGGTGTGAAGAACTGATGAAGTGGCCGTGTGCGGGCCCTGTGCACTGATGACGCCCTGAATCGCAGGTGGAGCCGTCCGCAGGGGACCCTGCGCTCCCCGATTCGGCCGATGATCAGCGCATTTCTGCCCCGGGGATGTGATCACCGTTCGGCGGGCACTCTTTCGTCCCAGGCTTCCCTGCTTTGCTACCCCTGGGGGGTAGGCGTAGCTTCGGGCTCAGGAACCCAGGTGGCACCGCCCATCGCTCGGCGCACGGAAGGGAAGACGTCATGAGCGCCGCGGATATCGGGGTCGTGGCTGGCGCGTTCGTCCTCATCGCGTTTCTGGTCTGGTACTTCTTCGGCCCGAAGGAGTCGAGCCGGGCCGAGCTCAAGGGCGGCGTCCAGGAGATCGGCATCGTGGTCAAGGGCGGCTACACGCCGGACCTGATCCGGGTCCGCCAAGGGCTGCCGGTCCGGCTGGTCTTCGACCGGCAGGAGGGCGGGGACTGTACCTCTCGCGTGCTCTTCCCCGACTTCCGTCTCGCCGCCTCGCTGCCGGCGTTCGCCACGACCGTGGTGGAGTTCACCCCGGCCAGCGCGGGCCGGTTCGGATTCGTGTGCGGGATGAGCATGGTGCACGGCACGCTGCTCGTCGAGCCGGGCGACGGTGAGACGCCCGCGCCTGCCCCCGGGGCCACCGCGGCGAAGCCGGCTCCGCCCGCCCGGCCCGAAACCGGCGCTGCCGAGCGGGAGGATGCCGAGGCGGCCGCTCGGCGGGAGGAGATCGCCGATCTGACGCGGCGGGTCGCCGTCGGTGCGCTGCTGTCGCTGCCGGTCGTGGCGGCCGTCATGCTGCACGAGGTGTTCGGTGTGGACGTGCCCGCTCTGCTGCTCGACCGGTGGTGGCAGTTCGCGCTGATCACGCCGGTGATGTTCTACACCGGGTGGCCGATCCACCGCACCGGCTGGCACGCCCTCCTGGGCCGCACTGCCGAGATGAACGCGCTGATCACACTGGGCACTTCGGCGGCATACGGCTACAGCCTGCTGGCCACCGTGGCGCCGGGTCTGCTGCCCGCGGGGGTCCGCGAGGTGTACTACGAAGCGGTCGGCGTCATCCTCACCCTCATCCTGCTCGGCCGACTCTTCGAGGCGAAGGCCAAGGCGGGCACCGGACAGGCGATTCGCGAACTGCTGGACCTGCAGGCGAAGACCGCCCGCCTCGTGCGGGACGGCACCGAGGTGGAGGTGCCCGTCGAGCAGGTCACCGCCGGGGACGTCGTCGCTGTTCGTCCGGGAGAGAAGGTCCCGGTGGACGGTGTGATCGTGGATGGCCGATCCACGTTGGACGAGTCCATGGTGACGGGCGAGTCGATCCCGGTGACCAAGGGCTCGGGCGATGAGGTCGTGGGCGCGACCATCAACCAGACCGGGGCCTTCCGGTTCCGGGCGACCAAGGTCGGTGCGGACACGATGCTCGCGCAGATCATCAGGCTGGTGCAGCAGGCGCAGGCATCCCGGGCCCCCATCCAGCGGATCGCCGACCTGGTCGCGAGCTACTTCGTCCCCGTCGTGGTGTTCATCGCCATCGTCTCGTTCACCGTGTGGTTCCTCGTCGGCCCGGCCCCGGCAGTGACCCTGGGGCTGGTGGCGGCCGTGGCGGTGCTGATCATTGCCTGTCCGTGCGCGCTGGGTCTGGCGACGCCGCTGTCGGTGATGGTGGGCACCGGGAAGGGAGCCCAGGCGGGGATCCTGATCCGCTCTGCCGAGGCACTGGAGATCGCGCAGCGGCTGGACGTGGTCGTGCTGGACAAGACCGGCACCGTCACCCAGGGTCGGCCCGAGCTGACCGATGTCATCGCCGCCGACGGAGGCACCGAGAACGAGGTGCTGCGGCTGGTGGCCTCGGCCGAGCAATCCTCCGAGCACCCTCTCGGCCAGGCGATCGTCGCCGGCGCGACCGGCCGTGGCATCGTCCTGGCCCGGGCCGGCGAGTTCGACTCGGTCACCGGCCACGGCATCACCGCCACCGTCGACGGCCGTCGGGTGCAGGTGGGCAAGGCGGCGCTTCTGACCCGCCAGGGCATCGACACAGCCGCTCTGTCGGCGGAGGCGGACCGGCTGGCCGCGGCGGGCAGGACAGCGATGTACGCGGCCGCTGACGGCCGGCTGCTGGGTCTGGTCGCGGTCGCGGACACGGTCAAGGAGGACTCGGCGGCCGCGATCACCGCGCTGAAGCGGCTCGGTCTGGAGATCGTGATGATCACGGGTGACAACGCGCGGACCGCCGAGGCCATCGCGGCCGAGGTCGGTGTCGACCGGGTGCTGGCCGAGGTGCTGCCCGAACGCAAGGCCGACGAGATCCGCCGCCTCCAGGAGGAGGGCCGGCGCGTCGGCATGGTGGGAGACGGCATCAACGACGCCCCGGCCCTGGCCCAGGCAGATGTCGGCTTCGCGATCGGCACCGGCACCGATGTGGCCATCGAGGCGGCCGACATCACCCTGATCTCCGGGTCCTTGGGCGGCGTGGTCACCGCGGTGAGGCTGAGCCGGGCCACGATGCGCAACATCCGCCAGAACCTGTTCCTCGCATTCGTCTACAACACCGCCGGCATCCCCGTCGCGGCAGGTGTGCTGTACCCGTTCACCGGCCGGCTGCTCAGCCCGATCGTCGCGGCCGCAGCGATGGCCCTGTCCTCCCTGTCGGTGGTGGGCAACGCCAACCGGCTGCGCCGCTTCACCCCCAGGCCACTCCCCGGCGCCCCGCCCGCAGGGCCGAGGCCGACGTCCGGGCCCACGGGGCCGCACGAGCGAATCCGTGCGCAAGGAGAGGTGAACCCATGACGGCGACGGTGCTGGTCGTCGACGACGAGGCGAAGCTGCGCGGCCTGCTGCGCGACTACCTGGAGCGCGACGGCTACACGGTCCTGGAGGCGAGTGACGGCCCCGGCGCCCTCGACCTGGCCAGCGCCTCCCACCCCGACCTGGTCGTCCTCGACCTGGGCCTGCCCGGCCTGCCCGGCGAGGAGGTGGCCCGGCTGCTGCGCAAGGCCGGAGAGGTGCCCATCGTGATGCTCACCGCCAGGGCGAGCGAGAACGACCGGGTGATGGGGCTGCGCCTGGGCGCCGACGACTACGTGGTCAAGCCGTTCAGCCCGCGCGAGCTCGTCGCCCGCGTCGAGGCGGTGCTGCGCCGCGCCCGCGGCCCCCGTACCGAGCGCGAGGGGGCTGCCTCGTACGGGAACGGGCGGCTGCGGATCGACACCGAGCGCCGCGAAGTGCACGCGAGCGGCCGGCAGGTCGAACTCACCCGAACGGAGTTCGACCTGCTCGCCGCGCTCGCCTCCCGCCCAGGGCGGGCCTGGACCCGCATGGAGCTGGTGGGACGCGTCCAGGGTCACACTTTCGAGGCGTACGAGCGGACCATCGACGTGCACGTGAAGAACCTGCGCCGCAAGCTCGGCGACACCCCGCCCTCCACGGTGGTCGTCACCCTGCCCGGCGTCGGCTACAAACTCGGAGTCGATCGTGATGTGGACCGCGATACGTGAACTGCTGCGCGGCCGTTTCGCCCGCCGCCTGGCCCTGGCGTTCGCCGCTCTGGGCGTCGGCACGGCCGCGCTCACGGCCGTGCTGGTCAACACGGCCTTCACCAACCGGTTCGAGGACTACCTGGGCGAGCAGCAGCACGCGCGCCAGCAGCAGCTCGTGTCCCTGTTCGCCGCCGGCTACCGCCGCGACGGCGGCTGGAGCACGCAGTCCCTGGACCAGCTCGCGCCGACACTGGCCATGACCGGCTCCGAGGCCGAACTGCGCGACGCCTCCGGACGGCAGGTGTGGTCGCTGGCCGACGCCGACGTGGATCCCGCCATGTCGACCATGCACCGGCAGATGTCGGGCACCGGCGACCTCGGCCCGCCCCGCAGCCTGCCGGTCACCGTGGACGGCCGGCAGGTCGGCACCCTCGACGTCCGCGTGCCCGAGGGCGTGGTCCCGGCCGTGGACAGGGACTTCCAGGCGTCGGTGAACCGGCTGCTCGTCGGCGGAGCCCTCGGAGCCGCCCTGGTGGCCCTCGTGGTCGGCGTCTACACCGCGCGCCGGGCCACCGCCCCCATCACCGAACTCACCCACGCCGCCGACGATCTGGCCGCCGGCCGACGCGACCGGCGCGCCACCACCGTCCCCGACAACGAGATCGGACAGCTGGCCACCGCCTTCAACACCATGGCCGCCCGCGTGGAGAAGGAGGACGAACTGCGCCGCGCCTTCGCCGCCGACGTCGCCCACGAACTGCGCACCCCCCTCGCGATCCAGCGCAGCCAGCTCGAAGCCATCCAGGACGGCATCAGCAAGCCCACCGAGGACGTCCTGGCCTCCCTCCACGAGGAATCCCTGCGCATGGCCCGCCTGGTCGCCGACCTCGAAGCCCTCGCCTCCGCGGACGCCGCCGCCTTCACCATGGAACGCGAACCGCTGTCCCTGACCACGCTGGTGGCCGACACGGCCACCGGCCTCGCCGACGCCTTCACCGAGGCCGACATCACCCTGCACACCGACCTCGCCGCAGTGCACGTCGACGGAGACCCGGTACGGCTGCGGCAGATCGTCACCAACCAGCTCACCAACGCCCTGAAGTTCGTCCCCGCAGGCGGCACGGTCACCCTCACCCTGCACCAGGAGGACGGCTGGGCCGTCCTGAGCGTGGCAGACACCGGCCCCGGCATCCCCGACGACGAACTCCCCCGCATCTTCGACCGCTTCTTCCGCAGCCGCTCCGCCCGCGCCGACGGCTCCGGCATCGGCCTCGCCGTCGCCGCCGAACTCACCGCCGCCCACGGCGGGACCCTCACCGCCGACAGCGAAGTCGGCCGGGGCACCACCTTCACGACCCGCCTGCCCGTCCGAGCCGGCTGAGCCGGGCAGTCGCGATCCATTGAGCAACGCCGTGCTGCCCAGGCGCAGCCCAGGGCAGGGATCGGGTGGAGTTCCATGGAGCGCCCTGAGCGGAGCAAGGGTCGCGCCCAGTCACCGGCGGCGCGCCGGGCGACGACCACCACACCGCACCGACTGGTACGGCGTCGTCACCTGGCCACCTGGCCACCTGCACGGCCTACACGGCCCTGCCGACCCGCGCATCACCCGAGCGCCGTACACGGTGGTCCGGCCTCGGGCCATGACTGGGGCCGGACACCAGCGCACGGTCCACTGCCGTGCCCTCGAGCGGGCCTCACTCCGCGCCCGCTCACGGGCCGCTCCGCCGAGCCCCGTGCCGCCGTTGGTGCTTGGCTCGCAGGTGTGTCGCCCGACAGTGCGGGCGCAGACGTCTGTGGAGAACACCATGCGTAGAGCAGTCCTCGGTACAGCGCTGGCCGCTGCGGTCCTGTCCATCACGTCCTCGGCCCTCGCCGCGACCAGCCCTTCGGGTGGGTCCGAAGGCAAGGGACTGCGGGTGATCGGGCTGACCGCCGATCAGCGGCTGGTGGAGTTCCGGGCCGACCGGCCCGACTCCATCTCCTCGTCGCGTGCCGTCACCGGCCTGCAGGGAGACACCACCTTGGTCGGCTTCGACTTCCGCGTCCAGGACAACCTCCTGTACGCGGTCGGCAACGCCGGCGGTGTCTACACCCTCAGGACCCGCACGGCCGTGGCCACCAAGGTCTCCCAGCTCAGCGTGCCACTCTCCGGGGCCAACTTCGGTGTGGACTTCAATCCCGCCGCCGACCGACTGCGGATCATCAGCGACACCGGTCAGAACCTGCGCCATGACGTGACGGCAGCCGTCGGCGGGACGGTCACCGACACCGTGCTCACCAACGTCCCGTCGCCCAACCCCGCCCTCGGTGTGACGGGCGCGGCCTACACCAACAACGACCTCAGCGTCGCCACCGCCACCACCCTCTACGACATCGACACCGTGAACGACCTCGTGTCGCTGCAGTCGCCCGCCAATACCGGCACCCTCGCTCCCACCGGGAACATCGGCGTGGACGCGGGCCCCAACGCGGGCTTCGACATCTACTACGCGCCCAAGGAGGGCGTCAACACGGGCTACGCCGCGCTCCGGGTCGCCAACAGCCACCGCTTCTACCGCATCAACCTGCAGAACGGCGCGGCCAAGCGCATCGGCAGCTTCCCGGCCGGCCGGCAGGTCACCGACATCGCCCTGCCCCTGAACCAGAAGTAGCCGTGTCCCGCGCCCTCGTGCGCGGGGCACCCGACCCGGCCGGCAGACGGTTGGGAATGGCCGCCCACCCGATCACCCAGGCGGTGGCCGTTGGCGACAGTCGGGCTTCGCTCGGATGCGGAGCCCGACGGGTCACCCCTTCCGCCGGTCCGGTCTCGGGTCGGGGATCCCGGTGGAGTGCGTGCAGTGCTGCATCTTCCAGGTCCTGTCCCCATACGGGCGCCTGGTGCCCGCCGCATGCGGCGCACTTGGCCCACCGCCACCGCCGCCTCGCCCGGGACTACGAGACCATTCCGGCCCGGTCCGAGACCGTGATCTGCTGGGCGATGATCGGCATCCGGTTCGCCGACTCGCCCGATGTGTTCCCGCCCCGAACGGCGCAGCTCATGCAGCCGAGGAACACGGAAGTGCCGTTCGCCGTGGGGCCGTCCGGCAGGCGTCCCGACGCCGGACGGGCGACACCGGTCCCATGGCCGTCAGTCCCTTCCCGCCCGCACGATCTGCCGCCCGACCTCTGCCCAGACCGGCTCGGCCCAGTTCACGGTTCGTCACCCTGCGGAGTGTGCGGGGCCTGCAGTACCAACCGCGGTGAGGGTCGTGTCTCGAATGGAGACGTCCACCATCGGCTTCAGTGCGATGCCATCCTGCGTATCGGCTGCGGAACGCTCCCGACCACGGGCAGTGTTTTCGCGTCCGACGTCGGCGCGCAGCAGCCGCCCTCTGCGCGAGTGTGCGAGCCGGACGATCACGTTTCAGCCGTCGGACGGTGGCACCTGCCAGTCGCCAGCCCAGAGGCACCCAGTGATCGCCGCCGGCCGCGAGCAAACCGCAGAATTTGCTGAAGCCCACCCATGCCAGCCCGGGCGCGGCCCGCACGCACACCCCCCTTCATCTGCCGTGCGCCGCATCGCCACATGGGGAGAATCGCTCTCGGCTGCGTGGATACCGCGCCCCACGCGCGAGGATCTCGCCTGCGCCCCCCGCCGGGCAGGCGTCGTATCCGCGTTCCGCCATGTGCACGCCTCAACTCACCGCATCCGCAAAGTAGTTGACAGGCAATCCAGGACGACGCTTTGATCTAGCACTCGTAACGACCCAACACACGTACAGGGGGGCGCTTGATGAAGCGCAGCACGGTAGCTAAGGCTGGTATGGCTCTCGCGGCGAGCGTCATCATCGTCGGGGGCATGGCGGGCTCGGCCTCCGCAAGCGGAAGCAATGTGACCATCTCCCGGACCTGGGGCACGGCGACCTTCAAGACCTACGGCGACGAGCTGTGGGTGAAGGACCTCTCCGCGGACGGCTACTCCGTGCAGGCCAAGATCCAGCGCTGGCAGAAGGTCAACATCGACGCGTGGAGCTGGGTGGATCATCGGACCGGCTGCTACGACACGACCACCAAGAACGACACGACCGACGGCTACTCGTTCTGCAACTACGACCTGATCGAGAACGACCCGGTCCGGGTCTGCATCGTCCGCTCGAAGGACGGCGTCCGCTACGGCGACTGGGTCTGCAGCGCCGAGACGCAGGCCTGATTCCTGCCGCCCTTCGCTCCCCCGCCCGCCCTTGCGGTGTGCGACCGCGGGCGGGCTTTCGCCCGCCGCATCGCCGGCGGCGACAGAGACAAGACCAGGATTCCGCTCCGAAGCATCCGTGGTGAACAGGCGGGACTCCACGGAGCGGGCGACTTCGGCAAGAGAACCTCGCCACGTACACCGCCGGGCAGCACAGCGTGCCGCGCTGTGTCCCCGGCGGTGTGCGCTTCATCGCGATCGGCAGGGACACCCGCGGTCAGGCGGTGATCGCCGCCCAGGTCATCGAAGAGACCCGCCGCACCACCCAGGAGGCCTCCGAGGCCAGTCAGACCGCTCAGGCCGGGTCTCGGCCTGGCGCCCTGCTCGAGCAGCGTTCGCCGACGCCGCTCGTCCTCGACGACGTGTGGGAAGCGGAGCGGCTCGCCCCGTTCCTCATCGGCGGACACCGCTGCGCACGGGCCTGGACACCGCTGCGCCCGGAAGCGTGAACCAGGGTGCTGTTGACGGTGTCGGAAAGTTGGGTCCAATCGTGGACAACTCCACGGCACGACGAGAGGCGCCGCCCTCGGCGTCCTAGGCTCTGGCCCATGGAGCAGCGCGAGGTGATGAAGCGAGTCGTGGCCGTACTGACCGAAGCCGCTGAGGTCCACCGACGGCTGGTTGAGGACCCGGAGCGCCAGGACCTTGAGGACGAGAAGCGCCTCATGGGTGAGATGGTCTCCGAGACCCTCGGTCTGCGGGTCAGGCTCTCCGCGGATGCAGAGCCGGCCGCGGTGGCCAGGGCAGTGCACGACGCCATGGAGGACCGAACCGGCGTGCTCGCCAGCTGCTTCGTCACGGCGTTCCTGAGGCTCGCGGAGTACCACGATTCCGGTCGAACAGACGTGAGTTCGGCCGACGTCCTGCGCGAGCTGGCGCTGGAGTGGGGCGAAGAGAGGGACAGCGAGTAGCAGGCGGCCGCCAGGCAAGGAGTCGCGCGACCTCGGAACGATCACGGCTCCGGCAGTTCCTGCGGGTCGCGTTCGACGCTTTCGAGGCCAATCCCCGGGCCGGCACCGTGCATGACGAGCTGATGCTTGGAGGCGTCGTCGACCAGGAGCTCTGGTTCAGGAGAGGCCGGCGGCCGTGAGGGTGAGGCCCGGGCGGAGTTGGCCGCACGCTTCGTTGGGGTTCCTCTTGTACTGGTCCAGCACCCGTGGCACCTCCCGGGCCGCCCAAGACCTGGTGGCGGCAAGCCGCTGTGGGTCGGGAACAGCGTCTGCTCGAACCCAGTCGCCGCCGGTGCCCTCGGAGTACAGGCGAATGTAGCCCGCGGCTGTCAGCCGGGAAACGGTCAGGTCGGGTGTGGTGACCCAGATGCCGTGGGTGTGGATGAAGGTGGGCCGGAGGGTTGTGAAGACATGGTGCCGCAGGGCGGTCATGTCCCGGTCGGCGTAGGCGTCTGCGATGGTGGGCTCGGTCAGGCCCGCGAGGTCCCGTACGGCGAGGTTGCTCGTGAGGAGGGTACCGCCGAGGTCCGGGGCGAGAAGTGTGCCGTTGGTCAGCTCCAGTCGCTTCGCGTACTCGTTGAACACGGCACCGTAACGGTGGGCGACATGGCACACGGGCAGGGTGGGATGGGCCTGGAATGAGGCGGCGCGATCCCGCTGCCCGATCCAGGACACGAGCAACGCCGTGCAGACGGTGACGCCGGCCACGATCTTGGCGCGCTGCGATCCTCGTTCTACCTGGTCCGTCAGTGCGATGCCGACTGCGAGCGATGCCGGCGCCCATACCGGCGTCGCGAAACGGAACATGCGCATCCAGTCCGGATTGAGCACACCGAAGGCAGCGAGGGTGAGGGCAAGAGGCACGAGCACGCCCGGCAGAGCCGTCCGCACCGGTCCAGGGCGCCCCAGGGCCGCCCCCGTCACCACAGCGCCGGCCAGCACGGCCGTCCACCCCGCGAACGACAGGAGGGACCCGGTCCCGGCGAATGACTCCCACGTCGGGGTGTCCTGTGCCTTCGCCAGCGCGGTGTTGGGCACGAGCCGCCCGAAGACGGCATAGCGCCACCCGAGGAAGGCGGCATACGGCACGACGAAGGCAGCGACGGCACAAGCCGCCGCTCGTGCGGACGCGCCCAGCGTCGCTCGACGCACCCGCAGCAGCAGCACGACCGGGTAGGCGGCTGCCAGGACTGCCCCGTCCGGGCGGGTCAGGGCCGCCATCAGTGCCAGAAGGCCCGTCACCACAGCAGGCCCTGTCGCGGTGAGCCGGTTCTCCAGCAGGGCACGCGCGAGCACGGCACCCGTCAGCGTGGCCAGCAGGGCGTACAGAGGATTCTCCAGACCGGAGAACATCCAGGCCACGAACGACATGTTGCCCGCCAGGAACACACCGCAGAACAGCACCACGACCCAGGAATTCGACACCAACCGCCGCGCGACGCGGGAAATGGCGATCAGGATCCCCAGCGTGCACAGGACACCGAGGACCTTCGGGTACAGGACCTGATCCGGCACGCCGAAGTAGGTGCGGTGATCGAACAGCCCCAGACGCCTGCCCAGAACCAGCAGGGCGAGCCAGGCCGGGTTGGAGTAGCCCTCGACCGGAGGCGACCCGGCCTGTTGCACCGGGCCGAGACCCTCGTCGATGCTACGGGCGTAAGCAAAGGTGATCGCGGCGTCGTCGACCACCCAGCGACCGAGCTGCGAGCCCCGCACGGTGATCAGGACCGTGCCCAGCAGGACGGCAGCCGTGTCGCGAGGCGAGCGACGCATGAGGCCGGAGCTTCTCGCGGGCCAGGGCCGCGCGTCCTTCCGCGCGACGGCGGGGTGGACCACGCGAACACTCGAAGAAGGCAAGGCAAACCCATCGCTCGGCCGACCTGGGCACACAAGAGAGCAACGGCGTGCCATGCCCACCGGTTACGCCCGGTACGGCGCCAGTACGAGTGTGTGCGCAGCCGTGACGCCACCCGTTCGATGGTCGCTGCTGATCCGCGCTCACCTCCGGTCGGGCGCTCATGCGCTCTCCTGGGCGGGGGTGCCTCTATGTCTTCCGTCAAAGCACCCCTGTCGGGTTTGGGCTGGTTCGGGGTTGTTGAGATTATGCGGCGAGCTCGACGTCTTTCGGTGTCCGGGATTCGTAGAAGGTGCCGTCGCGGAGCATGGCGAACAGGACGCTGATGCGTTGACGGGCGAGTCGGAGGAGGGCCTGGGTGTGGGTCTTGCCGCGTGCTCGCTGGCGATCGTAGTAGGTGCGGGAGGCGGGGTCGGCGTTCATGCAGGCGAAGGCGGACAGGAACATCGCCCGTTTGAGCTGCCGGTTGCCGCCTCGGGGCGCGTGCTCACCGTGGGTCGAGGTGCCGGACGACTTCGTTGTCGGGGCGAGTCCTGCTAGGAGGCGAGGTGGGCGGCGGTGGGGAAGCTGGTGCCGTCGCCGACGGTGACCAGCAGGACGGCGGCGGTCCTGACGCCGACGCCGGGCATCGACGTCAGGACCGGGGAAAGAGGGTGAGCCTCCAGCAGGGCGTTGATCTGGGCTTCCATTGCCCGGCGCTGTGTGTGGACGGCGGCCAGGGAGGCGGCCAGGGAGGGGATGACGATGTCGAGGGTGCCGGTGCCGGGGACGATGACGGTCTGTTCGTCGAGTGCGTCGAAGACGTCGTCGATCAGCCGCTGGGTCATGCGCGGGGCCTTGGGCCGGATCAGCTCCACGAGTCTGCGGCGGCCGGCCTTGCGCAGGGCGGTCGGGGAGCCGTAGCGCTCAAGCAGCCAGGTCACGGCCTGGTGGTCGAGGCGGGGACCCAGGACGCGCTCCAGGCTCGGGTGGAACTGGGTGAGCAGGCCGCGTATCCGGTTGGACGTGCGGGTGGCCTCGGCCGCGAGATCCTGGTCGAAGCCCACGAGGACCGTGAGTTCGGCGGTGATCTCGTCGGTCAGTTCCAGGGACCGCAGGGTGTGCGGCATGGTGCGGGCCGCGTCCGCGATCACTGCGGCGTCCTTCGCGTCGGTCTTGGCCTCGCCCGGGTAGAGGTCGGCGATCCGGCGCATCGCGAGTCCCGGCAGGTAGGCGACCTGGCAGCCCGCGTCGCGGGCGACGGTCAGCGGCAGGGCGCCGATGGAGGCGGGCTGATCGACGATCACCAGGACGGTGCCGAACTTTTCGCGCAGCTTGTCGAAGACGGCCCGCAGCCTGGGCTCGCTGTTGGGCAGCGGCTTGTCGAAGACCTTCTTCCCGGCCGGGGTGAGTCCGTGGCCGTGGTGGGCACTCTTGCCGACGTCCAGGCCCAGGAACACGCCTACGTCTTCGATCTCGAACATCGCGCCCCTTCCCAAGGGGTGTTGGCGGTGCCGGCCTCGGCTCGGGTGTCGTGCTCGCGCATCCACGTTATGCAGACCTGCCGCCCGCGAACTGCCCGGCGTTGCGCCGGACCGGGCGGTGGCCGGACCTCTGATCAGCGTCTCCGACGGCACCTCCCGGGCCCGGTGACACCACCCCCCAGGTCATCCGTTCGACAGGGGGCAACAGTCATGCCAGGCCCGGAGGCCAGCGGCCCCGTTGCAGGACCGCAGAAAACATAACGGGGCTGCCGGCACCACGCGCTGCGCCCGTCTGGCCCGGCAGGCCCCCACGCGGACTACGTGGATCCCGTCGTGCGCCAGTCCAGGCCCGACCCGCCGCCGTCGGGCCGCGCCCTCGCGCCGTGGCGGGTCGGTCTCAGGCGAGGCGGCAGTCTGCACTGCCGCCTCGCCAGAATGATCACCAGTTCATGCCCGGACGCTGAGCCACGACCACCACAACGGACTCCTGTACGCACATGGTCCGGCGATCGGCAGGTGCGCGACAGGGGCGATCCGTCGCGGAGGGGCCGCTGCCCACGTCAGGACTTGGGCATGAGGACGGTGTCGATGATGTATACGGTGGCGTTGGCGGTGGGGACGTTGCCGCAGACCACCTTGGAGTTGTCGTTGACGGTGTAGTTCTCGCCGGAGCCGTTGGTGGTGAGGGTGGACTTCTGGAGTGTGTCGTAGCTGCCGTTGCCGAGCTGCCGCGGGGTGAGCTTCTGACCGACGACGTGGTAGGTGAGGATGTCGGTGAGCATCTGCTTGTCGGCGAGGACCTTGTCGAGGTCGGCCTTGGGAATCTTGGCGAAGGCGTCGTTGGTGGGAGCGAAGACGGTGATGTTCTCGGCGTTGTTCAGGGTGTCGACCAGGCCCGCCTTCTTCACCGCGGCGACCAGGGTCGACAGTGCGGGGTTGTTGGAGGCGGCGGTGGCGACGGGGTCCTCGGCCATCCCGTCGAAGGAGCCGGCTCCTTCCTTCGGCACGGAGGCACAGGCCGGTCCGAAGGGGCTGTCGGCGGGTACGGCGTCGTCCATGGCGGGCGTCGACTGCTCCTCGGCCGGGGCCGAGGTGGCGGCCTTGTCCGCGGCCGAGTCGGAGCCGCCGTCGCCACCGCCGCAGGCGCTCAGTGCGAAGGGCAGGACGACGGCCGCGGTGACGGCGACGGCGGTACGACGGAAGCGCAGGTGATGCATCGTTTTCTCCTTGGGTGTTCTCATGGTTGCTTGACGTGATGGCCAAGTGGCAGGGGGGCCTGCCGCACCGCGCCGGAGGCGCAGGCGGCCCCGCCCTGCGGGCGGACGGAGCTACTTTCGCCACGCGCCCTGGTCGACGTTGACGAGTACGGAGTGCCAGCCGCTCGCACCGTCGGGCACCGTCCCGGTTCGCTTCTCCGTCTGCGTCTCTCCGGTGCGGTCGGTCGCGCGAACGGTCAGGGTGTGGCTCCCCGGGGTGGCGTTCCAGGGGAAGGACCACTGGCGCCAGGTGTCGGTGGTGTGTTCGGCCGCAAGGTCGGCGGGTTCCCAGGGGCCGTCGTCGACCCGGATCTCCACACTGTCGATGCCCCGGTGCTGGGCCCAGGCGACTCCCGCGACCATGACGGTTCCGGGTCCCGGCCGGGCGAAGGCTTTGGGGGTGTCGATCCGGGACTGGGTTTTGACCGGAGCCCTCGGGGCCCAGTTGCGCTTCACCCAATAGGGGTCGTAGTCGGCGAAGGTGGTGAGCTCGATGTCCTCGATCCACTTGCACGCGGACACGTAACCGTACAGGCCGGGTACGACCATGCGGACCGGGAAGCCGTGGTCGAACGGGAGGGGCCGGCCGTTCATGCCGACCGCGAGGATCGCGTCCCGGCCGTCCATGACGTCTTCCACCGGGGTTCCCAGGGTCATGCCGTCGACGGACCGCGACACCAACTGGTCGGCGGGGCCGCCGCGTGACGGGGGCTTCACTCCTGCCTCCTGCAGGAGTGAGGCAAGCGGTACGCCTGTCCAGCGCGCATTTCCCACGTAAGGACCGCCGACCTCGTTGGAGACGCAGGTCAGGGTGATGTCCCGCTCGATCAGTTCACGTTCGAGCAGGTCCTCGAAAGAGAGGGTGAGCGGACGGCGTACGCCCTTGCCGTGGAGCCGCAGTCGCCAGGTCGTCGCGTCGACTTTCGGCACCACCAACGCGGTGTCGACCCGGTAGAAGTCCCTGTTCGGAGTGATGAACGGCTTCAGGCCCGGGACCCTCAGCACCGCGCCGGAAGGTACGGACCGGGCCGGGGCACCGGAAGCTGGCAGACGGACCGCCGCCCGGGATGCCAGGGCACCGCTGCTGCGAGCGGAGGCGAGTTCGCGTCCCCACGCGGTTGCCCCGGCAGATGCGGCCGCAGCGGCGGAGACGGAGATGAGGAACCCCCGACGGTCCCAGCCCCCGGCCGCGACAGGGCTGTCGGGCGCGATGTCGCGGTTCACTGCCAGACGGCCCGCCAGGAGGTACAGCAACGCGGACGCAGCGAGCGCCCCCACTGTCGACGGCACCGCGTCCGCCCAGGACGCCGAATCCGGTCGCCCGAGCGCGGCCGCGGCACCGGTGACGCCGAACAGCAGCGCCCCGACCGCGGCCGCCCGCCGGTGCCGCAGTGCGAGCAGGCCGAGTGCGACGGCGATCGCCGACACCACCACCACGATGCCGAGTTGCAGAACCGACTTGTCGCTGGTCCCGAACTGACGGATCGCCCAGTCCTTCACGGGCGCCGGGGTGACGTCGACGACCCAACCGCCGACCGCTTTCACCGGTCCGGCCTCCGGCCTGACAGCGGCGGCTGCGAGTTCCGCGGCTGCCAGCGCCGCGAAGCCGGCCAGCAGACCACTGGCACAGGCCAGTAGCCGGCGGCTCACTGAAGTGTTCTCGATCGTCACACCGGGGATTCGGCACTCCCGCCGCATGCGGATTGGTCCGTCCTGCGAACGGATGACCAGGGCGGGCTCGGTTGACGCGGGGCGACTGCGTCCACCCTTTGACGGGACCGAGGATCGGAGGAGCGCCCGTGCGTCGGTGCGGGCAGCCGATCCACGCTCTCGTGGGTCATTGGGTGGTGCGGAACCGGGCGGTGACCGAACCCGCGGGCCCCACGCCCACGGCCCGGACGGGCACCTGGACTGAACGCCGCGGATCGGGACAGCGGCGTACGGAGGGCTCCTGGACCGGATCCCTCACGCGGCAATCCGCATGGCGCTCAGCAGCGAATGGCTGAAGAGGGCTGCTTCGCCCTGATGCGTTGAGGAGATTCATGCCTGTCCCACGACCCGCACGGCCCAGCACGGCCGCCGCCGTACACGGTCCGTCAGCGGACGCTCTCCTCGTCCAGGTCGCGCGCGGCGACCAGGACGCTTTCGGTGAGCTCTACGACATGGTCAGCGGTGCGGTCTTCGGCACCATCCGCGGAGTTCTTCGCGACCCCGCCCAGTCGGAGGAGGTGATGCAGGAAGTGATGATCCAGGTCTGGCGCACGGCTCCCAGGTTCCAGGTCGACAAGGGCAGCGGAATGAACTGGGTACTGACGCTCGCGCACCGTCGCGCCGTGGACCGCGTCCGCTCGGAGCAGGCAACCGTCGACCGCGACCACAAGGCGGCCCTCCTCGACAGCACACCCGCCTACGACCACGTCGCCGAGCAGGTCGAGGCACGGCTCGAGCACCAGCAGGTGCGGCGCTGTCTGCGGTTCCTCACCCAGCTCCAGCGGGAGTCCGTCACCCTCGCCTACTACCGGGGCCTGACCTACCGAGAGGTGGCGGAACTCCTCGGCCTGCCGCTCGGCACCGTCAAGACACGGCTTCGTGACGGGCTCATCCGGCTCCGCGACTGCATGGGGGTAGAGGCATGATCCGCCGCGCTGACGGCGCCGGCCTGCACACGGCGACCGGCGCCTATGCCCTGCACGCGCTGCCCGAGAACGAACGCGACAGCTTCGAACGGCACCTCGTGGACTGTGGCGCGTGCGCCCAGGAAGTCCTTGAGCTGCAGGCGACGGCCGTCCGCCTCGGTCTGGCCGCGACGGTACGGCCGGCTCCCGAAGTGCGGAGCCGTGTCGTGGAGAAGATCCGGCACATCCGGCAGGAACCACCCCCGGTTGCGCAGTACCGGACACACCGGCTCCGCCGCCTCCCCCGCTTCACCCTTGCGGCCGCCATCGCCATCGGCATCGCGGGCGGTGTTGCGTTCCGGCAGCACCAGGAGGCCGGCGACGCCCGGACCCGGGCGGAACACGCACAGGCCGGGGCCGCCGAGGTGTCCCGAGTGCTGACGGCTTCGGACGCGACCTACACCAGCGGTCGGACGAAGGACGGTGCACGCGCGACCGTGGTCGTCTCGCGGGAACGCGACCAGGCAGTGATGCTCGCCTCCGGCCTACCGGCTCTGCCGAAGGGCAAGGTCTACCAGCTCTGGTTCGATGACGACGGCGCCATGCGCGATGCGGGTCTGCTGGACGGCGACACCGGCGCCCACACCGTCCTCATGCACGGTCCTGCACGTGCCGCGTCCGGCATCGGCATCACCGTCGAGCCGTCCGGCGGCTCGCCCGCGCCGACGGCCCGGCCTGTGATGGTCATGGAACTCCCCGTCTGACGGGGCACGGTGGAACCACCTCGGCAGGGTCGCGTCTCGCCGAGCACAGCGGCGCTGGGCCCTGCCGCCCGCGAGCACGGCGGCGACCGGCCGTTTCGGCATCACCACCCGACCGCACCGACCGACCCACCCATGCTGCCCGGCGACCCTTCCTTGCACTTCAACGAGGTCCCGGAACCCGAGTCGGCCGAGAACAGGCTGCATCTGTGCCTGCGCCCGGACACCTCACGGGACACAGAGGTTGACCGGCTGCCGAAGCCGGGCGTCCCCCTGGTCGCCGATCGCCGCAAGCCGGACGGCTGGGGACTGGTCGTTCACGCCGACCCGGAAGACAACGAGTTCTGCCTGCTGCTGTCGGGCGCTCGTGCACGACGTCCGACCCGGCCGTGTCCCCGGCCGAAGGGCCGAGACGCGGGAAGTCCACGTCGGCGTTCACCGCCTCTTCTCCACCCCGGGAGCTGCGACTTCCGGTCGCATCGGCGTCGGATCCTCCCTCCGCAGCGCACGACGACGTACCGTCCATCGCCGCATCTCGTCGGTGCCCCAGACGATGACGGGGAAACAGGTGATGAGTGCGATGACGTCCGCGGGCAGAGCGGCGGTGCCGAACATGTGCTGGAAGAGCGGTACATACACGAGCACGGCCGTGAACGCGATCTCGAAAGCGATCCCGTACAGCAGCAGGGTATTGCTGAACACACCTATCTGACGCAGTGAGGCGTGCTCCGTTCTGGCCGCCATGGCGGTGCCGACCTGGCAGGTGACGATTCCCGCGAACGTCGCCGTCGTCGCCGTGAGATACGCGTGGTGCAGGTCGCTGCCGGGGCCGGTGGGGTCTCCGGGCTGCCAGCCCGCCCGCCAGAGGACGTAGAAGTAGCCCGTCATGACGAGCACCGCCGAGACCGCTCCGAGATAGCCCCAGCCGCGGACCAGCATGGCGGGCGAGATGATGCTCTGCCGGCTCGATCGTGGCGGCCGCTTCATGACTCCCGGCTCCGCGCGCTCCCGTCCCAGAGCGAGGGCAGGGAGCGTTTCGGTTCCGAGGTCGATCGCCAGGATCTGCAGCACCGTGAGCGGCAGCGGGACGGTGCCGGCCGACAGCGCGAAGACGAGGAACGGAACGGCCTCCGGCGTGAGGTGGGCGAAGATGTAGACGATGAACTTGCGGACGTTGTCGTACACGCGCCGGCCGGACTCGACGGCGGTGACGATGGTGGCGAAGTTGTCGTCGGTGAGCACCATCGTGGCCGCCTCGCGGGCGACGTCGGTGCCCGAACGCCCCATGGCCACACCGATGTGAGCCCGGTGGAGTGCCGGGGCGTCGTTCACGCCGTCGCCCGTCATCGCGACGATCCGGCCGTGCGCGCGAAGGGTGTCGGCGACCTTCAGCTTCGTCTCGGGTGAGGACCGGGCGAAGACGATCTCCGACTCCGGTCCGGTGATGAGCAGGTCGTCCAGTTCGCGGTCCGTGACCCTTTCCGACTCCTGTATGACGAGCAGTTCCGGACGGCCGATTCCGACCTCCTTGGCCACGGCGGCCGCGGTGGCCCCGTTGTCGCCGGTCACGATGTGCACCCTCAGCCCCGCGTCGTGGCAGCGCCGGACGGCGGCCGCCACCTCCGGCCGCGGGGGGTCGTACAGTCCGACCAGGCCCACCAGCCGGAGTTCCCTTTCCGCCTGCTCACGGTGTTCGGGCGGTTCGGGAAGTTCCCGGTCCGCGACGGCGAGAACGCGCATCCCCTGACGCGCGAGGTCGTCCGCCGCGGCCCGCGCCTGGCTCACGTCGTGCCCGTTCCCGGCGCCGGCGTCCGCCGTGCGCGCCAGCACGCTCTCCGGCGCTCCCTTCACCACGAGCCGGAAGTGATCGCTTCCGGGCTCGGGCCGTACCAGCGTGGACATCAGCCGCAGTCGCGGGTCGAACCGGAACAGTGCCGCGCGGCGTTCGTCCCTGCGGGTGAGGTCGGGTGCACCACCGAGCGCCGCGGCACCTGCGACGAGGGCCGCTTCCGTGGGGTCGCCGTGCAGGTCTCCCCGCTCGTCCCGGGTGACGGTCGTGCACTCTGCCATGGCCTCGGCCAGCCCGGTCGTCCACGGTCCGGTTTCGGTGCCGTGCCCCGGCGTCCACGCCGCTTGCAGGCGCATGCGGTTCTGAGTGAGCGTCCCCGTCTTGTCGGTACAGATCACACTGGTCGAGCCGAGGGTCTCCACCGCACTGAGCCGCTTGACGACCGCTCCCTGCCGGGCCAGGAGCCGCACACCGACCGCGAGTGCCAGGGTGATCGTCGGAAGGAGGCCTTCCGGCACGTTGGCGACGAGGAGCCCGATGGCGAACATGAGGGCGTCGGTCAGCGGGAGGCCGATCATCCATCCGATGAGGAGGAAGGCCACGCCGATCGCGACCGCGGCCGCGGCGATCAGCCAGGCGACCCTCTTGACCTGCTGCTCCAACGGCGAGGACTCACGCCGCGTACGTTGGCTGAGAGCCGCGATACGGCCCAGCTCGGTGTGGTTTCCTGTGGCGAAGACGATGGCCTGCGCCTGTCCGCCCGTGCAGGTGGTGCCGCTGAAGACGAGGTTGGGTTCCTCGAGCAGCGGCTTGCCCTGCAGTGCCGGACCGGCGAACCGGTCGACCGGTGCCGACTCGCCGGTGAGCATCGACAGGTCGGCTTCGATACCGCCTTCGGTGAGTCGAGCGTCCGCGGGGATCTTGTCGCCCTCCTCGATCAGGACGATGTCGCCCGGCACCAGTTCCTTGGCGAGGACGTCGAGGGTTCTGCCGTCCCGCACCACCCGGGCGTGCTCGGGGAGGTAGCGCGCAAGGGTCTCCACCGCGTGTTCGGCCTGACGCTCCTGGAGGAGGGCGAATCCCGCGTTGACGAGGATCACGGCGACGATCGCCCATCCCAGCACGGCGATGTCGGCGATGAAGGCCAGGGCGCCGGCGGCCCACAGGAGCAGTGCGAGCGGATGCGCGAGCTGCCGTGTCAGCTCCCGCCACACGGACTCGCCGGCGGTGGACCGCACCTCGTTCGGTCCGTACACGGCGAGACGCCGCTCCGCCTCCCGGCCGGACAGTCCACGAGCCCCGGTGCCCAGTTCGCGCCGCAGCAGTGCCAGGGGCTCCAGGGGGTCGGGTTCCGGAGCCGGCGTCGAGTGCGGCTGTGGCGCAGGGTGCCTCACACCATCGACACTCCGCGCGCCGGGACGGACTCCACAGGGCCGACAAGGGGCCCGGTCTGGTCCGAACGTCCCTTGCCGGGGCTCGGCGGAGCAAGAGGGCTGCCCCCGTCGGAGGGGTCGAGGATGGGTACGGGGCCGTCCGGCCCAGGTCTCCTGCCCGGGCAGCCCTGTGACAGGACCTGCCCGGACGTCACGCTGGGAGGCGCCACCGGGCCGTCCGTGCGCCCGTCACCGGGACACGGACCATGGCCGAGCCGCCCGAGTGCGTGCGGGCACTCCTCCGGCCGAGCGACTGCTCGGCCGGCTGCGCCCGTGAAGCGCGCCAACGACGACACACAACGCCACCGTCCCGACCAGGATCCGTCTCTCCTCGCCTGACAACAGCCGGACCGGCCCCCGGACCGCGTTCAGAGCCTCCTCAGCCGATCCGAGCGGTGGTCCAGCGGATCCCGCTCCCCCGGCGTCGGCGTCGCGCATGCCCGGGGCAGCAGCCCTGCGCGTGGGAAGAGGGGCGCATCGGGCTCACGGTGGGGGCCTCTCGGCCCAGGGTGCACGGCCCGCCGGTGACGCAGTCTGGGGGTGGACGGAGATTGCCCAGCACGACGCCACCAGCGGAACGGAAACTCGGGAGGCCCCATGAACAGCTCCTTTCTCCACGGACTGCCTTCGGACGGCCAGGACCGTCTGATGGCGTGCTCGCACGAGGTCTCGTTTCCGGCAGGTACGCGGATATTCGACGAGGGCGACCCGGCCGACCGGTTCTGGATCATCCGCACCGGCTCGGTCACCCTCGACCTCCAGGCCCACGGCCGGCGGGCCGCCACGGTGGAGACACTGGGCCACGGTGATCTGCTCGGATGGTCCTGGCTGGTGCCGCCGTACAAGTGGCGGCTGGGAGCCGAGGCCTTCAGTCTCGTACGAGCACACGAGTTCGACGCCAGAGCGGTACGCGGGCTGTGCGACGTGGATCCCGTGTTCGGACTCGCCCTGACCCGCCACGCCCTGGAGGTCGTCGCCCACCGGCTGCAGGCGACCCGGATCCGCCTCCTCGACACCTACGCGCCCCACGGGAGCGGAGTGATGCAGTCCCCACGCTGATTCGCTGGTGTCGGCACCTGGCCCCTGGCCAGGGGGCCGACTGCGAACCCCTGCCCGGTGACGGCGGCGCCCGGCTCGCCCGGCCCTGCGCGGGCGTGGTGCACGGCTCGCCCGGCCCGGCATGGGCCTGGTGCCCGACTCGCCCGGCCCGGCGCGGGCGTGGTGCCCGACCGTTGCCCCCGTGAGCGCGCAGCATCGGCTGTGCCCATGCGGCGGCGTGCCAGCAGCCGCGTCCTGCAGCGCTTCGCTCGAGCTCCGGAGACGCCGGCGGAGCTGCCGGCCACCGACCGGAAACGGAGTCGGCTGGTGAGGGAGGCGACCGAGGAACCCGTGGGACCCGGCGGGGAAGGCCGTGCGGACCGCGGGTGAGATGCGGTTGCCGTGAGCCGGTCCTCGGTCATCGACGGGGCGGACGGGCACACGGGCACACGGCAAGGGCCGGACGCCGAAAACCTCTCGCCGGTCCCCACCGCTGCCTCAGCGCGGCCGCCGTGTCGGCTTGCTTCCGGACACCCGGCTTCCGCTCTGCCGGAGCCTCCGTTCGGCAGACGTCACCGGACCTCCTGTCGGGCGCCGAGGTGTACGGACTGGTCATGCTCCTGTCGCGGCCACGGCTTCGGCCCGCGCGCCCGGGAAAACGGACAGGGGCATGCCGGACCCCACGACACCACGGCCAGATATACCCCCGGGGGTAATAGTGCTACGGTGGATCCAATACCCCAGGGGGTAATTTCCACACGAAGGGAGTATCCGCGTGTTCTTCGTCGACACCATCGAGTTGGAAGGTCTGGGCAACCGCAGCTACCTGGCCGGCGGTGAGCAGACCGCAGTGGCGGTGGACCCGCCCCGCGACATCGACCGCGTGCTCGCCGCAGCCGCCCGGCGAGGTGTGCGGATCTCCCATGTGGTGGAGACCCACATACACAACGACTACGTCACCGGCGGCCTGGAACTCGCCCGGACGGCCGGCGCCGCGTACCTGGTGCCGGCGGGTGCACGCGTCTCCTTCCCGCGGGTCCCGGTGTCCGACGGTGACACGGTCGGCGTCGACGCCGGACTGACCCTCACGGCCATGGCAACGCCGGGCCACACGCCCCACCACACCTCGTACGTACTCCACGACGGGGGCAGGCCGGTGGCGGCCTTCACCGGCGGCTCCCTCCTCATCGGCACGGTCGGGCGGCCGGACCTGGTCGAACCGCGGCTGACCGAGCAGTTGGCCCGGGCCCAGCACGCCTCGGCGCACCGCCTGGCCACCGACCTGCCGGACGCGACGGCCGTGCTGCCCACACACGGCTTCGGCAGCTTCTGCTCCTCGGCGCAGTCCGAGGGCGACGCGAGCACCATCGGCAAGGAGAAGGCCGGCAACGCGGCGCTCACCGCCGACGTGGACACCTTCGTCGCCGACCTGCTGGCGGACCTGGACGACGTGCCTGCGTACTACGCCCACATGGGCCCGACCAACGCCGCGGGCCCCGCGCCGGTGGACCTGACCCCGCCCGCACCGGCGGACGCCGAGGAGATCGCCGCACGCCTGGAGGCCGGAGAGTGGGTGGTGGACCTTCGCAACCGCATCGCGTTCGCCGAGGGGCACGTGGCCGGAGCTTTCAACTTCGAGGCCGACGGCAAGCTCGCCACCTATCTCGCCTGGATGATCCCGTGGGGCAAGCCGGTGACCCTGCTCGCGGAATCGGCGGGACAGCTGGCCGACGCACAACGTGAACTGGTCCGCGTCGGCATCGACCGCCCGGCCGCCGCTGCCACCGGAGGCCCGGACCGGTGGGTGCGTGAGGGCGAACCGCCCGCCTCGTTCCCACGGTCCACCTTCGCCGGGCTCGCAGGGCTGGGCGCCGACCGTGTCGTGGTCCTCGACGTACGCCGCGACGCCGAGCGTGCCGGCGGCTGGATCGAAGGCTCCGTGCACATCCCCCTCCACGAGCTGCACCGCCGCCTCGGCGAGGTTCCCGACGGAACCGTGTGGGTGCACTGCGCGGGTGGGATGCGGGCGGCCATCGCGGCCTCACTGCTGGACGCCGCGGGCCGGGACGTCGTCGCCGTCGACGACGGCTTCGACTCCGCGGCCGACGCGGGTCTGCCCCTGATCTCCGGCTGACTGCCGGCCATCCCCAGCCCAGGAAGGAGTGCAATGTTCCGCTTCCGCCGGAACGCGTCCCGGATCACGGTCGACCAGGCCCGGAGCCGCACGAGGGGCAAGGAGCCCGCCGCCGTGCTGCTGGACGTTCGCGAGCAGGCCGAATGGAACGCCGGCCACGCTCCGGAAGCCGTCCACGTCCCGCTGACGAGGCTTCTCGCCGGCGGCGGTCCACCGCCTGAGGCGGAGGGCAAGGCGCTGGTGGTGATCTGCCGCAGCGGGCACCGTTCGCAGCAGGCGGTTCAACTCCTCAACGAACACGGAGCACACGCCGTGGACGTCAAAGGGGGCATGAACGCATGGGTGGACGCCGGACATCCGGTCGTCGACGTGCGCGGGAACAGCGGCCGGATAGCGTGACGCCGCTCGTTCTCGCCCTCGTCGCCGGTGCCGTCATCGGCCTCGCCCTGGGGGCTCTCGGTGGCGGCGGCAGCGTTCTCGCCGTCCCCGCACTGATCTACCTGCTGGGCTTCACACCGTCAGCGGCCACCACGGCCGGCCTGATCATCGTCACCGCGACCTCGGCCACCGCCCTGTACGCTCACGCGCGCGACGGCAACCTGGCCTGGCGGACCGGGGCGCTGTTCGCCGCAGCAGGCATCGCCCCCGCCTTCCTCGCCGGGGCCGGCGCCGGACACCTCCCCGAACCGGTACTGACCGCAGCCTTCGCCGCCATCGCCGCCCTTGCGGCACTGCGCATGCTCCGCCCCTCCCCCGCCGCCCTGCCGACGCGGATCCGCCCCGCCAAGGCGGCCGGCGCCGGGGCCGGCCTGGGAACCGTCACCGGACTCCTGGGGGTGGGCGGGGGGTTCCTCGCCGTCCCCGCCCTGGTGAATGTCCTCGGGCTGCGCATGAGGCAGGCGGTGGGCACCAGCCTGCTGGTCATCACCGTCAATTCCCTCGCCGCGCTCATCGCGCGCACGGGAACCGGCGGCGATCTGCGGTGGGAGGTGATCGCGCCCTTCACGGGGGCCGCGATCCTCGGCGCGTGGGACGGCAAACGCCTCGCCGCGAAGCTCTCCGGCGAGACCGTGCAGAAGATCTTCGCCGGCGTCCTGCTCACGGTGGCCGCGTTCATGCTGGTCGATGTGATCGCATGAGCACGCACCGGCGAAAGAAGTCAGGCCAGCGACAGGAAGAGCTTCTCGAGACGACCCCGCATCTCGTCACGGTCCTCCTCGGAGCGGCGGCCGTCCTCGATGTCCGTCAGGCACTGCTGCAGACCGGTTGCGATGATCGCGAAACCCGCACGGTCAAGCGCCCGGGACGCGGCGGCCAGCTGCGTGACGACCTCTTCGCAGTCCCGGCCCTCCTCGATCATCCGGATCACTCCGGAGATCTGGCCCTGCGCCCGGCGCAGCCGATTGAGGACCGCCTTCAGTTCGGCTCCCGCCAGATCAAGCTCCACCGCAACTCCTCACGAAATACCCCCAGGGGTAATATAGACCCCTGGGGGGACACCGTCGACCCCGAAGGATGACACCCGCCATGACCACGCCCACCGCCCTCGGCATCGACGAGGTCCGCAACCGCCTCCACGAGTTGACCGTCATCGACGTGCGCACACCCGGCGAGTACGCCGGCGGCCATCTGCCAGGGGCCCTCAACATTCCCCTGAGCCAGATCCAGCAGGCGCTGCCCGACATCCGCCACGCCGCCGCACGAGGTGACGTACTGATCGTCTGCGCTTCCGGGGCCCGCTCCGAGAACGCCTGCAGGATCCTCGCCGACAACCACGTCACGACCGCCACGCTCTCCGGCGGAACCGCCGCGTGGGCAGCCGGCGGCAACGAACTGCGCCGCGAGAGCACCTCACGCGCCACCTGGGGGATGGAACGCCAAGTACGTTTCACCGCAGGCATCCTCGTCCTGCTGGGCCTTCTGCTCGGACTGCTCGTTCACCCGGCCTTCCAGCTCGTGTCCGCCGGAATCGCGGGCGGTCTGGTCTTCTCCGCCCTGACCAACACCTGCGGCATGGCAGCACTGTTGGCCAAACTTCCCCGCAACCGGCCCCGCGCGGCCGACCTCACCGTCACACTGGCCGCGTTGCGCAGCCGCTGACGGCCTTGCCGGGAAGGCGGCCCCGGGACAGCTCCCATCCCGCCTTCCCGCCGGGCCGCACAGGTTCCGGGCACGCCCGTCAACCCCGCGAGACCACGCACCCGGCGACAAGCACCACCGTCAGCACGATGCCCGCGAGCCCGGCCCATCCGCCGACGAGAGCACACCCGACCACCATCACGAGGCCGGCGGCGAGAAGACCGGCGAACGCAGCCGCAGACAGGCCGCCCACATCCTCGGGCCGGCCGGCGGGCTTCCGGGTGCGTCGCGCTTTCTGGTCCCTGTTCTTCAGCATCGTGATCACGCTACCGGTCGGTGCTCCTCCGGCCGCCTCCGCCCCCGGAGCGCAACGGCGTGCTGCCCGCAAAGGACCGGCCCCTGTCGCCGTGCTCCTGGACGATCTCCTCCAGCGAGAGGGCGAGCCGGCGGAAGGGTCCGCACCATGCCGCCCAGAAGTCGACGAGGACGGGCTTGTCGCACTTCAGGACCTCCGACTCGAACGAGTCGTCCGTCACGCCCTTGAGGGCCGTCCCGGCCTCCTGTCCAGGCTGATGCAGAATCAGACAGCGGCCGGGAGGCGCTCCGGCCCGGCAGGACCGGTGTGCGCGAGTGCGGCCAGGTAACGCTCGGCGTCCAGGGCCGCCGCGCAGCCGGTGCCGGCCGCGGTGACGGCCTGCCGGTAGGTGTGGTCGACGACGTCGCCCGCGGCGAAGACGCCGGCGATGTTCGTTCGGGTGGAGGGGGCCGCGACCTTCAGGTGTCCCTGGTCGTCCAGGTCCAGTTGGCCCGCGAACAGCTCGGTGCGCGGGTCGTGGCCGATGGCGATGAACAGGCCGGTGGCCGCGAGCCCGCGGGTCTTGCCGGTGAAGGCGTCGCGCAGGGTGAGGCCGGAGAGCATGCCGTTCTCCTCGTGGAGTTCGGCGACCTCGGTGTCGAAGGCGAAGGTGATCTTGTCGTCGGCGAAGGCCCGGTTCTGCATCACCTGCGAGGCACGCAGGGTCGAACGGCGATGGACCACGGTGACCGAGCGGGCGAAGCGGGTCAGGAAGGTGGCCTCCTCCATGGCGGTGTCGCCGCCGCCGACCACCACGATGTCGCGATCACGGAAGAAGAAGCCGTCGCAGGTGGCGCACCAGGACACGCCCCGGCCGGAGAGCGCGTCCTCGTTCGGCAGGCCGAGCTTGCGGTAGCCGGAGCCGGTGGCGACGATCACGGCCTTGGCCCGGTGCACGGTGCCCCCGCTGTCGGTGACCTCCTTGATCGGGCCGGTCAGGTCGACGGAGACGATGTCGTCCTCGACGATCTCGGCGCCGAACCTCTCGGCCTGGGCCCGCATGTTCTCCATGAGCACGGGTCCGTCGACGCCCTGGGGGAAGCCGGGGAAGTTCTCGACCTCCGTGGTCGTCGTCAGCGAACCGCCGACGAAGACCGAACCGCCGAAGACCAGGGGCTTCAGCTGCGCGCGGGCGGTGTAGAGCGCGGCGGAGTATCCCGCCGGGCCGGAGCCTATGACGACGACGTCCCGAGTGTGCCGTCCCCCCTGGGCGTTCACCCGGTCTTCTCCGGGGCGAGCTCCTCGATCAGTCCCTCGACGAGCTTCTTGATCTCGTCGCGGATCGGGCGTACGGCCTCCACTCCCTGGCCCGCGGGGTCCTCCAGCGTCCAGTCCAGGTAGCGCTTGCCGGGGAAGACCGGGCAGGTGTCGCCGCAGCCCATGGTGATGCAGACGTCGGACTCCCTGACCGCGTCGACGGTGAGGATCTTCGGCGTCTCGGCGGAGATGTCGATGCCGACCTCGCGCATGGCCTCGACCGCGGCCGGGTTGACCTGGTCGGCGGGAGCGGATCCGGCGGAGCGGACCTCGATACGGTCGCCGGCGAGGTGGGACAGCCACCCGGCGGCCATCTGGGAGCGGCCGGCGTTGTGGACGCAGACGAACAGGACGGAAGGCTTCTCGGCCATCGCGGGTCTCTCTCTTGTCTCGCGTACGGTGTCTTGCCACGTCACGCGGGGGCAACAGGCACAAATGACAACAGCACCTGGTGGCATCAGCGGCCACTGATGTGAGAGTATCAGCCCATGATGACGTCAGTCGACACTGACCTGATTCGGGTTCTGGCCGACCCGCTCAGGCTCCGGATCGTGACCCTCCTCGCCAGGGAGACGCTCTGCACCAGCCATCTCGTCGAGGAGACCGGCGCCAGGCAGACGAACCTCTCCAACCACCTGAAGGTGCTGCGCGAAGCGGGCGTGGTCGAGACCGAGCCCTGCGGGCGCTTCACCTACTACCGGCTGAAGCCCGAGGTCCTCGACTCGCTGGCCGGCCAGTTCGCCGATCTGGCCAGGACCGCGCACGCCACGGCCGAGGCGAACATCAAGCGTTCCTGCCCCTGATTTCACCGCGCACCGCGCGACTGCACGCATCAAGGAGTTCTGTTGAGCGCCACCGAGGCCGCTTCCGCCCGCCCGGCCGATTCCCCCACGGCTCCGGCCGGGGACCCGCAGCCCGCGCCGGGCGCCACGCCGCCCCGTACCCCCCTCGTCGCCCGGGCGGCCGCCGAACTGGTGGGGACCGCGGCCCTTGTGGCCGTCGTCGTCGGTTCGGGCATCCAGGCCACCGGGCTCACCCGGGACGTCGGCCTCCAGCTCCTGGCCAACTCGCTCGCCACGGTCTTCGGGCTCGGCGTGCTGATCGTCCTGCTCGGCCCGGTCTCCGGGGCCCACTTCAACCCCGTCGTGACACTCGCCGAGTGGTGGACCGCCCGTCGCGGAGACGGCGGCGTCACCGCCCGCGAGGCCGCGGTCTACGTTCCGGCCCAGACCGTGGGTGCGATCGCGGGCGCGATCCTCGCCGACGCCATGTTCGGCGAGCCCTTGGTGGAGTGGTCCACGCACGAGCGGTCCGCCGGCAACCTGCTGCTCGGCGAGGTCGTGGCAACGGCCGGACTGATCCTGCTCATCTTCGGCCTGGCACGCACCGAGCGGCTCCGGTTCGCCCCCGTCGCGGTCGCCTCCTACATCGGCGCCGCCTACTGGTTCACGTCCTCCACGTCCTTCGCCAACCCGGCGGTGACCGTCGGACGGGCGTTCACCGACACCTTCGCCGGCATCGCCCCCGCCTCCGTCCCCGGGTTCATCGGCGCCCAACTCGCCGGCGCCGTCGTGGGCCTGGCCCTGGTCGCGCTCATCTTCATGCCCGCCCGCACCGCCGAGACGCAGTCTGCCGCATGACCCGGCTGACGCAGGTGGTGGTGATCGGCGGCGGCCAGTCCGGCCTGGCCGCCGGCTACCACCTGCGCCGCCTCGGCATCGACTTCGCCGTCCTCGACGCGGGGGCCACGCCGGGCGGCGCGTGGCAGCACGTCTGGGACTCGCTCCGCCTGTTCTCCCCAGCCGCCTTTTCCTCGCTGCCCGGCCGGCTCATGCCGCCCCGGCCCGGCGAGCCGTACCCGGACGCCCGGCACGTGGTGGACTACCTCGCCGACTACGAGAAGCGCTACGAACTGCCGGTGCAGCACGGGGTCCACGTCCGGAGCGTCCGCCGCGACGGCCGTCTCCTGCGCGTCGAAACGGACTCCGGCGCCTGGCGGGCCCATGCCGTGGTCAGCGCCACCGGTACCTGGTCGCGGCCTTTTCTGCCGGCCGTAGCGGGCCGTGCCGCCTTCCGGGGCGAGCAGCTGCACACGGTCGACTACCGCCGCCCGCGAGACTTCGCCGGGCGGCGCGTCATCGTCGTCGGCGGCGGCAACTCGGGCGCTCAGATCGCGGCCGACCTCGCCGGCCACGCCGACCTCACCTGGGTCACCCCGCGCCCACCGCGTTTCCTTCCCGACGACGTCGACGGGCGTGTTCTGTTCGACGTCGCCACCGCGCGCCGCAAAGCCCTCGACGCGGGACGCACCGACACCGGCGGCGTCGCGTCACTGGGCGACGTCGTCGCAGTCCCGCCCGTACGCAGGGCCCGGGACCACGGACTGCTCAAGGCCACACCCATGTTCACCCGTCTGACGGCGGACGGCGTCCAGTGGTCCGACGGCACCCGGGCCGCGGCGGACACCGTCATCTGGTGCACCGGCTTCAGGCCCGCCCTGTCCCACCTCGCCCCGCTCGGGCTCAGGGGCGCACGCGGCCACATCACCACGTCCGGAACCCGCGCCGCCGACGAGCCGCGAGTCCACCTCCTCGGCTACGGGGACTGGACCGGCCCCGCCTCCGCCACCCTCATCGGAGTCGGCAGGCCCGCACGGGACGCCGCACGCGAGATCGCCGCGCTGGTGACCTGAAGCGTCGCGACAACCGGACGTCGGCTGCGGCACGGACTGTGAAGAGTGGCCCCGAAGCCGAGTCAGGACCGGTTCCGGATGACCGGACGTACTCGCCCCGCCACGTTCTCGGGACAGGGGCGCAAGGGCGGCCGGGGTCCAGGACTCTTTGCCCGCGCGCGGACCATCTCGTAGGTGACCAGCACGATCGGGTACGCCCCTTGGCCTTGGTGGCGTCCTCGAACTCCAGGGTCAGGCCTCCTGCCTCGTCCACGACGTCGGCCGCGGCGATGCCGGCTGATGCCGTGGTGGGGGTGGGCTCGACCGGCTCCGAGGCTCCTGTGGACCCGGACGGCGGGGATCTTCAGGCCTACGGCGCAGGCGAGCTCGAAGCAGCCGATCGTTCCTTCATCGCCCGCGCACGGCGGACGCGACCCCATCGGAGCCGGCGGCGGAGTGACCGCCCTTGGCCTGCCACGCCCTTTCCGCCGGGTGGGACAGGCGCTGCTGCGGGGAGATGGCGTTGCGTGTCAGATGACGTGCGGGCTGCGGCGTTCCAGCAGCACGACGTCGCGCCAGACGCCGTGGTGGAGGCCGATGCGTTCACGGAGACCGATGACGCGGAACCCGGCGCGTTCGTGCAGGGCGAGGCTGGCGGTGTTCTCCGGGAAGATCCCGGACTGGATGGTCCAGACGCCTGCGGCCTCCGTCGAGTCGATGAGGGCTTCGAGGAGCGATGCGGCAATGCCCCGGCCCCGGGCATCGGGATGGACGTAGACGGAGTGCTCGACGACTCCGGCATACACGCACCGGTCGGAGACCTGGGTGGCCGCGACCCAGCCGAGCACCGCACCGTTCGCGTCGGCGGCGACGAAGCGGTGCCCCGGCAGTTTCGCGGCGTCGAACTCCGGCCAGTCGGGGGCCGTCGTCTCGAAGGTGGCATTGCCCTCGGCGATACCGGCCCGGTAGATCGCCAGGACCTCATCGGCGTGGTCGGCGGTCAGTGGCACGATCACCGGACTCCCCCCTGGGGTCGCACCGGTCACGGTCCGGCGTGTCCTCGACGTGTTCAAGCTGCTGCTGCGGTGGTGAGGAGCTTGCCCATCGCGGCGAGCACCGACGGCTCGACGCGGTAGTAGACCCAGGTGCCGCGCCGCTCCGAGCTCAGGAGTCCGGCTTCCTTGAGCTTCTTCAGGTGGTGGGAGACCGTCGGCTGCGAGACGCCGACGTCGGAGATGTCGCACACGCACGCCTCCCCGCCCTCGTGCGAGGCGATCGAGGAGAACAGCCTCAACCGGACCGGATCGCCGAGCGCCTTGAACATGCGCGCGGCCGTCTCGGCCTCCTCGGCCGTCATCGGCCGCTCGGTCAGCGGCGGGCAGCACGGCGCCACGCCCTGATCGGCGGGCTCGAGCAGCGGCAGCACCTTCGCGTTCGACATACGTCTATGTTGACATACGTCGAACCAAACGCCCAGGGGCTGCCCCGTCCTGCCAGTGGGAGCGGTACGCGATCCGCCGGGCCGCGCGTGGACGCGGTGACGCGGCGGCCGGTGCGGCTCCCCGCGTCCCGACGGTCGGCGTGCCGCACCAGACAGGCGATCACCTCGACTCGGTGCGGGTATCGCTCGGGATCACCGCCGAGGGCCATTCCGGGCGGAGACTGCACCTCGCCGGGGAGAAGAGGGTGAGGCCGTCGCAGAGGTGCGGCCAGGAGCCCGCCGGCCCCTCGGACGCCTCCGGCACGACCGGCTTCAGCCCTCTCCCACACAGGGCGTATGCGGCGGCGAGGCCGGACTGACCGCCGCCGATCACGGCGGCATCGACGTGTTCCCTGAACGACCCCTCCCAGTTCGACGAATGTCTATGTTGACGTTCATCGAAGCAGATGTCATGCTGACGGAACAAGCCATCGACAGATATCGAAACAGCATGGGGAGTCATCGTGAACGCACCCACCGCCGCTCTGCCCGTCGTGGTGATCGGGGCCGGCCCGATCGGGCTGGCCGCCGCTGCCCACCTCGTCGAACGCGGTCTGGAGCCCCTGGTCCTGGAGGCCGGAACCAGTGCGGGCAGCGCGGTGCGGGAGTGGGGCCACGTGCGGCTGTTCTCCACCTGGGCCGAGGTCGTGGACCCGGCAGCCGAGAAGCTCCTGGCCCCCACGGGCTGGGTGAAGCCGGACGGCTCCACCTACCCGACCGGTGGCGACTGGGTACAGCGCTACCTCCAGCCCCTGGCCGACGTCCTCGGCGACAGGGTCCGGTTCGGTGCCCGGGTCACCGGTGTCTCCCGGCTCGGCCGCGACCGCGTCGTGGACGCCGACCGCGAACGGCAGCCCTTCACCGTGCACCTCGCCCGCGCCGACGGCACCGAGGAGCGGATCACCGCCCGCGCCGTCATCGACGCCTCCGGCACCTGGGCGACTCCCGGCCCCGTCGGCGGCGACGGCCTGCCCGCCCTCGGCGAGCGCACCGCCGCCGACCGCATCTCCTACCGCGTGCCCGACCTGCGCGACGGCGCCGTACGCGCCCGGTACGCGGGCAGGCGCATCGCCGTCATCGGCTCCGGCGCCTCGGCCTTCACCGCCCTCGCCCAACTCGCCGACCTCGCCACGGACGCACCGGGTACCCACGCGGTGTGGATCCTGCGGCGCGGCATCTCCGGCTCCACCTTCGGCGGCGGAGAAGCCGACCAGCTCCCCGCCCGCGGCGCACTGGGCCTGGCGGCGAAGGCCGCCGTGGACGAGGGACACGCCGATGCCGTCACCGGCTTCCGGACCGACGCGATCGAGCGGGACGCCGACGGACGGCTGGTGCTCGTCGCCGAGGACGGCCGCCGCCTGGAGCCGGTCGACGAGGCCATCGTCCTCACCGGCTTCCGCCCCGACCTCACCTTCCTGACCGAACTGCGACTCGCCCTCGACGAGCGCCTCCAGGCCCCGGTCGAACTGGCACCGCTGATCGACCCGAACGTCCACTCCTGCGGAACCGTCTACCCCCACGGCGTGGGAGAGCTGTCGCACCCGGAGAAGGACGTCCACCTCGTCGGCATGAAGTCCTACGGCCGTGCCCCGACGTTCCTCGCCATGACCGGCTACGAGCAGGTCCGCTCCATCGCCGCCGCCCTCGCCGGTGACCACGAGGCCGCCGCCCGTGTCGAGCTCACCCTCCCCGAGACCGGAGTCTGCGGCGGAGCCGGCCTGTTCGACGAGCCCGAAGCCGCCCAAGCCGGCGGCGACGGCGGAGGCTGCTGCGCCACACCCGGCACAGTCCGGATCGGTGTCGGCACGCCTGCGGCGTCAGGCGGTTGCTGACCACCCACACGAGCAGGAGGCTCTCTCATGTCCCGTCTACAGCTTGCCCTCCGTGTCCCCGACCTTGCCGCGTCGGTCGCCTTCTACACCAAGCTCTTCGCCACCGAGCCCGCCAAACTCCGCGACGGGTACGCCAACTTCGCCGTCGACGATCCCCCGCTCAAGCTCGTCCTCATCGAGGGGGCACCCGGTGAGGCGACCCGCATGGACCACCTCGGCGTCGAGGTCGACAGCACCGAGGCGGTACACGCCGCCACCACCCGCCTGGGCGAAGCGGGCCTGGCCACCGAAGAGGAGAACGACACCACCTGTTGCTACGCCCTGCAGGACAAGGTCTGGGTTCACGGCCCGGGCCGGGAGCCGTGGGAGGTCTACGTCGTCAAGGGCGACGCCGGCGCCCTGACCAAACAGCAGGGCAGCACCTGTTGCTCCACGCCCACCGTCGCGCAGGCCGGCGCGCACGAACCGGTCGGCAGCGCCGGCGGCTGCTGCTGACCCGACGATGACCGACGTCCCCGTCGGCGAGGCCGCGACCGGATCGGGGGACCGGTCGCGGCCTCGCGCCGCCCTCCCAGCCCTCTGCGCCACCCAGATCACCGGCCGGGGCGTCGTCCCCTGCGCCTTCCCGGTCCTCAACCCGCCGATCACCGCCCGCCACCGGGTGGTCCGCCGGGCCGACCACGGCCGCGTTCTCCCTGGCCCTGGCCGTCTCCGCGCTCGCCGGCGTACGCGTCCACCGCATTCTCGACCCTCGCGGCCCCGCGCACCGTCATGACGAGCGGATCGGTCCTCGCCACCCTGAGCCTCCTGGTCGTCGCGGTCGCGCCGAAGCAGGCCGTCTTCCAATCCGGTTGGGCCCTGGGCCGGAATCGCCATGGCCCGCACGTTCTGCCGGCCCGCCTTCGCCGCGCTCACCCGCTGGTGGGCACCCGAGCACGTCCGCGCCCTGACCGTCGTCACCCTCGCTGCCCTGTCGGCAGCCGCGGCTGCATTCGCCGCCTTCAGCAGGGCAGCACGACGAAGTCCCCGACGTGCTGTACGGCCTGACCCTCCGTCGCCCTCCCCGTAGGCCTGCGGAGGATCCAGGACCTGGGCGCACGTCCCAGCCTTGGGCGGAACTGGCTCTCCACCCCGGGGAGGCCCGGCCAACCAGGCCCCTCGCATGTTGCCGGTCACCGGCAATGTCGGTCGCAGCGGGGGGCAGCCGCGACACCGAGTGCGTGGAGCAGGCGCTCGCATTCTGCCGACGGCTGCGGCAGAAGGGTCGTGGCCGTGCCGCCCACCAGTGCGTCCGCAAGGCCCCCGGTCGTGAGGAGTGCCCGACGGCCACCCAGCCTTGCCGTGTTTGCCGTCCACCGGCAATGATTACGTATCCTTGATGGCGGTCCGAGCACGCCGCGGCTTACCGCTTCCTCTGATGTTCGCGTGTCAGGAACTCGTCACGGACGCACCGAGGAACGGAAAGAGCCATGAGCGAGCCGGAAACGCCGGAGAAGTACCTGAAGGGGTACACCCAGGCCCTGACGAGTGCCTGCGCCACCGGTCGGCGGCTCACCCGCGACGAGCTGGATTCACTGCGGGGCCAGGGGGAACGGGCGGCGGAGACGGGCATCGGACTGCGTGCTCTGATCCGGGCCCACCTTGCCGCCGCGCAGGCCGTGCGCCGCACACTGGCGCCCCCTGCGGCCGAGTACCTCCTCGCCGCCGTCGAACAGGCCGTGGACGCCTTCGTCGAGGGCCATGAGCGAGCACAGCGCCTCGCGGTACGCCAGGAAGAGGCGGCGCGCCGGGAGTTCATCGACGACCTCCTCTACGGGCGCAGCGATCTGGGCCGTCTCGCCGAACGTGCCGAACGGTTCGGACTCCTCCTCTCCCGGGCCCACGCGGTCGCCGTGGCGCAGGGCAGCGGCCCGTACGACGACGGTCACCGCGTCACCCGTAGCGTGGAGACCGCCCTGGTCAGCCGTTTCGGAGACCGTCGCATCCTGCTCACCACGAAGGACGGACGGCTGATCTGCATCGCGCCGGGCGACCAGTCCGACGTGCTCGACTTCTTCGCCAAGCACGCCGGTGCGGTCACGGGCGGCGGCCGGGTGGCCCTCGGACGTGCCCACCCCGGTGCGGGTGGAGTCGTCCACTCCTACGAGGAGGCTCTCAACGCACTCGAACTGGCCGGCCGCATGGGTCTGGAGGAACCCGTGCTGCATGCGTCGGATCTCCTGGTCTACCCGGTACTGACCCGCGATCGGCAGGCCATGGCCGACCTCGTACGCACGGTCCTCGGCCCGCTCAAGGGAGCTCGCGGCGGCGCCCAGCCGCTGATCGAGACCCTCACCGTCTACTTCGACACAGGCTGCGTGTCCGCCGAGGCCGCTCGGCGGCTCTCGCTGAGCGTGCGGGCGCTGACCTACCGGCTCGAACGCATCCACAAGCTCACCGGCGCAGACCCGGCAGACCCCGTTCATCGCTACACCCTCCAAACGGCCGTCATCGGAGCGCGGCTCCTCGACTGGCCGAACCAGGAAGTCTGAACGACCCGCGCATTCGCCTCGTGCCTTCGGCCTGCTGATCACGACCTTGGCATCCGACGGGGGCCCTGACGGGCGGAATTCCGGCGATCGCGCCGTCCTGATCACGTCCGTGACGTCGAGCAGATGGATTTCCAGCGCCTCCGGCCGGCCAGGCAGTGCACCCATCAGCTTGCTCGTCGCCGGTTGGACGTTGCGCAGGCCGATCAAGGCAGCGACGGTGCACGCGGGCGACCGGCCCCATGGAGCACGCGTTGCGGAGCGAGCCGAGCCACCGGCGCCAGGATCGGTGAGAACGCTGGGATCGAGGCACGGGATGGCTCCGTGGGAGGAGATGCGTGCCCGACCGGGTCCAGCCCCCCATGCCCTGCAGGGGGCACACTGGGTCGGCCGGCAGGTGATCCGCGCGCTCTGGCGCGGCCCCTGCCCGTCGCGGTGGGCCACGGGGCATGCTGGGATTCCTGTTCACCGCGCCCTGGGAGACGCGTATGGGCTGGCTGGTCTCACTGCTCGGAGCGGGGATGGTCATGATGGCCCTGCGGGACGTGTTCCACACCCTGTGGCACCCGACGCGTCACGGCGGTCTCAGCCGGCACGTCATGGCGGGGCTGTGGAGGCTGTCCCAGCGTTTTCCCTTGCGGAGGCAGGCGGCGGGCCTCGCAGGGCCGATCGCGATGGTGGCCGTGGTGGTCATGTGGGCGGGCGGGGTGGTCGTCGGCTGGGCCCTGATCTACTGGCCCCATATGCCGGACGCCTTCTCCTTCACCGCCGGCCTGGAGCCCGGTGCTCACGACGGGCCGGTGGACGCGCTCTACGTCTCGCTGGTCACCGTGGCGACTCTCGGCCTCGGCGACATCGCGCCCGCTGAGCCCTGGCTGCGGATCGTCGCCCCGCTCGAGGCCCTTGTGGGCTTCGTCCTCCTGACCGCCACGGTCTCCTGGATCCTGGAGATCTACCCTGCGTTGACGCGCCGACGAGCTGTGGCCCTGCGGCTGTCCCAGCTGCAACGCAACGACCCGGCACCGGAGCAGCTGGACTCGGCGCTGGGAGCGGGCATCCTGGACGGCCTCGCCATTCGTCTCGCGGAGATTTCCGCCGACCTGCTGCAGTACTCCGAGTCCTACTACTTCCACGAGGGGCACGACCAGACCTCCCTCGCAGCGAGCATCCGGTACGCCGCCGATCTGGCAGAGCGCGGCCGTGGCGCCCAGTGCGCGGAGGTGCGCCTTTCCGCCGCTCTCCTCACCAGCGCCCTCGAGGATCTCGCGGCGGTCCTGGACCAGCGTTTCCTGCACGACGGGGGCACGACCCGCGACATCTTCCGGGCCTATGCGGAGGATCACGGCAGAAACCGCTTTTGAGCCTCCGGAGGTCGAAGTGTGACAGCACCCCGCTCGACCGTCACTGCACGGATACGGCAGCCTGACCGACTCAAACTCTGCCGGGTTCCGGAATTCCTCGCCCAACGCACCGCTGTTCCCCGTACTCAGGGCGCCACCCGCGAACCGCGGAACAGCGATCTCGCTGTTCAGAGAGCCGGAGGTGAAGTCATGATCACTTCTGCGACCACGTTCGGGTTGCGCGCGATGACGTTCGGTAAGCGAACACGAAGCTCCGGATAACGTTCCGGTCACGCTCACTGGCCCTTTCCATGGTTACTCATCGTTATGTGATTCACCTCACCCAAGGATTCGTAAAGCTCGTGTTAGAACTGCGCAACTCCGCACTCGGCCTTGCGTCGGGATGCGGAGCGCGCCGGCACCCGTCGGCGCGGCACGACCAGGGCGATCAGGTTCGAGTCCGCGGACCGAGGCGCCCAGGGTCGCCGATCGGACAACGGCGTTCGCTCCAAGACCGCACACCATCCGGCGCAACGTCCCGTGCGCCGGTCCTGCGCCACGAGGTAGCCAACTGTGTCACTCGACTCCATGACCGAATCCGTCGACAAGGCAGTCAGCGGGTTCTTCGAACCCATCGCCGGCTGGCTCGGAGACGTCGTCTTCTACTCCGTACCGGTCGCCGGGACGGAACTCCCCCTGATCGTCGCCTGGCTCGTCGTCGCCGGGCTGGTCTTCTCCACCTGGTTCGGCCTGGTCCAGATACGCAAGTTCCGACTCGCCGTCGACGTGGTGCGCGGGAAGTACGACGAGAAGGGGTCGGCCGGTGAGGTCAACCACTTCCAGGCCCTGACCGCGGCCGTCTCGGGCACCGTCGGCCTCGGCAACATCGCCGGTGTCGCCGTCGCCGTCTCCATCGGTGGTCCCGGCGCGACGTTCTGGATGATCCTCTGCGGTCTGCTGGGCATGGCCACGAAGTTCGTCGAGGTCACCCTCGGGGTGAAGTACCGCGAGGTCCACGCCGACGGCACCGTCTCCGGCGGCCCGATGCACTACCTCCCCAAGGGCCTGGCCGACCGCTTCGGCAAGAAGGGCAGGAGCCTCGGCAAGGTGCTCGCCGTCCTGGCCTCCTTCATGATCCTGTTCTTCGGCCTCTTCGGTGGCAACCTCTTCCAGGTCAACCAGAGCTACGCGCAGCTCGTCTCCGTCGCCGGCGGCGAGAACGGCGCTCTCGGCTCCTCCGCCGGCGCTCTCTTCTTCGGCATCCTCATCGCCGCACTCGTCGGAATCGTGCTCCTCGGCGGCATCCGCTCCATCGCCAACGTCACCAGCAAGCTGGTTCCCGCCATGGCGGGCATCTACATCGCCGCCTGTCTGGTCGTCATCCTCGTGAACGTCACGGCGGTGCCCGACGCGGTCGTCACGATCGTCGAGGGCGCGTTCAACCCCGAGGGTGTCGCCGGCGGTGTCCTCGGCGCACTGATCATCGGTTTCAAGCGCGCAGCGTTCTCCAACGAGGCCGGTCTCGGCTCGGCCCCGATCGCGCACTCCGCGGTGAAGACCAAGCACCCCGCGAGCGAGGGCCTGGTCGCCCTGCTGGAGCCCTTCATCGACACCGTCATCATCTGCACCATGACGGCCCTCACCATCGTGATCGCCAACCCGGCGAGCTGGGCCGAAGCGCGTGCGGGTGAGTCGATCGGCGGCGTCACCATCACCTCCGACGCCTTCGGCACCGTGCTGCCCTGGTTCCCGTACATCCTCACCATCGCGGTGCTGCTCTTCGCCATCTCGACGGTGCTGACCTGGGGCTACTACTGCCTCAAGGCGTGGACGCACCTCTTCGGCCGCAGCAAGGCCAGCGAGCTCACCTTCAAGGTGCTCTACACGCTGTTCGCCGTCGCCGGCTCCCTGCTCACGCTGCAGACGCTGATCGACATGGCCGACGCGGTCCTGTTCATGCTCGCGGTCATCAACATCATCGGCCTCTACCTGCTCGCCCCGGTCGTCAAGCGGGAACTGAACTCCTTCCTGGAGTTCGTCCGCGCCCGCAAGGCCGGCCAGACGGACGACGCCGACGACGACCAGGAGCCGGTGAAGACCACCGTCTGACCGCCCTCGCGGTCCGGCTCCTCGGGAGGGGTCGCATGCGCTCGCGCCTTGCGCATGCGGCCCCCACCCACGTTCCCGCAGATGGGACCCCGTCTGGTGGCGGGGCCCCCTCCTGGATAGGGTGTAAAGAACGCGTCAAGGGACGCGGGGTGTGCCGGGAAGTCTGGTCGGCGTCAAGGGCGCAGTGTGCCCGCTCCATCGACGGCCCGGAGGCCCCATCCCATGTCAGACGCCCCGCGTCAGCGCACCACGTTCCTCGGTCTGCTCCCGCTCCCCGAGCGCAACGCCGTGGCCGAGGCCCTGCGCACCGAGACCATCGGCGGACTGGTGCTGCTCGCCGCGGCAGTCGTCGCCCTCGCCTGGGCGAACACCCCGTGGAGCGACGTCTACGAGCAGATACGCGACTTCCACTTCGGCATCCCCGCCCTCGGCCTCGACCTCTCCGTCGGGCACTGGACCTCCGACGGACTGCTCGCGGTCTTCTTCCTGGTCGCCGGGATCGAACTCAAACGAGAGCTCGTCGTCGGTGAACTGCGCACCCCCGCCACCGCCGCACTACCGGTCATCGCGGCGCTCTGCGGCATGGTCGTGCCCGCCGCGCTGTACGCGGCCGTCGCCACGTCCGGCGGGGGTTCGCTCAACGGCTGGGCCGTGCCGATGGCCACCGACATCGCCTTCGCACTCGCGGTCCTGGCCGTCCTCAGCACCCATCTGCCGTCGGCACTCCGCGCGTTCCTCCTCACCCTCGCCGTCGTCGACGACCTCGGCGCGATCCTCATCATCGCGGTCTTCTTCACCAGCGATCTCAACTTCCTGGCCCTGGGGGGAGCCTTCGCCGGGCTGCTCGTCTTCTACGTGCTCCAGCGCCTGCGGGTGCGGGGCTGGTGGTGGTACGCGCCGCTCGGCGTCGCCATCTGGGCGCTGATGTACAACGGCGGGGTCCACGCCACGGTGGCAGGCGTCGCCATGGGCCTGATCCTGCGCACCACCCGAGACAAGGGCGAGGACGCGTCCCCCGCCGAGCGCGCCTCGCATCTGCTGCACCCGGTCTCGGCAGGAGTGGCGGTGCCTCTGTTCGCCCTGTTCGCCGCCGGTGTCGGAGTCTCCGGAGCCGCCCTGGGAGAGGTCTTCACCCGACCCGAGCCACTCGGGGTGGTGCTGGGCCTGGTCGTCGGCAAGACCCTGGGAATCTTCGCAGGCACGTACCTGGCAGCACGCTTCACCCGCGCCCGGCTGAACCCGGACCTGGCGTGGGCTGACGTCCTCGCGCTCGCCGTACTGGCCGGGATCGGTTTCACCGTCGCCCTCCTGATCGGCGAGTTGGCCTTCCCGGACCCGGCCCAGGCCGAGCACATCAAGGCGGCGGTCCTCGTCGGATCACTGATCGCGGCGGGCCTCGCCGCCCTGCTGATCAGACGCCGCAACGGCATCTACCGGCGCCTGTACGAGGAGGAGACACGCGACGACGACGCCGACGGCATCCCCGACATCTACCAGCGAGCCGGTTCGGGCCCCGAGGGCGCCGGAACCGTCGGGTGACGAGGCGCCTCATGCGCGCCCAGGACCTTGCGGAGCCCTGTCCCTTCGTGACCACGGACGACGACGCGCTCGTCGCGGCCCGGACGCTGACCGAGCAGCAGCTCCCCGCACTCCTGGTGCTCGACACGGACGGACTGCCCCACGCCGTGATTCCCGGTTCTCAACTCATCCGTGAACGGGTGTCCTTCTGTGCAGGTGACGTTCCGCTGCTCGCCGCAGGCGCCCCGGTCGCCCGTGGACGGAGGACCGTCCGGGGGAGTGACTCCGCCACCACATTCGCGTTAGTCTCTAACTATTGATAGCGACTAACGCTCGGGGTGGGGCATGTCCTCCGTGGTGATCGTCGGGGCCGGGCCAACGGGCCTGGCCCTGGCCTGCGGGCTCGCGGCTTCGGGTGTCCCGGTCCGGATCGTGGAGAAACGCGACAGGCCCGCGACCACCTCGCGGGCACTCGGCCTCCAGCCGCGCGGAGCCGAGGTGCTGGACCGGCTCGGCGCCCTGGCCGATCTGCCCGAACGTTCCGTACGCATCTCCCGGGTGGTCACCCACGTGGACGGCAGGCAGATGGCCAGCCTGCAGGTCGGTCGGCCCACGAAACTGGTGACGCGGCCCGGCCTGCTCATGTCCCAGACAGAGGTCGAAGCAGCCCTGCGACAGCGGCTGAGTGCGCTGGGGGTCGAGGTCGAGTGGGGCAAGGAACTGCTCTCCGTCACCCAGGACGCTTCCGGTGTGACGCTGACGTTCCCGGGGGAAGAGCTCCGGTCGGCCTGGCTGGTCGGATGCGACGGCGCCCACAGCCTCGTGCGCAAGGAGGCGGGAATCGACTTCCCCGGCGTCTCCGTCATCGAGAACTTCCTGCTGGCGGACGTGCAGGCCGATCTGCCCCTACCGTCCGACACGGTGTCCGTGTGGCTCCGGGCGGACAGCATGCTCGGCGCCTTCCCCCTGCCGGGCGACCACGTCTGGCGCCTCATGGCCCCAGCGCGCCCGGACGCCACGAGTCCCGGAGCCGAGGGCACGGTCGACGAACTCACGCGGCAACTCCGGCATCACGCCGGCCTCGACCCCTCGGTCGTGGGAAGAGTGCTCTGGTCCTCGACGTTCCGCATCCATCGCCGTCTGGCCTCCACCTACCGGCGCGGCCGGATCCTGCTCGCCGGCGACGCCGCCCACATTCACAGTCCGTTCGGGGGCCAGGGAATGAACACCGGGCTCGGAGACGCGGAGAACCTCGCCTGGAAGCTGGCCATGGTCCTGCACGACGCGGCACCCGGCGCCCTGCTGGACACGTACGAAGCCGAACGCCGGCCCATCGCCCGGGAGGTGCTGGCCTCGACGAGTTCCCTCACCCGCATGGTGGTCGGTGACACCCCCCTGGCCCGGGCCGCACGCGACCGTGTGTTCATACCGCTGATGAACCGGCCGCTGGTGCAGAGGCTCATCTGGGAGCAGTCGTCACAGCTGAAGATCCACTACCGTCGCGGTCCCCTGGGCGTCCGGCTCACAGAGCGGTGGCCTCTCGGCATTCCGCAGGCCGGTGACCGGGTGCCCGACGTGCCGTGCACGCGCGCTGACGGCTCCTCCACCCGCCTCCACGCCGAACTCGGAGCCCGCTGGGCGCTTCTGGTTCCCCCACTCGGCGACGGGGAGGCGCACCGTGCGGTGGCCGAGCGCCACCTCGGGCCGGACACCCCCCTCACTCCCCTGACGCCCTCCACAGCGCCGTGCCGTCACGTCACACTGGTGAGGCCCGACGGGCACGTGGCCTGGCGGGGCACCTCCACGGCCTCGCTCGACACCTGGTTGAGCACCAGGCTGGGCACCACGATGCACCACACCCCGGAGAACGAGGACACATGACCGGCCCGGCAACACCACCCGAGGGCCTGCGCGCACGCAAGAAGGCACAAACGCGCAGCACGATCCAGGCGGAGGCCCTGCGCCTGTTCCTGAGCCAGGGATACGAGACCACCACCGTCGACCAGATCGCCCGTGCCGCCGGCGTGTCGAGCATGACGTTCTTCCGCTACTTCCCCACCAAGGAGTCCGTCGTCGAATCGGACGACTACGACCCCCTCATCGTCCGGCTCATCGAGCGGCGACCGCCCGGGGAGCACCCTCTGACCGCTCTCCACCAAGCTCTCGCAGAAGGCCTGGCCGCCGTCTACACCACCGACAAGGAGGCACTCCTCGTCCGCACCCGTCTCATCCTGAGGACTCCGGCGCTGCGCGCCCGCCTCTGGGAGAACCAGCACGCGACGGAACGGATGCTGACGACCGCCCTCGCAGCCCGCTCCGGTGGGGAACCCGACCTCCCCCTCAGGGTCTACGCCTCCGCCGCCCTCGCCGCGCTCACCACCACGCTGGCCGTCTGGGTGGACGGAGACGGCGAAGGCCACCTGCCCGCCCTCGTCGACGAGGCCTTCCTGGCTCTGCGCCCGTAGACCCGCCCCGTAAGGGCGAGACACGCGGGTTCTCCTCACGGCAACGCGCTGGACGGCCTGACCACTGACGGCTGCGGGGCGGGCTGTTGGTCCGCCCGAGCGGTGGCGTCCGGAGCAGAGGCGACGGTCGCGAGGATGCCGGCCACGGAGTGACACGCGCTCGGTTCGAACCTGCCGCACGACCGTCCGGGGGACGGTGCCGCGCACCGGTTGCCGGTGTATGAGCGTTCTCGTGTGATGGAGACACAGGCTTCGCACCCCGTTCGTCAAGGCTTGGGCCGCGTAGGGCACTCGTGTCCGCGGAGTGGCCGGAAGAGGAGTCGAAGTGCATGATCAGCACGCGGCCGGATCGGTAGTGGTGGGAGTGGTCGAGGCCGAGGGGCAGGAGCAGGTGGCTCTTCGCGCGGCGCACGAGGCCACCCGAGCCGGTACGGGGCTTCGCATCATGCACGCAGCCGAGCGGCCGTCGACGCAGGGGCCGGCCGAGGCAGACACGGGTGACGGGACGGATCGGGCGGACCGTGTGATCGCCCGTTTCTCCGAAGCGGTCCACCGGCAGTTCCCGGGCCTGGCGGTCGAGCAGGAACTCGTCTCCGGTTCACCGGCGGCGGCGCTCATCCACCGGTCGGCCGAAGCGACGCTGATCGTCGTCGGTCATCGGGGGACGGGAGGCTTCGCCCGGCTGCCACTCGGCTCCGTGAGTCTGCAGGTTGCCACTCACTCCCGGTGCCCGGTCCTCGTCCTCCGGCCCAGTCTCGGCACCGAGCCGAGCGACAACCGGGTGGTGGTCGGTGTGGACGTCGACGACATTCAGCCGCACGTCATGGAGTTCGCCCTGCATGCTGCCGACACCCCCGGTGCCTGGCTGGAGGTCGTCCACGCCTCCACACGGCCCGAACTCCTCAGCACCGGCCCCACCGGCCCCCTTCTCCTCGGCCATGAAACACGACCGATCGCCGCGAAGGACCTGCTGGAGGAGAGGCTGGGCCCTTACCGGTCCCGCTATCCCGACGTGGACATCCGTACACGTGTCGAGCGGGGTCGGCCCGCGAACCTGCTGGTGGACTCCTCACGCCATGCGAACGTACTGGTGGTGGGCACGCACGGTCGCACCGGTCTGCGAAGACTGATGCTCGGCTCGGTGAGCGGCGAGGTGCTGCACACCGCGGAGTGCCCAGTCGTCGTGGTGCCCCCTCCGGTTGCGGAGAAGTGACGCTCTCGGACTCAGGTCCACAAGTCCGTGACCAGACGTGCATCCGGCATCTGCACAGCCGAAACGTCGAGGGACCGGGAAAGCCGCGCATGAAGGGTGTCCGCCGGCGTCCATCATGGTCTTGTCCTGCGCCGTGCAACTCTCAGCGAGCGAAGCCGGCTTGCGGGCGAGCACGCGGGCGTCGACGGTCTTGCACTCGGCGAGCGCCTGACCACGGTGCTGCCGTGAGCATCCGCTCCGTGCCCTTCGCTCACTCTCCCCGACGGCCGGACCATCGTGGTTCGACGGCCGCCCACTCGGCCTCCCACGCCTCCAGCGTCCGACCCTCGAGCCGACGGTCACGGAAGCCGGTCACGGCCGCGGCTGCACCGGCGAGCACGGTGAACACCGACACGCCCGCGAGTGCCGAGGCCATGGCCATGTCGGCGTCCGTAGGAGGCTTCGGGACAACACGCCCGTGTTCGTCGACCCAGATCAGGACCACGCTTCCGGCCGCGGTGCCGAGCGGCACCTCGACGACGCCCCGGTGCGCGCCGCTCCCCGGCCGGCTCCAGGTCGCGTCGGCCAGTGCCGCATCCGGCACCCCGGAGCGGGTGTCACTCGCGCTCGTCACGGCCTCGGTCACCGTGGTCGCCCTCACCTGGTGCCGCTCTTCGTCGAGCACGCGGCGGTGCTCGCTGGTCCACGTGGCCCGGACGGCCGCCACCGCCAGCACCAGCGCTACGAGCACGGCGAGGGCCCCTTCCACCATCAGGCGGCTGTGGGCCCGGTCCGCCGGGCGGACCAAGGGCCTCGCGTCCCTGCCTGCCGCACGGACCAGGTGCCTCCACAGAGTGTTCCCTGCCGCGCCGTGGGGCCTCGGCTCGGAGAGTTCGTTCGTCATGACGGGCCTCCCGTCGTGGACCGCCCGGAGCCGGCAGCAGGCAATGCCCTCCGGCTCGATGTCGCGCTGCCTCCACCCTCGGTGGTGTGCTCCCGTGCGCGTAGGGGGCGACCTTCCCTCTCCCAGGGGCCGGTCGGCCCAGGATGAACAGGATGAAGAGGCCTCGGCGGGCACCACGCCCCGCCTCCCGCCCCCGCGGCGGGCCTCTCGGCCCTTGGGCACGGCCCCATCAGCCCTATCCCGGGTGGGGGTCGCCGGCTGACGCTGGGGGTGCCGGGAGACGGGGCGCTCCGGACGGCGCCGAAGGGAGCCCGTGATGAGGCACAGCAAGATCGGCAGTCTCATGGTGCGGAACGTGGTCGCGGTGGCGCCCGAGTCGTCCTTCAAGCAGATCGCCGGACTGCTCGATGAGCACCGGATCAGTGGCGTTCCGGTCGTGGATTCCGAGCGCCGGGTGATCGGGGTGGTCTCCGAGACCGATCTGGTCCTGCGCCGGCCAGGTCTCGCGCCGGAGTGGGAGGCCGCCCCGGGTGCGCAGACGGAACTCGTCGCGGGCTCCCCGGACAGCGACGGGCCCGCGCCGACCGCGGCGGACCTGATGTCCGCGCCCGCCGTCACCGTCGACGTCGAGGAAACCGTTGCGGGGGCGGCACGCACCATGGCCGCCCATCGCGTGGAACGCCTGCCCGTTGTCGACCGCGAGCGACGTCTGATGGGAATGGTGACCCGGCGCGATCTCCTGCAGGTGTTCCTTCGACCGGATGCCGAGATCCGGGAGGAGATCGTCGAGGATCTCTTCGAGCGCACACTGTGGTTGCCGCCGGGGAAGCTCACGGTCCGCGTGGTCGAGGGAGTGGTGACCCTCGATGGGCAGCTGGAGCGGCTCAGCGACGTTCTGGTCGCCGTCCGACTGGTCCGGCAGACGGACGGAGTCGTCACCGTCATCGACAGGTTGCGTCACGACTTCGACGACACGCCTGTGGGCCGCGCAACCGGTCCGGCAGGAGAGGCCCGGCGCCGGAAGGCAGTCGGGGAGCGCTCCCCCTGAACCTGTTTCGGAACACGGGTCGGCGGTGCCCGGTCCGGGTCAGGGCCTCGGTGACGATCGTGACGCGGTCAGGCCGGCGTATCGCGTGCCCGGTGGCTGCGTCGCGCCCCTCAGGTGCGCCCGCTTGATCGTGGATCGAGCGGGACCATCTGTCCGCCCCGTCGGCCAGGGCCCGCAGCGCGTCCAGGGCCTGGTTCCGCACGCCCTCGCGCTGGTAACGGCGGAGCACCCGATACAGGTTCGACCACAGCCGATACGGTTCGGGCACGTCTCGCCACGGGCACCCCGCCCGGACCGGCGCCGGATCCCGTCGACCTGCCGACACAGATTCCGCGCCGGCCGAGCGCACGCTGCGACCGCTAGGAACGCCTCGACCGCCGCCCCGGGCCCATCCGTGAGCTCATGCCGCCCAACTACGTCGACCACAGGCCTGCAGCGTGGCGAAACCGCAGGTCACGAGCCCCTTCCGAACCAGCCCCAGCCGCGGCGGGTCGTCAACGATCAGACGGTCGGGTCGGGCATGATCTCCCGGACCTCTTGCGCACAGCGGCACGCGGCAGCGATCTTGGCAGCCCACTCCAGCGCGGCCTCGCGTGAGGGCACATCGACGACCGCGAACCCGCCGAGCACCGCCTTGGTCTCCGGGTACGGTCCATGGGTGACGGTCCCGTCGGTGGCCACGACGCTCGCCTGCTGCCTTTCCAGTCCACCACCGAAGACCCACACACCGGCGTCCTGAGCCTCGCGCACCACCTCGTGCGAGGCCTCAACCACCTCGGGCAACTCCTCCTCGGGGAAGGTCATCGCGCCGTCATCGAACGAGATCAGATACCGCGTCACACATGGCTCCCTCGGTCGTCGGCCGCTTCGGCCGCCTCCCACCCTACGAGGAAGGCCTCTCTTCAGAACCGACACTCCCTCTGGCTGCCCGGTCAGGCCCTTGTGAGCGCCTGAGGTTCCCGGCGTCGTACGTCGTCGGGCTTGAGGGTGCTCGGCGGGGCGCGGCCGACGTGCGGAGAAGGCCGACGTGCAGAAGGGTCCTCAGGCAGCCGTCAGGTGATCGACGACCGCGGTGACGTCGGCGATGCCTTCGATCCGGTCGAGCAACCGCCGGGCGTCGGCCGGCTCCATCCGTCCCCACACGTCCACCGTCCCGTTGCGAACCACGATCTCGATCGCCGGCCTGGTACCGGGAAACTCCTCCGTGAGAATCCTGGATTCGATCTCTTCACGGATCCCCTCGTCGTCCCTCACGAGCGACGCAAGAAGAGTGTTCCTGCGCACGACACCGACGAGGTGCCCCTCCCTGTCCGTGACAGGCACCCTCTTCAGCCGGGAGAGCGCTGCGAGCCACGCCGCCTCGGCGACGGTGGACTCCGGGAACACCGTGATGGCAGGAGCGGTCATCAGGTCCTCCGCCGTGTACGCACGGGCGCTCTCGTTGAGGCGTCGACGGGCGAGCGCACCCGTCACGCCGGGCCGATGCCCGGTCGCCTCAACCGCCGCCTTGGCCAGCAGGTCCGATTCCGACACCACACCCATCACCCGGCCCTCCGGGTCCGTCACGGGCAGCGATCCCACTCCGGCATCGGTGAGGGTTCGAGCAATGGCCATGAAGGGGGAATCCCTTGAGACCGATGCGGCAGAGGCGTCCATGACGTCCCCGACCAGCAGCGGATCGGCTTCCACATCGGATGCAGAAGGTGCCCGGTGGCCCGTCCTGCGGGGCCGCGCCGGTGCTCCGCGGCCGGTCGGAGTCCGGGACTGCTGGTGATGGGAGGACGCCGCCGCCATGGCTCCGATGTACCGGAGCAGCAGGTCCTCCCGCAGGGGTTCGTCGATTCGGCTCGCCCTTCCGGGCACCGCACGACGCGCCTCGACACCGGCGGCAGAGCCCTCACGCTCATGCATGGCCTGCCTCCTCATCCCGACGTGCTCCCCCCTCGTTCCCATTCTTGACTCCCGCGAGGCGTCGCGTCCCGGGACCGGTCAGCCCTTCCGGGGACCGATCGGCCTCTGCCGTCGCCGCTCCCGGCAGGGCGGCCGGCACCGCGGCGAAGGGCACGATCACGAGGACAGTGCGGCATGTCGCCGTCCGACCGGCGTCCGTCCGACAACGGAACGCCCTCCGGGACCTCCTCGGCCGCCCCGGGCGTGTCAGCCCCTCCCCCGCACCTCATCGGCGGAATGCTTGCGCCATGAACACCGCCGTCGCGGTGCCGGCCGCTCTCCTCTCCGCCCTCAGCTTCGGCATCGGATCGGTGCTTCAGCAGCAGGCGGCGAGCGAGGCTCCCACAACGGACTCCCTGCGGCCCCGACTGCTGCTCGAGCTGGCCCGCCGTCCGAAATGGCTGACCGGCATGGGACTCGTCGTCTCCTCGTACGCCCTGCTCGGCCTTGCCCTGGCCTCGGGCCCTCTGGTGCTGGTCCAGCCGCTCGCGGCCACGGACCTCGTCTTCGCCCTTCCCTTCCTCGCCTGGCGGCGGGCCGTCCCCCTGACGCGTCCGGAGGTCGCGGGAATCATGTGCACAGCGGGTGGTGTGGCGATGTTCCTGACCGTGCTGCCCGTGCCTTCCCAGGGGAAGGTTCCGGACCTCGTCGACTGGGTGCCCGTGCTCGCCGCCGTCGGTGGCGCCGTGCTGCTCCTGGCCCCTGCCGGCCTCCGGCGGCGCGGCAGGACGAGGACCGCACTGTTCGCCGTCTGCGCGGCGCTCCTGTTCGCCTTGCTCGACAGCCTGACCAAGAGCACGGCCGACAGGTTCCAGACGGAGGGCGCGGGCGCGTTCCTCGCTTGGGAGCCGTACTCGCTGATCGTCGTCGGCGTGCTGGGCCTGACCATGTCGCAGAGCGCCTATCAGGCCGGTTCCCTGGCCATCAGCCTGCCGATCATCGACACGCTGGAACCGATCGGCGCCGTTCTGATCGGCATCGCCGTCTTCGGCGAACGGCTCGCGCAGACCCCTTCCGCGCTGGCCGTGCAGATGCTGGGAGCAGCGGTGGCCGTGGCGGGCATCCTGCTCCTGGACCGATCGCCGCTGGCTCGTGCCTGAACACGTCGGACTCCGGCCCGTGTCGTGCCCGACCTCGGACCCGGTCGTTCCAGGACCCGTGCTCCTGCGGGTCCGAACGTCCCCACGCAGGGACGAATGGCCCCTCTCCCTCAGGACCGTGTCCCGTGGACAGTGGATTCAGGTGGCCCCGGTCCGTGCCGGAGACCGGTCCACCGCGGAAGCAGGCATCCATGACCGACTACGTGTACGACTTCGCTCACGGCGGCCGCGCGATGGCCGACCTCCTCGGGAACAAGGGCGCGAATCTCGCGGAGATGACCCGCCTCGGCCTGCCCGTGCCGAGCGGGTTCACCATCACCACCGAGGCGTGCCGGGTGTTCCTGTCGACGGGTCAGCCTCCGCCCGAACTGGAGCGCCAGATGGCCGACCATCTGTCGGCCCTCGAGCGTGCCGCCGGAAAGCGGCTGGGGCAGGCGGACGACCCACTGCTCCTCTCTGTCAGGTCCGGGGCCCAGGTCTCGATGCCCGGAATGATGGAGACCGTCCTCGACATCGGGCTCAACGACTACTCCGTGCTCGGGCTGGCCAAGACGTCCGAGCGCGAACGATTCGCGTGGGACTCCTACCGACGCCTCGTGCAGATGTTCGGCAGCACGGTGATGGGAGTGGACGGTTCCCTCTTCGAGGAAACGCTCACGCGCATCGAGGACCAGCACCACGTCCCCGACGACAGCCGACTGGACGTCTGCGACCTCATCAGGACCGTCGAGTCGTTCAAGGACCTGATCGGCGAACGGACCGGCCGCGACTTCCCCCAGGCACCCGCCGAGCAGCTGCGGCAGGCCGTCCTGGCCGTGTTCGCCTCCTGGAACGGGGAGCGCGCACGGCTGTACCGGCGCCGGGAACGGATCCCGGATGATCTGGGTACCGCGGTCACCGTCCAGACCATGGTCTTCGGCAACCTGGGCCGCGACTCGGGGAGCGGTGTGGCCTTCACCCGGGACCCGGCCACGGGACTCAAGGGAATCTACGGCGACTACCTTCCCAGCGCCCAGGGAGAGGACGTCGTCTCCGGCGTACGCAACGCCGTGCCCCTCCAAGAGCTCGCCGCACTGGATCCGGCGTCCTTCGGGCAGCTCCAGGAGTACATGGACCGCCTGGAGAGCCACTACCGCGACGTGTGCGACGTCGAGTTCACGATCGAACGCGGCAGACTCTGGATGCTTCAGACACGCGTCGGCAAACGCACCGCCGAGGCTGCCTTCACCATCGCCGCGGACATGGCCGACGAGGGTCTGATCACGAACCGTCAGGCTCTGGCCCGGGTCAACGGCGACCAGCTCACGCACCTCATGTTCCCGCGCTTCGCCGTAACCGGCGGAGGCGACGTGATCGCCCGGGGTGTCCCCGCTTCACCGGGGGCGGCCGTGGGGGCGGTCGTCTTCGACTCTGCGGAGGCGGTACGCAGGGCGGACGCCGGGGAGAAGGTGGTGCTCGTACGCAACGAGACCACCGCCGCGGACCTCTCCGGCATGATCGCCGCCCAGGCCGTGCTCACGTCTCGCGGAGGGAAGACGAGCCACGCGGCGGTCGTCGCGCGCGGCATGGGCAAGGTGTGCGTGTGCGGGGCGGAGGACATGATCGTGGACACCCGTGCGCGCTGCCTCGTCGCCGACGGCCTGACCGTGGGCGAGGGCTCGGTCGTCTCCGTCGACGGCACGGAGGGCGTCGTCCGCCTGGGGGCCGTGCCCCTGGTCGAGTCCGACGTCATGCACTACTTCGACAGCGGCGCACCCCCGGGCGGAACCGTGCGGGACTCCGTGCGCCACGTGCACCGGCTCATGCTGGAGGCCGACGCGGCGCGGCACCTGGAGGTGCGGGCGAACGCGGACACCCCGCAGGACGCGGCCCGGGCACGCCGATTCGGAGCCGAGGGCATCGGGCTGTGCCGCACCGAGCACATGTTCCTCGGGGACCGGCGCCGGCTGGTCGAGGACATGATCCTGGCGGAGGGTGACGCGGAGAGGAGCGCGGCGCTCGCCGCACTCCTGCCGCTGCAGCGCGCGGACTTCACCGGCATTCTCGAGGCCATGGACGGACTGCCGGTGACCATTCGGCTGCTGGACCCGCCTCTGCACGAATTCCTGCCGGACCGGACCGATCTGGCCGTCCGCGTCGCCCGGAGAGAGGCTTCCGGAGCCCCGCCGGATGCGCGCGACACGGACCTGCTCGCAGCCGTCACCCGCATGCACGAGAAGAACCCGATGCTCGGGCTGAGGGGCGTCCGGCTGGGACTGGTCGTGCCCGGTCTCTTCGCCATGCAGGTGCGCGCCATCGCCGAGGCGGTCGCGGAACGTGTGCGGGCCGGCGGAACGCCACGCGCCGAGATCATGGTGCCGCTCGTGGACACGGTGCAGGAACTACGGCTCGTCAGGGACGAGGTGGAACGGGTGGTCGAGGCCGTGTCCACCGAGACCGGTGTCGACGTCTCCTGCCCGATCGGGACGATGATCGAGCTGCCGAGGGCAGCGCTGACCGCGGGGAGCATTGCCCAGGAGGCGGAGTTCTTCTCCTTCGGCACGAACGATCTCACCCAGACGACCTGGGGGTTCTCACGCGACGACGTCGAGGCCGCCTTCTTCTCCGCCTACTTGGAGCAGGGCGTGTTCCAGGCGTCCCCGTTCGAGACCATCGACCGCGAGGGAGTGGGCCGACTCGTACGGATCGCGGTCGCCGAGGGCCGCGCGGCCCGCCCCGGGTTGGAGCTCGGTGTCTGTGGAGAGCACGGAGGCGATCCGGCATCGGTGCACTTCTTCCACGAGGCAGGGCTCGACTACGTTTCCTGCTCGCCGTTCCGCGTACCGGTCGCCCGGCTGGAAGCCGGCAGGGCGGCCATTGCGAGTTCACCCGAGGCGGCCGGGCCCGCCATGCGCCCGGACCGTCACACCGGGGGCGCGCCCCGGCCCCGGGCGGATCAACCAGACACGCACGGACTCACGGGCGCATGATGGAAAGGGGGCGCGAGTGGGGTGGGTGGCGAACGCCACCCGGTCGGCGACCGGCACGGTCGCGGCAGTCGTGAGGCATGTGGTGCCCGTTGCACCGGCCGGACGCCTGCGCCCATGCGGCGTCCCGCAGCGAACAGGAGGCTGACGATGACCCGAACCTCGACCCTCGAACGCAGTCAGTGGCAGGCGGCCCTCGACGGCGTCACAGCCGACCACGACGGAAAACTCGTATCCGTCGAACTGCTGGACGTCTCGGTCGGCCACCAGTACGAGGCCGAGCGGATGCCGTTCGCCGATCTCTCGTACGACCCCAAGGACGATGTCGTGATCGTCGCCGTCGGCGGGAAGTCGCCACGCTATCCGGTGGTGCTGCGCCACATGGTGGCCCACCCGAAGGAGATCGACATCGCGACCGAGGACATTCCGGAGACCGCCGTGCGCGTGGTCGCCCCGGACGACACAGCTACTTTGATCACCTTCTTCCCGGCGGGATAGGGCTCGGCGCCCCGGTTGCGCAGCCGCCCCTCCCGCACGACGCTCCCCACAGGTCGGCGGGCGGGCGCCGCCGATCGCGCCCGCGTAATCCCCCGTCGGGACTCGCAGCAGAAAGGCGGAAGGACATGAACAGGCACGACTCCGGTGCCCGCATCGTGGTGGGTGTCGACGGTTCGCCTTCCTCACGTGCGGCGCTGCGCTGGGCAGTTCGGTACGCCGGACTCGTCGGGGCCACGGTGGACGCCGTCGCGGCCTGGGACGTGCCGGGCGCGCGCAGTTGGTCGGCCCCTGCCGTGGACACCGAGTTCGACGAGGAGCAGGCCGAGCGCGGCCTGGTGGAGGAAGTACGCGACGTCCTCGGCGAGTCGGGGGCCTCCCAGGTCCACGAGCGCTTGGTGCGTGGGGACGCGGCGGAGGTGCTGCTCGACGCCGCCGAGGGGGCCCAGGCACTGGTGGTGGGAAGTCGTGGCCGAGGCGGCTTCCGTCGTGCGCTGCTGGGCTCGGTGAGCCATCAGTGCGCCATCCACGCCACGTGCCCTGTCGTGATCGTGCGCCCGGAGACCTACGCAGGGAAGGGAGATGAGCCCCGGGCATCGTGATCGGCGTGATCGGCGCGCGAGCGTCCCGGACGCAACGGGCTCACAGCACGTCCCGCCGGCCCAGCACGTCCCGCCGGCCGCACACAGCGCCAGGTACGCCGGCGGATCGGCCCTCGAAGGTCACGAGGGGGCCGTCGCATCCGTGGTCGGTCCGGACGGAGCGGCGAGTTCGCAGCGCACCACGACGACGCCCTCGACGGCCTGAGCCAGGCGGCAGGCAAGGGGCACGAGGCTGCTGTCACCGACCGCGCCCCCGAGCGTGACGACCCCGTCACGGACACGTACGCCCGGTCCAGAGCCTGCGAAGAGGCGGTCGAGTACATCCCGAACCTCTGCCGCGATGTCGTCGTCCGCGCGGAAGAAGACCTTGAGGAGGTCGGCCCGGCTGACGATGCCTTTCAGAAACCCCTGTGCGTCCACGACAGGCAGGCGCTTCACGTGTCGTCGCGCCATGAGGCGGGCGGCGTGCGGCAGAGTCGCGGCGGCCCGGATCGTGACGGGTGGAGCGCTCATGAGGTCTTCGGCCCTCACGGCACCCGCCCTCGCGGCGCCCGGACTCCGGTCCGTGAGGACCTGATCGGTTCCGCGGAGCTCCTCCGTGCGCAGGAGATCGGCTTCGGAGACGATTCCGACCACACGGCCCTTGCCGTCGACGACCGGGACGGCGGTCACGTTCCACCGGCCCATGGCCGTCACGATGTCCTTGAACCGCGCATGCAGGGCGACCGCGACGACGGTCTTCGTCATCACGTCTTCGACGCAGTGCGGGGCTGACAACATCACCCATGCCTCACCGGGGAACAGGCTGCACCAGGTCGTGCGAGCATCTGGAACGACTTTCGCATGCCCGGGACACGTCGCGGATGGGCCGACAGGGGCCGCCTCGGGGCCGTCCGGCCCAAGCGCCGCACACCACGTGCAGGTCACGCTTGCGGTGCAGGGACCTGATGAGGAGAGGTGGACCACGATGAGCGGCACTTCCGCGCCCGGTTCCGCCGCCGAGCCGTCGCGCTCGCACACCGACATCGGCCGCCGACTCGCCGGCCGGCGCGAACAACTCGGGCTGTCCCGGGAGGACGTGGCCGAGCGCAGCGGGGCTGCGGTCACCTATGTCGCGTATCTGGAGGAGCAGCCTGCGGCGCCCGACACGGCCACGCTGCAGCAGATCGCCGCCGCCCTGGAGACGACCGTGGCCGAACTGACGGGCGGGACGGCGGACCAGCCACCGGGGCTGGGCGTCGCGCTCAGGGATGCAGGACTGGCCGAGCTCGACGAGGCGGAGTGCCGGACTCTGATGTCCGGCCACGGTGTCGGGCGCGTCGGGGTCCTCACGCCCCAGGGGCCGGCGGTGGTACCGGTGAACTACGTGGTCGACGGAGCCGAAATCGCCTTCCGCACCGCACTGGGGAAGGTCCCCGCCTTCGCCGCGGGAAGCGAGATCGCCTTCGAGGTGGACCGCATCGACGACGCCTTCAGCAAGGGGTGGAGCGTGCTGGCGGTGGGAACCGCGCGCGCCGTCACCGAGGAGGACGCGATCCGACGGCTGACGGAACTCGCCCCTACGGCGCCGTGGGCAGGAGGAGCGCGTGACCTGTGGGTCGAGCTCTCGCCGTCCCGCATCACCGGACGCAGGATCGTCGCGACGGGCGGCGGCTGAGCGGGGTGCCCGGGCTGCACCGGGACGCGGTCCGACGCTCACCGACGGCCAGCGACGCCATGGCCTCTCGCCGTGCGTACACCGCCGAGGGGCATGTCCGGAGGGACCGCAGGCAGGCCCTCGTCCGCTGGTGCCGGCGTCGGACAGGAAGGGAGTACGGCATGACCACCAAGCGCGTTCTCGTGGCCTACGGCAGCAAGCACGGTGCCACCGCAGGCATAGCGGAAGAGATCGGCGCCACCCTCCGAGCGGACGGCTACGACACCGCCGTGCTGCCCGCCCGTGACGTGAAGGACGTCGAACACTACGACGCCGTGGTGCTGGGTGGGTCGCTCTACGCGAACCGCTGGCATCACAGCGCCCGCCGTTGCGCGAGGCGCAACGCGGAAGCTCTCGAAGGGCGACCGGTGTGGCTGTTCAGCAGTGGCCCGGTCGACAGCTCCGCCGAACAGCACGACATTCCCCCCGTGCGCGGGGTGGCACGGCAGATGGAACGGTTGCACGCCCGCGAGCACATCACGTTCGGCGGCAGCATCACGGCGTCGACGCCCGGTTGGGTCGCTCGACATCTCGTGCGCCACGGTGAGGGAGGCGACTTCCGGAACCCGGAGCGCATCCAGGCGTGGGCACACCACATCGGGTCCGAACTCGCCGCTTCCGTGTAGCAGTTGCCGGGCGGCACGCACCGGCACGAGGCCGGTCCTGGGTCGGGGCGGAGATCCGGCACGCACAACGGCCTGCCAGGCGCTCGGCCGGTCCTGCCCAAGCCCGTCCGGCCGGGCCGGGCCTGCCCGTGGTCCGTCGTCCCGACACCTGCCCACGTCGACGATCCGCTGTCTCGGCGCAGTCGTGGACCGGTCGCGGTACCTCGGCCTGCGGTCGGCGGACCGCCGCGGGCCCACAGCGGTCGTCGCGCGCAAGGGCGCGGTGTCGCCGATGCCCGGGCCCGGCGGTCCTGCGGACGCCCACAACCTGGTTCACCGCTCTAACGGGCCGTCGCCCAGCACCGCCGCTGCCTCCGTGCCCTTGTCCCGGCGGCTTCCGAACCCGAGCCGGAGCCCGCCCCGGAGGAGGAGCCGCCCGGTTCACCCTGGCCGACCGGGCACCGGTTCGCCGACCGCACCCGGGCCCGGCATGCCGCTGTCCACGCACTGCTGGAGGCCGGGCACAGCCGCCGCTCGATCCAGCGTCAGCTCGGCATGACCTGGCGGACCGTCAAGCAGCTCGTCGAGGCGAAGGCTCCGGAGGAGCTGTTCACCGGCCAGTGTCAGAACCGGCCCTCGGTCCTTGATGACTACAAGCCCTACCTGGACGACCGGTGGAGCGAGGGTTTCACCAACGCCTGGAAACTGTGGGAGGAGATCGTGCCGCTCGGCTACAAAGGCAGCTACCAGCGTGTCCGTGCCTACCTGCACAAGAAACGCACCTCACCGCGACCGGTGACCGCCCGGCCGCCGTTCGCCCCGGACGGTCTCCGGATGGATCCTCAGCCGCCCGGAGACCCTCACCGATCCTGAACAACTCCAGCTCGAGACCGTCCGCACCCACTGTCCCGAGCTCGATGCCCTCACCCGGCACGTCCGGTCCTTCGCGGTCATGCTCACCCAGCGCCAGGGCGAACACCTGCTGGCCTGGCTCGACGCCGTCCGGCAGAACGACCTGCCCAGTCTCCATACCCTCGCCGCCGGCATCGACCGCGACCTTGACGCGGTCATCGCCGGACTCACCCTGCCCTGGAGCTCGGGCGTGGTCGAAGGGCACGTCAACCGGATCAAGATGCTCAAGCGTCAGATGCTCGGGCGTGCTGGCTTCGCCCTTCTGCGGAAGCGCGTACTGCTCGCACAGTGATCGCGATGTCGGCGGCTGATGCGAGGATCCTGGCGCAGCTACACGAGGAGATCAACATGGGCACCTGGGACACTGGCCCCTTCGACAACGACACGGCCGCGGATTTCGCCAATGCTCTCGACGACGGCAAACCCGAGGAGCGCGAGGCACTGGTCCGTGGCATCCTCACGCGCACCGTCGACGCCACCGGCTGGCTCGCCGAAGGGGAAGAGGCGGTGGCCGCCGCCGCGCTGATTGCGGCGCAATGCCCTGGCGGCGGCCCAATCGACACACCTTACGGCCCTGAAGAACCCATGCCCGCCTTCCCTGACGATCTCCGGACGCTCGCTGACGAGGCCCTCGCTCGCGTCATCAGCGAGGAGGCCGGGCCAGCCTCGAACTGGGTCGACCCGGAAGACTGGAAGCAGTGGCGAGCCAACCTCAACCGCCTTCGCACAGTCCTTGCTCCGCCATCGCCGTCCATCCCGCTGTTCGATATCGAGCAATGACAGAGCGTCACCCGCCACAGAACCTGAGCCAGAACCCATTCCCGTCAGCGAAGCCCCCCGGGGCGCGGGGCGCGGTCCGTTCCACGGTGCGTCATGCGCGTGTCCCCTTTTCCCGTTTGCCCAGTGAAGGGAGTTCCCGTGCCCCCCCGTGGCCCGGTGGTTCACCCTCAGCTCGGACACCCGCCGCGGGCGAGGTCACGTGCCCGGACCGGGGCCGGCTGTCGTCGGTCGAAGAGTGAAGCCCCCGGCGGTGCCATGCCGTTCCTCGGCCCGGTGGGACGGCTGTCAGTCGTGGGCGATGACGGCCACCGGAGCGGTGGCGTGGTGGAGTACGGCGTGGGCGACGTGCCCGAGGTGCCCGGCGACCGGGGCCCGCCGGATGCGGCGGCCGACGACGACGAGTTCCGCGTCGGCGGCTTCGTACAGCACCTGCTCGGCGGGCGCGCCGACGAGCACTCTCTCCTCGGTCTTGACCGAGGGGTACTGCTCCCGCCACGGCCGGAGCCGCTCGGCGAGAGCACCGGAGATGCCGTCGGCCACCTCCTGCCTGACACCGGGATCGAGCCCGGGCGCGTAGCTGAACGCGAACGGCAGCGACCACCCGTGCACCGCACGGACCCCGCAGCCCCGCCGCGCCGCCTCGCCGAAGGCGAACGCCAGCACCGCATCGGCGTTCTCGTGGATGTCCACCCCCACCACCACGTCCCGCCCGGAGTGCTCAGGGGGTCGCGGCGCCTCCTCGTCCGGCGGGCGCACGACCACGACCGGAGTGTCCGTGAGCCCGATCGCGGCGGACCCGACGGATCCGGTCACGAATCGCTCGACCGCCCCCCGCCTGCGCGACCCGAGGACCAGCAACTGGGAATCGGCGGCTTCGACGGTGAGGACTGCGGCCGCGCGCCCGGTCAGGCGTCGCGCGGACACGGCGAGGCCGGGGTGCCGTCGGCGCAGGTCGTCCGACACCTCCTCGAGAACCCCGTCCACCTGCCGCCGGAACTCCTCGATGTCCGGCCACTCGACGCTCTCCAGGTGATCGACCGGGGGCACGGACGGAACGATCGGCCACTCCTCCACGTGCACCAAGCGCAGAGGCGCTTCCCTCAGCACCGCCTCCCGCGCGGCCCATTCCGCCGCAGCCCGGCTCTCCGGGAACCCGTCCACTCCGACTGTCACAGGGGGAGTCATGTCCGTACGCCTCCTTACCGGCCGCCCGTGCGGCCGAAGGACCCTCCGACCGCTCCGTGCCGGACGGCCTCTCCGGGCGACGGGCGGACGGTTCCCGTCCGGCGCGGCACGAGTGCCGCCCGGGGCGACAGCAGGATCCGGAAGGCCGCCGTGCCGCCGGCGTCACCCGCAACGCCATGGCCGCACCCACGTTCATGATCGGCCTCTTGCCACCGCGTCGCGGTTGTCTTCCTGACACCACGATGCGACCGACGGAGGGCTGCCGCGAGAGCCGAACGGTCCCGTGCCGGGGTCAGGAGGCCCCGTCCTCAGACGGGCGTCGCCCGCTCCGCGCACGCGTCATCCTGACGGCCTCCTCGATCTCGTTCCGCGTCCTGGCCGTCAGGGCGGCCAGGCGTGGGGAGACCCCGGGGCGTGGTGGGGGCTGGACGCCGCGGATACGGCGTGCTGTTTCCGGCAGGGACGCCAGGTCGGCCTCGAAGCGCGCCCGGGCGGCTGCCAGGGTGTCCGGTGGTCCGGTTCTCCGGCCGCCCAGCATGACTGTCCGCAGCAGCGGCTCCCCGCCGTCCGGCGGCTCCTCACCCTCCAGCCCCACGACGTCCCGGCCGCCCGGTCCGCGGAACACCTGCTTGGGGGCAGGCGCGGTGGCCTTCGCCGACGACAGCTTCATGACCGGCCGCCCGGCGTACTCGACGAGCTTGTAGGCCGCGTCCAGATAGGGTGCGTCCGCGGCGGTACCCACCTTGGTGCCCACCGCGTACACGTCGATCGGCGCGCCGCCGCGCACCAGTTCGTCGACGGCGTACTCGTCCAGGCCGCCACTGGCGATGATGCGGACCTCGGCGAGCCCCGCCCGGTCGAGAATCCCCCGTGCCCGGTGGGCCAGAGCGCCCAGGTCACCGCTGTCGAGGCGGACGGCGCACCCTGCTCCCCTTCGGATGTCGGCCAGTACCCGGGCGGCCGTCCTGACACCGAGGTCGGTGTCATAGGTGTCGACGAGGAATGTCACCGGGCCGGGATGCGCGCGGGCGAAGGCTCTGAATGCCTCTTCCTCGCCGGGGAAGGCCTCGACGTAGGAGTGGGCCATGGTCCCGGATCCCGGAATCCCGAGTTCCGCCGCGGCGGCCACATTGCTGGTACCCGCGAACCCGACCATCACGGAGACGCGAGCGGCCTGGAAACCCGCCTGCGGACCGTGCGTGCGCCGCAGGGAGAAGTCCACGACGGGTCGTCCGGCGGCGGCCATGACGCAACGCGCGGCCTTCGAGGCGACGACCGTCTGATGACAGATCTGTCCCAGCAGGTAGGTCTCCACGAACTGCGCCTGCGGCAACGGCGCGGTGACCTCCATCAGCGGCTCTCCGGCGAAGACCAGTCGGCCCTCGGGCACCGCACGGACGTCACCCCGGAACTCCATGCCGAGCAGCTCCTGCAGATCCTCCTCGGGGCGATGCAGCGTCGCTGCGAAGTCCCGCACGTCCTCCGGTCCCACATGGAGGCGGGACAGGTAGTCCAGGGAGGGTTCGAGGCCTGCAGCGACGAGAAAACCCCGCTCAGGTGGCAGGTCTCGTACGAACAGACTGAAGGTCGCGGGCCGGTCCATGCCCTCCCGGAGGTAGGACATGACCATGGTGACCTCGTACAGGTCGGTGGTGGTCGCGTCGGTCACGGCGAGCACCCTCCTCGAAGTGCACTTCGCGGGACGAGCGATCCGGGACTCCGGACTGTCGAGCAACGCCCTGCCGCCCCGGTCGGTTGCAGCCATGGGGAACGCGGTTCCAGCCTGCGCCGGGACCACCCCCACCGGGCAGGGCTGATCGGCCCCCGGCCGGAACCGACCGGCCCCCGCGCCCACCGCGCCCCGAACGGGCAGGATGAGATGAGAGCCCGTTCGCCCGGCTCCGACCCGGAGTGCTCGAACCGCGGCCCCGTCCGGGAAGACGGAGCCGTCCGGGACCGTGTCCTCCGCGGTACGGGGCCCCGACACCCTGCCGAACCGACGGGAGGGGAGCGTGACCTCTCATCGCACGCGGATCATGGCGCCCGACGACACACGGCCGGCCGGTCTGACGGACGAGGAAGCGGCGCGGCGGCTGCGCGAGCACGGTCCGAACGAGGTGGAGGCGCGTCGCAGGCTGCCCCTCCGCAGTCGTGTGCTGGCCCAGCTTCGCGATCCGCTCATCATGGTTCTGCTCGGCGCGATCGTCCTGACCGTCGCGGTCGGGGACCATGCCGATGCCGTGGTGATCGCCCTGGTCGTCGTCGTCAACACCACCGTGGGTGTCGTCCAGGAGATCAGGGCCGACAACGCCGTCGCGGCGCTCTCGGCGCTGTCCGCGCCGGCCGCACGCGTGGTGCGGGACGGGGCCGACCGGGAGGTGCCGGCGAGGGACGTCGTGCCCGGAGACGTGCTGCTGCTCGGTGAGGGCGACATCGTGGCCGCCGACGCACGACTTCTCGAGTCGTCGTCACTCCTGGTGGACGAGTCCATGCTGACCGGGGAGTCCGTTCCGGTCGACAAGGACGTCCGCTCCGGGAAACCGGGCGCCTCCGTCCTCAGTGCCGGGACCGTCACCGTCAGGGGCAGGGCCGTGGCCGAGGTTCTCGCCACGGGCAAGGGCAGCGCACTCGGCCGGATCGCGTCCCTCCTGGAGGGCCGGCCCGAGCCCACTCCCCTGCAGCGCCGACTCGCGGCACTGGGCCGGGTGCTGGCGCTCGTCACCGTGGCCCTGTGCGTGCTGGTCTTCGCCCTCGGGCTGTTGCGGGGGCTGCCGCCGGCCACGATGGCCGTGACGGCGATCAGTCTCGCCGTCGCCGCCGTACCGGAATCGCTGCCGGCCGTCGTGACGCTCGCGCTCGCGCTGGGGGCGCGGCGGATGGCGGCACGGCACGCCGTGGTACGCCGGCTGCCCGCCGTCGAGACCCTCGGTTCCGTGACCGTCCTCGCCACCGACAAGACCGGGACGCTCACCGAGGGCCGGATGGTGGTGGAGCAGATCTGGACCCCCCGTGGGCGGGTGGAGTTCACCGGGGTCGGCTACGAGCCGAGGGGCGAGGTGCGCATCGCCGGAAGAGCGGCGAGGGCCGCGGAACTCGGGCCCGTTCGTGATCTGCTGACGGTCGCGACGCTGTGCAACGACGCCGCCCTCCGGCCGCCGGGCGGGACGGGAGGATCCGGCGACCGCTGGACGGCGCTCGGGGATCCGACCGAAGCCGCGCTGCTCACCGCGGCGGCGAAGGCGGGCTGCGAGGAGCGCAGCCTCCTCCGGGAGAGATGCCCGAGGACCGGCGAAGCGCCGTTCGACAGTCTCCGGAAACGGATGACCACCGTGCACAGGACGCCCTCCGGACGATCGTTCGTCTGCCTCAAGGGCGCGCCGGAGACCGTGCTCGATCCCACCGTGCTGGACGACGGCTCCGAGCTGATCGCCGAAGCACGGCAAGAGGCGGCACACCTGGCGTCCCGTGGCTTCCGCGTCCTCGCCGTGGCTTCCGGCGAGCGCTCGGGTCGACCGCCGGAGGCCTCGGACGCGGAGCACGGCCTGCGGTTCCTCGGTCTGGCCGCCATCAGCGACCCCCCGAAGCCCTCCGCGGCCACGACCCTCGCCGCCTGCCGCGCCGCCGGGATCACCCCCGTCCTGGTCACCGGGGACCATCCGGCAACCGCCCGTGCGGTGGCCGCACGCGTCGGTCTCGTGGGCCCGGAGGACTCCAACGAGGCGGTCGCCACAGGAGCGGACCTGGCGGCCGGCCGTGTCGGTGATCCGACTGCGGTGACGGTCTTCGCCCGCACGGACCCGCAGCAGAAGCTGGACATCGTCCAGGCGTGGCACGCCCGCGGCCACGTGACGGCCATGACCGGCGACGGCGTCAACGACGGCCCCGCTCTGCACGCCGCGGACATCGGCGTGGCCATGGGGCGCCGCGGCACCGAGGTCGCCCGTCAGTCGGCCGACCTGGTGCTCACCGATGACGAACTCGCCACCGTCGTGGCTGCTGTCGAGGAGGGACGACGGGTGTACGACAACATCCGCAGGTTCCTCGTCTACGCCCTCGCCGGCGGCACGGCCGAGATCCTGGTGATGCTCGTCGGGCCCCTGCTGGGGCTGGCCCTGCCGCTCCGGGCCGGCCAGATCCTGTGGATCAATCTCCTGACCCATGGCCTCACCGGCGTCGCGGTCGGAGCGGAGCCCGTGTCCCCGCAGGCCATGCACCGGCCGCCCCGTCCGCCCGACCAGCACGTGATGGGCCACGGCCTGTGGCAGCGCGTGCTCTTCCTGGGCGCCGTGGTGACCGCGGTCTGCCTGGTCGTCGGGCTGCTCGCGCGTACCGTCGGCTCCCCCTGGCAGACGGTGCTCTTCCTCTCCCTGCTGGCGGCCCAGCTGGGGGTCGTGCTGGGACTGCGCAGCCGCCTGTTCACGCGGGCGAATCTCTTTCTCCCGCTGTCGGTACTGGCGTCGGCGGCCCTGGGCGTCGCCGCGGTGTACGTGCCCTTCCTGCGTTCCGTTCTGGAGACGCGCCCCCTCGAAGCGATGGAGGTGGGACTCGCGTGCGCTGCGGGCCTGCTCGGCTTCGCCGCGGCACGCCTGAGCCGGCAGGCATGGGTGGGGCGGCTCATCGGGCACGCGCCCGCCGGGGACGGACGTCCGGACCCCCGGCGCCGTCGTGCGTGACCCGTGCGGCCCGCCGTCACCGGCCGGACACACGAGCCACCCGAGAGCGAAGCGGTAACGTAGGACAAACGAAGGCTTCCCCTGTGTGACACGACAGGAGAGCACGTGGGCGAGGACATCCACGCGGTGAATCGTGTGCCGCGGCTGCGCCTGGACGAGCTGCTGGACGAGCTCGAGGGGCGCATCGACGAGGTACGCGAGACGAGGGACCGCCTGAACGGTCTCCTGGAAGCCGTGCTGTCGGTGGGACGGGAGCTCGATCTCCCTCAGGTGCTCCAAGGGATCGTCGAGGCCGCGGTTTCCCTCGTGGACGCCGAGTACGGGGCGCTCGGGGTGATCGGGGACGGGGACAGACTGGCGCAGTTCCTTCCCGTCGGCATCGGCGACGAGCTGCGCGCGCGCATCGGCGACCTCCCCACCGGTCACGGTCTCCTGGGCGAGGTCATCCGGCACCCCGAACCGCTGAGGCTGAGCGACATAGCCGAGCACCCGGCGTCATCCGGATTCCCGTCCCACCACCCGCCGATGCGGACGTTCCTCGGGGTACCCGTCAGGGTGCGCGACGAGGTGTTCGGCAACCTCTACCTGACCGAGAAGCGAGACGGCGCCGAATTCGACTCCGACGACGAAGCCGTCCTGTCCACGCTCGCCGTCGCCGCCGGCATCGCCATCGAGAACGCCCGCCTGTTCGAGGAGCTCCGACTGAGGGGGCAGTGGATGGAGGCCAGCGCCGAGTGCACGAGTGCGCTTCTCTCCGGGACACGGCAGTCCCGAGTGCTCGAGCTGATGATCAGACGGGCTCGTGACATCACAGGAGCGAGCCTCGGAATGGTCCACCTGCTCACCTCGGCGGGTGAGCTGCACGGCGTCGTCGCGCTCGGGGACGGCGCCGATCAGCACCGGGGCGTGACGCTGCCGGCGGAGGGCACACTCGCAGGCCTCGCTCTCGCGGAGGGCGCCCCGGTCAGGAGTCCCGACGTGGCCAACGACGCCCGGTTCGCCCCGCAGGCCGGGGCGTGGAAGAAGTTCGGTCCCGCGGTCGCCGTGCCGGTGGTGACGAAGGAGAGGACCCGCGGCGTCCTGACGCTCGCGCGTCGTTCCGGTCGCCCCCCGTTCTCGGACGAGGAGACCGGGCCCCTGTCCGGTTTCGCGGGCCAGGCCGCCGTGGCCCTCGAACTGGCCGACCACAGACGCGAAGCGGAACAGATGGTCCTGCTCGCCGATCACGACCGAATCGCCCGGGACCTGCACGACCTGGCCATCCAACGCCTGTTCGCGACGGGGATGACGCTGCAGAGCGCACAGCGCTTCGTCGACCACCCGGAGGCGTCCGAGCGGCTGGGCCGGGCCATCGACGACCTCGACGACACCATCAAGATCATTCGATCGACGATCTTCGGACTGCGGCAGCACGATGCGCCCCGGGGCGGGAGCGGTCTCCGCGCGCGGGCCGCGCGCCTGCTGGGAGAGGAAGCACAGGCGCTCGGCTTCGCGCCCGCCTTGCGCATCGAGGGTTTCGTCGACACCGATGTTCCGGGCGACCTCGCGGACGAGGTGGTGGCGGTGCTGAGCGAGGCACTCACGAACGTCGCACGGCACGCTCACGCCGACCGGGCGGAGGTCTCGATCACGGCCCGGTCCGGAACGCTCACGGTGAGCGTCGTCGACGACGGGGTCGGCATCGAGAACGGCGGACGGCGCAGCGGCCTGCGCAACCTCCGGGAGCGGGCGGAACGGCTGGGTGGTGAGCTGAGCGTCGCACGCGGCGCGAACGGCGGAACCCGTCTGGAATGGCGTGTGCCGCTGCGCGGCCGGGTCTGACCGGCCGGACTCGAGCGCCTGCCTACCGCTGGTGCTCGTGGTGCGCCGCGATGACCGCGGCCTGGACACGGCGCTCCACACCCAGTTTGGACAGCAGCCGTGAGATGTGGTTCTTGACGGTCTTCTCGGAGAGGTAGAGCTCCTTGCCGATCTGACGGTTCGTCATTCCGCGCCCGATCAGCTCAAGGACCGCGCGTTCGCGCGGGGACAGCACGGCGAGCCGTTCGTCCTCGGGTGCCGGGGCTTCTTCGGGGAATCGCAGCGAGTGCATCAGACGAGCCGTGGTGGCGGGGTCGAGCATCGACTGGCCGGTGGCCACGGTTCGTACGGCGGAGACGAGGTCGGAACCCTTGATCTGTTTCAGCACGTACCCGGCCGCTCCTGCCATGATCGCGTCCAGCAGCGCGTCCTCGTCGTCGAACGACGTCAGCATGAGGCAGGCCAGCTCCGGCATGCGAGACCGCAGTTCCCGGCAGACCGTGACGCCGTCACCGTCGGGAAGGCGGACGTCCAGCACCGCCACGCGCGGTCGCACCGCAGGTCCCCGTGCCAGCGCCTGCTGCGCTGTGCCGGCCTCGCCGACGACCTCGATGTCCGGTTCGGCGTCGAGCAGATCTCGCAGACCGCGCCGGACCACCTCGTGGTCGTCGAGCAGGAACACGCGGACGGGCGCCTCGGCCGAAAAGGCCGGTGCCTCGGACATGTCGGCCCCCTGACGGTCGGCTCTCCTCGTCGAGGATGCCGTACGCCGGACCCGGGCCACCAGGGGCCGAACGGCCCCGGCCCGCGCCTGTGCCTCAGTCTTCCCCGCCTTCGTGAAGGGGGTGGGGTCGATCGGGTCGAGCGACGCCCCCGGTCAGATCCACGCGTATGTCCACCACGCCTTCCACCGCGCGGACGGCCTTGGCCAGCAGGGGGACCAGCCGGCGGTCCCGAAGCTCCCCGCTGAGCGTGACCACCCCGTCCGTGACGGACACGTCCACCCCGACGGCGGCCGGAAGGTCCGCGAGGACATGGCGGCGGATGTCCTCGGCGAGCTCGTCGTCCGTACGCAGGAACACCTTCAGCAAGTCGCTGCGGCTGACCACTCCCTCCAGCATCCCGACCCGGTCGACCACCGGGAGCCGCTTCACCCGGCGCCGTGCCATGATCCGCGCGGCCTCCGCGATGGTCGCCCCCGGCTGGACGGTCACCGCGGGGCTCGACATCAGCTCGCCGGCCGTCACCGCACCCGCCTTCCACAGGTCCGACCGGGCCCCTTCGCCGAGCGTGGGGGCGTCGAGGTGGAACTCCTCCTTCGGCAGGAGATCGGCTTCGGACACCACGCCTATGACCCTTCCGTCGCCCTCCACGACCGGCAGGGCACTGATCTTCCACTGGTCCATCAGTTCCACGATCTCCTTGTACGCGGCATGACGACCCACCGCGACCGCGGTGTGGGTCATGACGTCGCTCACCGTGCGCGGAGAATCGGTCATGACAGTGCCTCTTCCTGTGTCGGCGGGAGCCCACCGGGCGGGCCGGAGCCTCCGTGGCACGAGCCGGTCAAGTGGTGACGGGCGCGGGGCGGGCGCGCGTGCGCCGTCCCTGCGTCCACGCTGACTCCGCGCCGCGGCCGGGGACATGGGCCGAACGGCCCCGGAGCGGGGGCCGCCCCGCCTGCCCTGCGCGAAGCCTTGTCCTCGGCGCCTGCTGACCCATGGATTCCGCATCCGCGCCCCTGCGACACGTACGTCGACGCGCCGCGCGCCCTCGCCTGCGTCGTCGACGATGGCTGCGGCCGACCCGCTCCGGCAAGAGCGTCCGCCGGAGCACGTCGGCACCGGATGTGGAGGCCACAGCAGCAATGATCGATTGATGATTCCGGACGAGGAAGCAGGTATCGATGGAACCGATCGCCCGCACGGCGGTCATCGGGATCGGCAACGAGTTCCGCCGGGACGACGGGGTCGGATGGGCCGTCGTCGCCTCGTTGAAGGACCGGGCCGCGCGGCGGCCGCTGCCCTCGGGCACCGTACTCGCACCGTCCGAAGGGGACCCCGGCCGGCTGATCGGCCTCTGGGAGAACGCCGCCCTGGCAGTGGTCGTCGATGCCTGCTTTCCCCCGTCGGCGCAGCCGGGGCGGACGCACCGGTGGTCCGGGACCCCGGGCGGCTCGCTGCACGCGGCGGGCCCGGGGAGGCACAGCACGCACGGACTCGGCCTCGCCGAGGCGCTGCAGCTCGGCGACGTCCTCGGGCGCAGTCCTCTCCGCCTCGTCGTGTACGCGGTCGAGGGAGCGGACCGTTCGCTGGGCACCGGACTCACCCCGGCGGTGGCACGGGCGGTGCCGGGTCTGGTCCGGCGGATCGAGGCGGACATCCGGGGCCACTGCGCGATTCCGGCCCACGGTCCTCGGGACGAGTGAGCACCGGCGCCACCCTCCGGGGACGCACCGAGGACACGCCGGGACCCATATCGGAGGCGGAGAGGCGGGTACCTGACACCCTGTCCACGACCGACAGCACACCGTACGGCCGTGTCCCAGCGGATCGCGGCGTAGGGGTCTGTGCCTCCCGGGCCGTACGGCCCCCGGACGAGCGGCAAACCATGACGGATCCCGAGAACACCGGTGTCGTACCCGGCGCTCCGACCGACGCGGTGCTCGACCGCGACGGACTGGACGAACTCGTCCGCGTCCTCGTGCGCCGCGGCCGCACGGTGATCGGTCCCACCGTCCGTGACGGCGCCATCGTCCTGGACGAACTCGAGTCGGCCGAAGCGCTGCCTTACGGGTGGGGTGTCGAACTCGAGGCGGGGCAGTACCGGGTCCGCCGACGTGCCGACGAGGCCGCCTTCGCGCACAGCGCGGGGCCGCAGTCGTGGAAGTCGTTCCTCCATCCGGAGCGCGTCCGCCAGTGGAGCGCCGATCGCCGCCCCGACGGCGGGCTGAGCGTGCACCCGGAGGCACCCGAGAGCGTTTCCTACGCCTTCCTCGGCGTGAGGCCCTGCGATCTGCGGGCCATTCGGATTCTCGACCGGGTGATGGCCGGGGGCCGTTACCGTGACCCTGCCTACCTCTCCCGGCGCACGGGTGCCTTCCTGATCGCGGTCGAGTGCACCGAGCCGGGTGCCACCTGCTTCTGCGTCTCGGTGGGCACGGGACCGGCCGCGGACGCCGGATTCGACCTCGCGCTCACCGAGGTCGTGGACGCCGCCGGCCACCGCTTCCTGTGCCGCAGCGGCAGCCCGGAGGGTGCGGCGGTGCTCGCGGAGCTCCCGCGCCGCGACGCCGACGAACCCACCCGCGCGGCAGCCGCCTCCGCGGTGAGCGAGGCGGCCGAACGCATGGGCCGGTCCATGCCGCCGGTGGACCTGCGCACGCTGATGCGGGACACCCTGGAGGCGGACCGCTGGGACGATGTCACGGCCAGATGCCTGAGCTGCGGGAACTGCACCATGGTCTGCCCCACCTGCTTCTGCACGACCACCGAGGACGTGACCGACCTGACCGGCGACCACGCGGAGCGTTGGCGCCGCTGGGACTCCTGCTACGACCTGGACTTCTCGCTCCTCCACGGCGGACCGGTCCGGGCCACCCCGCGCAGCCGCTACCGCCAGTGGCTCACCCACAAACTGGGCACCTGGCACGACCAGTTCGAGAGTTCCGGATGCGTCGGCTGCGGCCGGTGCATCGTCTGGTGCCCCACCGGCATCGATCTCACCGAAGAGGCGCATGCCCTCCACCAGGAGGCCACGCGGACGGAGAGCGCACCGTGATCCCGGGGACGGGCGAGCCCGCCGGCGAAGGGGCGCTCACGGCCCTGCCGGCCGAGCACCGCGGTCGGTTGATGGCCCTCGCCCGCGAAGCCGCCTTCCCGGGCGCCACGCGGATCTTCGAGGAGGGCGAGGAGGCGGACCGCTTCTGGATCATCCGCTCGGGCACCGTCGCGCTCGACGTCCACGTGCCCGGCCGCGGTCAGACCGTCGTCGAGACCATCGGCAGGGGCGCCCTGCTCGGCTGGTCGTGGCTGTGCCCGCCCCGGCACTGGCACCTCGGTGCCGAGACCCGGGGACCGGTGCGGGCCTGGGAGTTCGACGCCGCCGCCGTGCGTGGTCTGTGTACCGAACGCCCCGAACTGGGGCTGGCGTTGGTCACGGTCGTCGCCGAGACCATCGGCGACCGGCTCAGGGCGACCCGGACCCGCCTGCTCGACCTCTACGGGCCGCCCGGAACCCCGGGGAGCGTGACCAGCCCATGACCCTCACTCCCCTCCCCTACCGGGTGGTTGACCGCCGGGACGAGACGCACGACACCGTCACGCTCGTCCTGGAGCCGGCCGGAGAGGCCCTGAGCCCTTTCACTCCGGGCCAGTTCGCGATGGTGTACGCCCTCGGCGCAGGCGAGATCCCCGTCTCGGTGTCCCGCATCCCCGACGGGCAGCGGCTGACACACACCGTGCGCGCCGTCGGCGCCGTCACCCGTGCGCTGTGGACCCTGCGCACCGGTGCGTGGGTCGGCATGCGCGGCCCGTTCGGCACACGCTGGGACCTGGCGGCCGCCCGAGGCAACGATCTGCTCGTCATCGCCGGCGGCATCGGCATCGCGCCGCTGCGGCCCGTGATCGACGCGGTTCTCGCCGAGCCGCACGGGTACGGGCGGCTGAACGTCCTCGCAGGTGCCCGGACTCCCGCCGACCTCCTGTACCGGGGCGAGTTCCCCACCTGGGAACGGCCGTTCAGCGCCGTCACGGTCGACCGGCCCGACGACGACTGGACCGGTCGGGTCGGAGTCGTCACCACACTCCTCGGCGAAGCCCACTTCACGCCGGCGGACACGACCGCCTTCGTCTGCGGCCCCGAGGTCATGATGCGCGCGACCGCCCGCGACCTGATCCACCGAGGAGTCCGCCCCGACCGCGTCCAGGTCTCCCTCGAACGCAACATGCGCTGCGCCACCGGCCATTGCGGGCACTGCCAACTCGGCCCTCTGCTGCTCTGCCGCGACGGCCCCGTCGTCGGCTACGACCGGGCCGAACCACTGCTCTCCGTACGGGAACTGTGAGATGACCACCCCCACCACGCCCCGGCCGCCCGCCCGCCCCCGACTGGGCGTGTTCAAGTTCGCCTCGTGCGACGGCTGCCAGCTCACCCTCCTCGACTGCGAGGACGAACTGCTCGGTATCGCCCACGAGCTGCAGATCGCCCACTTCCTGGAGGCGTCCAGCGACGTGGCACCGGGCCCGTACGACCTCTCGCTCGTCGAAGGGTCCGTCAGCACCCCCGAGCACGTGGAACGCGTGCGGCGCATCCGCGCCGAGTCCCGCCACCTCGTCACCATCGGCGCCTGCGCCACCGCCGGAGGCGTCCAGGCCCTGCGCAACTACGCGAACGTCGAGGAGTACCTGGCGACGGTCTACGCCCGTCCCGACTACATCGAGACACTCGCCACGTCCACACCGATCTCCGCTCACGTACCGGTCGACTTCGAGCTGCGCGGCTGCCCCATCGACCGCGGGCAGCTCGTGGAGGTCATCACGGCCTTCCTCGCCGGACGGAAGCCCGGCATCCCGAACCACGCCGTCTGCTTCGCCTGCAAGCGGCGCGGCAACGTATGCGTCACCGTCGCCCACGGCACGCCCTGCCTCGGCCCGGTCACGCACGCGGGCTGCGGTGCCCTGTGCCCGACGTACGGGCGCGGCTGCTACGGCTGCTTCGGGCCGGCCGGGACGACGAACATCCCGGCGCTCGTCCCTCTCATGCACCGCGACGGGATGAGCGACGAGGACGTCGGAAGGTTCCTGCACACCTTCAACGTCACCGCCTTCACCGCCGTGGAGGAGGAAGGACCCGGTTGACCTCTTCCCCCTCGTGAACGAGGGGGATTCCTACGGTTCGCGCCGTGGGGTTTTCTGCTTCGTCGCCGACTGCCCGCCCGGAGTGCTCCGTTGAGGTCTTATACCGGCTCCACAGACTGCCACCGCCGGCCCGGCGGCCAGAATGTTCTTCGCCGCGTTCACGTCCCGGTCGTGGGTCGTACCGCAGCCGTCGCACGTCCAGGTGCGGACGTTGAGCGGCATCTTCTCTCGCAGAGTGCCGCAGGCGGAGCACAGCCTGGAGGAGGGGAAGAAGCGGTCCACCGCGATCACTTCCCGCCCGTACCAACTCGCTTTGCACTCCAGAAGGCATCGGAACTCCGACCACGCCACGTCGCTGATGGCGCGGGCCAGACTCCGATTCATGACCATGTTGCGCACGGTCAGGTCCTCGATCACGATCGTTTGGTTCTCACGAACGAGACGAGTGGTCAGCTTGTGCAGGCCGTCACGGCGTCGGTCGGCGATCCGGGCATGGATCTTCGCGACCTTGCGCCGGGCCTTGGCCCGGTTGGCGCCGTCCCCGTTGGACTTCTTCGCCAGACGGCGCTGGGCCAGAGCGAGCCGGGCACGATCCTTGCGTTCGTGCCCAGGGTTGGCGATCTTCTCCCCGGTGGACAGGGTCAGCAGATGGTCCAGGCCGACATCGATACCCACCGCGTTGCGGTTGGCGGGGAACGGCTTCACGGACGCGTCTTCGCACAGCAGGGAGACGAACCAGCGTCCCGCAGCATCCTGCGAAACGGTCACGGTGGACGGCTTCGCCCCCTCGGGGAGCGGGCGCGACCACACGATGTCCAACGGTTCGCCGATCTTCGCCAGCGTGAGCCGGCCGTCGCGGAAGCGGAACCCGCTGGTGGTGTACTCGGCGGACTTGTGCGACTTCTTCCGCGACTTGAAGCGCGGGTACTTGGCCCGCTTGGCGAAGAAGGTGGCGAACGCGCTCTGCAGGTGCCTAAGACACTGCTGGAGCGGCACCGAGGACACGTCGTTCAGGTAGGCCAGCTCCTCGGTCTTCTTCCAGACGGTCAGCATGGCCGAGGTCTGGTTGTGGTTGACCCGCTCCTGCCGCGCCCACGCCTGCGTACGGGCGGCGAGCGCCAGGTCGTAGACCTTGCGCACACACCCGAACGTACGCGACAGCTCAGCTGCCTGCGCATCGGTCGGACAGAAGCGGTACCTGAACGCCCGCTTCACGCATGCCGTGGTCACGCCCACAAACTGGCAATGCTGCAAGTGAAGATCAAAACTGCGGGTCAGAGCACTGCGATCCGCCCTGGCGGCGCATCACGGCTCCCTGCCCCAATCCGCAGGAGACCGACTCCTCCCCCGCCTGAAGGCGGGGGTCCCCTCGGAGGTATTCGATGAGCGAGTCACAGGCCCGGTCCCAGGTGCTGCGCGTTCCCGCCCTCTCCCGAGTCGAGGGCGAGACCGCACTGCATCTGCGCATCCACGACGGCATCGTCACTCAGGCCCGGCTCGGCATCTACGAAGCTCCGCGGTTCTTCGAGGCCTTCCTCCGAGGAAGGGCCCACACCGAGCCGCCCGACCTCACCTCCCGCATCTGCGGCATCTGCCCGGTCGCCTACCAGCTGAGTGCCTGCCGGGCCGTCGAGGACGCGTGCGGCATCGTGGTCGACGGACAGATCGCCGCCCTGCGCCGCCTGCTGTACTGCGGCGAGTGGATCGAGAGCCAGACGCTGCACATCCACCTGCTGCACGCCCCGGACTTCCTCGGCCACGAGGACGTGATCAGCATGTCCCGCTCCCACCTGGCACACGTCGAGCGCGGACTGCGTCTCAAGCAGGCCGGCAACGCCGTCGTCGAACTGCTCGGGGGACGCGCGATCCACCCCGTCAACGTCCGGCTCGGCGGTTTCCACCGCGCCCCGACCCGTACCGAACTCCGTCCCCTCACCGAGCGGCTGCGTACCGCCCTCGACGACGCCTGGGACACCCTGCGCTGGGTCGCGGGCTTCGACTTCCCCGACGCCGAGTGCGACGCCGACCTGCTCGCCCTCAGCGAGCCGGGCACCTACGCGATCGAGTCCGGAACCCCGGCCGTCCTCCCGTACGACCGCACGCTCCCACCACGCGGCTTCCCGCTCCGATCCTTCTCCGAGCACGTCATCGAGGAGCAGGTCCCCCACTCCACGGCCCTCCACTCCCGGCTGGACGGCCGAAGGCACCTCACCGGCTCCCTCGCCCGTTACGCCGTCAACGGCCACCTGCTCTCTCCGACGGCCCTCGAAGCCGCACGCGAGGCCGGGCTGGGCACTCCCCCGCTGGCCTCGCGACCCGAGGGCGCCGGGCCGGGAGAGGTCTGCAGAAACCCGTACAGGAGCATCCTCGTCCGTGCTGTGGAGGTTCTCTACGCAGTGGAGGAGGCCCTCCGGATCATCGCGGCGTACGAGCGTCCGGCCCGGCCCTACGTGGAGGTGCCCGCCCGGGCGGGCGTCGGCCACGGTGCGACGGAGGCACCGCGCGGCCTGCTCTACCACCGCTACGGCTTCGACGGCGAGGGACGCATCACCGACGCCTGCATCGTGCCGCCGACCGCTCAGAACCAGGGCGCCATCGAGGAGGACCTGCGCAGAATCGTCCAGGCCGGGCTCGACCGCGGCGAGGAGTCCGAGGCCGAGCTCACCCGGCTGTGCGAGCTCGCCATCCGCAATCACGACCCGTGCATCTCGTGCTCGGCCCACTTTCTGGACCTGGACATCGAGCGGACGCGGGGACCTGCCTGAGTCCGTCCCGTGGAGTGCCGCCGTGGCCTCGGCAGGCCACCCCGTCCACCGCATCACCCGAACCGTCCACCCGTCCGAGCGCAGCTCGTGCAGCCGCCGGCGGTGGTGGCGGCCGCGCGGCAGCCGGGACGGGCCGTTGGGCGCTCTTCGCGAGACGACGGGATCGGCGCCCTCCGTCACGGGGAGAGGCGAAGGGGGAGTGCCAGGGCCGTTCGGCCCCGTCGCTGCCCCGAGCAGCCCTCGGCCCGTCCGCTCCCGCGTCGGATTCTGGGTGAGAGGCTCCGTTCGAAGGCTGCGGGAGTGGGACATGTCCGATGCCGATCCGGACCGGACCGCCCGGACAGGGGACGCCGTGCACGTGCTGCTCTCGGACGGCGCCACCGTCCGCGTGCGGCCCGTCGAACCGGATGACCAGGATGCCGTGCGCTGCCTGTACGAGGACATGTCGCCGGAGAATCTTCGCCTGCGCTTCTTCACCCTCGGCCGCGACTCCGCCCGGAAGGCCGCCGAGCGCTTGTGCGCCCATGTGCGACCCGGAACCCGTGCCCTGCTCGCCGAGTCGGGTTCCCAGGTCGTGGGACTCGCCCAGTACGAACGGCTCGACGGCGACCACGCGGACGTGGCCCTCGCTGTCGCGGACCGGTGGCACCACCGGGGCGTGGGAACGCTGCTCCTCGAACACCTGGTGTCCCTGGCGCGAGCCGACGGCATCACCGCCTTCGACGCGGACGCCCTGTCCGAGAACCACGACGTCCTCAAGGTGTTCGCCGACCTCGGCCTGCCTGTCAGGAGGCACTTCGACGGACCGGAAGTGCACTGCGTCGTCGGGCTCGCCGTGGACGAGTCGTATCTCTCCGCAGTCGAGAGACGGGCGCGAACAGCCGACGTGGCCAGTCTGGAGCCGCTGCTTCGCCCGCGATCCGTCGCGGTGATCGGGCCGGGGCGCCACCCCGGGTCAGTGGGCCGGGCGGTACTGCGCAATATCCGCACCCGCTACGGAGGGCGGCTGTACGCCGTGCATCCCGAGGCCTCCGTGATCCTCCCTGCCGACCTACCACTCGGTCACCGCGCTTCCCCAGCCACCCGACCTCGCCGTCGTCGCCGTGCCCGCCAGGGCTGTACCCACCGTGGCCGAGGAGTGCGGCGCCTGCGGGGTGCGGGCCTTGCTGGTCCTCTCCGCAGGCCTCGACGCCGGGCAGGGACGGGAACTGCTGGCTGCGTGCCGCCGACACGGCATGCGGCTCGTGGGACCCAATTGCCTGGGACTGACCAACACCGAGGAGTCCGTACGGCTCGACGCGACGTTCGCCGCCGCCCCGCCCCGCTCCGGATCCGCCGGGGTCGCCGTCCAGTCGGGCGGGGTCGGAATCGCCCTGCTGGCCGGACTCTCCCGGCTGGGCATCGGAGTGTCGAGCTTCGTGTCGCTGGGCGACAAGTACGACGTCAGCGGCAACGACATGCTGCAGTGGTGGGAGGGCGACGGCAGAACCGATCTCGCCCTGCTGCACCTGGAGTCGTTCGGCAACCCGCGTCTGTTCTCGCGCACCGCCCGCCGCGTCACCCGCCGCATTCCCGTGCTCACCGTCGATGCGGGCCGAACGGACGCCGGCCGGCGGGCCGCGGCCTCGCACACCGCGGCGGCCGCGTCCTCCACCATGATGCGGCAGGCGCTCTTCCTGCAGGCAGGCGTCACGGCGACCCGCAGCATCGCCGAGCTGCTCGATACCGCCGCACTGCTCCACGCGCAACCGCTCCCCACTGGACGCCGGGTGGTGGTCGTCTCCAACGCCGGCGGCACCGGGGTGCTCACCGCGGACGCCTGTGTCGAGGCCGGGCTGCTGGTGGACGCGCTGCCGCAAGGACTGGTGGAGCGGCTGCGCGCCGTGCTGCCGGAGGGAGCGTCGGCAGGCAATCCGGTGGACACCGGTGCGGCGGTGCCGGAGGCCGAGCTGCGTGACTGCCTCGACCTTCTCGTCGCACACGAGGAGGTGGACGCCGTGGTGGTGTGCCTCGTGCCCACCGCCGTGGGCACGGCGACGGGCGAGGACCTGACACGGGCCGTGACCGATGCCTCGGAACACGCGTCATGCCCGCTGGCGGTGGTGCTGCCGGACCAGGAGGCATCCGTGCGCCTGCTCCCGGCGGGCAGCCGTGCACTTCCCGCGTACGCCGATCCTCAGGCCTCCGCGCGGGCACTGGGACACGCCGCGACACGCGCGGAATGGCTCGCCCGGCCCGCCGGAACCGTACCCGCACTCGACCGGACCGACACCCGCGGGGCGACGGCGGTCGTCGAGGCGTTCCTCGCCCGTCACCCCGCAGGCGGCTGGCTGTCCCCCCGGGACTGCGCGGCGCTCCTCGACTGCTACGCAGTTCCACAGCTGCCCTGGGTCTGGGCCGAGAACGAGCGGGACGCGGCGACCGGAGCCGCTGCGCTGAGCGGGCCGGACGGCGCCGTGGCCGTCAAGGCCCATTGGCCCGGCCTGGTGCACAAGAGCGAGGAGCACGCGGTGCGGCTCGGCCTGCATGGTGAAGAGCACATACGGTCGGCCTACCGGGACTTCGTCGCACGCTTCGGGGACAAGCTCGACGGCGTGCTGATCCAGCCCATGGCCGAGCGCGGTGCCGAACTCTTCGCGGGAGTCACACAGGACGAGGTATTCGGGCCCGTGGTGCTGTTCGGTCTGGGCGGCACGGCGACGGAGGTCCTGGGGGACCACGCCGCCCGGCTCGCCCCCTTGACGGTCGAGGACGTCCGTGAGCTGACGGAGGCGCCTCGTTGCGCACCACTGCTTCACGGCTACCGCGGCGCCGAACCCGTGGACCTGGAGGCGATCGAGCAGCTGCTCCTGCGGCTCTCCCGCATGTCCGCGGACCTGCCACAGCTGGCCGAAGCCGACTTCAACCCGGTACTGGCGGGACCCACTGGCGCGGTGGTGGCCGACGCCCGCGTACGGTTGGCCCCTCGCACACCCCATGACCCATACCTGCGCCGACTGCGCTGAGGATGGCCGGAAGTCAGGCGAGAGGCGGGACGGGTGGACGGGGCAGCCGGAGAGACGGGCTGCTCGGTGCGTCGGCTGCGGCACCGGTCAGACCGCGACGGCGGGAGGGGCCCATCCGCTTCTCGCGGATCCTGATTGCGCGGTGCGCGATGGTGTGTCGGCCACGTCCACCGCTCCCCCGCGTCCCTCACGGCCCCTCCCGTCATCCACAGGAAAGCAGTCCTCCCGGGGTGGGAACCAGGACCGACCGGGCCGGCCCGGCGGTCCGATCGGCCCATTCGAGCCTGCCGATCGGCGCCCCACCGAGTCGTGGCCCTGCCACACGCACGCGGCACACCGTTGTGGTCCCGACACCGGGCGGGGTCGCCGACGCCCCGGCGTCGTGCCCTTCCCCTCGCACGCGGCGAATCGCTAGGCGGGAACGGTCACCACCGGGCAGAGGGCCCGGTGCAGCAGGCCGTGAGGGACGGAGCCCAGTCGCATCCCGGCGAAGCCCTCCCGTCCCCGGCGGCCGACGACGAGGGCCAGCGCGTGCTCGGCGGCGCCGGCCAGTACGTCGACCGGGTGGCCGGTCAGCACCTCACGGCGCAGGGAGACGTCGGCCCACGCACCGGACCGCCTCTCGGTCGCCGCGTACAGGTGGCGTTCGCATGCCTCCCTCGCGGCTTCCTCGTCGCAGAAGCCGAATCGTGGCCGCTGCCATGCCCACACCGCGCGCACCGAGGCCCCGGACCGCACTGCGGCCCCGCAGGCGTAGTCCACCGCGGCGTCGGCCGACTCGCTGTCGTCCACCCCCACGACGACGAACGGCGGGTCCTCCACCGTGCGGTCGGCTTCCGGCACCACCACCACCGGACAGGCGGCATGGGCGCTCACCGGAACGACCGTCGAGGCCACGCTGAGCACCTCGGCCAGGCGGCCCAGACGTCGGGACCCCAGAACGACCGTGTGAGCGTGCGCGGACTTCCGTACCAGGACCGGAGCCGGGTTGCCCGGCACGACGGACATCGTGACATCGAGGTGCGGATGGCGTTCCCGTGCTCGCCCCGCCGCTTTGTCGAGCGCTTCCTCACCGAGCGCGCGCATGGCCTTGTGATGTGCCGTCTCCTCGGCACCCCGGACGTGATGGGTCACGGGCAGCAGTGCGTGCACGAGATGGAGACGCACTCCGCAGCGCGCGGCTTCGTCGGCGGCCCAGTCCAGGGCTGCGTCGGCGGGCTGTGCCGCGTCGACGCCGTACATGATCGGGAGTACTCCGCTGTCGGACGTCATGGCTCCTCCAGCCGCTTGCGAACGAGTACGTCCCCCGCAGGACGATGTCCGCACCTGCACGTTACGCAAGGGTGAGGGCCGGTTGCGAGGACCGACCGGCCCCCTCCGAAGCTCTGTTGGTCCCGAACGAGCGGTCCGCCGGGACCATCGGGCCCCGCTACGGGCTGTTCGGCCCCTGCGGGGGAGGCGGGGGCGGCGGTTGACTGGTCGTGTCGCAACCGCAAGACCGAGGAGGCCGGATCATGGCTGTACTCGCACGCAAGCAGAGGTTCCCGTTCCCCGATCTGCCGGACTGGTTCGAGGACTTCCCCGCCCGGTTCAGCATGCCGGCCATGGCCGATCTGCACAGCATGAGGATCGAGGAGTACACGGAGGACGGCAGGCACGTCATCCGCGCGGAGCTCCCGGGCGTCGAGGTGAAGGATCTGGACGTGACCGTGGAGGACGGCATCCTCACCATCAAGGCGGAACGCACTGAGCGCGAAGTGGACAAACACCGCAGTGAGATCAGGTACGGATCGATCACCCGAGCTCTCGCCCTGCCGAAGAGTGCCGACGAGGGCGACGTCCGCGCCGAGTACACGGACGGCATGCTCACGGTGAGCGTGGGTTTGGGCGAGGAGAAGCCGGAACCCAAGCACATCGAGATCAAGCACGCCACGTGAGCCACAGGAACGGGCGGTGCCGTCCGGGCGGGCCGTGGAATCTCGTACCATCCGGCGACCCGCACCGGGGCCCGGTTCCCAGGTGTGTCAGCGCCCTGGCTCCGGGCCCTGGCAGGACCCCTCACGGCCTCTGCGCATCCCGAATCACAGCCCCGTGACAGGCCACCAGGAGGGGCGATGACGAAGCACAGCAAGGTCGGAGGCCTGATGACGGGTGAGGTCGTCTCCGTCGTGCCGTCAACGCCGTTCAAGGAAGTCGCCAAGCGGCTCGCGGAGCACGACATCAGTGGCCTGCCGGTTCTCGACGAGGACGACCGGGTGGTGGGCGTGGTCTCCGAGACCGACCTTCTGGTGCGCCAGGCCCTGGCCGCGAACACGGTACGGGGACCACGGCAGCCCGGAGCGGGAATCGGCGCAGTGAGCCGCGACGAACGCGACGCGATCACAGCAGGCCGGATGATGTCGGCTCCGGCGGTCACCGTCCATGCGGACGAGACCGTCGCCGCGGCCGCACGCACCATGCTGCGGCGCTGCGTCGACCGGCTGCCGGTCGTCGACGACGAGAACCGGCTCGTCGGCATCGTCACCCGGCGAGACCTCCTCCGCGTCTTCCTCCGCCCGGATCCGGAGATCCGCCTGCGGGTGATCGAGGAAGTGGTGGTGGACACGATGGGCCTGGCGCCGGATGCGGTAGCCGTCCATGTCGTCGACGGACGGGTCACCCTGGAGGGTGCGTTGGAGACCCCGGCCCAGATCCTCGTCATGAAGAAGCTCACGGAGCAGATGGACGGGGTGGTCGCCGTGACCGACCGCCTCACCGCCCGGGGCGACGGGTCCCCCGCCGCGGGGGGCGTCGCCGAACGGTCCGGGTCGTCAGGGCCCAGAGGCACCTAGCGCTGTCGGTTCCGCCGGGCGCGGGCAGGAGCACGGCTGCCCGGTCGCCCACACAGGGAAGACGGGCCAGTACTGGAGGGCTCCGGTGGCATGCGACGCAGCCGGTATCGAACGGCCGGAGGCCGTGTTCGACCGAGAGGCCGAGTGGAAGGCGCTGACGGCCTTCGTGACCGACCAGCGGCCCGGGCCCGCTCTCGGCCTGGTCACGGGTCGGCGCAGGCAGGGGAAGACGTATCTGCTGGAGGCGCTGGCGAGAGCGACCGGGGCCTTCCTCTTCAGGGCACACGAAGGCACGGAACGGGAGAGCCTCCAGCGTCTTGCCGAGGCGTTCGCCGGCCACACCGGGTCACCGCGCGTGCCGGCATGGCGCAATTGGGACGACGCCGTCGACGCGCTGCTCGGGTCCGGCGGCAAGAACCCTGCTCCCGTCGTCATCGACCAGTTTCCGGATCTCGTCAGGCAGAGCCCCGCCCTCCCCTCCGTCGTCCACCGAGCCTTCACACGGGCCGGGCACACCCTGCGCACCCGGCTCCTGCTCGGCGGCGACTCGTCTCTGGTGGCGAACAGGCTGTTCACCGACCACTCGGCACTGCGCGAACTGGCCGGGATGTCGATCACCGTCGAGCCCTTCGACTTCCGGCAGGCGGCGGCCTTCTGGGACATCGACGATCCGCGCCTGGCCACGCTCCTGCACACGGTGGTCGGCGGCACCCCTGCTCACCGCAGCCTTGCGTCCGGCGAGGGTCCCACCGGATTCGAGGACTTCGACGCCTGGATGTGCAGGACCGTCCTCAGCCCGAGGACCCCCCTCCACTGGGAGGCCACCCGGCTCCTGAACGAGGAGGCGGATCAGCAGGACCGCCCCTTGTGCCATTCGATTCTGACGGCGGTGGTCCTCGGCCACGCCACCACCTGGGCCGTCACACGGCACGTGAGCCGACCCCTGACGGACGTCTCGCACGCCCTGCGGCTCCTCGAGCACTGCGGACTTCTCCGAGGCGAACCGGACGCGTTCCTCACCTCGGCACTCCGGTACCGCATCGCCGAGCCGCTGCTGGCCTTCGACCACGCGGTGGTCGCCCCTCATCGTTCGACCCTGGAGGAGGAGGCCACCGACGGTGCCTGGGAGAGGCTCTCGTCCGACTTCCACGGCACCGCCGTGCCTGCTGCCTTCGCGCAGCTCTGCCGCGACTGGGCGCTTCGCTTCGCGGACCCCGACACGTTCGGGGCGCCTGTCGCCACCGCTGCCCACGGCACCCTGCCACGCGGGGAGAGCGGTCCGGAGCGCGAGGCCGAGGTGGTCGTTCGCGGCGGGGGAGGCCACCGGCCCCTGCTGTCCGTGGGTCAGACCCGATGGAACGAGATCATGGACATCCATCATCTGGACCGCCTGCGCCATGTGCTCGCCGTCCTCGCCGTGCGGGGCGAGGACATCAGCCGGACGAAACCCGCCTGCTACGGCGGCGCGGGCTTCAGCCCCCGGCTCCGCGCGGCCGAGGACCGGGGAGAGGTGGTGCTCGTCGACCTCGATCGGCTCTATCACGGTGGGTGATTCACCAGGACCCCCGTCCCTCGGCTCGGGGGCGGTCGGGGGCTGTGCGAGTCCGAAGGGTGCGGAGGTCCGAGACCGTCGCACGCGGCCGGAGGCCCAGTGGGACACGCCGCTCTCCGCTCGCCGGAGGCGTCGCTTGGGGCCATCAGCCCCATGACGGGACCGTTCGGCTCTGATGCCGTGACGGGATCCGGAAGGAGAGTCGGGAGGGAGGGCAGTCCGCCGAGGCGGCGTGAACGGCTCCAGGGCGGAAGGAGTGAGGACATGCAGCACCGCAGGATCTCGGAGGTGATGACACGGCGTGTCGTCACGGTGAACCACGACTCGTCCTTCAAGGAGATCGTGAGACTCTTCGACGACAACGACATCACGGCCGCACCGGTGGTGGACGACGACGGCCGGCCTCTGGGCGTCGTCTCCGAGGGAGACCTGCTGCGCAAGGCGTCGAGCCTGCCGGACCCGGACGGACGTTGGACCCGGCTGCGACTTCTGCCCATGGACGAGGCGCGGGCGGAGGCCGAGACCGCCGGGGCCATGATGACCTCCCCCGCCGTCACCGCCAGGCCGGACTGGAACATCGTCGAGACGGCACGGACCATGGACCGCCACAAGGTGAAGCGACTGCCGGTCGTCGACGAGAGCGGCAGGATCGTGGGCCTCGTGAGCCGACGTGACCTGCTGCGCCCCTTCCTGCGCCGCGACGAGGCCATCGCCGAGGAAATCAGGACGGAGGTGCTCGACCGCACCCTCGGAGTCGCGCCCGACAGCGTTCGGGTGTCCGTCCACCAAGGGGTGGTCACCCTCACCGGCCGGGTTGCCGAACGCGCCGACATCCCGGTCGTCGAACGGCTCTGCCGCTCGGTGGACGGGGTGGTCGCCGTGCACCACACGCTGGAGTACGAGTACGACAACCTGGCCCTGGACGTCGAGCCCCCGAGCGAGCACCCGGCGACGGCGGCCGGCACACGCGAACGCCCGGCATGAGGGGAGGCGCGTCTGCGCGTGGTGGGCCGTGGAGGACCGGCTACGGGCCCGTACCGCTCCTCGGGGAGCGAACCCGCTTTCCGCACGCACGCTGAAGGACGGTGTCGTCGTGGAGGAAGACCGCCGCACAACGCACTCGCACCACCTGCACACCCATTGCGGCCGCGCGATCCGCGTAGCGAGATTCGCGCCGCACGAACTGCCCCCGGGGATGGGACGCGTGGTCCTGGACACCCTCCGTGCACCGTACGACGACCGCGAGGTATGGGCGTCCCTGACTCCGGAGGAAGCCAGGCGGCTCGCCGGACTCCTCCTCTCGGAGGCGGAGGCGGTCGAGAGCCGCACGCGCACCTCCGAACCGCATGTCGCCGTCGTGCCGCTGAGCGGTGACGCCTTCCAAGCGACGGTGCGAGGTCACGCACTGAGGGTCGATCAGCCGCTCGATGACGGCGGCCAGGACACGGGTCCTACACCCGTCGAGATCTTCGTGGCGTCGCTGGCCACGTGCGTCGCCCACTACGCCGGGCGCTTCCTCGACCGGCACGGCCTCGATCGCGGAGCACTGCGCGTCACCGCCGTTCACACGATGGCCGCCGACCGCCCTGCGCGCGTCGCCGCACTGACCGTCGACGTCGAAGTGCCCGAACTGCCGCCGGCCCGCGCCAGGGCCCTGGAGGCGGTGGCTTCCCGCTGCACCGTCAAGAACACGCTCGAGCACCCTCCTGCGATCACGGTCCGACTCAACGGTGACGGCCGCGCTCCGCGGCCGGTGCCCAGTTCCGCGGCCGGCGGCGACCGGCCTCGCCGGTGACGCACGGCGGGGCACGCATCGGCGTCACGTGCGGACCGGGCCCGTTCGGACCGTCAGTGGGACCGGTTGGGCCCTGTGCCGGGGACCTCGCGCATACGAGATTGGAGGGAGACCAGCGCGACGAGGGGCGTCGGACCCGGGCCGACCAGTACCGCCCGAAGGCGCTCGGAAAGGGCTGACGAACGATGAGGCACCGGCACGTTGCCGACCTGATGACTCCTGATGCCGTCACCGTCCCTCCCGGCACCACTTTCAAGGAGATCGCCCGGTTGCTCGACGAGTTCGGCATCAGCGCCGTACCCGTGGTCGATGTCGACGGGCGACCGCTGGGCGTGGTGTCCGAAGCGGATCTGGTGCGCCGTCAGGCGTCCGGTGGGGGCGCTCCCACGGCCGAGGGACTCATGACGAGTCCCGCCGTCGTCGCGCGTCCGGAGTGGAGCGTGGTCAAGGCCGCCAGAGTGATGGACAGACACCGGATCAAGCGGCTTCCGGTGACCGACGACGCCGGCCGCGTGATCGGAGTGCTCAGCCGCAGCGATCTGATCCAGCTGTTCCTCCGAAGGGACAGGGCGATCCAGGAGGAGATCCTCGAGGACGTCCTCACCCGTACGCTCCGTCTGTCGCCGTCAGCGCTCTCCGTCGAGGTCACGGACGGCCGGGTGACTCTCAGCGGCACGGTTCCGCGCAGGAGTCTGGTTCCCGTGACCGTGAGACTCTGCGAGAGCGTCGACGGTGTCGTGGACGTCACCGGCCGGCTGACCTTCACCTGGGACGACACCGTGGACACCTCGAACCAGCCGACCGCCGCGGCCGGCGAGGCGCCCCACGGAGCGCGGTGACCGCCGGATCGGCGACGATCGCGCTGCGAGGACGCCGAAGGAACATCGGGGTCCCGCGGTGTTCCTCTGCCGTGCACCACGGGCGTCCACCGCACGACCCGCCTCAGCCGGGCGTCATGTAGGGGCGCCGGAACGGCGGCCGCTGTCCGGCTCCCTCGGGGTGGATCGCCGCCAGCGCCTGTCCGACCGCCGTGGCGAGAACTCCGCCCGTGTCCACCTGCACCGCCTCGGGCCACGGATCGGCCGCCCTTGCCATCGCCTGCGCGACGGCGGCGTCGGCGTCGGACGGGCCCGGGCGCCGCACGGTCAGCCTGCGGTCGGCGACCGCCTGCGGCACGGAGCAGACGAGCGGGACCAGGTCGGCGCTGCACAGGCGCGCCGCGTCAGCCGCCCTGTCGCGCAACTCGCGGGACGTCCAGGTGGCGTCGACGACGACCGATTCACCGGCGGAAAGCAGTGCCGTGGCTCGTGCGACCAGTTCGCCGTATGTCCGCCGGGTCCACGACGGGGAGTAGATGCCTCCGCCGTACTCCGCTCCGGCCGGCGCCTCCGGCGGCTTCCCGGACAGCTCCTTCCGGACCCGGTCACTGCTGAGCAGAGTGAAGCCCAGCCGGTCCGCGAGCTCGGCGGCCAGGGTGGACTTGCCGGAGCCGGGAAGCCCGCCGACCAGAATCATGCGCACTGCTGAGGTGCGCAGGTGGCCCACGGTGATCCCGGCCAGTCGTGCGGCCTCCGCACGGGCCTCGGGCGCTCCTTGGCGGGCGCGGAGGACGGACACCTTCTCCCTGACGAAGGCCCGGTAGGCGACGTAGTGATGCCAGAGCGAGGTGGGGGCCGGGTCGCCGGCGTACTCGCTGTAGCAGGAGAGGAAGTATGCCGCCGTGTCCGGCGCGCCGAGACGTTCCAGGTCCATGGCGAGGAATGCCGCGTCGTCGAGACCGTCGACGTGGCGAAGTGTGTCGTCGAACTCGAGACAGTCCAGCAGCCGCGGCCCGTCGTCCAGACAGAAGATGTCCTCGGCCAGCAGATCCCCGTGCCCGTCCACCACTCGGCTCTGTCGGATGCGGCGGTCGAACAGGTCCTCACGCCCTGCGAGGTAGCGCCGCACCCGCTCCTCGGTCTCCTCGAGGCTGGGCATGGGAGCGACGCCTTCTCCCAGTTCGCGCACCTGCGCGATGCCGGCCTCCCACCGCGAGAGAAGAGCGTCCCTGGTGCCGTCCCGTGAGATGTCCGCGCTGCGGGACGAGCGGGCGTGGCAGGTCGCCAGCAGCCGCGCCACCTGACGCACGTGCTCCGTGACGGGGGCGCCGACGGCCACGAGGTGTGAGAGCCGACGGGAGCCGGGCATCCGACGCATCACGACGACCGGCTCCGGCTGGAGGCCCCCCGGCCCTCGGAACTCACCCACTCCCTCGTACACATCAGGGGAGAAGCGCCGGTTCAGCTCGACCTCCCGGATGCACGCCCGCTGACGGGCGGATGCGCTGCTGAAGTCGAGGAACCCCATGTCGACGGGCTTCTTCGCCTTGTACGCCCGGTCTCCGACGAACACCACGACCGCCGTGTGCGTCTCGGCGACGGCCGGATGCAGGTCCGCGGCGGCTGCGAGTGGTGTCTCGGCACCTCGCGCCGCGACGGTTCCCGTGTGCGGAAGTGTCACGTCCAACCCCGTCCTTCGCCCCGAGTGGTGGGCACTTCCAGCATCATCGCCGCACGGCCGCCGGCCCATGGGCTTCCCGGGCCCTCCGCAGGACCGTGTGGCCCTTCCCGCCCGTCGTCACCCCCCGCGAGCGGCAGGTCGAGCCGCAGACCGTGTGCTACCGCTGCCTCAGCCTCGCCCCCGGGCACGCGCCGGGGCGAGGACGGCATGCTCCGGCCGCTCCGGGGAAGCCGGAGGGGACCCCGACCTGAGGAGTGCATCATGATGGCTGCCGGAATCATCGCCCTGTGCGCGGTGCTGCTTGTCCTGGCCTTCGTTCTGCCGCGTCTGTCCAGGCACCCGCAGAACGGCGCTCAGCGTGTGCTGGGCACGGGTGCCCGCGCGGGCGGGAAGGCGCCGGGCTTCCTGGGACGCATCTTCAGCAGGTCGTTCCACAGCAGTTCCCGGGCTGTCGGACGGTCCGGATCGGCGGGGCGCCGGGCGAGGAACCGGCTGCCGTTCTGAGGTCCCACAGGTGATGGATCTGCTGTCGCGCGGGTGACGGAGTCGTCCAGGCCCTTCCTGGGCCGGGCCCGAGACCTGTTGCGCCCCTTCGGCGCACTCCGCCACGCTCGGATCGTCCGCCGGATCGCCCGCACCGACACGACCACGGTGCGGGCGCCGCATGTGACGATCCTTCGCGCCTGCCCGACCGTCTGTGCGCCCGTCCCCGCGGACTGCGGAAGCACCGGGGTGGCGAGGCTCTCGAGTCGGTTCCCGGAACGCCGACGCCGCCTCTGCGAGGGCCATGAGGGCCGGCACCGGCACGGGGCCGGGGACCCGAAGTGCCGCACCCGGGGCGGCCGGTCCGGACCGTGCGCCGGGGAAGGACCGGCCGGCCCGACGATGGGGCCGTGTGGCCCCTGATCACGCCGGGGCCGGGGCGCCACGCTGGGTATGGCAGAGCTCACCACCGGAGGTGGAGACCATGTCCCGAACCGTCACCGTCGGCCTCGACGACTCACCCGAGAGCCGGGAGGCAGCGGAGTGGGCGGCACGCGAGGCACTACTGCGCGGACTTCCCCTGAAGGTCATGTACGTCCAGGAGCACGTGTCGCGGTACGTCGCCCGCACTCCGCTGCTGGACCTCGACAGCCACCAGCGCTGGGCCGAGCGGATGACGCAGGAGTCGGCGGACGCCATACGGCTTCGCCATCCGGGCGTCGAGGTGGTCACCGAGCACCCCACGGGGACCGCGGCTGACGTCCTGAGTGAGGCGGCGGGCTTCGCCGAGCTGCTGGTGCTGGGCTCGCGCGGACTCGGCAGGCTCACGGGGTTCATGGTCGGCTCGGTGAGTCTGGGGGTCGTCGCCCGCGCCGAGCGACCGGTCGTACTGGTACGGACCGCAGAGCGGGCCGACGACGAGCACACGCCGGATGCGGCGGGCGTGCCCTCGGCAGCGACGCCGTTCCGGCCCGTCGTCCTCGGCCTGGACATCGACCGCCCGGACGACACGCTGCTGGACTTCGCCTTCGACGCCGCCGCCCGCAGAAAGGCCCCCCTGCGGGCCGTCCACGCCTGGCCCGAACCGCCGCCTTCCTTCTACGGCCTCTCGGGGGGCGCGGAACTCCATGAAAGGCTCGAGCGCGAACAGGCCTCGCTCCTGAACGAGGTGCTGCATCGCTGGCGGCAGAAGTTCCCGGACGTCGAGGTGATCGAGGCGAGCCGTTGCGGCAACGCCGCGCAGGTCCTCGTCAACGAGGCCCGTGACGCCTCCCTCGTGGTCGTCGGCCGACGCATCCGCTCCGGAGCGCTGGGTCCTCACATCGGCCACGTCACCCACTCCGCCCTGCACCACATCGCCGCTCCCGTGGCGGTCGTCGCCCACGCCTGAGGCGCCCGGCAGCGAACCGGGCGCGGCACGGGCCCGGCCCCCGATCGCCGGCCGGCCCCGTCCCGCCGGGCGGGCGGTCCGTGCCGGGGCCCGTCCCGCAGGCGCCGGAGGAGGCCCCGCGGGGCGAGGTGGAAGACGTCCGTCAGCGCGAGGAGGCGGCACCCTTGATGGACCCCATGGCGGCCGGTACCGGCGCGTACCGCTTCCGGCCACCCCGGCCGGCACTCCTGAGCTTCCTCGGCGGCGTGGGCACCGTCACGGGGAGCAAGTTCCTCGTCGAGAGCGACCACGCCCGCATCCTGGTCGACTGCGGACTCTTCCAGGGGCTCGCGGACCTGCGCCGCCGCAACTGGCGTCCGCTGCCGTGCGACGCCGCGGACATCCACGCCGTGGTCGTGACCCACGCCCATCTCGACCACTGCGGCTATCTGCCCCGCCTCGTCCGCAACGGCTTCCGCGGCCCGATACTGACCAGTCCGTACACGGCCCGGCTTGCGGAGATCGTGCTGCGTGACAGCGCGCGCCTCCAGATGGAGCAGGCCCGGCACGCCAATGAGCGGGCCTGGTCCAAGCACCGGCCCGCCAGACCGCTGTACGACGATCACGACGTCGAAACCACGCTGACGTACTTCGACCCGGTGCCACCCGACAAGGAGATCGAGATCGTGGCAGGGATCCGACTGACGCTTCGCGGCGCCGGCCACATCCTCGGATCGACCTGGGCACACCTCACGCTGGAGGACGGGCACAGCCTGGCCGTCAGCGGAGACCTCGGCCGCCCCGGGCACCCGCTGCTCCGCCCGGCCGAGCCCTTCTCCGGCGCGGACGTGCTCCTCGTGGAATCGACGTACGGCAACCGCCGGCACGACGACGAAGCGGGACGCGCCCGCCTCTCCGACGTACTGACCCGTGTGCTCGGCCGCGGCGGCACGGTGGTCGTCCCCGCCTTCGCCGTCGACCGCACCGAGGTCGTCCTGCACGAGCTCGCCGGACTGCGCCGCGCGGGTGTCCTGCCCGTGTCGGTGCCGGTGTACGTGGACAGCCCCATGGCCCTCGCCGCCCTGGACGTGTACCTGGAGGCCGTCCGGGCACGGGCGCCGGAGCTGCGTCCCGACGTCGCCACGCACGGCGCGGCCGACCTCGGCCCGGAGCCGTTCGTGGTCGCACGCACCGTCCAGGAGTCCATCGAGATCAACCGCGCCCCGGGCCCGTCCGTCATCGTCTCCTCGGCCGGCATGGCGACCGGCGGCCGTGTACTGCACCATCTGCGGCGTGTGCTGCCCGATCCGCGCAACGCTGTGGTGATCGTGGGTTTCGCTGCCGAGGGAACCCGGGCCCGGGACCTGGTCGACGGGGCACGCACCCTCAAGATGTTCGGCGAGTACGTGCCCGTGCGCGCCGAGATCGCCGACGTCCCGCACTTCTCGGCGCACCCCGACGCCGGACAGCTCCTGGACTGGCTGCGGAGTGCACCCGCCCCTCACACGACCTACCTGGTGCACGGCGAGCCCGACGCCGCCGCGACCCTGCGCGAGCGCATCGACCGGGAGCTGGGCTGGACCGCGGTCGTGCCCCGGTCGGGGGAAGCCGTCCTCGTACGCTGAGGCCCTGCTGTGTCCCTTGGGCCCGCCCTCAACCGGCTTCGCACGCTGACGCCGTACAGGGTGTCTGGTCGGGGCATCATCACCTTCCCGGCGGAACTTGGGCATCGACCGAGAGCAGCAGCCATGGCGCACGCGCATCCGATGGATCGGCAAGCGGTGTACGACGACCTCGAGCGGGTCCGGCGGACCTTCCATCATCTCCTCGACACCGCCTCCGAGTCCGACCTGGCCCGACCCACCAGCGGAACCCGGTGGAACAACGAGCAGTTGCTGTGGCACATGCTCTTCGGCTACATGGTCACCGTGCGGCTGCTGTTCCTGGCGCGCTTGTTCGGGCGGCTTCCCGCGGTCGTGGGGAGGTGGTTCGCCCGGCTGCTGGATGCGTCGACGGTGCCGTTCGACCTCATCAACCATCTCGGTCCGTGCGGGGCCGTCAAGGTCTACGGGCGGCGCCGGATGGGCGCCGCGTTCGACGACCTCGTCGACACACTGCACCGCAAGCTCGTGGCGGAGCCCGAGGATGCCCTTGCCTGCGGGATGCACTACCCCACGCGCTGGGATCCGTTCTTCAAGGACTTCATGACGCTCGCCGACATCTACCGCTACCCGACGCAGCATTTCGACTTCCACCACGCCCAACTCACCTTGGACGGTGGCGCCGCCGGCGCTGAGGGCGCCGGTTCCCCGGGCTGAACGCCTGCGACTGCGCGAGACGGCGAGGCGTTGTGCCAGGCCGGGTGAGCGGGACCAGGAGGGCGTCGTGCGGCCTTCGCCCGAGTACGACGACGTGGTGCCGGGCGCGGCCGGCCGGCCACCGTCGTCTTCGCAGCCGTCGTCGCGGACGAGTTCGACTTCCCGGCCTTCCTGTGCAGCCCCACGCAGGCGACCAGGTCCGGGCCGATCGGTGCACCCGCCGGGCCCGGACGGCCCTGGGCGGGTCGTGCACCCCGGAGGGAGGCTGAAACGGACGGACCCGCAGGCGCCCGCTCCAGCGGCCGCAGCAGGAACGGCCGGAAGGGTGATGATCATGCCCAGCACGAGCAGCCGGGCCGCCGCCGCGCTGGCGGCCCTCGCGCTGGCCGGCACGCTGGCCGCCGGATGCGCGGAAGTCGGCAACACCTCCCGGGGCGCCTCTCCTCGCCCGGCCGCCGTGCCAAGTCCCTCCGGCAGCGATTGCTGGAGGGCGGGCACATCGGGCGACGACTGGGACGACTGGGACTCGTGGGGGCCCGGCATGGGGCCGGGAATGATGGGCCGCGATGACTGCTCGTGGGGGCCGGGCATGATGGGCGGGCACTACTGGCAGCGGGGCGACGGCACCCCGGTGACCACCCTGGACCAGGCCCGGCAGCGGGCCGATGCCTTCGCCGACAGGCTCGACCTGCGGGTCGGTGAGGTCATGCAGTTCTCGAAGAACTTCTACGCCGAGCTGGAGACCCCCGGCGGTGAACTGGCCACCGAGATCCTCGTCGACCCGACCGACGGTGACACCGGGATCGAGTACGGCCCGGCGATGATGTGGAACACCGGCTACGGCATGCACGTCGGTGGTCAGACCCGGACCCGCGTCTCCCCCGACCAGGCCCGGGACCGCGCCCTGAAGTGGCTGCGCGACCGGGGCAGCGACCTGGTTGCCGGCGAGGCCGAGGCGTTCCCCGGCTACTACACCCTGCACACGCTGCGCAACGGGAAGATCGACGGCATGCTCTCGGTCAACGCCTCCACCGGCGCGGTGTGGGACCACACCTGGCACGGGACCTACGTCGCCACCAGCGAGCACTGACAGTCGCCGAGGAGGACACCGGGCCCCTGACCAGGTCCTGCCGCACCCGCACCCCAGCACCCCACCCGCGATCCGTCGTTCAGCTCGGCGGGCGACCTCCGAGAACGAGGCCGACACAGGTGCGCAGCGCCACGTGTCACTTCGTCGTGGCCGTACGGGAACAGGGCCCTCACGCGCGGCCGCTTCGCCCGGGGCCGGGGTTCATCAGCCACGTCACGGTGCGGCTGATGTCCGACGCGGAGAGGATGCCGACGAGCCGGCTGCCGTCGAGGACCAGCACTCGATGGGCGCCGCCCGGCTGGATGCGGGGCAGCAGCTCCGCCAGCCCCTCGTCCGGAAGCGCCACGGTGACCTCGGCCAGCGGCAGCATCACGTCGCCCACGGTCACGACCGCCTGCCGTTCACGCCGTACCGCCCGCGCGGCCTCCAGGGTCACGAGGCCGACGGGGGCGCCGTCGTCCCCGGTCACCGGGAACGCGGAGTGCCGGAACCGGTACAGCGGGTCGGACAGGAATCCTTCGACGGTGAGGCCGGCCCGGACCGAGACCGGATCAGCAGTCATGGCATCACGGACCGGGACGCCGGTGAGCGTGGCGCGCAGCTCCGCCTGCCTGCTCTCCAAGGTGGCCGCCGCGATGAGGAACCAGCCCAGCACGGCAAGCCAGAGCCCGCCGAAGGAACCCGTCCTCATCAGCAGGAGCAGTCCCCACAGTGCAAGGAACCATCCGAAGAGCCGGCCTGCGGTCGCCGCCCCCTTCGTCGCCCGCAGCCGGTCCCCCGTCCGCCACCAGAGGAAAGCCCGCAGGAGCCTTCCGCCGTCGAGCGGTGCCGCAGGAACGGCGTTGAACACGGCGAGCAGCAGATTGATTCCGGCCAGCCAGGTCATGCCCTCCACCACGAGACCTGGCGCGGAGGCCCGGGCGGCCAGCCATGCCCCGGCCGCGAAGACGCCGCCGAGCGCCAGACTGAGGAGCGGGCCGATACCGGCGATGCGCACCTCTGCGGCGGGGCTGGAGGCCTCCGTCTTGAGCCGGGCAGCTCCACCCAGCAGCCAGAGGACGATGTCCTCGACTTCGACGCCGTTACGGCGGGCCACGACGGCGTGGGCGATCTCGTGGGCGAGCAGGGAGGCGAAGAAGACGACCGCCGCGGACAGGCCGGTCAGCCAGTACAGGACGGCGGGGTGGCCGGGGTGCGTCTCCGGCAGGCGCCCCTGGGCGAGGCCCAGCGCGATGACGGCGAAGACGAGGAGCACGCTCCAGTGCACTCCGACCCTGACGCCGGCGATACGTCCCATGGGAAACGTCGCTCGCACCTCGTACTCCCGACTCGACCGTTGTCGGCGCAGACCGGTGGAAGGGGTGTCAACCGTCGAGCAGCGGAGCCTTGTCCGTCCCGTGGAAGACCTGGGGCACCTTCCGGGCGGCGTCCACCACGACTGCCAGATCCGAGAGCTCCTGAGTGAGCTGCCAGAACAGGTCGTCGAAGGAGACGATGCCGATGAGGCGTCCCTCCGCCACCACCGGGAGGTGACGCACCCGGGCCGATCGCATGATGAGGATGGCGACCGCCACGGCGGTGTCCGCCTCCACGGTCACGGGGTCGGTCGACATGACCCTTTTGACCGGAGACCCCGTCGACAGGCCCCGGGCCATCGCCCGGACCACCAGATCTCGTTCGGTGACGACGCCGATCACCCGGTCGCCGTCGACCACCGGGAGCGCTCCGACGCCTGCATCGGCCATGTGGCGTGCGGCGCTCTCGAGCGGTTCGGCTTCGGACACACAGACCGGCGGCGTGTTCATCATGTACTGGATCTGCATCTGGCAGCCCCTTCGATGCCGAGTCGGCGATCACCGCATGACCGGACCGGCTCGTCGGTGACGCGGGGTGTGGTGCTACAGCCCTTGCGAGAGCAACAGCTCATGGGCCATGCGGGCGCCGCGGGCCGCTTGCTCGTCCTGCTTCACGTCCTGGGACGGAATCGGCTCGAGGCCTTCGGCGAGAGCCTTGATGGCACCGGCGAGCGTCTCCACCTGCGATTCCAGCCGGCGCAGACGCTGATCGGTGGTCTGTGGCGTGTGTCCGCCGTTCCCTGTCGTCATCGTCTACCTCCATCAGCAGCGGAAGTGCGGGACTGGAGTGCCGGGCGACGGCCGGGGCGCGAGGCCTTTTCGCGCGTTCACCGCGGCGTACTCCAAGCGTCACTTTCGGGGACGCACTTGCCGAGGGCCGAACGTCCCTCCCTGGCGCCGAACGACCCATCGCCGCTCATGGCGAGGGATGCGCCCGGAGCGGTCCGGCCTGGGCTTGTCGGACCCACCGGACTGGACCGGTCGGCCCTGCTGCGCGGCGGGTGGGCGGAGGTGCCATGACGACGAGAGGCGCGGCGAAGTGGTGCAGCGCCGTGCCTCCGGAAGCACGGGAAGCGACGTCCGAGTCCACGGGCTGCCGTGTCCGCACGCCGTATGCGGTTCCGGACCCCGCCGGACAGGCAGACCGCGTCGCCGTGCGCCGCGGTTCCCGATCCGCGACGCTGGAGGCGGGGCAGTCGTCGGGAGGAGCGCATGCGCGGGAAGACGATCCACAAGGACGCGGTGCCCGGCGTCCCGCCCAACCTCGCCGACTACGAGAAGGCTCGCGCCGGCTTCACGTGGTCGCAGGCGCGCAGCGAACTGGCGGGCCTGCCCGGAGGCGGCCTGAACATGGCGCACGAGGCGGTCGACCGGCATGTCGCCCAGGGCCGCGGAGACAGGGTCGCGCTGTGCTGCATCGCCCGCGACAACGCCGTCTCGACGGTCACCTACGCCGAGCTGGCGGTTCGCACATCACGCTTCGCCGACCTTCTGCAATCACTCGGCATCGGCCGCGGCGACCGGGTGTTCACCCTGCTCGGACGCTGTCCCGAGCTGTACACGGCTGTGCTGGGCACGTTGAAGAACACCAGCGTGCTGTGTCCGCTCTTCTCCGCGTTCGGCCCTGACCCGGTCGAGCAGCGGCTGCGTCTGGGCGATGCCCGGGTCCTGGTGACAACCGCCACCCTGTACCGGCGCAAGGTGGCGCAGCTGCGTTCATCACTGCCCGGGCTGAAGCATGTACTCATCGTGGGGTCCGGAGCGGAGGAACTACCCGGAACGGTCTCCTTCGACGGCCTGATGTCCGCCGCGGCCGCCACGTTCGCGATCCCGCCGACGTCGCCGGAGGACATGGCCCTGCTGCACTTCACGAGTGGCACCACCGGCACCCCCAAAGGTGCCGTCCACGTGCACGAGGCGGTGGTGGCCCACTACGCCACCGCCGCGTTCGCACTCGACCTGCACCCAGGAGACGTGTACTGGTGCACCGCCGACCCCGGCTGGGTCACCGGCATGTCGTACGGAATCATCGCTCCGCTCGTCCACGGCGTGACCGTCGTCGTCGACGAGGGGGATTACGACGCCAGCCGGTGGTACCGGATTCTCGCCGAACAGCGGGTCACCGTCTGGTACACCGCCCCGACGGCGCTGCGTATGCTCATGCGCGCCACCCCCCGCCAGGGACCGTACGACCTGCCACGCTCGTACGATCTCTCTCATCTGCGGTTCATCGCCTCGGTCGGCGAACCGCTCAACCCCGAGGCCGTGCTGTGGGGCCGGGACGTGCTGGGTCTTCCGGTCCACGACAACTGGTGGCAGACCGAGACCGGCTGCATCATGATCGCCAACTTCGCGGCGTGCGACATCCGTCCCGGCTCGATGGGGCGCCCGCTGCCCGGGGTCGAGGCAGCCGTGCTGGAGCAGGGCGAGGACGGCCGGGCGTTGATCGCCGACGGGCGGGCCAGGGAGGTCGACAGCCCCGGTGCGGTGGGTGAGTTGGCGTTGCGGCCCGGTTGGCCTTCGATGTTCCGCGGCTATCTGCACGACGAGGAGCGCTACCGGGCCGCGTTCGCGGGCGGCTGGTACCTGACCGGTGATCTGGCCAGGCGGGATGCGGACGGCTGGTACTGGTTCGTCGGACGGGCCGACGACGTCATCAAGTCGGCGGGACATCTGATCGGCCCGTTCGAAGTGGAGAGCGCGCTGATGGAGCACGTGTCGGTCGCGGAGGCGGGAGTGATCGGCCGACCGGACCCCGTCGCCGGGAGCATCGTCAAGGCGTTCGTGTCGCTGCGCCCCGGCATCGAGCCGTCCCTCGATCTGGAACGGGAACTGCTGGCCTTCTCCCGGCGCAAGCTGGGTCCCGCTGTCGCGCCGAGGGAGATCGCGTTCGACCAGAACCTGCCGAAGACCCGCAGCGGCAAGGTCATGCGCCGTGTGCTCCGTGCGCGTGAACTCGGCCTGCCGACCGGCGATCTGTCGACCTTGGAGGAATCCGCATGACCGTGGCCCGCGGCAGCCGCCCCCGGAAGACCTCATCCACGTCGAAGCCTGCGAGGAAGACCGCGACCGGCAGCCGGAACGCGGTGGGCGCCGACCAGTCGAACGCACGGCACAGGGCGGCACTGCTCGAGGCGATGCTGCGCATCCGGCGCTTCGAGGAGCGATGCGTCGAGTTGTACAGCGCCGCGAAGATCCGCGGCTTCGTCCACCTCTACATCGGCGAGGAGGCCGTCGCCGTCGGTGTCAGCGAGGCGCTGACACCCGAGGACGCGGTCGTCTCCACCTACCGTGAGCACGGCCACGCGCTCGCCCGCGGCATCCCCGCCGAAGCCGTCATGGCGGAGATGTACGGCAAGGCGACCGGCTGCAGCGGGGGCCGCGGCGGGTCCATGCACCTGTTCGACGCGAGCCGACGCTTCTACGGTGGCAACGCGATCGTGGCGGGCGGCATCCCCCTGGCCGCCGGCCTCGCCCTCGCCGATCACATGCGTGCCCGGCCTCATGTCACCTGCTGCTTCTTCGGCGACGGCGCTTTCGCCGAGGGCGAGTTCCACGAGACCGCGAACCTCGCCGCCCTCTGGGGCCTGCCGCTGCTTCTCGTCTGCGAGAACAACCGGTACGCCATGGGTACCGCCCTCGAGCGGCACGAGGCCCAGACCGACCTGGCCCTGCGGGCCGCCTCGTACGGCATGGTGGCATGGGCCGTGGACGGCATGGACGTGGAGGCCGTCGAGTCGGCCGCCCGCCGGGCGGCCGGTGCGGTCCGGGCGGGCGCCGGACCGCACTTCCTGGAGCTGCGCACGTACCGCTTCCGTGCCCACTCCATGTACGACCCCGACCGCTACCGGGACAAGGCGGAGGTCGAGCAGTGGAAGGCCCGCGACCCCATCACCCGGCTCGCCGACCGCATGCGCGAAGAGGGCCGGCTGGGCGAACGCGAGCTCGCGCGGCTCGAGAAGCAGGTCGCCGAAGAGGTCGACCGCGCTGTCGAAGCGGCGGAACAGGCGCCCGAGGAACCGGTCCGGGATCTGCTGCGCCATGTCACCAGCGCTTCGCCGGAGGGGGACTGACATGGCTGCCGGCGGAGGGCCCCGGGAAGCGACGACCACCTACCGGGAGGCATTGCGGGAGGCGCTGCGCGAGGCCCTGCGCTCCGACGACCGCGTCTTCCTGATGGGCGAGGACGTGGGCCGGTACGGCGGATGCTTCGGTGTCAGTCTCGGCCTGCTGGAGGAGTTCGGTCCGGAGCGGGTCCGCGACACCCCCCTCTCGGAGTCCGCGTTCGTGGGCGCGGGGATCGGCGCGGCGCTGGCGGGGCTGCGGCCGATCGTGGAGATCATGACCGTGAACTTCAGCCTGCTGGCCCTCGACCAGATCCTCAACAACGCGGCCACGCTGCTGCACATGTCGGGCGGCCAGCTGCCCGTACCGCTGGTGATCCGCATGACGACGGGGGCGGGACGGCAGCTGGCCGCGCAGCATTCGCACAGCCTGGAGGGCTGGTACGCGCACATCCCCGGCATTCGCGTCGTCGCTCCGGCCACCATCGACGACGCCCGCACCATGCTGGCCCCGGCACTGACCGACCCCGATCCGGTGCTGATCTTCGAGCACGGCAGCCTCTACAACGCCTCCGGTGAACTCGACGCGTCCGCCTCGCCCGTGGGCCTGGACCACGCCGCGGTCCGCAGGCCCGGCACCGACGTGTCCCTGATCGCGTACGGCGGTTCGCTGCCCAAGGCCCTGGAAGCGGCGGACGAGCTGGCCACCGACGGCATCAGTGCCGAGGTGCTCGATCTCCGCACGCTCCGGCCGCTCGACGACGCGGCGATCGCCTCCTCGGTGGCCCGCACGCACCGGGCGGTCGTCATCGACGAGGCATGGCGCAGCGGAAGTCTGGCCGCCGAGGTGTCCGCCCGTATCGCCGAGGACTCTTTCTACGAACTCGACGCCCCCGTGGAGCGCGTGTGCAGCGCCGAGGTCCCCATTCCGTACGCCAGGCGCCTGGAGGAGGCGGCCTTGCCCCAGACCGCCGACGTCGTCGCGGCGGCGCACCGGGCGGTGGGCTGACCATGGGCGCGTTCACCATGCCGTCCCTCGGCGCCGACATGGACGAGGGAACTCTCCAGGAGTGGTTGGTAAGGCCCGGTGAGCGGGTCCGCAAAGGTGAGGCAGTCGCGGTCGTCGAGACCGCGAAGTCCACCATCGAGGTGGAGTGCTTCGAGAGCGGCACGGTGGAGGAACTGCTCGTCGAGCCCGGTACGACGGTGCCGGTCGGCACGGCGCTCGCGCTGATCGTGCCGTTCGCCAGGGCACGTGAAGCGCGTGGGGAGCCGGAGGAGCCGGAGGAGCCGGAGGAGCCGGAGGAGCCGGAGGAGCCTACGCCGCCCCTGCCGCAGCCGCATCGTGCGGCGCCGCCCTCCGGAACCGAGGCGGCCCGTGCGCCGGCGCCGAACGCCGCCCGCGCGCACGGGCACGCCGAAGCGGGCCCGCTGCTCCGGCACCTCGCGGAGCGCAGCGGCCTGGACTGGGCGGCGCTGCACGGTTCCGGACCCGGAGGGCGCGTCACCCGGAGCGACGTCGAGCGCGCCGCCGGCGGTGCCGCGCGGCCCCCGCGGGTCCGGGCCACTCCGCTGGCCAGACGGCTCGCCGCCGAACTGCACGTCGATCTGGGCTCGCTGAGAGGCACGGGCAAGGACGGCGCCGTCCGTGCCGCGGACGTGCGCAGCGCCGCGCCGGGTGGCGCCACCGCGCCCGCGCCCGCGCACCGCGCATCCCGGCCGCGGACCGCGGAGGACCGGGCCTCCGCGATGCGCCAGGCGATCGCCGCACTGATGACCCGCGCCAACCGGGACATCCCGCACTACTACCTGTCCACGAACGTCGACATGGCCGCCGCCATGGACTGGCTGCACGAGCACAACCGGCGCAGCCCGGTCGGTGAACGGCTGCTGCCCGCAGCCCTGCTGCTCAAGGCGGCCGCCTGTGCGGCCCGCGAGGTGCCCGAACTCAACGGCTACTGGGTCGACGGCGGATTCGTGCCGGGTGACGGTGTGCACCTCGGCGTGGCGGTGTCCCTCCGCGGGGGCGGCCTCGTCGCCCCGGCCCTGCACAACGCCGACACCCTCGATCTGCGGCAGCTGATGGCCGGGCTGAAAGACCTGGTCGTCCGCGCCCGCACAGGCCGGCTGCGCGGATCCGAGGTCTCGGCCCCCACGCTCACGGTCACCAACCTCGGCGACCAGGGGGTGGAGACCGTCTACGGCGTGATCTACCCGCCCCAGGTGGCCCTCGTCGGCTTCGGACGGGTCGGCGACCGGCCGAGCGCCGTGGACGGCCTGCTCGGCGTGAGGCCTGTGGTCACGGCCACCCTGTCCGCAGACCACCGAGCGACGGACGGAGCTGTCGGTGCCCGCTATCTGACGGCGGTCGACCGTCTGTTGCAGAATCCGGAGCAATTGTGAACCGCACCGAAGCACTGGAACTGGTCAAGGACTCGATCTCCCGCGTCGTACCGGGCGCCGACTTCGATGCCCTGGGCCCCGACGACTCCTTCCGCGATGCCCTGGAGATGGACTCGCTGGACTTCCTGGGCTTCGTCGAGGCTCTCAGCGATCGTTCCGGAGTCCGCATCGAGGACGAGGACACGCCACAGCTCACGACTCTCTCCGGTACCGCCGACTTCCTGGTCGCCCGTGCCGGATGAGGGCAACCATCCAGCTGTGGTGCGGCGACCGGGACCCACTGCCGGGACGGCCGCAAGCGAGGTCGGTTCACCCACCAGTCACCTAGGCAGCGCCCTGCCGTCGGGCTCGCGGCGTTCGACGTCGCCGCCAGTGGCCGCCCGAGAGCCGGAGCCTGGTCACGGGCTCCCCGGCCGGTGGGCCGCGAGGCGTTTGCGCGCTTCGGCGTACGAATCCGGGTCGATCTCGCCGGAGGCGAAGCGACGGTCGAGGATCTCTTCCGGCGTTTCCCTCGATGTCTTCCGGCGGTCCGCCGCGTCGTGGCGACCGGAAGACTGCTGCGTGAGCCGGATCACCGCCCACACCACCAGGCCGATCAACGCGATCCACAGCAAGGGCATGAAAGTCATCCAGGCCCAGCCACCATTCCAGTACATCATCGTGACCCACCTCCCGGGACCCTTCCACTCTCCACCCGTTCCGAGAGAGAGCACCAGGGCACATCGGACCCACCTCAGGGGTCACTCGGGCCCTGAGTGCCCGCCTTCCCGGGAGCGGCTCGTTCCCCGCCGGTCGCGGTGGATGGGCCGAGGACGTCGCGGCCCTGCGAACGGGTTGCGAGGAACCCGCACCCTCCTCGGGAGCACGGCGACGCCGTCGTGCGAACGCCACCAGCCTCGTCCGGTCGCAGCCGGCAGTCGCCCCTCGGCTGTCGGCGAAGGCGCCCCGGCCGTGTCAGTCAGGAGGGGTGAGGAGCGCGTCAATGAGGTAGACGGTGGCGTTGGCGGTGGTGATGTTGCCGCAGACGATGTCCGCCGTGTTGTTGACCTTGAACGATGTACCGGAGCCGGAGGTGGTGAGCTGCGAGCCTTCCAGCGTCTTGAACGAGCCGTTCGGCAGCTCGCTCGGGGTGACGTCAGCGTCCACCACGTGGTAGGTCAGTACCTTCTTCAACCGCTCCGGGTCGTTCAGCAGTGAGTCGCGCTCTGCCTGGGACATGCTGTTGAAGGCGTGGTTGGTGGGCGCGAAGAGGGTGATGTTGTTCGATCGGTTGAGGGTGTCGTCCAGTCTGGCCTGCTTCAACGCCGCCGTCAGCTGTGCCAGCTGGCGGCTTCCTGCCGCGGCGTCCGCCACCTTCTGCTCGGCCATGGCGGCGACACTTCCTCCTCCGCTCCGGGGCAATTCCGAGCAGTCGGGCCCGAACGTTCCCGTCGGACCGGGCGTCGGCGCCTGCGCGTAGGTGTGGGGGGCGAACGCGCCCAGCAGGAGCGGGACGGCAACCAGCGGGGCGGTCACGGCATGTGCCGTGCGAACTCGCGAGAACCTCATGATGACACTCCTTGGACGAACTTCCGAGCATGCGGCCGAGGTCCCCGATCGGCGCGACGAGCATGTGTCGCCGCTGCTCTCGGTCCCCCGCAGACACGCCGCTGAGAGGGATGCGCGTGAACGGAGCGGGGCGCCACGGTGACGGCCCGTTCGCGCAGCACCGGCCGGACGGCGATTCCTTCGAGTCCGGTGGGACGGTGGTCACTTCGCAGCACACACGGCCTCGACGAAATGCCCCACCTGCTCTTCCGGCAGCCGGCGTGCGAGGTCCGATTCGCTGATCATCCCCACCAGGCGGTGGTTCTCGACGACCGGCAGCCGGCGGATCCGGTGCTGCTCCATGGCCTGCAGGACCTCGCCCGAGTCGGCACCGGCGTCGATCGTGACCGGCTTGCCCTGCTCGAGCATGCCCGCGGTCATGGTCTTCGGGTCCTTGCCCTTGGCAAGGCACTTCACCACGATGTCGCGATCGGTGATGATCCCGTGGAGCCGGTCGTCCGGCCCGCAGATCGGCAGTGCGCCGACGTCCAGCTCACTCATCCGGCGCGCCGCGTCCGCCAGGGTCTCGCTCTCCTGGATGCACGTGGCACCGGCGTGCATGATTTCCCGTGCCGTGGTCATAGCCGTCTCCTTCGTGCCTCGCGATCTGCGCGGAGGGGGAGCACCGCCCTCCCTACCGGCCCCCCATGCCAGTGTGGGTCGTCGGCATCCCGTACGCATGCCAGGCGCACGCCGTCCCGGCCCAGGCGGCATCATGCCGTCGGCAGCACCAGCGTGCAGGTCTCCCCCGGTGCGACGGTGACGGCCCGGTCGGTCAGGACCACCCGGATCGGCAATTCCTCCGAGGCGGGTACGACGATCCGCAACTGTCCCCGTCGCAGTCGTACGCCGACGCCCCAGTGGCCGCGATACCGCAGCGAGAATCCGTACTCGGACAGCGCGGGAAGCGGCACCGGATCCAGCCACAGTGCCTCCTCGCGGGTCTCCAAGCCGGTCAGGCCGCGTTGGACCAGGTCGAGGGTTCCGGCCATGGCCCCGAGGTGGACGCCTTCGCCGGTGGTGCCGCCCTGGATGTCGGCGATGTCCGCCTCCAGTGCCTCCCTGCAGTACTTCCAGGCGTCGGCCCGTCTGACGCGGGCAAGGACCCAGCCGTGGACGAGACCGCTGAGGGTGGAGCCGTGGCTGGTGCGCCGCAGGTAGTAGTCGACCGTCCTGCGCCAGAGTTCGTCGTCGAGCTCGTATCCGAGACGGTGGAACAGTTGCCGCAGCTCGGCGGGCGAGAAGAGGTAGCCGAGCATGAGGACGTCGGCTTGTTTGGAGGCCTGATAGCGGTTGACCGTGTCCCCCTCGGCCTCGAGTATCCGGTCGAGGCGCCGGATGTCGTCGTACCGCTCCCGGTAGGCGTCCCAGTCGAGCTCCTCGAGGTCGCCGTAGCCGTCGAACTGGCTGATGACGCCCTGGTGGTGAGGCACCATCAGCCGCCGCGACACCTCTTCCCACCTGGGAAGCTCGCCGATGTCCAGCTCCACGCGCTCGAGGAGTTCCCGGCGGCGCCATGCCGGAAGGCGCCGCACGAGGTCCACGGCACAGCCGATCACCCAGGCGGCGGTGACGTTGGTGTAGGCGTTGTCGTCCAGTCCGGGCCGGTCGGCACCCGGGTAGCTGTCGTGGTACTCGTCGGGGCCGACGACCCCGCGGATGCGGTAGCGGCCCGGCTCGGGGTCGAAGGCGGCGGTGTCCACCCAGAAGCGGGCGATCTGCAGGACCATCTCCGCACCCTTGGTGTGCAGGAACTCCGTGTCACCCGTGGCCTCGCAGTACCGCCAGACGTTGTACGCGATCGCCGAGCCCACGTGGTGCTGGAGGTGGGTGTGGTCCGGCAACCACCGGCCCGAGCGGGGGTTGAGATGCAGTCTTTGGGTCTCCTCACGGCCGTCGCTGCCGCTCTGCCACGGGTACATCGCCCCGGCCCGCCCCGCCTTCCGGGCGGAGCGGCACGCCTGCGGAAGGCGCCGGTACCGGTAGTTCAGCAGCGCACGGGAGACCTCGGGGAAGTGCAGGTTCAGATAGGGCAGCACGAACAACTCGTCCCAGAAGACATGCCCGCGGTACGCCTCACCGTGCAGTCCTCGGGCCGGCACGCCGACGTCGAGGTCCGCGGTGTGCGGCGACAGCGTTTGCAGGACGTGGAAAAGGTGCAGACGCAGGACGCGACCGGCCTGGCCCGGCACCTGGACGTCGGCGTGCCGCCACAACTGGGCCCATGCGGTGACGTGGGACTCCATCAGGGCGGCGAAGTCGGCGGCCGTGGTCGCCCGCTCGACCGCTGCTCCGAGCGGATCGCTGATCGCCGGGTCGCGTGAGGTGTGCAACGCCACGGTCTTGTCCACGACGACGGGTACGCCGGGAGCAATGGGGATCACCAGACGGCGGACGGCTCGGTGTCGCGAGGGATGCAGCCGCGACGACGTCGGCTCCCGACCGTGAACGACCGTACGCGCCGCCATGGCGACACCGACGTCGGATCTGTTGGTACGGCAGCGCAGCCACACGGTGTCGGACTCCTCCACCCCGGTCTGCACATGGGCCAGGTGGCTCCGGTTGAGGGACCGGTACCGGTGCACGTTGGCGTTGACCACATCACCGTCGATCGCCGACTCGACTTCGATCTCTCCCGACCAGTCCTCGGCGGTGAACACGGTGCGCAGGACCGCCAGATGAGGATCTGCCATGTGCACCAGGCGGACCTGCTCCACCCTCAGCACGCCGGCCACCTCGTCCTGGTAGCGGAACGTGCGCATGAGCGTGGCACGCCGCAGATCCAGGCTGTGCCGATACTGCAGGAACGTGCGGGAGTCCGCGGTGAACCACCGCCCGGCCGGACCTCCGGCGGAGCGGAGACGGAACCGCAGGGGCAGCCAGTTCGGGAGGTTGACCAGGTCCTCGTTCACCACCGGGCGGCCTGCCACGGTGGACTCCAGGCGGTTGTAGCATCCGGCCAGGTAGGTCCCCGGGTAGTGCACCAGGCCGGCCCTGCTCTCGGGTACGGCCCCCCGTGTGGCGAAGTATCCGTTGCCGAGCGTGCACAGTGATTCACGCAGCCGCTCGGCCGCGGGGTCATGGCCCTCGTACTGCCAGGTCCACTCCGGCATGCGCCGTCCTCACCCCTCTCCTTCCCGCGGCGTACGGGAGCCCGGTCGGCGCATCGGGACGTCAGGTGCGCTCGGGGACGACGGCGACCGGGCACTCGGAGTGATGGAGCAGGGCGTGGGCGACCCTGCCGATCTGCAGACCGAAGTGGCCGTGCGGTCTCAGGGCGCCGACGACCAGGAGGTCGGCGCCGGCCGAGGCGTTCAGGAGCACCTTGTGGGCCGGTCCTTCCACCACGCGCCTTTCCACCTCGACCTGGTCCCGCACAAGATCGCGCAGCACTTCGTCGAGGATCGCCGAAGCCCGCTCCGCGTGCGAGCGGCCGGCTTCCTCCCCGAGGAGAGGGTGGTCCACGTGCTCGTGTACGGGGCAGCGCCATGCCCTCACTGCCTCCAGAACACAGCCACGAGCCTCGGCCTCGCGGAGGGCGAACCGTACGGCTCCCACGTCCTCGGCCGATTCGCCGACGCCGACCACCACCCGTCCGTTGACTCCGTGCCGGTTCCGCTCCGAGCCCCGCACCACGACGACGGGGCACATCGCGCGGGCCGCCACCGTGAGGCCGACCGATCCCAGCAGCAGTCCGCCCAGGTCGCTGCGCCCTCGGGATCCCGTGACCAGGGCGGAGGCGTCGTGCCCTTCCCGCAGCAGCACGGACGCGGCATCGTCGGGCAGCACCTCGCCGGACACCTTCACCTCCGGGTCACGCAACCGGGCTCGCTCTGCGGCGGAGGCGACGATGTGCTCCCCCATGAGCTCTTCCGCCGGACGATCCGTGCTGAAGGACGGCCGCCTGCCCTCGTAGCGCTCCCACAAGGAGGCGTAGACCAGGCGCACAGGGAGCCCGCGCCGTGCCGCTTCGTCGACCGCCCAGTCGACCGCCCGCAGGCTGCCGTCCGATCCGTCCACGCCCACGACCAGTGGGAGATCCATCCTCCCCACCGCCTTCCTGTCCTACCCCGACGAGCGCCCCCTGTGATTACCGTGGCACCACCCGGGCACCGCCGCGACACGCCCGCGGCCGGCTCTCGTACCTCCGCGGCTGGTGGCACCGCCCCTGGAGGACGGTCAGGGCCGTGTGGTTGCCCCATCGGGAACGGCTCAGTGGTCACCGTCACCGTGCAGCCGCCCGCCCCCTCACTGCGAGGCCGGGCCGATACGACGACCGGTGAGACGCTGGGGCCGGATCGACACCCACATCTCCCGCTCACCACCCGCCCACGGTTCGGTGTGAGCACCGTCGGCAAGCTGTCGCACGGCGTCGGTTTCGGTGACGTGCCGCGCCGGGCCGACGGCGAGAACGCTCCAGCCCTCGCCGGCGCTCTCGTCCACATGATCGACCTCGAAGGCCACCTCGGACCCCACAGCCGCCGCGGGTGCCGAGCCCGGCGCGGTCCGGAAGGCGATCTCGTCGTCGACGACCTCATAGTTCACCGGAAGGACCGCCGGGCCGTCGGGGGTCGTCAAGGCGATACGGCCCACACCATGGGTGGAGAGCAGAGCACGGCACTCCTCCGCGCCGAGTTCCCGCAGCTCAGGGTGCAGGAGGGCCTGGCCTTGCCCAGGCGGCAGATCGATGCCTCCCCCACGCAGGGCTTCCACACTCGTTCCCAGCGCGCCGGCCAGTCGGGTCAGCGTGCCCAGACTGGGGTCGGCCGGGCGTTCTTCCAGGTACGCGAGGTACTCCGGAGCCATTGCGGCGCGGCCGGCCACGGTGGCCCGGGTGAGCCCCTGCCGCTCGCGCTCGGCGGCCACCCGCCGGCCGATGTCGCCAGGACTGGGCGCCCGGTCCGGCCTGGGCCCTCCGGACGTCCCTGCCGCTCCCTCGACGTCCGACGTAGAGGGCGCAGACGCCGCGGACGCGTGCTCCAGGTGATGGACATGGGCATCGGGCCCGGGGAACACCATCGTCACCTCGTCCGTGTCCGACCAGCGCACGTCGTAGGGGGGTGTTCCATCCGCATGGTGGAGTCCGACGATCTCGCCGTCGCGCCTGGCACCGCCGGTCGCCGGGCTTTCGATGACGAGTTGGTCGCCGAGGTGAGCTCGCATGACCGCCGCCCTTTCCTCAGAATGTTGCTGTGACCCAACGTGCCACGCACGGCTTGCCGCCGCACGGGCCGGAAAGCCCTGATCCTGGGCCGACCAGTCCCTTCTCGGGGCGGGCGCCGGTGGGGGTCCGCGCCGCGCCACGTCACGGGGCCGGCTCCGACAGCTCGACATGATCACGTTCTCCGGCACGGGCCTCGAAGGGACAGGTGTCATGCACCACCGAACGGTCGCAGAGCTCATGACCCGACAGGTCGTCCGGGCGCGGCGTGATCTGCCGTTCAAGGAGATCGTCAAGTTGCTGGCCGAGAACGACGTCACCGCCGTGCCGGTGGTGGACGAGCAGGACCGCCCGATGGGTGTGGTGTCCGAGGCGGACCTGCTGCGCAAGTCCGCGGACCAGGCCGACCCGTCCGGAAGGCCGGGGATTCCGCAGCCGGAAGCCTGGGACCGAGCCAAGGCCGAGGGAGTGAGGGCCGAGGAACTGATGTCGGCTCCCGCGGTGTGCGCGCGCCCGGAGTGGAACGTGGTCGAGGCGGCCCGTCTCATGGAGGCCCATGGCGTCAAGCGGCTGCCCGTGGTGGACGAGACGGACAAGCTCCAGGGCATCGTCAGCCGCTGCGACCTGCTGCGGATCTTCCTCCGCCGCGATGACGCCATCGGTGAGGAGATCACTCGGGACGTGCTGCAGGAGACCTTGGGCCTCGCTCCCTCCGAGGTGTCGGTCGGCGTCCGTGAGGGGCAGGTCGCCCTGGACGGAACCGTCGAGTTCCGCAGCCTGATCCCCGTCATCGAGCACCTGTGCACGAGTGTGGACGGGGTGGTCTCGGTCTCGTCGCACCTCACGTACCGGACCGACGACGCCCGGGGGTCCGGCACAGGCCGGTGAACCGCCTGGCACGGGATCCGAGCACATCTCCCGATCCCGTCCTGAGCTGGACGATTGCGGCGAAGCGTCCGCGCGGCACGAGGTCTCGGGGCGGGTCGACAGCACGCGCGCCACAGGCCCGGCAGGCCGGTCCCCCTCTGCGAGTCGTCACATCTGCGGAACAACGGCGATCGGACACGGCGCGTGATGCAGCAGCGCATGGTTGATCAAGCCCAGTTGGAGCCCGAGATGCCCACGTCGCCTGCGGGCGCCCACGACGAGCAGATCGGCGTCGGACGCGGCCTCCAGAAGCGCCTGACGTGCCGGCCCTTCGACGACATGACGACTCACCGAGGCGTTCGCGTACCGCTCTGCGGAGCCCCTCAGCGCGTCGTCGAGCACCTGCGCCGGCGGGCGGCGCAGCGTCTGGACCCCGTATCCGGCCGGGGGCGGCGGCTCGGCGAGGCCCCCGAACGGGACGCTCCAGGCGTGCACCGCGACCAGCCGGCAGCGCCGCACGTGGGCTTCACGCAAGGCGAACTCCACCGCGGTGCCACTTCCTTCGCCGTCCTCGACACCGACGACGACGCTTCGGAACCGGACGTCGCGATGCGCTGGTCGGCCGCGCACCACGACGACCGGGCAATCGGCACGCGCCGACACGGCAAGACTGACCGACCCCAGGAGAAGCCCCGCGAGGTCCCCGAGGCCCCTGCATCCGAGGACCAGGGCGAAGGCATTGCGCCCCTTGCCGAGCAGGGCTGCCGCAGGGTCCTCGTGCAGCACCTCGCTGGACAGCCGAGCCGAGGGTGCGTTCCTCCTGGCCCGTTCCGCGGCAACGGCGATCAGATCGGCCGCCTCGTGGTCCGGCGCGACGGCGTGAACGAGGAGGAGCGGTACGTCGTGCCGCGCCGCCTCAGCGGCGGCCCAGTCGACCGCCTCCAGGCTCGCCTCGGACCCGTCGACGCCGACCACGAGCGGGATCGCCACTGATGCCACCTCCGTGCCGGATGGACTTCATGCGCTCCTCGGCCCTGCCGAGGCGGCCGCGCCGAAGCATGCTACGAGCGCCGTGAGCGAGAAGGGCTCCTCCACTCGGGGTGCCGCCTCGCACGACGTGCGATCTCGTTCACTGTCATTCCAGCTTCATACCAGTCGGATTCGGTCGCCATGGGTGCCGACACGGTCGGGAGTCCTTCCTTCCCTCGGCACGCTGTGGTTCGAGGCCGCGCCAGTTCGGAGGACTCCGGGGTGAGACGTCGGCTGATGGGATCGATCGTCGCGGCCCGGACCACGTCGCCGAACTCCGGCACTGGCATACGCCCGGCGGAAGTCGGACGGCGTTGCCCGCCGTGTGTGCCGTGGTCGACGAGATGGCTCACCGCGTCGGTGATCTGCCGGTGAGGGTGGCAGGGCGCCCGCCCCGGCCCGCCGGCCATCACGGCACCGTCGGCAGTACCCGGACCCGTGCCCTCTCGGCATTGCTCGGGTTACGAGCCATGCCGGGACCGGCGTTCCGGCCGGTCGGCCGCGCCCCCGCACCGATGGGCGAGACCCGAGCAGCTCACCACGCTCGGCATCACCCGGCCCCGCACTCGCAGGATGGCCTTGCCCGGTTGCGGTGGGCCTCCGCATGCAGAGCGTGACAGAGGAGCGGCAGAGGGTCGAGCGCGAGGTCACACATGGCTGCCGTCACGTCACCGTAGCGACATCCCGAATCCCACAGTGACGAGAGCCCCGAGGTGCCGGAGGCGCGGGAAACCGGACCGCGAAATCACGGCACGTCATAATCCCTTGGCCGCCAGTTCCCTTGCGCAACTCCCTTCCCCTTCTCCCTCCGCTCGCGCCCTCCTTTTCGACCCGTCGTACAGTGAACTTCATGACCATGGTTGAAGTGATTCAGCTCTTGTTGTCACCGAACCATCGCTACATAGGTCGGCCGGCCGACGGCCCGGCTCCGGCGCAGGAAAACGAGCTGGTGGACAGTGTCGAAGTCCGGCGGACTCTGGGGATCGTCGGCGACCGATACTTTGCTCATCCGGCGCACCGCCGCGCCGCCGTTACTCTGATGGCGGTGGAGAATCTTCCGTTGCACATCAATGCAGCGGTCGACCTTCGGCAGGTGCGTCGGAACGTGCTCCTCAAGGGGGTGGACATCGATGCGTGTGTGGGATCGACGGTCAGCCTGGACAGCGGCAGCGGCCCGGTCCTCCTGGCGGTCAACAGCGCGGCGAGACCTTGTGCCTGGATGGAGACCACTATCGGAGCCGGTGCCCAGCGCGCGCTGAGAGGTAAGGGCGGCGTGCGCTGCACACCGCTTTCTGATGGTGTTCTGACTTTGGGGACCGCAGCATTCACCATTACTGGCATGGACTCGCAATGAGCACTCTGAGGAGCGCCCGACCCGAGGCGCCTGGGCCCCATTGGCGCGCAGGTGGGGCAAGTCGGTGGTGCAGCGCGGGCTCCAGGGCATCATCCCGTACTGACGCTCGGGCAACGACGAAGATTGCCGACCGACACGAAAGAGCGTCTTCGGCACCCTGAAAAAGCAGCGCATCTTCACCACGCCCGCTCCAGGGCCGGGCATTCCCCCGGGTAAGCCTGCCTTCCCTCGACCGGGAGCCTCCCCCGGAGAGCCGCACGTCCAGCCCAGCCCCGCTCGCGAGAGTCCGCCGGGCCCGATGGGAGGACCGCACAGTGACCAGACACTTCGACGGCGTGGCCGCTGGAGACGGCGCACGAGTGCCGGCGGAGCACATCCCCGCCGCCGTCACCGCCGGAACCCTCGTCTACAGCGACGGCGCGACGCAGACCTTCGACGCCGACGGGTCCACCCGCTACTTCGAGACCGGGCGCCGGACGGAGGGGACGTGGTCCGTCGACGAGAACGGCGACTTCTGCTCCTACTGGCCCCCCTCCTACCGGGCTTCCTACCGTCTTGAATGGGTGGTGGAGGAAGGAGAGGTGGTCGGCCTCCGGTTCTCGGACCTCAAGACCGGAGCCCGCTTCGACGGCCGCTACCAGTGAGCGCCCGGCGTCCTGGGGCCGGATGCCAAGCGCGGACGGCAGAGGCGGCCAAGGCGACATGACACGGGAGTTCGTCGCCGCGTCACGTCTTCCGCAGCGCGGCTCCGGCCACCTCCCACAAGCACCGCCCCGATCGGGTTTCGGGGGCTTCCGCGATCCGCCGCAGGCGGGCAGACCCCGGCACCCGGTGTCGCGTGAGCCGGGGGGCATGGGCGGGGCGGCTCAGCAGTCACGACGTCGGCGCGGGAGTCGCGCTCGGAGATCGGTCCATGGCCCGGATCCTGCCACTGGTGCCCCGGCCCATCGCTCCGCGCGAGCGCTCATCCGGATCCGGACTCGAGCCAACTCCTCCAGACGCGGCGGGTGTTGGGCACCTCGGGGCGCTGGAGGAGCCACAGGACGTAGCCGGCGTGGCGACGAGCGCTCGGGCTGTCCGAACCGGCGGCCGCGGCAAGGCGGTTGCGCAAGTCGTCACTGTCAATGGCCCGTGCAACGCGTACGTACTCGCGGTCCTTGCAGCGATACGGCCGCCGGACGACGACCTCGATCAGGTCGACGAGCCGCCGTACGACCGCGTCGTCGTGGCCGACGACAGCGAGGCCGCGAATCAGGCGCTGCTTCGTGCCCCAGCACTTCGCATGGCGCGTCCACTCCTGCGGGTGCCTCGCCTCCCACTCCAGATAGAGCAGCGCGTAGGGCAGTCCGGGCCACGTGACCACGCCCTGCCCCACGGGAGATTCTGCCAATGCGGCCGGGAAGGACTGCCTCACTGCCCGGCTGTAGCGTCTGCTCGCCATCACACGCCCCGGCTGCCGTCCACGTCGCCACGTCTCGTTCCAGTGAGCGGCAGCGTCCGCGACGTTCTTCCGGGCCTCGACCAACCGGCCGAGTGCCGCAGACCGTACCGCCGCGTCGTCCGCCGTCAGCCCGTACGCCCAACCCAGCCTCGCGTCCCACCCGCGCGCACGCCTCCTCGTCGCCATGCGGGAATCATCTCCCAAGCACGGCGGACCGTGCGACCCACTGAATGCCGGCGTTACTGGTTCGCACCTCCGCTCAGAACGCCGGTTCACACCTCCCTGACTGGTTGCCAGGTGGGCGTTGAGCAGGCTCCCCGGCCATCCGGCAGCCAGGGCCTCCCCGATGCCCGCATGATCTGCCCCACGACCACGGCAGCGTCCCCTGCTGCGCTTTCCACTGCTGGACCTCGACGTCGTGCTACCCGGGCCCGCTCGAGCAGGCGGGCCCCGGTTCCGTGGGCCTCCCCGCGAGCGAACCGCTCACAGACCGTCCGCCGCGGCCCGTGCCGTTGCGGCAGGTCGCGCGACGGAGCACCCCTCCGCACCACCACAACACCCCGTTGGTCACCTGCCGGTGATTCCGCCACAGCCGCGCTTGGCTCTCAACACCCTGCGGCACGGGCACGGTCCGCTCCCACGCTGCACCACTCAGGCATGGAAGCGTCCTGCCTCCGGTTCGCGGAGGGAGGCGGCCGGGGTGCCGTCGCGGTGGAGCGCGAAGGGCTGGACCCGGGCGATGAGCAGGGCGACGTCGTCGTGGTCGTTGGGGTGGCGCAGGGTGCGCAGGAGCAGGTCGCAGGTGTCGTGCGGGGAGCGTTCGGGGTCGTCCAGGAGGGCGAGCAGTCTGTTCAGACGTGCATCGATGGGCTGGTCTCGTCTTTCGACGAGTCCGTCGGTGTACATGACGAGCTGATCGCCTGGGGACAGGTCGAGCGTCCCGGCGTGAAAGGTGCCGGTTCCGACTCCCAGGGGTGTGCCGGTGGGCAGGTCGAGCAGTCGGCGTGTCCCGTCGGCGCGGAGCAGGGCGGCGGGCAGGTGGCCGGCCAGCGAGATGCGGCACTGGGCCGTGTTCGGGTCGTAGACGGCGTAGAGGCAGGTGGCGATGGTTTCCTGCTCGAGATCCTCGGTGATGTGGTCGAGGTGGCGGAGCACCTGGGCGGGATCGAGGTCCAGAGTGGCGAGGGTGCGGGTGGCGGTGCGGAGCTGCCCCATGGTGGCGGCCGCGCTGACGCCGCTGCCCATGACGTCACCGACGACGAGGGCGGTCTTGTCGCCGTCGAGGGCGATGACGTCGAACCAGTCGCCGCCGATCTCCATGGCGGCTCGGGCGGGCCGGTACCGGGACGCGACCGTGAGGCCCGGCCGCGGCTGCGGTGAGCGGGGCAGCAGGCTGCGCTGGAGGGTGAGCACGGTGCGGCGTTGTTCCTGTACGGCGCGGTGGCGTTCGGTGACGTCCACGCTGGAGGTCACCACTCCCAGCACCTTGCCGTTGGGGGCTTCGAGCCGGTGGAAGGAGATCGACCAGGCGTGCTCGTTCTCCGGGTCCGCCGGTGTGCGGCCGACGGTGTACTGGTCCAGGACCGGGGTGCCGGTGTCGAGGACCTGGCGCATCGTCGCTTCGAAGGACGGGTCCAGGAACGGCAGTACCTCGTGGACGTGCCGGCCCTTGTGCTCGGCGGCGGGCACGCCGTTCATGCGCTCCTCGGCGGGGTTCACCGACAGGTAGCGAAGGTCGGTGTCCAGCACTCCGAGGCCGATCGGCGACTGCGACACCAGGCGGGCGGCCAGGGCCAGGTCCCGTTCGACCTGCCGTAGCGTGGCCTGGTCCGCGGCCAGTCCCAGGGCGTAGTAGTCGCCCTGGTCGTCCATGAGCCGCATGCTGCGGAACTCCACCAGCCGGGTGCCGCCACCCTTCTGCCGGGCGGGGAAGACCCCCGCCCAGCCCTCCCCGCTCTCCATGACCTGCGCAAACAGGTCCAGCGCGACCTGCAGGTCCTCCTCGTGGACCAGCAGGCGGCCCGCGAACTCGCCCAAGGCCTCCTCCGCGCTGTAACCGAACAGCCTCTCGGCCTGCGGGCTCCACAGATCGATCCTTCCTTCGGCATCGAGGAGCACGGCAGCCACGCTCAACAGGTCCAGGAGGCCGCCGGGCGCGGTGGAAGCAGGATCCTCCCCTGCCGGATCGCCCCTGGCCTCGGCTGCACACATAACGGCTCTCCTCACGCCCACACTGCGGCCCCGCAGTAGCGTGCGGCTCCCACTCCAGCCCAGGTCAATCGGCCGCAGCCTTGCCTTGCCCTATCGTCCCCCTGCCAGGGTCACCCCTGCAGCCTCAGCCGGGCAGCCATGGAGCAGCGCCGCACACCCCCGGTGTGATCGGGCATCACCTGCGGCAGGTTCCAGGAGTACGTGTCGGCGGCAGACAGGTCGAGGCGCGACGCAACGACCGCCCGTTGTCAAGCCCCGAACGTTGGAGGCATGACGGAGGACCGGGACGCAGGCGTAATGGAGTCACGGGTTCACACCGAGCGGTTGGCCCATCCCGGAACGTCCGACCGAACGGCGGCGGACAGCGCACCCCTTCCCCCTTGGAGGAGATTTCTCATGGCTCGCACCACCTGCACGCAGCGCATCGCACTGATCACTGCCACGACCGCCCTGGCCGCAGGAGGTGCCCTCCTCCCCACCAGCGCATTCGCCGCCCCGGCACCCCAGGTGAGCACCGCGGCCGCCCAGGCCAACGCCTTCGACCAGCACAAGCACCACGATCGGGACGACAACCGAGGAGAACGGAAGAAGACCAAGATCGTCATCAAGATCAAGGACAAGAAGATCGTCATCAAGGTCACTTCGCGGAAGTGACGACGATCCACCCGCTGCGGGTTCGGCCGGAGAGACGCACCGCTCTCCGGCCGAACCCACAGCGCGTCGCAACGGGGTGTTGCCGACAGGGGGCGGCGCAGTCCCGCGACGCCAGGTCGGACAGCCGCAGGCACGACATACCGGGTTCGGGCGGCGAGAGCCTCCTCCCCTGGCTGGACCGCACTTCAAGAGCACCGCCATGCCGTCGGGCAGAAGCGGCCGGGGCCGGGCCGATCGTCCCGTCGCCGCTCCCCCGAACCGTCGCGCCTTGACCGTGACGGGGACCCGCTCGGCGACCGCCTGGAACCAGCCGGCGTACGCGGGCCTGCCGCTCGGTCACCCGTCCCGCGCCTCCCCGTCCGAAGGCGGCGCCGGGCTGCTCGGCGCAGCGACGCGCGTTCCGCGGTCCCGCCCGGGCCGTCCCAGAACTGGTGCTCGGCAAGCCGGCAGGACAGCGCGATCAAACTCCGTCGCATCGTTGTGGTGCTTGCCGTGGGCGACTGCTGCGCTAGGCCCTCGTATGTGCGGATCCAGTCGGTCTGCAGGCGTAGCAGGTCATCCGGGAAGAGGTGTCGCGCCATGACCACATTAGAGCACATGTTCGATTTACATCGCATGACGAGGACTCCCCACGCTCCGCTGTCACCGGAGGTGGCTTCATCGCTCGGCCGGGAACGGGCGAGGACTGGTGGCACTGGACGCGGATGCGGCCGAGCGGCACGCCACAGCCGCTGAAAGGCGGAGCAGCCCGTCGCCGTCGCCGGCCCCTCGGTGGCCCGGCCTGACGGTCGAGTACGACGGCGGGCGGAGGGGCATACGGTGGAATTGCTGCTCGCCGGATCGGTCACGGACCCGCAGAGCGTGTGGTGGCGGGGGCTGCGCAGCGAGAGTCAGCGGTGCACGACGTCGCTCTGCAATCTCCCGGGCCGACCGGTCCCCCACCGACCGGACAGGGAGCCGGGCCTCATGGGCGCCGAACAACCGGAGCCGTTCATCGCCAGAACCGGCCGCCGGCTCGCGAGGGTCCAAGCCTCCGCTCTCGGGATGCTTCGCCCGGAGACGACCAGGTGCCGAAAGCACCGAGGGCGGTCACGGTAGGTGTTGTCAGCCGACGTTCGGCGGCCGTCTTCAGGCCACGAGGAGGACGAGGACCATGCGTATCGCCGTTGCCGGTGCCACCGGGAACATCGGTGCCCTCACCGTGGGCGCCCTGGAGCGAGGCGGACACGAGGTCGTGCGCATCAGCCGCTCGCTCGGCGTGGACCTGATCACCGGCGACGGTCTCGACGCCGCCCTCGCGGGCGTCGAGGCCGTGGTCGACGCCACCAGTTACACGGGGGCGGACCGGGATGCGGCGACGGCGTACTTCGGCACCGCGACGCAGAACCTGCTCGCCGCTGAGGAACGTGCCCATGTCCGTCACCACGTGCTGCTCTCGATCGTGGGGGTCGACCGTGTCGTGGGCAACGCGCATTACGCCGGCAAGCGGGAGCAGGAACGTCTCGTGGCCGAGGGCGGAGTGCCGTGGACGATCGTCAGGGCCACCCAGTTCCACGACTTCGCCGCGACGGTGGTGGGCTGGACCGAGCAGAACGGCGTCGCCACGATCCCGCCTCTGCTCGTACAGCCGATCGCACCGGAGGACTTGGCCGACATCCTCGCCGAGATCGCCACGGGCGCGCCCCGGGGGCGCTACCGCGATGTCGCCGGCCCGGAACCGCAGGATCTGGTGGACATGGCCCGACGAACCAACGACGTGCGAGGGCATGCGGTGAAGCTCGTACCCTCATGGTCGTCGGTGCTCGGCTCCGAGACGGCCGGAGACGTGCTTCTCCCCGGTGAGGGCGCCCGCGTCGCGCCGACCACGTTCGACGACTGGCTGGCCCGACAGCGGTAGCGAAGCTCCGCAGGCGCGCACCGCTCAGGCGGGGCACGCCGAGACGCCCCCCGATCATGTCCGCATGCCGGTGCGCGTCAGCGGCGCTGCGGCGCCATGGAGCTTCTACGCGCCGGGCTCAGACCCGTTCCCCACCTTGGAGACCAGGGCTCACCGGGTCAGGTGGACCGTGAAGTGCCGCTCGGTCTCACCTGCGGGCACGGTACGAACGAAGCCCTGGGCGTTGCGGTACTCGCCCGATCCACCGGTGATGCCGACGTCGACGGAGGAGGGGGCGGGCAGATGGAGCAGTGCCTGTGCGGCGATCTGGCCCTCAGGCAGGGAGAAGGTGCCCAGGCACTGCAGCGCGCCCGGCTCGACTCGGGTGTAGGTGCAGACCACGCTGTGATCTCCCACCTTCTCGCCGTCGCGGTAGAGGTCCTCGTGGATGACGCGCTGGTCACCCACGCTGACCCCGGCCGCGCCCAGGTCGAGATCTCCGATCGAGGTCTGCTTGCCCACCAGCTCGAAGACCTGGTCGTGACGGGTCGACATGTCGGCCGAGGCCATCGGGGCGACGGTGACGCCGACAGCGACTGCGGCAGCCATCCCGGTGGCAGCCGTCAGGTAACGCACCTTGTTCTTGGTCCATGTGCTCGGCAACGTGTCGCTCCATTCATGCGCGGCGATCGAGGGCCGACGGAACGCCTGGGCGCCAGTCCGTCGGGAAGGCGACAGCGCCGCCCCAGCGGAAGTGGGGCAGCCCTGACGGGTCGTTCCTTCGAACAGTCACACAACCTATCGTCACCGGTCAAGATGGTGACCAGTGGCATGCGTCACCCTTCAAAACGGTGACGACACCGCGCCTTTCACCCTGGTGCCGGCCGACACCGAAAGGCCTGTCCGCAACGCTCCACGGCATGACGCCGGGCGCGGGCTCCGGGCGCGCGACGGGTCCCTCCGCGTCAGCAACGCAGGCGAAGCGATCACGACGGCCTGCCCCTACGCCGTTCCCCCCGCCGCAGTTTGAGCAGCGGGCGAAAACGGTACAGACAGCTCCACCGCTCACACCCAAGGACACCCCTCATGGATCTGAAACTCGAAGTCATCGTGCTGCCCGTCTCCGACACCGACCGGGCCAAGGCCTTCTACCACAAGCTTGGCTTCCGCCTGGACCTCGACACGGGTCCCAGCACCGACTTCCGCTGCGCGCACTTCACCCCGCCCGGCTCCGGGTGCTCGATCATGTTCGGGGAGGGGATGACCGCCGCCGAGCCCGGCTCGGTACAGGGCCTGTACCTCATCGTCTCCGACATCAACGCGGCCCGGGCCGAGCTCGCCGACCGGGGCATCGACATCAGCGACGTCTTCCACGACGCGAACGGCGTGCTGTTCCACGGTCACGAGCGCGGGGACGTCACCCACAACCTTCCCGGCCAGGAACGGCTGGCGGGCCGCCACCCGGAGGGCAACACCTACTCCTCCTTCGCCTCGTTCGCCGACCCGGACGGCAACGGCTGGGTGCTGCAGGAGATCACGGAGCGGTTCCCCGGCCGCTGACCCGGGCAGCAGGTCCCAGGATCGGCTCGCCCCGGCTTGTCGACCTTTGCTCGAGCGCGGTGGGCGCGCCGGCGGGGGTCGGTGAAGGTCCCGGTCCGTCCACCGAACGGCTCATCGTCGGCGCTGCCGTCGACCGGCTGCCGGCCCGCGGGGCTGACGTCGTCGCAGGGGAAGCCCGAGTCACAGCTGAAGACGTCCGACGATGCGGGCTTGGCGAACGACCTGTCCAGGCCGGGGAACGTCAACGAGCCGTTCTGTACGCGTCCGGCGAAGACGCCCAACCCTCCGGCGTCCACGCGAAGGTCGGTCGACACGCACTTCTCCCAGACCGCGTTGGTGTACGAAGCGGTCGAACGAGCCGCGCGCCGGAGGAAGCTTCTGCGGGGACATCGCACGCAGACCCCGCCTCCGTCACCGATCACCAGCCGGTCCCGGGGGGTGTCTCTATGTCCTTCGTCAAGGACGTGGCGTCGGGTTTGGTGTTGTTTGGGGTGGTCATGCGGCGAGGGTGATGTCGGGGGTTCTGGATTCGTAGAAGGTGCCGTCGCGGAGCATGGCGAACAGGACGCTGATGCGTTGGCGGGCAAGTCGGAGGAGGGCCTGGGTGTGGGTTTTGCCGCGTGCTCGTTGCCGGTCGTAGTAAGCGCGGGAGGCCGGGTCGGCGTTCATGCAGGCGAACGCGGAGAGGAACATGGCGCGTTTGAGCTGCCGGTTTCCGCCCCGTGGTGCGTGCTCACCATGAATCGAGGTCCCCGACGACTTGGTCGTGGGGGCGAGGCCGGCGTAGGAGGCGAGGTGGGCGGCGCTGGCAAAGCCGGTGCCGTCGCCGACGGTGACCAGCAGGACGGCGGCGGTCCTGACCCCGACTCCGGGCATCGAGGTCAGGACCTGGTGAAGAGGGTGGGCCTCCAGCAGGGTGTCGATCTGGGCTTCCAGGGCCCGGCGCTGGTCGTGGACCGCGGCGAGCGAGCGGGCCAGCGAGGGGATGACCACGTTGAGGGTGTCTGTGCCGGGGACCACGACGGTCTGCTCGTCGAGGGCGTCGAAGACGTCGTCGATCAGGCGGGCGGCCATGCGCGGGGCCTTGGGCCGGATCACCTCGACGAGTCTGCGGCGGCCGGCCTTCCGCAGTGCGGCCGGGGATCCGTAGCGCTCGAGGAGCCAGGTGATGGCGGGGTGGTCCAGCCGCGGGCCCAGGACCCGCTCGAGGCTGGGGTGGAACTGGGTGAGCAGGCCGCGTATCCGATTGGAGGTGCGGGTGGCTTCCGCGGCGAGGTCCTGGTCGAAGCCCGTCAGGACGGTCAGCTCGGCGGTGATCTCGTCGGTCAGCTCCAGCGACCGCAGAGTGTGAGGCATCGTCCGGGCCGCGTCCGCGATCACCGCCGCATCCTTCGCGTCGGTCTTCGCCTCTCCGGGATAGAGATCGGCGATCCGCCGCATCGCCAGTCCCGGCAGGTAGGCGACCTCGCAGCCCGCGTCTCGGGCGACGGTCAGGGGCAGAGCGCCGATCGACGCGGGCTGGTCCACGATCACCAGGACGGTGCCGAACTTGGCCTTGAGCTTGTCGAAGACGGCCCGCAGCTTCGGCTCGCTGTTGGGCATCGGCTTGTCGAAGACCTTCTTCCCGGCCGGCGTGAGCCCGTGACCGTGGTGGGCCGTCTTGCCGACGTCCAACCCGAGGAAGACGCCTATGCCTTCGGTGTCTAACATCGCACCCTTCCGCAGGTGTTGATCGTGCTGGCCTCGGCGGTGGCACCGTGCTCGCGCATCCACGTTATGCAGACCTGCCGCCCGCGAACTGCCCGGCATTGCACCAGGCCGGGCGGTGGCCGGGTCTCTCATCAGCGTCTCCGACGGCACCTCCCGGGCCCGGCGACACCACCCCCCAGGTCATGCCTTCGACAGAGGGGACACAGTCATACCGGGCCCGGAGGCCAGCAGCCCCATTGCAGGACCGCGAAAAACATAACGGGGGATACCCGTCCTCGGCGGCTTGGGCCCTGAGAGCCTCTGCGATGCGCTCGGCGGCGTTCAGCTCCAGCGGGGCCACTGTACGGGTGGCGTTGCCGGTGAGTGTGAAGCCGATCGGCACAGCGGTGACGAGGTCGACGCAGCTGAGGTTGGCGTACAGCTCCGCGGAGTTGAAGGTGAACTCGCAGCACGACCAGACCTTGGCGTGGATCACGTCCGCGTCGGCGGCAAAACTCGGTTCGACGAGCTGACCGGTGGTGTTGACGACCGGCGAGCAGAGTTCCCGCGAAGGGGGCGGTGACCGCCGCGGCGCCGGTCGCAGTCCCCTGCGGGGTGCGGGTCGCAGTGGCGATGCGGCGGCGCGCGCCCCTCCCCCCGAAGGTCCTCTCAGCCACCTCAATGGTCGGCTCGTCCGCGCCGACCAGCCGGGGGACCGCCTCGTGCACCGCAACCTGGCGGCATGTCAGGTCGACCGCGGCAACCGCCGCCGGCCGCTCGTCACCCTCACCGACGCGGGAAAGGAAGTCGTTCGAGTCCCATCGTCGTTCCGCTCAACGAAGCGTGGATTCCGCTCATTCGCAGGCCACTGCCGTGACCGACGGGCACCACGTGAAAAGCCGCAGAACCGGACCCCAAGAATCCGGAATGTTAAATTCTTAACAGCACGACTTTTGGGCGATCCTACTCAAGATATTGCTCGACAATCGCGGGAGACCTATGGCACTCTTCAAGAGAGCCGAGGTCTCGGGGGACACCTGGACGGCACACCGGGGGACACAATCTCTTCTGCACGCCCGCGCCCGATCAGCGCGGGTGACGCGTATGGGCAAGCGCATCTCTGCGCGCATCGCGCGTTCGCATGCCCACAATCAACGGGGTAGATTTCAGTGATAGCGGAAGAAGTCTATGATCTGGTATTGGATGACGTGTTCATCCGAGCCGATCATTTAGCACCAGGAAGCTCCGTCTTCCTCAAGATCGAGGGCCTGAATCCAGCGGGCTCGGTCAAACTCAAGACCGCCATCGCACTGGTGAGCCAGGCCGAGAAATCGGGGCGCGAATTCCCGCGCACCCGGCTGATCGAATCGACATCGGGAAACCTCGGGGTGGCCCTCGCCATGGTCTGTGCGGCGAAGGGATACCACCTCAGCTGCGTGACCGACCCCCATGCCAACGCCCAGTCGGTGCGCCTGATGAAGGCGCTGGGGGCCGAGGTCGTGGTGATCGACCGACGGGACGGCAACGGCGGCTTCCTGCAGTCCCGCATCGACTACATCGGCGAGCGCCTGCTGCGCGAACCGGACACCTACTGGCTCAACCAGTACGCGAACCCTGCCGGTCCCCGGGCGCACCGGGAGCGCACCGGCCGCTCCATCGTCGAGGAGATCGGCCATGTCGACCACGTCTTCATCGGCGCCGGCACCACCGGGACCCTTATGGGGTGTGCGGAGTTCTTCCGGCAGCACAGCCCGCACACCCGGATCATCGCGGTGGATTCGGTGGGATCGGTGACGTTCGGCGGCCCCGCGACCCCGCGCCACATCCCGGGTCTGGGCACCAGCCGACGCCCGGAAATACTGGACGAGAAGTTCGTCGACGAGGTCGTCCTGGTGTCGGAATCGGCCACCGTGGAGATGTGCAGAATGCTCGCCGAAGAGCGCGGACTACTGCTCGGAGGATCCTCCGGAACGGTACTTGCCGCAGTTGCCGGAAAATCCAAGGACATTCCCGAGGGAAGCGTCATCGTGGCGCTCTCTCCGGACTTCGGCGAACGCTATCTGGAAACCGTCTACAACGACGACTGGGTGGCCGAGCGCTGGCCCGAGGTAACGCACGCCGAAATCTCAGCGATTTCTCGGGTCCGGGCTCGGACCTGAGGAGAGGAATAGAAACGTGTTCGACTTCGATGTGGTGGCGGGCGAGACCGTCCGCAACGTTCTCAGCGGTAAACGTGCCGAGGTCCTCGGCATTGTCGGCGATGCCTACCGTAGCCATGCGGCCGGGGAATCCGTGAACCCGGACAGCTATTTCCTGCGTTTTCCCGAGAAGCCCGAATCCCGGATCATCGCCCTGCCCGCCTATCTCGGCGCCGATGTGCAGCTCGCCGGGATCAAGTGGATCGCCAGTTTCCCCAAGAACACACAGGCCGGAAAGCCCCGCGCCTCGGCCGTACTGATCCTCAACGACTACGAGACCGGCTACCCGGTCGCCTGCCTGGAAGCCGCGAACATCAGTGCGGCCCGCACCGCTGCCTCCGCCGCCGTCGCGGCGACCGCGCTGCGCCCGGGCGGCTTCGCCGGGACCCGGGTGGCGATCGTGGGCGGCGGCGTGATCGCCCGTAACATCTGCGACTACCTCCACGCGGCGGGCGTGGCGCCCGACGCGTACGTCGTGCACGACCTCCACCGGGAGTCGGGCGAGGCGCTGGTGGAGTATCTGCGCAGCACCCAGCAGCATTCCGCCTCGTTCACCGACGACCTGGGCACCGCGCTGGACGCCGAGACCGTGGTCTTCGCCACGACCGCGCTGGAGCCGTACGTCACCACGCCGTTCAAGCCCGGCCAGGTCGTGCTGAACGTGTCGTTGCGGGACCTCGCCCCCGAAGTGGTGCTGGCAGCCCAGAACATCCTCGACGACGTCGACCACTGCCTGAAGGCCGACACCTCCCCGCACCTGGCCGAACAGCTCACCGGCTCACGGGACTTCGTGACCGGCACGCTCGCCGAAGTGCTCAACGGCGAGGTTGCGGCGGCCGCCGACAGGCCGGTGATCTTCTCGCCGTTCGGCCTCGGCGTCCTCGACCTGGCTGTCGGCGCCTATGTGCTGACGCAGGCGCGCGAGCAGGGCCAGTCCATCCCGATCCCCAACTTCTTCGGGGAGACGCGACGGTGGTGACCACACAGCTCACGGAAGGGGCCGGCCCCACCACTCAGCACACCGGGCACCACGACGACCGGCACACCACCCTCGCGGTCGTAGGCGGTGGCTCTCGCGGCCTGGGTGTCATCGAGCGCCTGGTCAGCCTCTGTCTGGCGGACCCGTTCCCGGTCACCGTCCACCTGGTGGACCCCCGGCCGCTGGGCCCCGGATTCCACGTCGCCGACCAGCCCGACCATCTGCTGCTGAACACCGTCTGCACGCAGATCACCGCCTTCGCGGACGCCGAGATGGTCGACGGTCCCACACGGGTGACCGGCCCCTCCCTCTACGAGTGGTGCCGGGCAAGGGAGTTACGCCTTGCAGCGGACGGCTGCACCGTGCGCGAGGCATCCAAGGACGGTGCGTCGGCCGGCCGGGACATCCGCCCCAACGACTTCCTGCCCCGCCGGCTGCTGAGCGAGTACCTGCTCTGGGCCGCGCGGCGCATCGTCGCCGCCGCGCCCCCCTGTTTCACCCTCGTACCGCACGCCACCACCGCCCGTGAGGTGCGACGCTCCCCCGGCGGCGGGGAGGCCGTGCTCCTGGACGACGGCGGCCTGATCGACGCCGACGCGGTCTTCGTCACCGTTGGGCACCACTCGCTGTATCTTCCGGCCGAACCGCCGTCCGAGCCGCGGCTGGTCACCCGGCCGTATCCGCTGCCCGCGGCCCTGGACGGGATCGCGCCGGGCGACCGGGTCGCGGTGCTGGGCATGGGGCTGACCGGCATGGACGTGATCGCGTCCCTGACGCTGGGCCGCGGCGGCCGGCACGAGACGACGGGCGAGGGCCGGACGCGCTACGTGCCCGGCGGCGACGAACCGCTGATCGTGCTCGCCAACCGCTCCGGTCTGCCGTCCCGCAGCCGCCCCCACCTCCACCCGGGGCGGGTCCGTTTCGCGCCGCTGGCGCTCACGCCCGAACGGATCCAGGAGCTGCGTGCGCGGCGGCCCGACGGCCGCATCGACTTCGTCGAGGACGCGCTACCGCTGGTCGAGGCCGAGATGGAACTGGCGTACTACCGGACGCTGTTGGGCCACCGAAGTGGTGATGTGCGCGCCGTGGGCGAGGAGTTCGCCCAGCGCGTCACCGCGTACGGCTGCGAGGGGCTGCTGGCCCAGCTGCGCGGGGACCACGGTCCGTTCCCGCTCCGGGGGGTCCTCGGCGCGCGGTTCGCCGACCGGCAGTGGAGCGAACAGGGCGACTACACCGCGTGGTTCACCGCCCAGGTCGCCGACGATCTCGCCGAGGCCCGGGCGGGGCTGGGCGTGAGCCCGGTCAAGGAGGCCCTGGAGGTGCTGCGCGACCACCGTGACGCGCTCCGGTCGGTGATCGACGCCCCGGGTGTCGACGAACCGTCGCTCGAGCACTTCTTCGGCACCTTCGCGTCCACGGTCAACTCTCTGGTGATCGGTCCGCAGCTGGAGCGGTCGGCGGAAATGCTGGCTCTGCTGGACGCCGGGGTGCTCCGGCTCGGCCCCGGCCCCCGGCCCAAGGTCATCGCGCCTTCCGGGCAGGGACCGTGGCGTCTGGAGTCCACCTGTCTGGCCCGGCCGGAGAGCGTGGAGGTCGACCATGTCGTCCTCGCCCACGTGGCCGAATCCGCCGCCGACCAGCTGCCCGGCTCACTGCTCGGCCGGCTCGTCGCCGCGGGCCGCGTCACCACCCTGGGGGGCCGCGGCACCCGGGTCCCCGGTCTGCGCGTGACCCGGGAGGGCCAGGGCATCGGCCCGGCCGGGGACGTACAGCCCCGGCTGTTCTTCCTCGGGCCGCACACCGAGGGCTCCAGCTACTACAACCACTACGTTCCGTCACCCGGCGCGCCCTCCCGTGCGCTCAAGGACGCCGAACTCGCCCTTCGCACCGCCCTGACCACCCTGCCCGTCCCGACCGCGAGGACCTCATGAGCGACAACCGTGACACCTACACCCCGTGGACCCGGGGCTACCGGCCCGAGACGCGTGCCGCACAAGGCGACGGCTGGCGCTGCCCGACCACCGGAGCGATACCGCCGCCGATCGGGCTCGGCGCCACCTTCGCCCGGGACGACCAGTACCGCACCCGCACCGGCCACGCCTATCTGCGCGACCAGGGAACGCCCGGCTACGAGCAGGTCGAGGACGTGGTGGCGGGCCTGGAGGGCGGCTCGGAGGCGCTGGTGTTCTCGTCGGGTATGGCCGCAGCCACCGCCGTCTTCCAGGTCCTGCCCGCCGGTTCCCGGGTGGTGGTCCCGCAGACCATGTACTTCGGGCTGACCAAGTGGCTGCTGGAGTTCGGGCCGCAGCGGGGCCTCGAGGTCGTCCCCGTTCCCATGGACGATCTGGACGCGGTGTCCGCCGCGGTGGCGGCGGCACCGACCGCGCTGCTGTGGGCGGAGTCGCCGGCCAACCCCACCTGGCTGGTGACCGACCTGGCGGCGTGCGCCGAGATCGCGCACCGCGCGGGAGCCCTGTTCGGTGTGGACAACACCGTCCCCACCCCGGTGCACACCCGGCCCTTCGAGCTGGGCGCCGATCTGATCATGCACTCCGGTACGAAGTACCTCAACGGCCACACCGACGTCGTGGCCGGCTTCCTGGTCGCCGCGCCCGCTCCCGCCGAGGACCGCCACGCCCTGTGGGAGCGGCTGCGGCTGCACCGGCGGCTGACCGGTCCGATCCTCGGCCCGTGGGAGACCTATCTGCTGATGCGCGGCATCCGCACGCTCTACCCGCGGATGCGTCAGATATCAGCCACGGCCATGGCGCTGGCCGAGCACTTCGACGAACACCCACTGGTCAGCCGGGTTGCCTACCCCGGACTGCCCAACGACCCGGGGCACGGGGTCGCCGCCCGGCAGATGACCGGCGGCTTCAGCGGCATGCTCTCGCTGCACGTCGCCGGGGAGTGGCAGCGTTCCCTGCGTGCTGCCCAGCACTGCGAACTGTTCATCCGCGCCACTTCCCTGGGCGGGGTGGAAAGCCTCATCGAACACCGATACACCTTTGAGGGACCGGGCAGCTCCTCTCCGAAGGACATGCTGCGCCTGTCCATCGGCCTGGAGAGCCCGACCGACCTCGTGGCCGATCTGGAGCAGGCATTGGAACGCGCCGCTAAGGACGAACATTGAGCTCTGACACCTCCCACGCCGACAGCACCGGCGAGGCCGGCGGCAGCCCTGCCGCCGCCCCGGCTGGGGCCACCACGGCGTCCCCTCCGGCCGGCTCCGGGGGGCCGCCGGAAAGCTCCGGCCGACAGGACGGCCGCCCCGGGCTGTTCCGCGACATGTCGCTGTCCGCGGTGCTGGCCGGGTTCGTGGCCGTGGTCGTCTCGTACTCCGGACCGCTGGTCATCGTCCTCGCCGCAGCCGCGGCCGGGCATCTGGACAAGGAACAGACCAGCTCGTGGGTATGGGCCATCTCCATAGGCAGCGGCCTGACCTGCATCGGGCTCAGCCTGCGGACCAGGATGCCGGTCATCACCGCATGGTCGACACCCGGTGCCGCGCTCCTCGTCACCAGCCTGGGTGCCTACTCCTACGAGGAGGCCATCGGGGCGTTCATCGTCACCGGGGTCGTGATCACCCTGGTCGGACTGACCGGGGTGTTCGGCCGGCTGATGCGGCAGGTGCCCACGGCCGTCGTCGCGGCGATGCTCGCGGGCATCCTGTTCTCCTTCGGCACCGGCGTGTTCACCTCACTGAAAACCGCGCCCTGGATCGCCGGGACGGTGCTGGCCGGCTATCTGCTCGGCAAGCGTTACCTGCCCCGCTACGCGGTCCTGATCGCTCTGGCGGTGGGAGTGGCGTGCAGCGCGGCCACCTCGCGGCTGGACATGCGGCTGGACCATCTGGAGCTGGCCCGCCCGGTGCTGACGGCTCCTCACTTCTCCGTGTCCTCCCTGATCGGCATCGCGGTACCCATGATCCTGGCGACCCTGGCCTCGCAGAACGCCCCCGGCATGGCCGTGCTCACCGCGTCCGGCTACCAGCCCAGGGACCGGCTGCTGATCGGCTCGACGGGCCTGATGTCCACCGCCCTGGCGCCCTTCGGGTCGCACGCCATCAACCTCGCGGCCATCACCGCGGCGATCTGCACCGGCCCGGAATCGCACCGCGACCCCAAGCGCCGCTACGTCGCCGGTGTCGCGTGCGGAGCGTTCTACCTCCTGATCGGGGCCTTCGGAACGACCCTCGTGGTGTTCTTCGCGGGCCTGCCGAAAGAACTGGTCGCCGCCATCGCCGGTGTCGCGCTGTTCGGCGCGCTGGCCGGCGGGCTGACCGGAGCGGTCACGGAGGAGAGGGACCGCGAGGCCGCCCTGATCACCTTCCTGGCCACCGCGTCGGGAATGACCCTCTTCGGCGTCGGATCGGCCTTCTGGGGCCTGGTGTTCGGTGTCGTGGCCCATCTCGTACTGACCCGCTGGAGGTCCCGCCCCGCCACCGCCTGAGCTTGCGCTCAGGGCGAGTACGGCGGCCGCCCCGGTGTGTACGGGGGCGGCCACCGTACTGCCTGCGTCCGTCCACGAGCGGGCGTCTCCTCGATCAAGCCCCCTGCCCCGTCGCGGACCGCCTCTCCCCGCCACCGTCGACGCATCGGCGCGGAATCCGAGATCCGCGGCACGATCCGCGTCCGAGGACGTCGAACCCGCGGTCGTGACCCCGTCCGGTCCGCCGGCAGGTGTTGCTCCAGTCGGACGCACGCGGCCCTCGGTCCGTCATGGCTGCGACCCGCACCCCTTGCTCCGACCGTGGGAGCGGCGCAGTGTGCGACGGAGATCCGGGTGCGTGGATGCGCTTTGCGCTCGAGTTCGCCCACGAAGGCGGCCGCGTAGTCCTCGGCGCCGGTGCGGCTGCGCCCCTCGTCGTCACTCAGCAACTGGTCCCCACCGAGACGGAAGTTGCCGGTCCGCTCTCCCGGGGCGATCTCCACCGGCGGCGACCCATGGGTCCAGTCGGGATCTCCGACCGTGCGGCAGAAGGCGAGAACGTCGCGACGTGCGAGCGCTTCGCCGCGGAGGTCGGTGGGTAAGCCGGGCTGGTTCACCAGCTCCTCCCCCGGCGCCACCTCCAGGCTGCCGCCGCCGACCACGACGAGCCGGGACACGCCGGCCGCCCGCACGGCGTCGACCACGGCGCGGTTCAGTGCGAGGAAGGGCTCCCTCGGATCTCTGCCGTCGCGCGGGGGTACCAGCGCGGTGGCCCCCGCATCGTGACCGGCGGCAAGGGCGGCGACCCGGCGCGTGTCCCCCGCCCGGTGTACCTGGCTCACCGCGCAGCGGCTTGCCCGGTGCTGGTCGACGCACCCCGATGCCCGCCACCGGAATCACGACAGGCGCCCCTCCGCTGGGCACCTGCACCTACTCCGCCGCGACACCGACGAGACCGATCGCCGACGCGGTGGTAGTGACCGTGCCGCGTCGCGTGCTGCGGGCTGTCCGTGGCCTGGCTGATCTCCTGGTGAGTGGGCAGGAGCCTGTCCGATGCGGCCGGGACCGGGCTCGGCCGGCTTGATCCTCGAGCGCCTGGAGCCGAACCAGCCGGAGTGCACCGGGAGCATCCTCTCTGCCGCTCGTGATCGGGCAGCGACCCCGTTTGACCTTGACACGGTGACAAGGTCTTCACTGCTTCCCAAGGAGGTGGTCCCGATGACCGCGACGAGGCAGGAGACGGATGCGCTACGAGCGCTTCGGGGACTGGAGGACAGCCGTTCATCAGTACGCCTGCGCGCTGCTCTGGCGGTAGGCACGGCTCCTGACCCGTGCTTCGTCGACAAGCTCGTCGAGCGATGCGCGATCGAGCCCGAGTTCTTCGTCCGCGACATGCTGACCTGGGCACTCGTCCGCCACCCGGTGTCCCTGACGCTCCCCGGTCTGCTCCGCGAGGTCCGTTCGGAGCGTGCGCAGGCACGCAGCCAGGCGCTGCACACACTGTCCAAGATCGGGGACCAGCAGGCATGGGCTGCGATCACCCAGGCAGTGTTGTCCGACGCCGACGACGAGGTGGCGAGGAGCGCCTGGCGGGCCGCGGTCGTGCTCGTGCCGGAGGGCGAGGAGTCCGCATTGGCCACGGTGCTGGCAACGCAGCTCGGGCGCGGTGAGCAGGAGACACAGCTCAGTCTCAGCCAGGCCCTGGTCGCCCTGGGGGAAGTGATCGTGCCGGCCCTGCATGCCGCGACGACCGCCTCCGATCCGCGCAGGCGTGCGCACGCGGTCGCGACACAACGGCTGCTGCGCGATCCGGACGCCGGATTCGAGTCGGCGATCGAGGAGGCCAAGCGCGTCGTGGCCCTCGCCGGGGCCCCCAAGACTGAAGATCGAGAACTGTGCTGATCGGTGAGGTGGCGAGACGGTCCGGGGTCAGCGCCCGCATGCTCCGGCACTACGAGTCGCTCGGTCTGGTGCGGCCCTCGGGTCGTTCGGGCTCCGGATATCGGGAGTACTCCGCGAAGGACATCCGGCGCATCTTCCACATCGAGAGCCTGCGGTCGCTGGGCCTGTCGCTGCGTGAGATCGGGCGCGCGCTCGACGATCCCGGTTTCACGCCGTCGGCGCTCGTCGGCGACCTCATCCGTCAGACGAGTGACCGCATCGCGGCCGAGACCGAGTTGCTCACGCGGTTGCGCCGAATCGACGCCGCGGACCCTGGCGGCTGGGAGGACGTCCTCCAGGTCGTCGCGCTCCTCCAGGCACTGGGGTCGCAGAGCGCCGACGCCCGCCAGCGCGCCGCCCTGGCCTCGGTCGACCGGGTTCCCGTGCCGGTGGAGGCTCTGGTCGAGGCGGCACTGAGCGAGACGGAGCCGAACGTCGCCGGCGCCCTGCGGTGGGCACTTGCGCAATCGGGCGAAGGCGGCGCGGAACTGCTGGCGAAGGGCCTCGGCTCACCGGTGGCCGCGGTGCGGAAACGTGCCGTTCAGTCCCTCGCCGCGATGCCGGGTGGTGAGGCGACCACGCACCTGCGGGACGCCCTCACGAACCCCGACATCGAGGTGCGTGGGTGTGCGGCGCTGGCGCTCGGGCCACGCGGAGTGGCCGAAACGGTCCCGACGCTCATCGACTTGATCGTGGCGGGACGGAACGACACCGAGGCAGCCGACGCACTGAGCACGCTGGCGAGCGACACCGCGACGGCCGATCAGATCGCGACCAGGCTCGTCGACATCCTCGCCCACGACACCACGGAAGCGCCTGCACGCGGACGGCTGACCCAGGCGCTGGCGGGCATTCCGGGGACGACGGCGTCACGTGCCCTCGTGGAGCTGTCGCATGACGAAGACCGTTCTGTCGCGTTGACTGCCGCCTACCTTCTCCAGCTCCGCGACGCGCGGTGACGGACCTCGCCGCGGATGCCCCGCACGGGGACCGCGGGGCGGCGGGCTCCGGAACCTGTCACATCCGCCGAGGGGGAGGAGCCGGCCAAGGTGACGTCGTCCACGCCACCGGCTCCCGCTCCGGACGGCTCTCGTGGATCTTTGGCTTGACTCCCGCTCCGTGGTGTCGGCGAAGGCCGGCGCCGGCAGGCGAGTTGTCGTAGTCCTACGCCGCGACGGACACGGGCCTGCTTCCCTAGCCCTCCGCGGTGGCGGCGGTCCTCGGTCCGTGACGCTGAGACCGGCTGCCTGTGCAGGGCGCCGCTCCCGCCGGCAGCGCTGTCCCGAAAGTAGCGCTGCAGGTTCGTCACGGCCTGAGCGTCGCGACGAAATATTGCAGCCGCTGCCCGAACAGTTGCGGAGAAGCTGCGAACGACATGGGTGCCACTGATCCGTTCTGACGGTGGTTCCAGGGAATGCTGGAGCGTGCTCGGGTTGGTGGCCGCGGCGTTCGACCGCGTCTCACGCGTCAGCGAACGGGATCGGCCACCCCGGCGAGGAGGGCGGCAGCCTCCTCCTGCGCGAGGGCGCGCTCGTACACGAGCTCGCCGGTCATCCCGGGAAGGAATCGGCCGGCGGGCCAACTCCTCCGGTACGGGGGCGGGTCGACGACCACCAGCCGCACCCCGTCCACGGCCGGGATGTCCGCGGGTTTGCCTTCGTTCCAGACCCACTCGCCGTCGGCACCGACCAGGTTGAAGGAGCCGAAGGTCGGCACCATCCCAGACTGGTCGCGGCAACAGGCGACGGCTTCGGGCGAGGGCGCCTCGCCCTCGACGAGGCCCCTGCCGATCAGCGCGTCTGCAAGGAGAGTGTGCAGCTGGAAGTTGTCGCCGATGCCGGACATGCGCAGCACGAATCCGGCGCCGGTCGCCCGGTCGAGCGCGATGAGCGGCTCGTCGTCGAGGACGGCGAGGGCGTAGGTGAGGCACTTGAACGGCTCAGCGGACAGCTCCGCGACCCGGGCGACCGCAGCCCACAGCCCCTCTCGACCGGGGGCCTCGCGCCGCACCCGCGGCGAGTTGAGCATCGCCACACAGGCCATCTCGAACTGCGGAAGCGCCTGCCAGGCCATCACGGGCTCGAAGCCGATCCGCTCGAAGTCGGCCTCTTCCAGGCCCTCACCCTCGTGGTCGGGCAACGCGCCACGTCCCGCGGCCGCCCATCGCTCGCAGAAGACGGCGGCCTGCTCGAAGGCATCCAGGGCGCTCGAGAACACGTCGGGCGCACACACCAGCGGGTCGGCACCCCGCTCGACACATGCCCCGGTCATCACGGCCACCACCGCTCGCGGGCCGGCCGGCACCTGGCCGAGCACGGTGGCCAGCCGGGGCCCGGCCGCCTGAAGCTCAGCAGGTGCCGCCTTCCCGAAACCACGCGTCAGCCGTGTGAAGGCACGCTCAGCCGCGTCCGCGTCCTGGGCCCGTACGGCCGCTTCGAAGTCCTCGACGGCGGCAGGAAACCGCCCACGTCCGAATATCATCCGCGCACACTAGCCGACGCCTGCGACAACCCCGGGCAGCCGCCGGCACGTTGTACGGGCCACAGGCGAAGCCGCTGCGCCACCCGGGAGTCCTGGGCAGGTGCGCCGGTCGACGCGAAACATGACAACCTCGGCGCCGCACTGGACGACTCGCTCAGCACCTGGCTCGACGCCCTCAAGAAGGCAGCGGAACAGCCGGCGACCCCGCGCCGAGCCTCCCGGTGAAAGGTGGTGCCGGGGGCGAGGGAGCCGTCGAGTCCTCCCTGACCGGGCACGTTCACGCCGGCGGTGACCGGCGGCCCATCGGGCCGCCGGCTCCGTCCCCGCCGGACGCCACCCGGGGCGGGCCTTGCAGGGGCCGGGAACTCCTCAGGCGGAGATGGCCTCGAGGAGGTCGCCGACCTTGGGATCGGGCAATGCGCGGGCCACGTCGGCCTGGGTCACGATGCCCACCAGGGTGTGGCCGTCGATCACCGGAAGGCGGCGGACCTTGTGCTCGCTCATGGTCCGCAGGATCTCTTCCGCGTCGTCATCGGCCCCGATGGTCACCGCTTCGCCCTGGGCGAGTTCCCCGGCCTTCACCTGCGCAGGGTCCTTCCCGGCTCCGAGGACCTTCACGACGATGTCGCGGTCCGTGAGCATCCCCTTCAGCCGTTCGTCCGTACCGCAGATCGGCAGAGCACCCACACCGAGGTCCGTCATCTTCTTCGCCGCGTCCAGGACGGACTCGTTCGCACCGACGCACGTGGCATCCGGTGTCATGATCTCTCGCGCGGTGGTCATGACGCTCTCCTCCTCCGCCTGTCGGAACCGTTGCTACGTGGCGCCTGCTCAGAGCACGACCGCGTACGCGCCGCGGCGCCTGATTGCGAGGAGGAAGAGCCCCAGCCTGCGGGCCGGAAGGGGGAGATCGTCGGAGCAGGTGACGTGGCGCTTCCTACGGTCGGCGGCCGAGAGGCTGCGTGAGTTCGGCTCGGCCGAACAGCAGCGCATAGCCGGGAGGCAGTGCCGCGAGTACGCGGTCGAGAAGGTCCGGGCCCGCGAGTGCGGCGACGACATGGAGAACCGCTCCGGCCTCCCACCGCGCGGTGGCGGGGGTGAGTCCGGCACGTGCGGCGAGGTCCTTGACGAAGCCCCACCCGGTGAGCGGTTCGATCTCGGGGACCTGCGAGGTGAACACGAGGGCCGCCTCGACGGGGAGACAGGCGGCGAGCTGCACGCGTTCGTCGCCCGTCAGCTGCCGGCCGAAGGCGGCGAGGACGGCCCGGACGGCTGTCTCGGCGCGTTCGCGGGTGGGGTAGGCGCCTTCGTAGCGGACTCTTTCGAGCAGGTGATGGAACGTCACACCCGGTGCGGTCGCAACCGTTTCGAGCTGGGGCACCATCGGCGGAGGGACTGCCTTTCTCGTGAAGCGGTCGCAATTCTGCTACCGCGCTGGAGTGAGGGGGTGCGGGGCGGGCCGAGCCGGGAGGCGTGTCCCGCCCCACGGAATTCGGGGTGAGTCAGCTGCTGAGCTGCTTGCGGGCGGATCCCTCACCGATGGCGATCTTGCGCGGCTTGGCGCGCTCCGCGATGGGGATGCGCAGGGTCAGGACACCCGCGTCGTAGTCGGCACTGATGCGCTCGGTGTCGAGCGTGTCGGCCAGCACGAGCTGGCGGGAGAAGACACCGAGAGGGCGCTCGGACAGCTCCATCTGCACGTCGTCGGCCTTCACCAGCGGCCGGCGCTCGGCCTTCACGGTGAGCATGTTCCGCTCGACGTCGATCTCGATCGCGTCCGGGGTGACACCCGGCAGATCCAGGGCGATCACGTACTCGTCGCCGTTGCGGTATGCGTCCATCGGCACCGCGGAGGGCCGGGACCACGTCCCCGTCGTCCCCAGGAGCTGCTGCGTGAGCCGGTCGAACTCCCGGAAGGGGTCGGTGCGCATCAACATCGTGAAACACCTCCAGTCGGTTCAGGCAGTACCTGCCAATGCGCTGCAACCTGCTTCCGTTGTAGCACGTCATCCAAACGATGACAACTATGGGTGTCGTCGAAACGATGACGGGCGGTCGAGTGCCCCCATGAACCGAACAGCCCGGGGACCCCGACCCGCCGCCGGCCTCCTTGCACGCCACCGCGGCGGCCCTGAACACGATCCGCCGACGACGACCCAGCCGCCCTTCTCACCCCGCTCGCCGGCACCCACCCACACCTTCGAACCGACCACCCGGCTCGCCACCCGCGACGAACCGACCACCTGGTCCTCGCCACCCGCGTCGAGCAGATCACCCGCCACGCCGGCACCTCCGTACCGACTCCGGCGAGCAGCGACGCGACGGCCGAACGCTTCGACACGACCCCGCGCCGGACGCGGACAGGTGGGCGGCGCTCGACGTTCGGGTCGCGTCGCAGGTTGACCTTCGACGAGGTGAGCGCCTACCGCATCTCTCGACGTACTGCTCCGCTTCGGGAGGCGCCGCGGTCGAGATACGGCGCCGGGGTATGCCTCTTCCCATGAGCGCAGGAGGAGCACGTCCGTGGAGTGGGCCTTCCCTGCGCTCGTGCGGGACAGCTTGGCGCGCAGCCCGGCCGGGGTGGGCACGCCGTCGTGATCTTCGTGTGCGAGGATGCCGCGTCGCCGCGGCGCCGCGTCCCCGTGCCGCCCCGCCGCCGCGACGGCAGGGAGTAAGGGGACGTTCGGCACGGGAGCGGCGGAGGGCGAGGCGCGATGATAGGGACGGTGTTCCGCAGCGAGGACGTGCCGGTCGAGGACAGGTTCGACTGCTGGCGGGACATGCTGGGCCGGACGCGCTCCAGCGACATGGCCAGCGCGCACGCCGACGCCTTCTGGGCGGAGTGCCGGCTGATGGAACTCGGCCCGGTGACCGTGTTGCCGATGGCGGCCCTCCCGGCGCGCTACCGGCGCGGGCCCGCGATGGTACGCCGCTCGGACCCCGAGCTGTACCACCTCTCCCTGCTCCTCGACGGCGGGCTGGGACTCGACCAGGCGGGCCGGGCGGACACCTTCGGCCCGGGCGATCTGCATCTGGTCGACAGCTCCCACCCGTACGACCTCGGCCCGGACCGGGAAGGGGACTGCCGTCCCGTCAGGGGCGTGGGCGTTGACTTCCCGAAGGCGCTGCTGCCGCTCCCGGAGGACCGGGTGCACGCCCTGCTGGGCCGGGCCCTGCCGGCGGCGGACGGCATCGGCGCCCTCCTGCGGGACTGCCTGACCGGCCTGGACCGGCAGGCCGACTTCCTCCGGCCCTCCGACGCGCCGCGTCTGGGCACGGTCGTGCTCGACCTGGTCGCGGCGCTCGTCGCCCACGTCCTGGAGGCCGAGACGGCGCTGCCGCCGGAGAGCCGCCGACAGGTGATGTTCCGGCGCATCTCCGCCTTCATCCGCCGGAACCTGCAGGATCCGCGGCTCACCCCGCCCGCCGTCGCGGCCGCCCACCACATCTCCCTCAGCCAACTGCACCGGATCTTCCAGCTCGAGGCACACGGCGAGACGGTCGCGGCGTTCATCCGCGCCCGGCGACTCGAAGGCGCCGGGCGCGACCTGGCGGACTCCCGGACGAGCGCCGAGCCCGTCCACGTCGTCGCCGCCCGCTGGGGCTTCCCGCGTGCGCCGGAGTTCACCCGCGCCTTCCGCACCGCGTACGGGTGCTCCCCGACGGAGCACCGGATGCGGGCGCTGTCCGAGCGCCGTGGGCCCACCCCCGTGGAGCCCACCGCGACCACCGAGCCGCCCCGCGGTCCGGTGCCCTGAACCTATGCGCAGCGCACGGGCCTCCCGGTCCGTTCGCCACCGATTGCGACGCACGGCCAACGAACCGTGGACGCCACGCCAACGACAACCGGCTCTCGTCCGGCAACAGTTGACGCCGCTCGGATGCGTGACCCGCGCACACGCACCGGCTCCGCGCTCCCACTCGCACCCGGCACCCCGGCACCCCGGCACCCCGGCACCCCGGCACCCCGGCACCCCGGCACGAAGTTCGCGTTCTGGTGCTCCGTCGTCAACGACCACGGCAACACGTGGGTCCTGGGCCGCATCACGGGCACCGACCACACCACGGGCCGGGTGCACGACCCGCGCGCGAGCCGGCCCGCGCAGAGGCGCCACACCCGGTCCGTGCCCGGCGGGAGCCCGTCCGCGGTCCACGACATGGTCGAGAAGGATCCCGCCTGCCGCGCGGACCGTGGCGGGCCGGAGGTCCTCCTCGGACCCGAAGAGCGCGAACACCCCGTTCTTGCTCAGCCCCGACTCGCTCGCCGGGCGCCCAGCGACAGTCCATCCAGCCCTTCCACCGAGGCGATGCCGACAATGCGCCGGAACCAGCGGCCGGGTCCGGTCGCCGCGCTCGATCCGCCCGTCCGTCCGCACATCAGCCCTGCCCAGCAGTCCAGTGACGGACCGCCCGGCGAAATCCACCGCCGGACCGCCCCGCCGGGCTGCGGCGAGAGCCCGGGCAGATCTTCACCGAGATGTCTCGAAGCGGCTGCGGGAGGCCTCGATCTCACCGAGGAACTGGTGGGTCCAGTCGCACAGGCCGGAGATCGTCACGCGCAGCGCCCGGCCCGGTTCGGTCAGGGTGTATTCGACCCGGGGCGGCACCGTCGGGTGCACGGTCCGCTCGACCAGGCCGTTGCGCTCCAGCATGCGCAGGTTCTGGGTGAGCATCTTGTGGCTGATGCCCTCTATGCCGTTGCGGACCTCGCTGAAGCGCAACGTACTTTCACCCAGGGTTTCGATGATCAGCAGCGCCCACTTGTTGGCGACGTCCGAGAAGATTTCCCGGGCCAACGAGTCCGCGCGTGTGAGGTCGGCGTCCATGTCCGAGCCGCTGAACTGCTTGGTCACCATCAGGTACCCCAGTCACTGAAAAGTGCGTTCTTCCCCGTCAGAAGCCAGTCTCCTACGGTTTCCGAGTAACCAGAAGAGACCGGGCCCCTTCACCGACGGAAGCGGGCCCGCAGGCTCGTACGAGACGAGGAGACGGACACAGCATGGCCATCACCCTGGTGAACCCCGAAGGACTGCCCAAGATCGATGCCTACCGACAGGTGTCGGTCGCGACCGGGTCGAGGCTGGTCTTCGTCGCCGGCCAGGTCGCCTGGGACGCCGATGGAGCCACGGTCGGCGAAGGCGACCTCGCCGCTCAGGTCGAACAGTGCTACCTCAACGTCGCCACCGCCCTGGCCGGGGTCGGCGCCTCCTTCGACGACGTCGCGAAAGTGAACGTGCACGTCGTCGACTGGACCCCCGACAAGATGCCCCTGCTCATGGAAGGCCTCACCCGGGCCGCCACCAAGCTCGGGACCACCGCCGCGCCGCCGGCCACCCTGCTGGGCGTTGCGGCCCTGGACGTGCCCGAGCACCTGGTCGAGATCGAGGCGACCGCGGTCCTCGACTGAACAGGGGCCCTCGACGCCGAGGTTGGCGCGACACCACCCTCCGTGCCACGTGTGCAGTGGGCGTGGGGGAACTTTCAGGCGGCCGTGGGTCCCGCTCCGCCTCCGCTTCCCCATGGGTCGAACCGCGTCGTGGTAGCGTCCGGGTGGAGTCATGCAGGTGCCCGCCCCGGACGAGATGTGCGCCGTACCCGGCCCGCCAGACCGCGCACTCGAGGAGACGTCGTGGACGCAGGCCCACCCCTGATCGATTTCGCCGTTGCGACTCCCGAGCCTCGTGCGCTCGACGTCCGGTGGATCCACGGCTCGCCGTCGGCCAAGCACAACACCGACCCGGACATCCAGGTCCACGCGTACGACGAGCACACGTTCATCCTGCGCCAGAACATGGCGATCAACTACGAGGCGCCCTTCCTGTTCCTGCTGTTCGGCAACGCCCAAGCGGTGCTGATCGACACCGGCGCCACCGCGTCCGTCGAGTTCTTCCCCTTGCGGCCGGTGGTCGACGACCTCATCGAGGGCTGGCTCTCCCGCCACCCCCGCGAGGGGTACCGCCTGTTGGTGCTGCACACCCACGCGCACGGCGACCACATCGCGGGCGACGGCCAGTTCGCCGACCGCCCCGACACCTCGGTGGTCGGCGCAGAACTCACCACCGCCTGGAAGTACTTCGGATTCAGCGAAGACCCCGACGCCGTGGCCCAGGTCGATCTGGGAGGGCGCATGCTGGAATGCCTGGCCACTCCCGGCCACCACGAGGCAGCGGTCACGTTCTTCGACCCCTGGACCGGGTTCCTGCTCACCGGCGACACGGTCTACCCCGGTCGGCTCTACATCCAGGACCGGCAGGCCTTCGCCCGGACCGTCGACCGCCTGATCGAGTTCTCCGACCACCGACCGGTCACCCACGTCCTGGGCTGCCACATCGAGATGACCCGGCAGCCAGGCGTGGACTACCCGATCCGCACCACCTACCAGCCCGACGAGCCCGCACTGCAGATGTCCACCGGTCACCTGCGCGAGATCCGTGCCGCGCTCGACGAGATCGGCGAGCGGCCCAGCCGGCGTGCCTTCCCCCTCTTCGTCCTGTGCCCCAGCGAATGAACTGCACCAGCGAAGCGGCCCCGCGTGCGGTTCAAGCCGACTCCCCGCCGCAGATTCCCGGCCTCGCAGACGGCACCGGCGTCTGGACCGGTGCCACGGCGACGGGGACCACGACGTTCACCACGGTCCGCACATCGCCGCGCGCCGGCGACGCACGGACCGAGTCGGTGTGGCCTGGGCACGGGCTCAGTACGCCCGGCGGGTGCGGCGCTCGCCGGTGACCTTCGAGGCGGGCAGGCGACCGGCCTTGGAGGTTCCCGTCAGGGTTCTCCGTCGATCTTCACGGTGAAGGCCAGGTTCAGATCATCGCCCGCCGACGGTTGCGGAGCAGCGCACTCCTGCTCTGGCATCGGCAGCTTGGGCGACTGAGCCGCCGAGTTGCCGGCGCCCGCTGCGTCGAACGTCGGAGAATCGCCCGGCCCGGAGGCAGGCGCGTCTCCCGGGCCCGGTCGGGCCACGGCACGAGCCGTTCCCTTGGCCTCGCTGGCCGATTCCCTCACACGGACCAGGCCCCCGGAGCGTCGCTCCGGGGGCCTGGTTCACGGCTGGGGCCGAATCAGGCGGGGGTGATGTTCTCCGCCTGGGGGCCCTTCTGGCCCTGGGTGATGTCGAAGGTGACAGCCTGGCCTTCCTGGAGCTCACGGAAGCCGCTGGCGTTGATGTTGGAGTAGTGCGCAAAGACGTCGGGGCCGCCGCCGTCCTGTGCGATGAAGCCGAAGCCCTTTTCCGAGTTGAACCACTTGACGGTTCCGCTGGCCATGCCGGTGCCTCTCAGTCGATAGCGGATCCGCACCGCGCGGACCCGGAGGTGATCGCCCTGGTCCTCAGGCACTGCACAGCAAAACGCCCACGCCAGGGCGCGGGCAGGTACTGCGAACCACGACAGCTAACGATGACGCTACACGGCGATACCGCCCATGACCAGAGAGCAACGTGTGTCCGTGACCTCGCGGAGTAGCACCTCCCACTCGCCCGGAGCCGTCTCCGTGCTGGAGGGAACCCAGCCGGCGTAGGTCCGCCGACGCGAGGTGGGCCCTCGGCCACGGTCGCTGCGGAGGTGCACCCGTGTCCTGGCCGTCTGTGGTCATTCTTGTCCCCTCGAAGCGACGCCCGTCGCTCGAAGGGCGCATCCGTTCCCTTGGCCTCGTGCCGGATCCTGGGACGGGTGACGCAAGACTGCACTGGCGCGGCCACTCGTACGACATCAGCCTTTCGGGCGAGATCCTGGCGGACTACGAGCCGGAGGAGCCCGAGCGGGTGAGAGCCCGGATCGGCGAACCGTACGCGGTCTACGTGTCGTGCCCGTCCATGGACGCCGCCCGGGCCTTCCTCCGCCACGTCCTGCCTGGTGGCGACGGTCTTGTCGACACCAACCATTTCGAGATCCTGCAGACGGGCGAGTTCCTCACGCTGCTGGCCCGTTATCCGCAATGGGACTGGCGTCGCCTACCGAGCACAGATCTCCAGTAGTCGGCGCCTCGTCATCTGTGGGACCGGACGAGGAGGGCGTGCAGGACCGGCCGCGCCCCTGTGCACGTGGTGACCTGCGAGGCGCAGGGCTCGCAGCAGGTGGCTGCGAACAGCGCATCCCGAGGGCGGTCAGCTGCTCGACCCTCTCGGCGGCGAGCGCGGCGGCGCGGGAGCGCTGGTTGCTGATCCGGGTCCCGAGACTGACGTCGCGCTGCTCCGGGCCCTCGCAGCTGGCCGGCGGAACGCCGACGGTCTCGATGTGCTCGCGGGGGACCTGGAGGTGCCCCTCGCGCTCGCGGTACCGGGTGGCGGCGGCGAGGTTGAGGGACCGCTCGTCCGCGTGTGTGGTGCGTGGTTCCGGCTGCTCGGCGGCGGTGTCCGCAGGCTCGACCCCGCCGGTGGCCATGACGACCTGGGTCCGCGGCCCGCGCTCCGGCACGGCTGTCCGGGGCTCGGCCTCCAGGGCGCGGAGCACCGCGTCCACGGCCTCGCGCCGGTGGGGGGACAAGGGCTTCGTCGTGCGCAGACAGCCTTCGTGTCGGTTCTGCCAGGCGGTGATCTGGGGCGCGCGACGGGGTCAGAGGTCGAACTCGACGTAGTCGACATCCGTGAACTCCACGGACAGGCCCGCCGCACGGCGGCCTCGGTCCTTGAAGTACTCCTCCTGGAGGGCCTCCGCCGCGATGGTCCTCAGCTCCTGGTCGGTGGCTCCCTGCGTCTGGGCGTCGAAGAGACGGGCCGCGTACGCCGGCGGCAGGTGATGCGTGATCAGCCGGACGCGGGCGTCGTCGGTGCTGCCCGGAGCCGCGGTGAAGCCGAACCTGGCGCGGGTCTCGATCACCATGCCCGTGGACGTGGCGGCCTGCTTCTTGGCCCGCTCCCGCACCCGGGGCTGCCAGCGCCGTCGCACTTCGGTGGCGAGTCGGGCCGCGAGTTCCGGGCGGGGCCGCCTGATCTGGTCCTTCACGTAGCGTTCGACCGTGCGTTGGGAGATGCCGAGCAGTTCGGCCACCGGCCTGGTGCCCTTGAGCTGCTTGACCAGGTACCGCATCTGCGCCGGGGCGCTCTTCGGTGCCGGCCGGGTGGCCTTGTTCGCCACCGCTTCGTCGAGGCTGTCGTCGAACATGCCCATCGCGTACTACTCCCCCTCGTGGGCGGCGTCGGTGCCCTTGATGTGCTGAGCGGGATTGTGTCCCTCCTCGAGCATCCGGACAGCCCACATCAGGTCCTGCGTTCCTTCGTGCTTGACCATGCCGGGGCTCACCCCCAGCCGGAACGTACCGGGCGCGGGCTTGCCGTCCGGGGTGTACGGCAGGACGTCCAGCGGCGAGGGCCCGTCGGAGAGGTACACCGCGCAGTCCGACAGCAGCGCGACCGGGACCAGCGCGTCGTCCCCGAGGACGAGATGCCCGGTGGGGGCGGGTGCGTGCTGGGTGGCGAGCGCCGTCTTGAGCAGCTTGCGGTGCATGTTGACGCGCGCGGTGGAGATGACGGCTGCCCGGATGTCCGGGCGCCACGTGGGGCGTTCCAAGGCAGGCCACCGCTCCCCCGCCCGGTATCCGGCGCCCTGCGGGCGCTCGCGGAGCTTGCCGATCCCGCCCTTGACGGTCGCCTTGATCGCGGACAGGACGGCGGCCGTGCCGGGATCGGCCTGCCGGTGCGTCTCCATCGCGGCGAGGAACTCGGCGTCGTCCATCCCGGCCACCACACCGAGGTCGGCCATCGTCGCCTTGTACGCCTCGCTGAGCTGCTTGTACCAGGGGTCCAGGTAGGGCCCCGACTCCGGCCGCAGCCACGCCTCGACCGGCTCGACGGTGACGGGCAGCCCGTGGTTCGCGACGAGTTCGGCCGCGTAGGCGACGGTCGGGGTGGCGTACCAGGCCGGGCCGTCGGGACGTTGGCCGTTCGGGGTGAAAGGGCTCGGCAGCCGGGGATCGAGTTCGATGCCGGAGAGGTCGACGAGCCAGGAGCCGGGGATCCTCTTGTCGAAGGCGGGCTTCTTCACGTGGACCGGGGCCGACAGGCCGACGACGAGGCGGTTCGCGGCGGCGAGGAACGCGGTGTTGACGTCGATCCCGACCGCGAACCGGCGCGCGCACTCGGCGCCGGTGAGCAGCTCGGGCTCGCGGATCCAGTCGAACGCCTCCTCGTCGAGGACCTGGTCGGGAGTGCGCTGGTGGTGACGCGGGTACAGGCCCGCGACGATCGGATGCTCGGCCGGTGCCTCAGGCGGCGCCGGGTCGACCGGCTCGGACAGCGAACCGGGCACCGCGCCGGACATCCACGTGCCCGACGCCTCGTCCCGTACGGCGCGGGTCGGCGGGCGCAGCGCCGTCATCAGCTCGAGCCCGCACACTGCCGTCGACCCGCGCGGCGTGATCACGCGGGACGCGTACCTGCCGAGCACGGCAGCGACATCCGGGGCGGGAAGCCGGGCGGTGCCGCCCCACGAGCGCGTGTCGAGCGCGTCCCACGGCAGGATCGCGAACTGCACACACTGCCGCCGGTCCCCCTCGGCAGGCCGGTAGACGCGCGCCCACGGCCCGAACCCGCGCTTCGTGAGCTTCCAGCCCGCCTTCACGATCTGCTTCACCACCGGATGGCTCTCCGGCAGCCGCAGGCCTCGCCGGTCCTCCAGCACCGGTGGCAGCCCGAGGCGTTCGGCGGCAGCCGCCGTGACCACGATGAGCGGATCCGCGTCCTTCCCCGAACGGTGCAGCCGCTCCGCTCCCAACCTCGCCTCGCCCAGCGCCCACTCCACGACCCCGACGAGTGTGTTGGCCGGGCACTCCAGCACCAGACCGCCCAGGCCGTACACGGACCCGTCGCCGTCGAGCACACCCAGCGGACCGTGCGCGAAACGCGCATCGGCGGTGACGCCGACCGGAAGGGACGGGCGCCCCGTTGTCGTCCTCCTGGGCTTCGTCGTCTTCGTCGTCTTCGTCGCCGTCGGCTGCGTCGCCGTCGTCGGCCCTGTCGTCTTCGCTGGGGCGGCGCGACGAGGTGCCGCAACGGGTGAGGCAGTGCTTGCGGAACCGGTCGCTCCGGTCTGGGTGCGGTCAGGGTCCGGTGTTGTGGGCGTAGGTGACGGCTGGGGTGTCGGCTGCGTATCGCCGGGCGCGGGGAGTGCGGCGTCCGGTGCCGTCGGGCCGGGCACCGCCTCCGGCGCCGGGTAGCGGGCCGCAAGTCCCTCCAGGAGCCGCGCGTAGGCGGCGCGTTTCGGCGCCCTCGGCTCCGTCCGGCCCGCCTCCCAGCCGCTGACCGCCTCCCGTCGGACCTGCAGGACCTTGGCCACCTGCTCCTGACTCAGACCGGCAGTCTCCCGCAGTCGCTTCCGCTCGGCCGGGTCCGGCAGTGGCTCCCTCGACGCCACCTCCTCCAGCAGAGCGTCGACCGCACCGAACAGCGTTTCCTCATCGCTCGACACGCCACACCTCCCTCCCGAACGCTACACCAATCGCACGCCATATCACGCACGAATCACACGTGTTGACATGGATCGTGCATTGCGACGGATCCGCCGGGCGGTTCCGGACGTGCCGAGCCGGGATCGAGGGGTGTTCAGCGCTTCCCCTCATGTGCCGATGGGAACAGCGAGGGCCGTTACCCGACGGCGAGTTCCCGGATCGCGGCATGGTCGAGGCGGCCGCGATCCGGACGGCTCGGAATCCGCGCGCCGGCGCGAGCGTGGGCCATTCGTGCGAACCGCCGCGCGGTGGCGCTGTTACACAGCGGGCCGAGCCGGAAGGCGGGCGCGGAGAGGCGCAGCCGAAGGGGCGCGTGGGGCGCTGGAAACCGCTTGTTGTTGATCAGTGAACGGATCGGTGCAACAGGAAACCAATTCCGTTCGGGACGGATGCGAAGTACATGCCCCTTGCAGGCAAGAGTTACGGACATGTCCGCATTTCGTCATAGCGTCCGGTTTGCGTCTCGTCGGGTCCGCGACCAGGCCACAGTGAGGGCCCTCGGCAGCAAGCCGGGAACCCGAACCGCCGCACAAGGCCCCCGAACAGGACCTTGTCAGGCACGTCCACGAAGGGGCATCCACATGTCTGCTTCCCGCATCACCCGCCGCGTCGTCGCCACCGCACTCGCCTCCGGCGCACTGCTCGCGGCGGCCGCGCTGCCGGCGACCGCGGCCGACCACGACCGGCACCACGGCTTCCGGTCGACGGTCGTCATCGGACAGGTCCAGTACGACAGCCCCGGACGCGACGACCACTCCAACCGCAGCCTCAACGCCGAATGGGTCGAGGTCCGCAACACCGGCCGACACGCGGTCAACCTCCGCGGCTACACCCTCAGCGACCGCGACGGCAACCGCTACCGCTTCGACCACCTCCGCCTCAACGGACGCTCCAGCGTCCGCGTCCACACCGGCATCGGCCGCGACACCCGCACCGACGTCTACCAGGACCGCCGCAACTACATCTGGGACAACCGCGACACCGCCACCCTCCGCAACGACCACGGCCGCACCATCGACACCAAGTCCTGGGGCCGCTTCGGACACCGCCACTGACCCCACACCCCCGCAAACCCGAGGGCCGGCCGCACCACGCGACCGGCCCCGGGCCATTCCCCGAGCAGGGCGGGACAGTCGGCGACCAGCCCGGGTACCGATCGCCCATAGGCCGACGCCAGTTGCTCACCCCCACGGTGGCCGCACCCGTTCCCCCGACCAACTGCTCCCGTGCGTCGGTCCGTCGGCGAGGGTCACCGCAGCGTGGCGGTGTCGGCGCGGTGACCGCCCCCAAGGTCGACAGCAGCGGAGACATCGACTGGTGAACTGAGCCCTGCCGATCAGCTTCGTGCCCAGACGGAGATGCCGAGGTGGAGTGCGGCCTGATGGGCGATCGCGAGCTTGCGTGTGGTCGGGCACCGCCACCGCTTGAGGTGGCTGATGCACCGCTCGACGGTGCTCCGATGCTTGCGTGCCTCGAAGCCGGGTGGACGGCCGCCGAGTCGGCCTCGTCGCAGGCGGTGGCCGACTCGGCCGGACGGCTGTGGCATGACCGTCCGGATGCCCCGGCGCCGCAGTGGGCTGCGGATGGCACGTGAGGAGTACGCGCGGTCGGCCAGAACGGACAGGGGCCGGGTCCGGGCCTGCCCAGGCCGGTGCGGGGTACGCGGATGCGGGACTTCGCCGTCTCGCAGGCGGGTGCGTCACCTGTCTGGCCTGCGGTGACGGAGTCGAGGGGCCGTGGGCGGCCGTCTGCGGCCAGGTGGACCTTGGTGCGCAGTGGCGCCCGGCGGCAGGCGGCCGGCGAGGCCCTCGGACCCGCCTTCCGGAACCACCGGCTGTGATCAGCCTCTGCGGGCGAGCAGTTGCGGAGCCGGCCCGCGACCACTCACCGCTCCCCCGGTGGCGCCCGCCCCGGCACGGGCGGCTCGCGGCGGCCGTTGAACATCCTGCACCGCGTGCGGAAAGTGTTCGGTGATCACCCTCTGCGGTCAGAGTGGATCGCGTGTGCGGTTGTCGTCCGTCTTGCGGCACGGGATGCTGGGGAGCACGAAGGGAAGCGGTGCCATGGATCGTTTTCCGCATGCGGCAAACGTCGATTTCCACAGCCCCCTGGACCCCTCCAAGGCGGCCACCGCGGTGCTCGACGACCAAGGCCGCATCGTCGGGTGGGGGTCCTCCGCCCAGCGCCTGCTCGGGCATTCCGCCGAGGAGGCACTCGGCCGGTCGGCCGGCCGGCTGCTGGAGACGTCCTCCGGGCGCCGCCTGAGCGCCCTCTGCAAGGCCCACCAGTCCCGCAGCGTCGTCATGGACCTCTGCCACCGGGACGGACGTAGGGTGCGTGCGGTCGTGACGTTCTGCCCGCTGTCGCACCGGAACGGAGCCGCGACCGTCGTGATGGCTGCCGAACTGGACGCGCTCCGCAGCTGGGAGGCGCAGCTGGCGATGCTCCAGGGCCTGGCGACCGAGTCCCCCGTGGGCTTGACGATCTTCGATACCGATTCGCGCGTCGTCTGGGGGAACGTCTCCACGGATCTGGAGCTCGGGGGGATCGCCCAGTACACCGGCCGGTCGGCCGCGGATCTCTTTCCGGAGGGCGAGTTCATCTCCCGCCACCACCCCCCCGACGAGGACCAGGTGATACATCACGTGCTGACGACCGGGGAACCGATCATCGGCATGCACTACCGCGGGCGGGCCCCCGCCGATCCGGTGCGGGAGCACGTCTGGTCCTGCTCGTACCACCGGCTCGTGGACGCCCGGGGTGAGCCACTGGGACTGTTCGAGGAGTCCCTGGACATCACCGACCAGTACCGTGCCCAGGAACGGCTGTCGCTGCTGGTGCGGGCGGGAAAGCGCGTCGGCGCCTCGCTGGACGTGCGTCGTACGGCTGCGGAGCTCGCCGACGTGGCCGTACCGCAGCTGGCCGACGAGGTGCTGGTGGATCTGCCTCCGGCGGTCATGGAGGGACGGCAGCCGCCGACGCGCTCGGCGCCGGGGCACGGACTGCTGCGGATGCACGGACGGACCCCGGAGGAGTTCCGGACCAGCCCCGTCTCCTACCCGCCCTCGTCACCGCAGGCTCTGAGCCTTGCCACAGGCCGCTGCGTCGTCGGCGCCGCCACTCCCGAGGCACCGGGCGAGGCGGGGTCGAACGCCTCGCGCTCCTGCCTCTTCGTCCCGCTGCTCACCCGCGAGGCAGTCCTGGGCCTTGCCACCTTCCGGCGCGACAGCAACCCCGACCCCTTCGGCCCCGAGGAGCAGACACTCGCCATGGAGCTGGCGGAGCGGGCCGCCGTCGGCATCGACAACGCCCGCCAGTACACCAGCCAGCATGCGGCAGCGCTGGTACTGCAGCGAAGCCTGCTGCCACGGCACCTGCCCCAACTGAGCGCGGTCGACGTCGCGTACCGCTACCTGCCTGCCGACAGCCGCGTGGGCGTGGGCGGCGACTGGTTCGACGTGATCCCGCTGTCCGGGGCCAGAGTGGGACTGACGGTGGGCGACGTGGTGGGCCACGGTATGCACGCCGCAGCGACCATGGGCCGGCTGCGCGCCACCGTACGGACCCTTGCGCTGCTGGACCTGGACCCTGCCGAGCTGCTCACCCGGCTGGACGACCTGGTCGCGCAGGAGTCGGAGCCCGACGGGGACGACGGGCTGGGCGGCGAGACGATGGTCGTGACCTGTCTGTACGCGATCTACGACCCGGTCAGCGGCCGGTGCGTCTGGGCCAGCGCGGGCCATCCCCCGCCGCTGGTCGCCGACGCGAACGGCTCGGTGGCCATGTCCCCCTTGATTCCGGGGCCACCCCTGGGGCTGGGCGTTCTGCCGTACGAGAACGTCGAGCTGGACCTGTCCGACGGCAGCGTGCTGGCCTTCTTCACCGACGGCGTCGTGGAGGACCGAGGCCAGGACATCGACAGCGGAATCGACCGCCTGGCGGAGGTACTGACCTGGCAGCGATGCCCGTTGGAGGAGTTGTGCGACCGGGCGCTGTCGGCCCTGCCGCCCGGGCCGCAGGTGGACGACGCCACGCTGCTGCTCGTCCGCACGCGGCGGCTCGGCTCAGAGCAGGTGGCGGACCTTGAGCTGCCGTCCGATCCGGCCATGGTGTCCCACGCGCGTACCCTGACCGAACGTCAACTGAGCACCTGGGGCCTGTCCGAGCTCTCGTTCACTGCCGAACTCGTCGTGAGCGAACTGGTCACCAACGGCATCCGGTACGCCGGCGGACCGGTCGTGCTGAGGTTGATCAGGGATCGCTGCCTGCTGTGCGAGGTCTCCGACAGCGCACACACTGCACCACACCTGCGGCGAGCGCGCCGGGACGACGAGGGCGGCCGCGGGCTGTTCCTCGTCGCCCAGATGTCCCAGCGCTGGGGCACGCGGTACACGTCCTCCGGGAAGACGATCTGGGCCGAGCTGACCATTCCCAAGGAGCTCTGCGGGGATCAGGGGCAGGAGACGCCGCTGGACGCGGCCCGCGGCGATCAGCGGCTCGCCGGCCACGCGTGATCCCGCTGAGCGAGGGCGGCATCGCGCCCGCGGGCCCCTCTGCGTGCGATCTTGTCGAGCCCGCGACGACAGCGGGCGTACTCCCCCTGGCTGCGCCGGAGCCACTGCCCCGTTGCGTCGGCGAAGACGCCCGGGTCGGGCACCTCGGCGACCGAGGTGATCGAGGCGACCGAGCGGCGGGAGCCGGGCAGCAGGTCGCAGGCCGGGCGCGCCCAGTCCGTGGGAGGACCCGGGCGCGGCCCGTCAGCGGCTTCGGCGGGCGTTGAGCCGGGCGGCCTGGCGCGTCAGGTGGTCGCGTTCGGCGAGGTTGGGCGCGTTGTGGGCCGCCTCGGCGTACAGCCGTGCCGCCGTCGCCAGGTCGCCGTCGCGCTCGTGGAGGTACGCGGACACAGCGGCGCGGCGGGGCAAGGACTGTCCCTTGCTCGAAGAGCTCGGGGAGGAAGCGTCCAGCGCGGCGAGCGCTGCGAGGCCGGCGCGCGGTCCGTCGGCCTCGCCGACGGCGACCGCGCGGTTGAGCCGGACGACAGGGCTGTCGGTCAGGCGCACGAGTTCGTCGTACCACTCGACGATCTGCACCCAGTCGGTCTCCTCGGCGCTGGGCGCGTCGGCATGGAGTGCCGCGATGGCGGCCTGGGCCTGGAACTCGCCCAGCCGGTCGCGGGCGAGGGCCGCCTGGAGGATCCCGACACCCTCGGCGATCGACGCGGTGTCCCAGCGGCCGCGGTCCTGCTCGGCGAGCGGCACGAGGCTGCCGTCGGACGCGGTACGGGCGGCACGCCGGGCGTGGTGGAGCAGCATGAGGGCGAGCAGCCCGGCCACCTCGGGGTGGTCGATGCGGGCCGCGAGCTGCCGGGTGAGCCGGATGGCCTCGGCGGCGAGGTCGACGTCGCCGGAGTAGCCCTCGTTGAAGACGAGATAGAGGACGCGCAGCACGGTGGCGACGTCACCGGGCCGGTCGAAGCTTCCCCGAGCTCTTCGAGCAGGGGAGACCCCATGGCCGGAGACGATGCGCTTGGCCCGGCTGATGCGCTGCGCCATGGTCGCCTCGGGCACCAAATAGGCCCGGGCGATCTGCCGGGTGGTCAGCCCACCGACGGCACGCAGCGTGAGCGCGACCGCCGATGCCGGCGTCAGCGACGGGTGGGCGCACAGGAAGTAGAGCTGGTGTCGTCCACGGCGGGCGCCGGACCGGGCGCCGGCTCGTCCTCCACGCGGTCCTCACGCCGGCGGCGGGCAGCGTCCGAGCGGGCAGCGTCCAGGAACTTCCGCCAGGCCACGGTGATCAGCCAGCCCTTCGGGTCCCGCATGGGGCCGCCACCGCCCGAAGAGCTGGGGGAAGGGTCGGCCGCCCAGGCCCGGAGCGCCTCGACCAGAGCGTCCTGGACGGCGTCCTCGGCCGCCGCGAAGTCGGCTCCGCGGCGGACGAGGACGGTGAGCACGCTCGGCATGAGGCTCCTGAGCAGGACCTCGTCCATCGGTGATGTCACTCCGTGATGGTGGGCGGTGCGGTGAGGAACGGGCGCAGCTCCAGCCACTCGTGGATCGGCTTGCCGCCGGCCCCGGGGGCGGCCGACAGTTCCCCGGCCAGCTCGACGGCGCGCTCGTCACTGTCGACGTCGATGATCATCCAGCCGGCGATGAGGTCCTTGGTCTCCGCGAACGGGCCGTCGGTGACCGGCGGGCGCCCCTCACCGTCGTAGCGGACCCACGCTCCCTCGGGTGCGAGCGCTTGGCCTCCGACGAACTCGCCCGTCTTCTCCAGCCGGGCCGCGAAGTCGTTCATGTACTGCAGATGCGCCGAGATCTCCTCCGGGCTCCACTGGTCCATCGGTACGTCGTTGACCGATGCCGGGGCGCCGCGGTAGTGCTTCAGCAGCAGGTACTTGGCCATCGTGGTTCTCTCCTCGGTACTCCTGCGACCCGTTGTGGTCGCGTCCACCCCGGGGACGGAGCCGGACGCGGGTTCTCGACATCGCCGTCGGACTGTTTTTCGGGATCTCGTGGATGAGCCTGAGTGAGCGTCCTCCGCGGCGACATCTCGGCCCCGTTCCCCGCGCCGATGTCGTCGCCGAGGCTGACGCCATCGCCCGGAGCATCGGTGGGAGCCCCTGCGAGTTCTCTCCGATGGACCACGCCTTCGACCCCGTCGGCAACCTCGGCGACACCGCCGAACGGAAGCACCTTGCCGACTCAGCCGCTGCCCCACCACGACGACTTCGGCGAACGCCCGGAAGGACAGAGACAGCCCGGCTTCCCCGTTCCATGTGTCGAACCGGAGGAACGCGCAACAGACGCGTGGTCCGATCCGAACGATCTCCGCAACGCCTTCGAAGGACCGCCAGGAGAGCTCCGGGAAGGTGCTGAACCCGACGCCGGGGAAGAGTGGGTGGTCGGCGCCGGTACGGCCGTGCAGGTTGTCGGCCGGCGCCCGGCGGAACGTCTCCGTACGGCGGCGAGATCGTCGGCGTACGTACGCGACGGACGGCTCCGGGCATGCCGCAGGCGGGCTGCCGCAGCCTCCCGCCCACCCATCCCCCTGTTGACGAAGCTGTTGACTCATGATTGATTATGTTTGGTTCTGTTGCATTGATGGGGTCACGGAGGAGCGCTCCGCGTGAAGAAGACGGTCACCCGACTCGCCGACGGCCGAGAGCTGCTCTACTACGACTCCCGCGACGACGTCGTCCGCGACGACGTCGACCGCCGGCCGCTGGAGTCGACCGCCACCACGTCCGAGATCCGGCACGACCGGCTCCTCGGCGACGCCGTCGCCGTCGCCTCGCACCGCCAGGGCCGGACCTACCACCCGCCCGTCGGCGAATGCCCTCTCTGCCCGTCCCGCGGCGGGCGGCTCAGCGAGATCCCGGACAGTGACTACGACGTCGTCGTGTTCGAGAACCGCTTCCCCTCCCTCGCGGGAGGGAACGGTCGCTGCGAGGTCGTCTGCTTCACCCCCGACCACGACGCGTCCTTCGCCGCGCTCACCGAGGAACAGGCCGCGCTCGTACTGGAGGCCTGGACCGACCGCACCGCCGAGCTGGCGGAGCGTCCGCAGGTCAGGCAGGTCTTCTGCTTCGAGAACCGCGGCGCGGAGATCGGCGTCACGCTAGGCCACCCGCACGGCCAGATCTACGCCTATCCCTTCGTCACCCCCCGCACGGCGCTGATGCAGCGCTCCGTCGCCGCCCATCGCGCCGCCACCGGCCGCAACCTCTTCGACGACATCGTCGCGAGCGAGCTGGAGTCCGCCGCCCGGGTCGTGCTGGCGGGCGAGCACTGGGTCGCCTTCGTCCCGTACGCGGCGCACTGGCCCTACGAAGTGCACCTCTACCCACGGCGCCGGGTCCCCGATCTGCGGGCGCTCGACGACGCGGCGCGCACAGAGTTCCCACAGGTCTATCTGGAACTGTTGAGACGCTTCGACCGGATCTTCGGTGCGGACCAGCCGCCGACGCCGTACATCGCCGCCTGGCACCAGGCCCCGTTCGACGACGGCACCCACGACGGCGGTACGCGTGACGAGCGTGGCGAGCGCGACGACTTCGCGCTGCACCTCGAGCTTTTCACCGTCCGCCGAACTCCCGGAAAGCTGAAGTTCCTCGCCGGTTCCGAGTCCGGCATGAGCGTGTTCATCAACGATGTGCCGCCGGAGAGAGCGGCCCAGCGACTGCGAGAGGTGGCGAGCGAGTGAGCAAGTACCTGGTGACGGGCGGAGCCGGCTACGTCGGGAGCGTGGTGGCCGCGCACCTGCTGGAGGCGGGACACGAGGTCACCGTTCTCGACGATCTGTCCACGGGCTTCCGCGAGGCCGTCCCCGACGGCGCCGCCTTCGTGGAGGGCCGGGTCCAGGACGCCGCCCGGCATGTCGTGCCCGCGTACGACGGCGTCCTGCACTTCGCCGCGTTCTCGCAGGTCGGCGAATCGGTCGCGCAGCCCGGCAGGTACTGGGAGAACAACGTCGGCGGGACGATGGCGCTCCTCGCCGCCATGCGCTCCGCCGGGGTCCGCAGGCTGGTCTTCTCCTCCACGGCGGCCACGTACGGCGAACCGGTCTCCACACCGATCACCGAGTCCGACCCGACCGCGCCGACCAGCCCGTACGGCGCATCGAAACTCGCCGTCGACCACATGATCGGCGGCGAGTGCACCGCGCACGGGCTGGCCGCCGCGTCCCTGCGGTACTTCAACGTCGCCGGCGCGTACGGCGCCTGCGGGGAGCGCCACGAGCCCGAGTCGCACCTCATCCCGCTGGTCCTCCAGGTCGCGCTCGGCACCCGCGAGACGATCTCCGTGTTCGGCGACGACTACCCGACACCGGACGGCACCTGCGTGCGGGACTACATCCATGTCGCCGACCTCGCCGAGGCACATCTGCTCGCCATGGACGCGATCACCCCCGGGGAGCATCTCGTCTGCAACCTCGGAAACGGCAACGGCTTCTCCGTCCGCGAGGTCGTCGAGACCGTCCGCAAGGTCACCGGCCATCCGGTCCCGGAGGCCGCGGCCGCGCGCCGCGCCGGCGACCCGGCCGTGCTGGTCGCCTCCTCCACCACCGCGCAGGAACGGCTCGGCTGGACCCCGTCACGGCCGGACCTCGCCGGGATCGTCGCCGACGCCTGGGACTTCGCCCGCGCCCGGCGGGCCGAGGCATGAGCGTCGCCGAGAAGTTCCGGGAGCTGTACGGGTACGGGCCCGAGGGCGTCTGGGCGGCGCCGGGCAGGGTCAACCTGATCGGCGAGTACACGGACTTCAACGACGGCTTCGTCATGCCGCTCGCCCTCCCCCACACCGCGGTCGCGGCGGTGGCGCGCCGCACCGACGGGGTGCTGCGGGTCCACTCGGCCGACACCGGGGAGGGTGTCGTGGAACTGGCCGTGGACGCGCTCGAGCCCCAATCGGGCACGGGCTGGGCGGCGTACCCGGCGGGCGTCGTATGGGCGCTGAGGGACGCGGGACACCCCGTCACGGGCGCGGACCTCCATCTCGCGTCGACCGTGCCGACGGGTGCCGGGCTGTCGTCGTCGGCGGCCCTGGAGGTGGTCACGGCACTGGCGGTGAGCGAGCTGTACGGACTCGGCCTGCCGCCGGAGGAACTGGCGCGGCTGGCGCAGCGTGCCGAGAACGCCTTCGTCGGTGTGCCGTGCGGGATCATGGACCAGATGGCGTCGGCCCACTGCACCGAGGGTCATGTGCTGCACCTCGACACCCGTGACCTCGGACGCCGCCAGGTCCCCTTCGACCTCGCCGCGCACGGCCTGCGGCTGCTCGTCGTCGACACCCGCCTGAAGCACGCGCTCGGCGACGGCGCCTACGCCGAGCGGCGCGCCGGGTGCGAGGCGGGTGCCCGGGCACTGGGTGTGCGCACGCTGCGCGACGTGGACTACGGGCAACTGGACGATGTCCTGCGGATGTTGGCCGACCTGCCGACCGGGGCAGGGGCGGGGGCCGGTGCGGGGGGCTCCGGGCCGGCGGCCGAGCAGGTCGTCCGCTACGTCCGTCACGTCGTGACCGAGAACCACCGTGTGGAGCGGACCCTCGCGCTGCTCGACGCGGGCGACGTCCGCGGCGCCGGCCCGGTCCTCACCGAGGGCCATGCCTCGCTCCGCGACGATCTGCGGGTCTCCTGCCCGGAGCTGGACCTCGTGGTCTCGGCCGCGAACGCCGCGGGCGCATTGGGTGCCCGGATGACCGGCGGTGGCTTCGGCGGCTCGGCGATCGTCCTCGTCGAGACCGCGAACGAGGACACGGTGAGCAGGGCGGTGCTCGACGCCTTCGCGGCGGAGGGCCGCACGACGCCCCGGGTCTTCCCCGCCGTCCCGTCCGCGGGCGCCCGCCGGCTGCGGTGAGCCGCGCCGGACGGCCGGGCATCCGAGCCGGGGCGGGGCCGGAAGGGCCCGGTCCGCTGCGGACGGCGCCGGCTCGACGGTACGGAAACCGCCGCGCGCCGGCTGCCGGCCCGGGTATCGCGGTGACGTGAGGCCACGCAGGGCGCAGGCCCGGGTCATCGTTCCTGCGGTTCGGGCTCCGGGCTGGGGCCCGAACTCCGCGCATCAGAGGATGGCTTGGTCCGCACGAGCCTCCAGCCGGGCGATGGCCTTGCGCGCAGCCGCCACAAAGGCCGTGAACCTCTCGTTGGTGTGGGTCGGCCTGTCGAGCCGGGTGAAGTGCCCCTCGTCGAAGAGGCTTTGGCGCAGCTCCGTTGTCATCTCCAGCTGGGCGCCCTTGCGAAGCAGCGTCCTGTTGCAGATGTTCTCCGGGTTCTCACCGGCCAGGGCGGGGACGGTGGAGCCGTCGACGGTCTGGAAACCGGCGGCCTGGAACTCTTCGTGCAGACAGGTCTTGAAGGCGGTGTCGAGACCTCCGACGACGACGGCCTCCGGCTTCCCTGCGGGTGTGCCGGCCTGCTCCTTCCTGCAGCCGTGCAGGCTCAGCACGTTGAGGCTGCCCGCGGCCATGGACAGGGCGACCCGGTCGTCGTTGTTGGTCGAGGTGACGTGCAGGTCACCGTTGTCGGCCGACGCGATGCCCTCGAACATCCAGTAGTCGTGGGCCGGCCCGTCCGCGGGGGTGGCCGCGAGCGTCGCGGGATGGTACCCGGCTATCGCGAGGCACAGTTCGGACGTACCGCCTTCGATACCGCCACCGTGGAGGGCCATGATCGTGGTCCGGTTGAACGGGTATCTCTGGCCGTCGCTGACATCGGTCATCTCGTGGCGCTTGTAGCGGCGGGCGAAGAGCGTCCCCTCCTTCCCCGCGAGCTCGGTGTAGAGGTCGGTGTTGGACGAGTACAGGTCTGCCGCGGCGTGTGCGGGCGCAGCGGTGAGCGCGTCGAGGGCGGTGGCGCCGAGAGCAGCCCCGGCGAGGCCGGCAAGTACCGTGCGGCGGTTGGCGTAGGTCATGCCTTTCATGATCAGGCACAGGTGTTCCTCGCTCGGCCGAAACGCGTGGGAAGCGTCACGCTCCCGGTACCAGGCGCCGGTTCCGCCGCATCGGTTCAGTGGTCGTCCGCGTGCTCATCGGCTCGGGGAGGACCAGGGCTCGGTTCAGCGGCAGGAATCGTCCGGACCATCGATCCGCTCAAGACGAACATGCCCGAAGCCGGGACCTTGGCTTCGCGGCGCTCCAGCAGTTCGGGAATCCGGTGCCGCTGCTCGTGCACCACGATTCTGCACCGTTGGTCCTGCCGCTGTCGGTGATCCCGGCCGTCAGGCACGAGGACGCCGAGTTCCGGCTCCACGGCGCCAACGGCCTGATCTGCGCGGCACACATCGCGCTGCGCGCCGCGGAGTGGCGACGGACAGGGACCACCGGGCCGCGGGCGACGGCGCAGGACGTGGCCCGAAGCCCCGTGTTGCGGGCTACCACCGTTGCCCCGGCAGCGGCAGGCCCGTCCCTCGTCCCGAAGGTCGGGCCGTCCGGTCACCACTTGTGGGCGACGTCCACGATCAGTTTCCCGTCGGTCTGGAGCACCCGGAACGGCAGCCTGGCCCGGACGCCGAGCCCGACCTGGGTCTGGCCTTCGAAGCTCGCCCCGAACTTCGTGTCCTTGAACGTCCTGAAGCCGGAGAGGTCCACACCTGGCAGCGGCTTCCCTGCCCGCCCCGCGTACACCTGGCGCATCGTCTCGGGGTCGTAGCTGGGTGCGGAGACGAAGATCTGGAGTATGGCGCCCCCGCCCACGGGTATCGGGTCACCGGATCCGTCCTGGTGGAAGGCGTCGACATAGCCGACGTGGTGGCCCAGCGGGCCCTTCGCTCCGCTGACGTCGAAGACCATGCGGTCGAAGCAGGTGTGCTGCCCCACCCTGATGTCCGTCAGAGGTTCGGCGTTCCCGTGTGCCGCCGACTTGACGCCGCTGCCCCAGGCGGTCGAGCAGGCGTCGGCGGGGGCTGTCGCCGCGGTGGAGTGCGGGGCCGCTGCCGCCTGACCTGCCGAGGCCGCCAGGCCCGCTCCCGCGAGCAGAAGCGCCGCGACCAGTGCCCATGAACGTCGCATGTTCACTCCTCAGAATCGTTGGTGACGTGCGTGTGCGCGCAGTGAGACGGATGAGCAGCGCGCAGGTTGCTCCGCTCCCGGCTTTCAGCCGGCACACGGTCCGAAAATCCCCTGAGGGGCCCGAGGGACGGTGAACCACACCCCGCCCTCAGGGCGTTGCGCGTACCGGACGGCTCGGCGGAGCCGGGAGCCGCGGCGAGAGCGCCGGATGGCGAGCCGCGCACCGGCGAAAGGAGCGCGGCTCGTCCCCTCCTGCCGGCGTCAGCGGTACGTGTAGAACCGCGTGTGGTCGAGCATGTCCTGCGGTGTGACGTCGTTCCACGGTTTCATCGTGTCCCGCAGGGCGACGACATTGCGGGTGGACGAGACGGGGGCGTACGCGGACGCGGGATGGAGACGCTGCCAGTCGGCCCACAACTTGTCGATGAAACAGTGGTGGAGCCAGAACACCGGGTCGTTCGGCGACGCCCCTGTCGTCATCTGGCCTCCGACCCACACGTGCACCCGGTTGTGAAGGTTCGGTCCCTGCCAGCCCTCGACGCTGTTGCGGAAGCCGCCGGACCTGCTGTTCCACGGAGCAACGTCGTACGTGGGATCGGCCAGGACGGCGTCCACCTCGGCCCGGGTGGGCAGTTCACGGACGCCCACGCCGAGGGCGCGCCGCAGGAAGGTCCGGCCGTCGACCCGTATGTTCATGGGCCAGTTGCCCCCGGCGAAGGCGAACGGGCCCGTGGTGACCCGGCCGTCCCCGGTGCGGCCGTCCCCTCCCAGGAAGTTGTCCGCCCACAGGGAGCTGCGCGGTGTGCGGTCGACGGTCCAGTCCCAGTACGGGAGCGTGACGGTGGGACTGACGCTCTGCAGCGCCTGCTCGAACTGCAGCAGGAACCTGCGGTGCCAGGGGAGGAACGACGGTGAACGGTGTCCCGTGCGCTCGCCGGTGTCCGTGTCGCTGAGGATGAACGCGTTGTGGGTGGTGATGAACTCGTCGTAACGGCCCTGGCGCTTGAGTTCGAGGACTGCGTCGACGAAGTTCCTCCGCTCGGTGGCGGACAGGTCTGCCTGGTTCCTTCGGTCTGCCATGGCGATCCTTTTGTGGGGGGTTCGAAGGCGATGTCAGACGGTGACCGGCACCAGGGACGCGCCGTGCAGTTCGCGGACCGCGGCGCGGGCGGCGTCCCGCGGCGTGCGGTACTTCTCGTAGTGGTTGACGACGCTGATCCACGTTCCGTCGGCGTTCTGCATGACGTGCAGATCGTCGTCGTCCACGCGGACGACGAACGCGACGGGGTCTCCCGGCTCGCCGGCGGGCCGCCCGCCGGTGCCGTGGCCCGCGGGACCACCATGACCACCGTGACCGGCGTGACTCCCGTGACCGCCGTCGGCGGGCCTGCCCTCTATGTGCCGACCGAGGTACATCTCGTCGAAGGCCTCCGGCTCGGCAGCGGCAGCCTGCTCCGTGCCGTGGTTCGGTCGATTCGCGGCACGGGTGGTCGCGGCTGATCCGGTCCGTAAGCCTTTCGCTGCCGCGACGGTGGCCGGTGCAGCGATCACGGCGCCGGTCAGCGCGAGCATGGACACGCGGACCGCTTCGCGGCGGGTGGGACGTTGCACGATCTGCTCCTCTCGTCGGTCCGCCCCGGACCGGTTGGGGCCTGGGACGGAAGACACTTCAGCGCATGACGGGACGAGAAGGTCCCGTGCCGCCACATGGTGGCAGCGGCGCGCGTGGCACGAAGGGGTGCGCAGAGGCGGATCGTCACGAACGAGACAACATTACGTGGAAGGTACACCGTTCAACGGCGAAGATCTTCTCAGTGCACCGGTGCGGGGAAAGGGAGCGGACGGAAATCCGGAACTCGTCCACGGCGGTTTCCGCACATCCTTCCTGTGGGCCGCCCTCGACGGGCAGCCGCACGGGTGCCGGAAACTCGACGGGAATGGACGGGCGCCCGTCGCTTTCCCGGGTACGCGGTCCGGTTGGCCCGCGCGCGGTTCCCGGAGCGAGGCACGCACGGCCGGTACCGGAGTCGGCGGCAGGCGACACCGGCCGTCACGCGCTCGCAGCGGTCCGGACCGATATGCGTTTCGCGCCGTGGGGACAGCGGACTACCGTGGCGCGGTGACGACTCGGATGATCATTCTCAACGGTGGTTCCAGCTCGGGGAAGTCCGGGATCGTACGGTGCCTGCAAGCCGTACTGCCGGATCCTTGGCTGGCGTTCGGGTGCGACTCGTTCGTCGACGCCCTGCCCGCGAAGTTGCAGACCTCGGACGGCGGGATCGTGTTCGCCGCCGATGGCGGGGTGAGCGTCGGGGCGGAGTTCCGGGCCCTTGAGGCGGCCTGGACGGAGGGGATCGCGGCGATGGCTCGCGCAGGCGCCAGGGTCGTCGTCGATGACGTCTTCCTCGGCGGAGCGGCGTCCCAGCAGCGGTGGCAGAAGGCCCTGGGCGGGCTGGCCGTGTTGTGGGTCGGCGTCCGGTGTGAGAGTGCGGTCGCCGCAGACCGTGAGGTCGCACGAGGAGATCGCGTTCAGGGGATGGCCGCGTCCCAGGCGGATGTCGTCCACGACGGGGTGTTCTACGACCTGGAGGTGGACACGACGCGGACCGAGTCCATGGTGTGCGCGCGGACCATCGCCGCCCACGTCTGCTGATCGCCGTGCCGATTCCCGGGTGCCCGGCGGGCGACGCGGCCCTCACCCGTGGGCCGTCAGGGCGTGGGGATGCCGCCCTGCCGTGCCGGTCGGCCGAAACGGACCGGTACGCCCGGGGAGTACAGCACGCTGACCGGCGCTCCGGTGGCCGCCGGAAGTCCGGCCACGCGCACCAGGTCCTCGTCGCACCCCAGCAGGTCCGCGCGGTGGAGGGCCCAGCGCGGATGGGTGTTGGGCAAGTACAGCGACCGGTCGAAGAACGTGCTGTGCATGACCCAGCGCGCCGTCAGGAAGTGCTCCAGTTCCGTCGGTTCCTCGATGCGCTCCCCCACGCGTATCACGATCCGGCTGTGCGCCCCGCGGGGCCCCGGCCGGCGCCGGGTGCTGGTGTAGGTGAGGGTGTCGCCGTCGTGCTCGACGGACATCCGGGACCAGAAGTACGGCAGGCGGAAGACGGCGCGCGCGACCATGACCGGGATCAGACGGGAAGCGTCCAGCGACCGGAAGACCACACCGCGGCGGCCGTGAGCGTCGACGGAGTACAGCCGGACGTTGGTCTCGGGAAACGTGCCCAGATAGGGGACACCGGGGAGGCGGAACCAGCCCACCCGGTGCATACGGAAGGCCACCAGCCCGACGTAGGTGACGCCGTCCAGGGTGTCGGGGAACGTTCCCGCAGGCAGGAGCCCGGCCACGTCGGCGGGGTCCGCCGCCCAGTGCAGGAAGGCGAGGTCGAGCCACGACTGCGTGAGCAGGGGACGGGCTGTGTCTCCTGGCGGGTCCGGGGTGATGTCGTCCGGGGTTCGGCGGAGGGGCGTCACCGGGCCAGTGTCTCAGTCGCGTCGCGAGGGCGGTGCGTTCCGGTCGGCAGTGGCCGTTCCGTCGACCACGGGGCCGTCCGCGACGCTCCGGGACGGTTCAGGCCCGATGAGCAGGCGGTGACGGCGCCGACGGAGCCGGGAACCTCCACCGAGCGGGACTCTCCGGACAGGCGGAGATCCCCCGCCCGGACGTCGCACCGGAATACATAGTAGCCATGGACATAATCGCCATGTACTCTATCGAGCATGAGCAAGGGCGCACCGGGTCCCACGCCCGGCTTCCTGGTATGGCGGCTCGCCAACAAGTGGCGCGTCGCAGTCGATCGAGCCGTGGCTCCGCTGGGCCTCACCCACGCGCAGTACTCACTCGTCGCGTCGCTGTACGGAATGCAGCGCGGCGGTGAGCGACCCAGTCAGCGCCGACTCGCCGACCACACCGGTCTGGAGGCGCTGTACGTGTCGAAGCTGGCGCGCGCCCTGGAGTCGGCCGGGCTGATCGAACGCACCCGTGATCCCCGTGACCCTCGCGCCGTGCAACTCGCCCTCACCGAGCAGGGACAGGCCGTCACGCAGCAGGCCATCACGAAAGTCCAGGAACTGCTCCAGCAGTTGCTGCAACCGCTCGGCGGTCTCGACGCGCCGCGGACACGCGCGTTCACCGGCGAGTTGACGACCCTGCTCGACGCACCTCTCGCTCCCTCCGTACCGAACGACGAGAGCACCAAGGGGACAGGACCATGACCACCACCGCATACACCGGCACCTCACCTCTCGCCGACGCCCGTGCCCTCGGGCTCGCCCACTACGCCGCCCGCGGCGTCCTCGAGCACGTCCTGGCCCGGCACGGCATCACCTTCCAGCAGCAGATCGCCCTGCGCGCCGCCGTCACCGCCGACGCCCGGCAGACGCCGGAGGAACTGGTCGCCCAGGTCCGGGGCTCCCTCAAGGCCGACCCCGCAGACATCCGCACCACCCTCGACGAACTACTGGCCAGGGAACTGCTCGTCGCGGACGGCGCGCACCTCCGCCCCACGGGCGCGGGCCGCGAATTGCTCACCGCCGTCGCTGCGGACACCGCCCCCCTCACCGCACATGTCTGGGGCGGGATACCCGCAGAGGACCTGGCCGCCGCCGGCCGTGTCCTCGCCCTGGTCACCGAGCGCGCCAACGCCGAGCTTGCGGCGCTGACCGCCTGACCGCCCGCTCCGGCGGGCCCCCGCAGGGCGAGTCCCGCGGGGCCCGCCGGCGCTCCCACGCCGGGCCGGGGTTGCGCCTGCCGCGTACGGTACGGCCGGCATGACGGCGGGGCATGCCGACTCCGGTCGGACGCCGACGTGCTGCCCGCCCCGGCTCAACGGCCGTGCGGGTGGCCGCGCTCGGATCACTCGGGCACCTGAATACTGGCGCTCCAACGCACGTTGCCGGCTGTCTCGATGTGGAAACGCCCCTTGCCGCCCTCGGCGAGGTCGAGTTGGTTGGCGCTCATGCGGGGTGTCGTGCTCGGGCAGGAAACGGTGAACTCCCCCACGGTGTCGATGACCAGCGTGAGGCTGCCGGTTCCGCTGTCGGCGACGCAGTTGACGTTCACCCAGGTGACGCCCCTGCCGAGTCGGACGACACCGAGGTCCGCCGCGCCGCGTCGAGGTCCACCGTGGGCGATCTGCCGGTGGCCGGGCGGAAGCTCCGGTGGAGTCAGCACCACGTCCGACGTCGCGTCGGACGGCGAGCCCCATGGTGCGCTCGGACCGGGTGCGGGCTGGTCGGTCCTCGTGCACCCCATGGCCGTCGTCGCGGTGGCGGTGATGACGACGGCGGTCGCGGCAATGCGGGAAAGGGTCATCGGGAACGGACCTCTGGATGGCTGAATCCCACGGCCTTGTCCCTCCCCCGGCCGGCCGCTGTTTCGGCGCCAGGGTACCCGCAGGGCCCCGGTCGCGGACAGTGGACGGAACCGCCCCGGTAATGCGCCGAGCACGCTCTCGCACGCCCCTTCCGGAGTGATGACCGCGGGCCGGGAGACGGACGACCATGAGGTGCCGCGGTGTTCACCTCCGCGACGGGGAGGCACAGACCGGACGCACAGGGGGAACGATGGCACGACGATGGCTGGTGACGGGGTGTTCCTCGGGGCTGGGGTACGCATTGGCCACGGCGGCCGCTGAAGCGGGCCACCGGGTGGCCGCCACCGCGCGCAGGTCCGAGGCGCTCGAAGGACTGGCTCGTGCGTGGCCCGGCCGGATCACTCCGCTGGCCCTGGAGCTGCGCGACGCGGCCCAGTGCGAAGAGGCCGTGCGCAGTGCCTGCGACGTCCTCGGGGGCATCGACGTCCTCGTCAACAACGCGGGAAGCGGCCTGTTCGGCACGGTCGAGGAGGTCTGCGATGCCGAGGTGCGGGACCAGTTGGAAACCCTGGTCGTCGGTCCCTGGCGCCTCACGCGACTCGTCCTGCCGCTCATGCGGGCCCAGGGCCACGGGCACATCGTCAATGTGTCCTCCGTGGCCGGCCGTATGGCCTTCCCGGGGCTGGGAACGTACGTGGCCGGCAAGCACGCCCTGGAAGGGATGAGCCAGGCGCTGGCGGCCGAGGTCGCCCCGCTCGGCATCCGCGTCACCGTGGTGGAACCGGGGAGCTTCGCCACCCGTTACGGGACGGCCCTCGGCGAGGCACGCCACCAGCTCCCGGCCTATGCCGAGTTGACCGGCGACATGCTCGCCGCCTGCCGGGGAATGGCCGACGACCCTGCCAGCGGACGCCCCGAGGACTTCGCCGCCCGGGTCCTCGACATCGTCGGCGCCGGCGCCTCGGCGCCCCTGCGGATTCCCATCGGCGACGACGCCTATGCCTATCTGGGCGTGGCCGAACAGGCAGCCAGGGCAGAGCTCGACGCGGCTCGCGCTCTCATGCGAGCGGCGCCGTCGCCTCAGGGCTGACGCTGCGGCGAACGACGGGCCGGGCCGCCCGAACACCGCCGGGCAGCCGGACGGCTCGCCGGCCTCCGGGACGGACAAACGGAAGCGGTCCACGAACACGACCTCCCCGGGCGGCGACGACCTCCGGCACCCGCCGGCCACGTGGTGGTGGACTCTCTGCGCCTCGTGTCGCGCTCGTGTCGCCCCCGGGCGAGGCGGACAGCGGGCCGTGCACGTACGCGTCGGCCGTGTCAGTCGCATCCGGGCGGCCCCGACCGTCCGCGTCGCCGCTCGCATCGGGCACGAGCGGCGTCGTGTGCATCGCGCAGAAGCCGGATGACCGTGTCCGTCGTGCGCTCGCCGGGATTGACGACCGAGATCCAGCCGAGCGGGCCGTGGACCGGGTGCGGCATCACACGGTCCACGGCCGCATGGTCGCGGGGCAGGCTGAGACGGCGCGGCTCCTCCCCGGTGAGTTCACGGAACGTCGCCCGGTCGACGTGGATGTTCACTCGCCATCGGTCCGGTGGGTCGAGGTCGGAAGCGGAGTCGTCCGGATAGTTCTTCGTGACGACGGTTGCGTACGGCTGCGCGGGCCGAGGCATCGGCCCGTCAGGGGCGTAGGAGAAGAAGACATCCCCCCAGGCCACTTCGGGAGAGCCGTCGCCCGGCCCAGGGACGACGACGAGGGCGCCTTCGAGGCCTCGCACGGCGGCGATGATCTGTTCCATACTCGTGACTCCTCCACCCCGTAAACGGGGTGGCTTCTCGCTATGCCGGTTGGGCTTTGCGACGGACCAGCCCGGCCCGTAGAACGTTGGTGGCTCCCACTGTGTCGGCGTGTGCGGTGTGGTTGCAGGCGACGCAGTGGAACTTCTCCTGCGTGCGCCGGTTCTCCTTGGCGGTGTGTCCGCATTCGGGGCACCGCCGGGAGGTGTTGCGGGGGTCCACGGCGATCACTTCCCGTCCGGCGCTTTCAGCCTTGGCGTTGAGGATCGTCAGGAACACCCCCCAACCGGCATCGTTGATCGAGCGGTTCAGCCCGGCCTTGGCGGCGGCTCCGTTGTGCAGGAAGCTGCCTGGTGTCTCGGTGTCGGGCCTCGGTGCGGGGGACCGGCTCATGTTGCAGATCTTGAGGTCTTCGTGCGCGATGAAGTCGTGCTCACGGACCAGCGCGAGCGCGGTCTTGTGTGCGTGGTCGAGGCGCTGGCGGCGTACCTTGCCGTGCAGCTTGGCGACCTTCTCCACCGCCCGGCGGTGATTCGCCGTGCGCTTGTCCCGGCGGACACGCAGGAACCGGGAAAGAGCTTTCTGTGCGGCTTCGAGCCGGGCGGCGTTGCTGCGACCGTGGCGGGGGTTGGGGACGAATCCGCCGCCTGAGTCGGCGAGGAAGTTGGCGATGCCCAGGTCGATGCCGACCGCGCTGCCGGTCGCGGGCAGCGGCTCCGGCCGCTCTTGCTCGGCGGTCAGCACGACGAACCACTTACGGCCCTCGTGCTTGACCGAGACCGTCTTGACCTTGCCGACCACGGGCCGGTGCTGATGCACCTTGACATGCCCGACACCCTGACATCGGACGCGGGTGACCGGGTCGTGCGGGGTGGAGTCCCACCGGCAGCCGTCGCCGTCCCTCGGGAACTCCACCGTGTCGAACCAGTGGACTCCACGGAAGCGGGGATAGCCCGGCACTTCCCGGGCCTTGATCCGCCGGAAGAACGCCTGCATCGCCTTGTCCAGCCGGCGAAGCGTGGCCTGCTGGGAGGAGAACGACCAGCGGCCCTGACGCTCCGGATCGAACGCCCTGATCTCTTTGAGCTGCGCCGACTGCATCCCGTACTTGACGCTCGTCTTCGAGCCGTGCCGGTAGGCGTCACGGCGTTCCTGCAACGCCCCGTTGTACAGGGAGCAGTGATCCCGCAGCATCTCGCCGAGCGCGGCCTGCTGACCCACGGTGGGCCGCATGAGGAACTTGTACGCACGGATCACCCGGCCCACCCCCTTCCAACTGGCCTGATCAACCTAATGCACGCCACTGACAACGCTGCGAACCCCGCCGCTGCGCGGCTCCGGCCCCAGGATCGGATTCCCTCCCCGCCTGAAGGCGGGGATTCCCTCCGAAGGGGAGCGATGGTTCAAGCATCACCTTCAAGTGCTCATGTGGGGTTGGCCATGGAGGAACCGGAGAACGGGCCGCGCGGAGCACCTCTCCGCACGGTCGACGTCGCCAGAGTGTCGGGATACTCCCTGCAGCAGGTCCGCGACCTGGAAAGGCTCGGAGTCATTCCCACGGCTGCCCGGTCGGGCAACGGCTACCGCTCGTACACAACGGTTCATGTGACGGCCCTGCGCGCGTACCGAGGTCTCGCAGCCGCCGTCGGCCCCGTCGCCGCCCGCCGGATGCTCCCGGAGCTGCGGACGGCGACGATCACGGAGGCGGCCTCGGCGGTCAGCGCGCTCCACGTCCAACTCACTTGGGAACGGGACGAGGCCCTGCTCGCTCAGGAAGCCCTGCGGGCGGCGCGGGCCGAGGTGGATGCTTCGGCGTCCGAGCGGGAGAGCGACGCCATGACGATCACCGAGCTCGCCGGAGCACTTGCCGTGCGCCCCTCGACCCTGCGCTTCTGGGAGCAGGAAGGGCTGCTCGTGCCCGAGCGAGTGACGTCGCTGCGGGCGCGCCGGTACGGCCTTCCCGCCGTCAGGACGGCACGGATCGTGGCGGCCCTTCGGGGAGCCGGCTACGGCATCCCCGCGGTGCGCGAGATCCTCGGCTCCCTGCAGGGGCCCGCCGGCCCGGAGGAGACCCGACGCATTCTGGCGCACCGCCTCGACCAGGTCGCCGCACGGACCGTGGCGCTGCTCCGGGCGGGCTCGGACCTGGCGGCCGTGGTCCTGTACGAGCGGGAGACCGACGCCGGTTGACGGGTCCGCGGCGTCGGTGGCCCGAGGCACCACCGGCGCGGAGCGTCACGACCCGGCCGCGGGTTCCGGCAGGGCCCGGTTCCGTCGCGGAACCCCCGGACCGGTCGGTGCCGCGGGTCCGGCCGGTCCGGCCGTCGTGACGGCGATGCCGGACAGCGGCGACCGGATCCGTCACCGCGGGCGGGCCGTCGCAGGGCGCAGGACTGCCGTACACCTCGCCGACGATCTCCTCCCGCGCCCGTAGCACTTGAGTATGACGCGGCCCCCGTACCGAGACTGATATCGCGGCTCATGCGGAACCTCCGCCCTCCGTCGGCATCTTGATCACCAAGTCGACCGGAGGAGAGAGTTTTGATGGCCAGTCAGGTGAGCGCGACGGAGCGGGCGAAGGCTTCCGCCCCGGAGTACCAGGGTGCTCTCGGGTCGCTCTCGGTGAACGCCTCGCTCCCGGAGGTGCTCGCCCGGGGCGTGGAGGAGTTGCGGGCGGCGGAGCGGGCCGGTGACCGGCGGGAGGTTGCTCGCTGCGGGCTGGCCGTGGCCGAGGCGTGCCGGCGGCTGGGGCGTGTCGAGGAGGCGGACCGGGCGTGGAAGGCGAGCTACCGGGCAGCTCGTTCGGCCGGTCACGAGGGCGCGATGGCGTGGGCCCTGTGGAGTGGGGGCACGCTGGCCCGGCAGCGGGGGTCGTTCGCTCTGGCGTACCGCTTGCTGCGGCTGGCGGCGGACATGGGCAAGCAGGGTGGCGACGTCGTCGTACGGGGCTATTCGCTGGCCGGGCTCGCCGAGACGGGGCGGATCCAGGGCGACTACGAGGCGGTGGGCAGGCTGCACGAGCAGCTACTGGCCGAGGCCCGCCGTCGTGGCGAGGCCCGGCACACGGTGTGGGCCCTGGAGGGCATCGCGCAGATGCACCGCAACACCGGTGCCTACGACAAGGCCCTGGCACTGTTCGAGGAGGCGGCCGACACGGCGCTGCGTGCGGAGGACCGGCGCGGGTGGGCCTGGGCGCTGCGCGGCATCGCGGACGTGGTGTCCGTGCGCGACGGCGAGGTGGAACGCGCCCTGTCGCTGTTGTCGCAGGCGGAGGAGGCCTGCCGTGACATGCGCTTGTCGAGCGCGCTCGCCTACAACCACAAGATGCAGGGCAACGTGCTGTACCGTGCGGGCCGTTACGCCGAGGCCCGGGAGCTCTACGAGCGGGCGCTGGAGGAGTTCCGCGACATGGAGGAGCCTCGGGGGACGGCACTGTCGCGGCTGGGGCTGGTCAAGGCACGTGCCCGACTGGGTCGGGACGCCTCCCGCAGCGCGGCCGAGCTGGCGGAGCTGCGCTCGACGCTGGACCGCATCGGGCTGCGCCACGCCCGGGAGATGGTGGAGAAGGCGGCGGCCGAGCTGGGGGTGGGGCCGTTGCCGGACGGCGGCGGGGAGCAGGTGCCGGACGGCGGTGTGGGCCGTGGGGAGCCGGTGCTGCCGGCGGGCGGAGCGGAAGCGCTGCGGGCGGCGGATGTGGAGGGCCTGCGATGAGCGCCTCCTCGTCATCGGTGTACGCCCCTGCCGGGTCGGCAGAAGCTGCCGGGGCGCCGGACGTTCCCGGGTCGCCGGACGCTGCCGAGGCAGGTGCGTCGCGCGGCGGCAACGCCGCTGTGGGCCGCGTTCTGAGGCGCTGTCGTGAGCTGGTGCGGCCGGCGCTGGTGGAGGCGGTGGGGCAGCTGCATCCGTGGACCGGTGAGATGGCGGCGTACGCGCTGGGCTGGCGCGATGCGGCCGGGACACCCGATCCCGGCGGCTCCGAGGGAAAGGGCGTGCGGCAGGCGCTCACCGTGCTGGGGGCCGAGGCGGTGGGGGCTGACGGCGGTGTGGCCGTCGCGGGGGCGGTGGCCGTGGAGCTGGTGCACACGTTCTCCCTGATGCACGACGACATCATGGACGGTGACGGCCTGCGGCGGCAGCGCGCGGCGGTGTGGAAGGCCTATGGGACGGGTCCGGCTGTCCTGGCCGGGGACGCGCTCCTCGCCCTCGCCGTGCAGTGTCTGGCCGAGGCACCGGGGCCGCGGACGGGGGACGCCGTACGGCTGTTGTGCGGGACGCTCAACGCGCTCGTCAGCGGCCAGGCGGAGGACCTGCGGTTCGAACGGCTCCCGTGGAGCGGGCCGGACGCGGTGCGGATGGACCAGTACCGGTCGATGGCGGAGCAGAAGACGGGGGCCCTGCTCGGCTGCGCGGTCGCGCTCGGTGCGGTGCTGGGCGGCGCTCCTGCCGGAACGGTGGGGGTGCTGGAGCGGGCCGGGCGGCATCTGGGCGTGGCCTTCCAGGCGGTGGACGATCTGCTGGGCATCTGGGGTGAGCCGGCGGTGACGGGAAAGCCCGTCCACGGCGACCTGCGAATGCGCAAGAAGACCTATCCGGTGCTCGCCGCGCTGGCGGGAGATGGTCCGGCCGCGCGCGAGCTGGGGGTACTGCTGGAGTCGTCCGGGCCGTTGGACGGCGCGGCGGCGGCGCACGCCGCCGTGCTGGTGGAGGAGGCGGGCGGGCGGGCCGCGACCCGTGCGGAGGCGCGCCGGCATCTCGGCGCCGCGCGCCACGCCCTGCCGGGTGGGGGACTCGCGCCGGGTGCGGCCGGGGAACTGGACGCGCTGTTCGCCTGCTTGCTGGACCGCAGGTGGTGAACGGGCGGTCGGTGAGGCGCCGGGGCGGCGACGCACGGCCCCGGCGTGTCCCCGGACCCGCCGGCCGCGCGCTCGGGTCGTGACCGGTCGACGCGACGGAGCACGAGACGGGCGCTCGGCGCCCGGCGGTCAGAGGCTGGTGAGCAGGTCGTCGAGCGGGGCCGGTACGCCTTCGGGGTCGAGTGCTTCGACGAGGACGTGACCGTAGCGGATCTTGCGCCCCTTCTTCGTCCCGAGGAAGCGCCGCAACTGCTGCTGTGGCGTGCGGCCCTGCTGCGCGGGCTGGCGCTGGAAGGTCTCCAGGGCGCGCAGGTCGCCTTCCGCCCGGACGAGTTCCTCCACGCGTGTCACGCCCAGCGCGCGGATGAGTTCGTCCTCCAGGTCCGCGGCGCAGACGAAGAACCCCTGCGGTGTTGCGCCGGCCCGCTCCCAGCCGCGGGCGTAGTACCGGCGCTCCGCCTCGTCGCAGAGTCCCGTGAGGCGGAGGCCCAGCCCGGGCGGGCCGAGGAGGTGGGCGAAGCGCCCGACGTTCATCGCACCGCCCATGGACAGCACGCAGACGCCCTCGGCCGCCAGGTCCCGGCCGCGGCTCGCCGCCAGCACGCCGACGGCGGCGACGTCGCTCGGCCCCTCGAGGAGGACGACCGTGCGGACGCGCGACCGCGCTGCCAGCTCCCGGGCTCCGTCGCCGGGCCCACCGGCCGCCCATTGGGTGACCGCCTCCTGGAACAACCCCATGTCACTCATGAACCGAGTCTCCGTTCTTTCCGGCGGACGCGGTAGGCAATTTCCGTGGGCGCGACGACCGGCGGTGGGCCTCGCGCACCACGCCCGACCAGCACAACGGCTTCCGGGCCACCGGCTTCCCCGGCCCGCCGTCCCTGCCGGGTTCCCCATCACGGCTTCCACAGGCCTCCGTTGCCGTCGAGTGGGGACCAGCGCGGCTCCCACCGTGTGCGTCACCGCCGCCGGGCCAGGCCGGGAACGGCGCCACGATCCGCCGAACGCCCCGTTCCGTGCCGGGGCGCAGCCGGACTCGGGAAGCGGTGCGCGGCGGGTTCGCCCAGCCGGGCGGCCGCCGTCAGCCAGGCAGCCGTCACCGCACCGTGCGCCTCGGCGGTACGGGCGGACCGGTCGCCCCTGAGACGGACCGGTGCTCCGACGTGGACGTGCAGGGCCGGGCGGCGCAGGGGCGCGGTGGCCAGACCAGCGATCTGCTTGGCGACGTTCCCCGAGGTGACCCGGCGGGCCCCGGCCTGGCCCACGGGTACGACAGGCGCACCCGTGCGCCCGGCGAGTCGCGCGAGGCCGCTGCGGAAGGCCACGGGCGGGGATTCGGCGGAGTCCGCACGGGGCGGGATCCCGCCCTCCCCGTAGATGAGGACGAGTCGTCCCTCCCCCAGTGCGGCCGCGGCGAGGTCGAGGCAGCGGGCGGCGCGCCGGTCGTTGCGGTGTACGGGGATGTGGCCCCCGCGGGCGAGCACGCCGCCCAGCACGGGGATGCGCCACAGACCCGCGGTGGCCATGACGACGGGTTCGACGCCGAGGTGGTGCAGCGCGGCGAGAACGACGGCCGGGTCGGCGAGCGAGGTGTGGTTGGCGGCGATGATGCTGCCCGGCGCGAGGACGGCACGGGTGTCCGTGGTCACGGTGAGTCGGCCGAAGGCCGGCACCAGGACCTCGGCGAGGCGGCTGAGCATGTGGTCTCCCGGTCTCGGCGGTGATGGTCCTCATCGTCGAGTGCGGGATCCGGCCGGGCATGAGCACGAGTACTCACCGTCGCCCGTGCCGGATACCCAGACCGGGAGCGCCGAGGTGTCCGGCAGCGCCGGCGCGCAGGACACGCAGGACAGGCAGGCAGGCTTACCCAAGGCATCGTTCAGGACGTGGGAGGGGATCACGGCAATCCGCCCCGGACGCACCGCGACGGCGACCGCGCGGCCCGCCGGACGCCAGCGGAGCCGCGGCGCCGGCGGCACGCACGCTCAGGCGGCGGAGTCCGTCCTGGACGTACGTGCCGCCCGGTCGGCGAAGAGCGCGCCGCAGATCTCCCCGGCCCGCACCGCGGTCGTCGACAGCAGGGTCGACGCGAGACCGTGGGTGTGCTCCGTGCCGCCCTGGAGACAGACGGCCGCCGTCTCACGGCCATGGACACGGCGCCGACCCGTTTGGCGTCCTCGGTGGCGATGTTCGCCAGTTCGCCCGGCAACCGGCCGTCCTCGGCGCCTCCTTCGGGTGCGAGGACGCGCTCGACGAGAGCGACGCGGAGCAGATGGGCGGCCGTCAACGAGGCGCGTTCGCCCGCCCGGGCGCCGTACCGGAAACTGAAGGAGAGCCCGACGTAGACGACGGCGAGCACGCCGAGCCACAGCATCAGACCAGCGGCATCCCCCTCGACGACTCCCTGATCGACGGCCAGTCCGAATGAGGACGGGCACGACCGCCTCGCCACCCTGATGGCACGCCCCGAGGAGCACGCCGAGCGCGACGGAGCGACGCTGGCCGCGGACTGCGCGCCACAGCACGTCCCGTCCCCGGAGCTCCGGCTTCTCCACGCATCCCTCCGGATACGGCTCAGAAGTGCCCGGGAACCGCACGACAACTTAGGCAAGGCTAACCATCTTTGACGCCCTTCGCCCCCCTCCTTCCGGACGGGAAGTCGTCGATCGGCGCGGCGGTCGTCTTGGCCGCGCACCGCTCGATGTCGCCACCGGGTCGCCCCGCGCACGGATGACCGTCGGCACACCATCGGCCCGGGTCTCCAACCGGCCTGGCGATTGCGCCACTTCATCGATTCCGCACGCTTCAGGTGGGCGCGGCCCGAGCACCATGTCGTCCCGCCGGCCCCGCCGCTCGCCCGAAGCGCAGGAGAGGACTTCCGTGCTCTGCACGAGAATCACCGACGCCCGCCCGGCGCCGGCCGGGAGCGGGGGCGCCCGCGCGGGCACGGGCCCGCGCGGGGGCCGGTCAGGTGCGGGGGCCGGTCAGGTGCGGTCACCGACAGTTCGAAGACCGCCCGCGGGCCCGGGCCCGCGCGCCGGCCGGGCCGCGGTCGCGGCTCCGAATGCCGGTGCCCCGGTGGCGCCGCCCCTCGGCGGGCCTGACACGATGGGCGCCGCTGCACCGGGCACGGTCGGTGACAGCTCATCACGGTCGTTCCGATACGGAGGCGTACATGAGCGCAGGCCCTCGAGTGGGCGAGCAGATCGCCGACTTCTCCCTGCCGGGCGGTGTCCTGGTGGGCGACTCGTTCGAGCGCCGCGAGTTCACCGCGTCCGGGCAGCGGGGCACACCGCTCATGCTCGCCTTCTACCCCGGTGACGACACTCCGGTGTGCACCAAGCAGCTGTGCTCCTACTCCAGCGGGCTGGAGGTGTTCGAGGACTGCGGCGCGCTGGTGTGGGGCATCAGCCCCCAGAGCGTGGACAGCCACGAGGCCTTCGCCAGGAAGCACTCACTGCGCATCCCGCTGCTCGCCGACACCGACCGCACGGTCTCGAAGGCGTTCGGCGTCAGCACCCCGGGCATCGGTCTGCGCCGCGCCGTGTTCCTCGTCGCCCCGGACGGAACCCTGCACTGGAAGCACGTCTCCCTCCTCGGCATGACGTTCCAGAGCGTCTCGACCCTCTCCGCCCAGCTGGAGGCGATGGGGAAGCACCCCTCACGCTAGATGATCAGTTCCAAGGGATGCCTCCGGAGGGTGTGGGGCGGGCGGCGGCCGAGGACACCGCGAGACGGTCAGGCGGCGGGGTCGACTTCGGGGTGCGTGAACCGCAGGGGCTTGCCCAGCGACCGGGCGTAGGCGATTTCGGCTCGGGTGCTGTCTCCGATGTAGTCGCCGACTACGAGCACCTCATCAGCGAGCCGGATCTTCGCCCGGTGCAGATCGTCGAGTCGAACCTTCAGCGCCTCGGCCTCGGCAGGATCGGACCAGAGTTCGTGCGGCGACTTCATGTCGCAGCCCGGTTTGACGACAATCCTTCCGGCTCCGGTCTCCCGCAGATCGGCCTCGTTCATCTCGATCATGAAGCGGGTGGAGCCGCAGATCACGACGATGTGCGGGAGGTTCAACAGCTTCTTCGCGTCGGCGAGCTTCCCCTCGGGGGTGAGCAGTTGCGGGTATGACACCGGTTCCTCCTGGTGGTGTGGTCCAAGGGGTGCCTGCGGAGACGAGAACGAGGGTGTCCAAGATCGTTTTGTGACGAACGACGTGGACACCCTCGCGGCAGCACTCTATGCGACGACCGACGACATGCTGAAGGAGCATCCCGACCTGGACGCTTCGCCTGGATCATCCAGTGCCGCATCAGGCAACGTTCGCCCCGTCGCGACGCCCGGCACGGCGACTCGCGGCGTTGCCGAATCCACCGAGTGGACCCACTGCGAGGTCGATCCGCGCCTCGCGATCCCTCCCCTCGGCCCGGAGGGGCCGGGGAGACCCCACGCACCGGACGCCGCTCCCTGACGGGCACTCCCCGCCCGACGCGGTACGAGTCCTCCGGCCGCGGGTCCGGAGGTCGAGGCACCGTGATCCGAGTGGCCGGCCTTCCCCTCGAATGCCGCGCCGGCGACGGACCTTGACGGGTTCGCGTCGCCTTCGCAGCACTAGAGTGCAACGGTGACCTCTCTGCCGGAAGACCCGACGCGACTGATCAGAGAAGACGACCGCGACAGGGCCGTGCAGCGCCTCCAGGACGCGTACGCCCAAGGTCACCTCTCGCACGAGGAGTTGGACGAGCGCCTTCACCGGTTGCTCACCGCCAGGACGCACGGCGAGCTCGTGTCGGCGCTGGACCCGCTCCCGCAGGAGGATGCGGCCACCCCGTCCACGATCGCCGTCGCGGGCGGACGGATCCGGCGGCGCGGTGCATGGCGGGTGCCCCGGTTCCTCAAGGTCGAGTCCGCATACGGAAGGGTGCACCTGGACCTGTCCCGGGCGGTCATCGAGCATCCGGTGATCGACATCGAGTTGCACCTCGGCACCGGCAAGGCCAAGATCACGGTGCCTCGCGACGCGATCGTCGACGCCGAGGAGGTGCGAACCGGGTGGAAGGACACGCTCTACAGGACCCGGCGGCGCACCCGCCCCGGCGGGCCGAGGATCCGGATCTCCGGGACCATGGGGTTCGGACGCCTCGAGATCCGCCACGCGTGGCGCTGACGGCGCGTCCGGCATCACGTGCCCGGGCATCGCCGTAACCACCGGTTCACGACGCCGGCCAAGATCCCGCCGCGCCGGCCTCGGCCCCCCTCGTCCGGCTCTGGGCGGCGGCGCATACTCGGTAGTGAGGGGTGGGGACGGAATTCCGCCTGGAGTGTGAGCCGGATGCCACGGACCCGATCTTCTTCACGTTATGCGGCCGACCGGGGACTGACCACCCGCATGGTGACGACCATGTTCCTGATCGGGCTGCTGTACGTCGTCCTCGTGGGCGTTCTGCTGGCCGTCCTCCGGGACTCCTGGCTCCTCGTCCTCGTGATCGCGGGCAGTCTGTTCGTCGCGCAGTTCTGGTTCAGCGACCGGATCGCCGCGTACAGCATGGGCGCCCGCGAGGTCACCCCCGAGCAGGCGCCCGAACTGCACGGAGCCGTGGACCGCGTCTGCGCCCTCGCCGACATGCCCAAGCCCCGTGTGGCCGTCGCCGACAGTGACGTGCCGAACGCGTTCGCCACCGGACGCAACGAGAAGACGGCCCTCGTCTGCGCCACGACCGGACTCCTGCGCCGACTGGAGCCGGAGGAACTGGAGGGCGTGATCGCGCACGAGCTGTCGCACGTCGCCCACCGCGACGTCGTCGTGATGACCATCGCCTCCTTCCTCGGCGTGCTCGCGGGGATGATGGCCCGGGTGTGGCTCTACAGCGGACTCGGACGCAGCAGCCGCGACAGCAACACCGCCATAGCGGTTCTGGTGATCCCGCTCGTGAGCGCCGTCGTCTATGTGATCAGCTTCCTGCTGACCCGGCTGCTGTCGCGCTACCGGGAGCTGTCCGCAGACCGTGCGGCCGCGCTCCTCACCGGTCGCCCGTCGGCACTCGCGTCGGCGCTCACCAAGGTGACCGGCCAGATGGCCAGGATCCCGACGCAGGACCTGCGCAAGGCGGAGCCGTTCAACGCCTTCTGGTTCGCCCCGGCCTTCTCCTCCAAGGAGAGCCTGGGCAGGCTGCTCTCCTCGCACCCGACGCTGGAGCAGCGCCTGGACCAGCTGGGCAGGATCTCCCTGCAACTGGGCCGCCCGTGACCGGCTCGGCACCCTGCCGGGCCCGCACCCGAGGAACAGGACACTTCCCATGGGACTCCTCGACTCCATCCTCGGCCGCAGCAAGCCGGTACGGCCCGATCTCGACCGGCTCTTCGGGCTGCCCGTCGCGGCGATCACCCTCCAGGCGGGAGCGGGCCTCGTCCCGACCGGGTCGGGCTCGGTGTGCTTCGCCGGGGTCGAGGGAGGGGCCTTCGCGAGGATCCGCGAAGACGTGCGCGACCTCCTCGACGCCGACACCGACCGGGGCGGTACACCGGTGGAGTTCACCGTCGACGCGTACGGATACACCTGGCTCCTGGCCCGGCACCCGGCCGACGACACGGCCTCGCTGGTCAACGACCTGCATGCCGTCAACACCCTCCTCCAGGAAGCAGGTTTCGGCCCGCACCTGCTGTGCTCGCTGGTCGGCTTCCACGACACCGCGGCGCGGCGCGTGCTGGCCCTGGTGTACCTGTACAAGCGCGGCACCTTCTATCCCTTCGCGCCCCTCCCCGGAACCGGTGAGAAGCGCGACAACGCCCTGGAGCTCCAGGTGCGGGCCCTGCTCACGGACGACCTGCCGATGGAGGAGGACCTGAGCCGGTGGTTCCCCCTCTGGGGCGCGCCCGGAATCGCCGCGCCGGAGGGGAGCGGCGGCAACGGTTGATCACGGGCGCGCGGCGGGGCGGGCGCTGCTCCGTCCCGCCGGCAGCGCTCGCACGGGAGAGCCGTGCCGCGCGGCGCGGACCGCGCGGCACAACCCCGAGAGGGCGTTTGCACGCCTATGGCAATCAGGACAAAATCGAAACGAAAGGGACTTGTGGCCTCCTGCGGAGGACCACGCGCCGCGCGCTGCGAGGCCGGCATTTCGCCGACGGAAGGTGGGCGGGCATGCGGCACTACGATCTCGCGGTTCTGGGAATGGGCAGCGGCAACATGCTGCTCGACGACGAACTCGCTCATCTGCGCACCGCCGTCGTGGAGCCCGACCGCTTCGGCGGGACCTGTCTCAACCGGGGCTGTATTCCGAGCAAGATGTTCGTCGTCACGGCAGACGCGGTCGAGGGCGCGCGGGCCGCGGCGCGGCTCGGCGTCGACGCGACCGTCGGCCGGGTGGACTGGAAGACCGTCCGGGACCGGGTGTTCGGCCGCATCGACCCGCTGCACGACAGCGCGCTGAACTACCGCAGGGAGCACGGCATCGACGTGTACACCGAGGAGGGACGCTTCGTCGCGCCGAAGGTGCTGCAGGTCGGAGCGGAGCAGCTCACCGCCGACACGTTCGTCGTCGCCGTCGGGTCACGGCCCCTGGTACCGGACATCCCCGGCCTCGACACGGTGCCCTTCCACACGTCGGACACCGTCATGCGGATCGACGAGGCGCCCGCGTCCATGGTCGTCATCGGGGGAGGCTTCATCGCGGCCGAGTTCAGCCATGTCCTCGGTTCGTTCGGCACCGACGTGACCATCGTGCAGCGCGGGCCGCGCCTGCTGACGTCGGAGGACGAGGCCGTGTCGGCGCGCTTCACCGAACTCGCCTCGCGTCGGCACCGCGTGCTCCTCGACACGGCGGTCGGCTCCGTCGCCGGGGATGCCGACGGCGTCGCGGTCACCGTGACCGGCCCGGACGGCGACCAGGTCCTGCGGGCGGCGACGCTGCTGGTGTGCGTGGGCCGCCGCCCCAACACCGACCGGCTCGACGCCGCGGCCGGTGGGCTGGATCTCGACGAGCACGGCCACATCGCCGCCGACGACGCCTACCGCACGTCGGTGCCGGGAGTCTGGGCCCTGGGCGACGTGGTCAACCACTTCCAGCTCAAGCACATGGCGAACGCCGAGTCACGGCTGGTGCGGCACAACATGGTCCATCCGCAGGACGTTCGCACACTGACCCACAAGGTCGCGCCGCACGCCGTGTTCACCAGTCCGCAGATCGCCGGCGTCGGGCTGACCGAGCAGGAGGCACGGCGTCGCGGGATCCCTTACCTGGTCAGTGTGCGCGACTACGCGGACACCGCGTACGGCTGGGCGCTGGAGGACACCACCAGCTTCGTGAAGGTCCTGGCCGATCCCCGGGAGCGGACGATCCTCGGTGCCCACCTCATCGGCCCTCAGGCCGCCACGCTCATCCAGCCCCTGATCCAGGCCATGGCCCTGGGGCAGACGGTGGACCAGGTCTCCCGGGAGGCGCTGTACATCCACCCCGCCCTCACCGAGGTTGTGGAACAGGCCCTGCTGGGGCTGTAGTCGGCGCCTGCGGGCGCGCCTCCGGGGCGGGCCGGCCGCGGTGGACTGCCGGCCCGGTGGAACCGGGCCCACCGCGCCGGCGCGGAACCGGGCGGGGCGACCGAGGCCGCCCCGCCCGTCGTGTCGCCCCGTCAGGCGTCCGTCAACGCAGGCCGAAGGCCCGGGTGATGGTCTGGGAGACACTGTTGCCGGCACGGTCCCGGGCGGTGACCCGGAGGCTGACGAAGTCCGCGGACTTCGGCGCGCGCAGCCCCGTGCGCCATCCCGCACCGCGGCGGTCGAGTGCGGACCGCTGCCAGGTCGCCCCGTCGTCGTACGAGATCTCGACGGAGACCTTGTCCATGGCGGAGGCGGTACCGGGCAGGTGCGAGGCGGTCACCGTCAGCCCGGCGCGCCGGTCGGCCAGGCCGGCCCGGTCGGTGTCGACACCGTAGTCGAGCTGGATCAGCGGCAGGACCTCGGCCGCGTCGCTGCCGGTGGCCGCGGAGGTGAACCGCCACTCCGTGGTCGTGTGCGTCGAGTACGGATGCGTCCAGGCGGCCCGGTCGTTGTCGACCACCAGCCGGTAGGGCTGCCGCTCCGCGGCGAGCCCGGGTACCTGGAGCCGCTCGGCATTGCCCCAGTCGAGCGGCCGCTCCCCCTGGTAGAGCGTCATCGAGTTCCTCACGTCGAAGTTCCCGTGCGTCTCGCCGACATGACCGGCGCCGGAGTCGCCCCAGCCGGGCGCCGGGATGTACACGGTGTCGAGGTAGCGCACCGGCTGATAGCCGATCGGGCCCATCCGGGGCCGCTGGATGGGCCCGAACCAGTGGGCCCGGGCGGGCTTCCCGGCCGGGTAGCGCAGGACGCCGAGGGCGTGCTGCCCGGTCTCGGCGGGGATGAAGGCGTCCTCGAGCCAGGCGGCTTCGGCGGTGACCCAGTCGGTGCGCTCTCCCTGAGCGGGTGCGACGAGCTGGTTCCCGACGACCCAGCCCCGCCAGACGTCGGCGCGGAACTCGTTGGCCTTGCCGGGACGGTGGTTGCGGAAGGACACGTCCACCCGGCCGAGGCCGTCCGGTCTCACCCGCCACGTCGGGTCGGCGGGCACGGCACCGGACCAGTGGTGGACCACGTCGTAGAGGTAGTCGGTGGTGGGCTGCGAGGTGACCTTCAGCGTGACCGCGCCGCGCCGGAGCGCGTCGATCAGGGCACCGCCCTGGTCGGCGTTGAGCGTCGCCACCGTGAGGGGTGCCGGGCTCTGCGGGCTCCAGGCGGTCTCGTCCCAGGGCTTGAGCCGGCCGCTGCCGTCGTTGACGACCAGGAGCATCCGCGCACCTGCCGCCGCGGCGGCATCGGCCTGCTCCCTGATCGCCACGGTGTCGCCGCGCCGTACGACCACGGCCTTGCCGCGCGCGTCGCGCAGGGCCCGCTCCCGGGCCGAACCCTCGCCCGCGAAGACCGCCCTGAGGGTCCGGGTACCGGCCGGCAGGGGATCGGCCGCGCGCTTGACCAGCAGGTCGTAGTTCGCCGAGGCCGTGCCGAGGGTCAGCGCGGGCTGTTCGAGGCGGAAGCGGGCGCCGAACTCGAACTCCCCGTTGGTGACCTTCCTGCCGGTCGGCAGCGCCCACATGCTGTCGTATGACTCGTCGGGCAGCATGGACGACTCGACCAGGCTGTCGCCGAAGGAGCGGTGGACGTCGAGTCGCGGGGCGACGGCGGTGGTCCGCCGCGGCACGTGCGCCAGGATCCGCCGGGTCTTCCGGCCGTCGAGGGTGACGGTGCGGTCCTGGTCCAGCCGGACGTCGTTGAAGGCGAGCAGCGCCATGCCGCGCGAGCGCGGCCCGTTCGCGCCCCGGACGTCGGCGGTCAGCCATCCGCTGTAGGTGCCGACGGGGAGCCGCGCGGTGCCGGTGCCGGACGCGTCGAGGTCCATCACCGTGAAGAGGCCGGCGGCGGTGAGGAGGACCCGGCCCGCCAGCGGCTTGCCCGAGCGGTCCTTGGCGACGACGGTCAGGGTCTGCCGCTGACCTTCCTTCGCGGTCCCGATCAGCGTCCGGGTCCGGACCTTTCCGGTGCCGTCCGTCCCGGTGACCATGCCGCTCACCGTCCGGTCGGCCGGGAGCCGGTCCAGGTCGGCGGTCAGGGTGACCGAGGCGGTGCCGTGTGCGGGCACGGTGACCCGGTCCGCGGAGAGGGCGAACAGCCCGGGCGGGACGTCCGCGTCGATGGCCAGGTCCAGGTCGACCGGGGTGTCCCCGGTGTTGGTGTACATCACCTTCCGCACGTCGGTCTCCCCCGGCTCATGGGGCCAGGAGTGGAAACCGGAGGAGACGCCGGCGGTCGCGAAGACCGAAGCGCGCACGGCCGCCAGGGCGTCGAGCCGCCCGGCACCCGCCTGGTACGGGGTGTACGACGGCGTGGCCTTGGCGCTGCTGACCAGTGCCTCCTTCAACTGCGTACCGGTCCAGTCGGGGTGCCTGGCGGCGAGCAGCGCGGCGGCGCCGGCGACGTGCGGTGTCGCCATCGACGTACCGCTCATCGTGGTGTAGTGACCCGAGCCGCCCCGACGGTGACGGGAGCGGGCCGCGAGGATGTCGACCCCGGGTGCGGTGATCTCGGGCTTCAGCCCACCGTCGCCGTCACGCGGGCCCTGGCTGGAGAACTCGGCGAGCCGGTCCTCGGAGTCGACGGCTCCGACGGTCAGCGCGGCGTCCGCCGCGCCCGGGCTGCTGATGGACTGCGGGCCGCCGTTGCCCGCCGCGATCACGAACAGCGCGCCGGTCTCGCGGCTGAGCCGGTTGACCGCCTGGCTCATGGGGTCCGTGCCGTCGCCGCTGCCGCCCAGGCTCATGCTGACGATCCTGGCCTTCTGGTCGCGGGCCGCCCATTCCATGCCCGCGATGATCCAGGACGCCTCTCCCCCGCCGTCGGCGTCGAGGACCTTGCCGACGGACATCCGGGCACCGGCGGCGACGCCTCGCTCCTTGCCGTCGGAGGCGCTGCCGGTGCCGGCGACGGTGGAGGCCACGTGGGTGCCGTGCCCGTGGTGGTCGGTCATCTCCGGCTCGTACGGGACGAAGCTGGCGGTCGCGTCGACCTGCCCGGCGAGATCCGGGTGTTCGGAGTCCAGGCCGGTGTCGAGCACCGCCACCTTCACGCCCTTGCCGGTGTTGCCCTCGGCCCAGACCTGCGGGGCACCGATCTGGGCGGTCGAGTCGGCCAGGTTGGCCCTCACTCTGCCGTCCAGCCAGACCTTGGCGACTCCGCCCGCGAAGGCGGGCTCGGCCGACCGGACGGCCGCGGCGGCACCGCCGGTGAGCGCGGACCAGAACGCCGGTGCCTGCGTGCGCTTCTGCGCGAGGGCCGCGCCCTGGATGCTGTCCAGCCGGCGGACGACCGTCGAGCCCGCGACCTTCGGCCGGCTGCGGGATCCGGCGGCGGCGTCGGTGTAGCTCACGATGAGCGGCAGCTCGGCGGAGTGCGCGTCGTCGTAGCCGTCGGCGATCAGCCGGGTCACGTTGAACAGCTGTCTGTCCAGTTTGCCGGAGCTCACGTACGGCAGGACGGAGTCCGGATAGACGTACGTCGAGCCGTCGATGACGGCGCGGTGGAAACCGGTGGTGGTGCCGTTCGCGCCTTCGAAGGAGCGTACGGCCGTGCCGTCGGCCGCGGTGCCGAGCGTGACCTTGTCACCGGTGATCAGGGTGACGGTGTGCGTGCCGGCGTCTCCGTGCGGCCCTGACGGGGCAGCGGCCGGTGGGACCGGCCCGGCCGGGTTCCCGGGGGAAGCGGCGGCCGGCAGGACGCCCAGGGTCAGGGCGGCGACCGCGGCCAGCGCGATCGGTCCTGACCTGGACATGGCAACAGCGGGCAAAGAGGACCCCCAGAGGGCGAGGAGGGACGAGGGACGTCCTGGATGATCGAGGGCGACTCCGGCCTCGCACAATGGATTCGGCTGGCGCTCCCGCGCCATGGCGCAGGTTCGCCACGCGGCACACCGCCCGTCCCCGGCCGGACGGCCGGGGGACGCGAGGCGCCCGGCGGGGCAGCCGCGGGATCGGCCACCGCCCCGGGCGGACCGCGCTCAGGCCGGGTCGCTCCCCCGGCCACCTCCCGCTCCCGCCTCGTCCCCTCGCCGCGACGCGAGGACGATGAGGACGCCGGAGACCGCGCCCACGAAATAGGGAGAAGGCACGAGCAGGACGCCGCCGACGCAGCACCAGACCGCCAGGCCCCAGCCGATCCCGGCGGGCACCGCCACCCCGCGTCCGGCGAGGTGCCAGGTCAGGAGGCCGAGCAGGACCAGCGGCACGGCGAAGCTTCCCGGCCCGGCCCAGAAGGTCAGCTGGTTCTCCAGAGACTCCTCCGACGCGGCGCCGCCGTCCGCGAGCGGTACCGCCGCCCACAGGCCGCGTTCCGCCCAGTCGGCGACGGCCTCCCGCGCCATGACGGCCAGCAGCAGCAGATGGCCTGCTCCCAGCCCGAGCATGATGCCGCTCGCCCACCGTACGAGTCGCCTGCGTGTGTCCATCGTCAGCCCCGTCCCCCTCGTTGTGTACGCACCCGTACATTCGATGTGTACGGTACCGTACACCTCTCTCGACACGACGTTCACCGGGAACAGGTGATCAGATGCCTCCCTCCGCGCGGACTCCCCGAAGCCGCTGGATCGAAGCGGGACTTGACGCCCTGGCCCGCGGCGGACCGGACGCCGTCCGGGTGGAGGCCCTGGCCGCCGAGCTGGGCGTGACGAAGGGCGGCTTCTACGGCTACTTCGACGGCCGTCCCGCGTTGCTCGACGAGATGCTCGACGAGTGGGAGCTCCGTTGCACCCGGGACATCCTCGACCAGGTCGAGTCCGAGGGCGGCGGCCCCGCGGAGAGGATCCGGCGCGCCGGTGAGCTGACCTTCGCCGACGACCTGCACCGCGTCGATCTCGCGGTCCGCGAGTGGGCCCGCCACGACCCGTCGGTCGCGACGCGGCTGCGCCGGATCGACAACGCCCGGATGGAGTTCCTCCGTGCGATGTTCGGCAGTTTCCTCGCGGACCCCGACGAGGTCGAGGCGCGCAGCACCCTCGTCTTCACGCTCGCGATCGGACGCCACTTCATCGCCGCTGACCACCCTGGACGCACCACGCGTGAGGCCGTCCGTCTCGCGGGCGAACTCCTCCTGCGGCCAGGGCCGTGAAGTCGCCCGCTCCCCCGCCGGATTCCGCGTGCGACCGCCACGGTGTGCTCACCGGCGTCGAGTGCGTCGGCCGGCCCGCAGCGGCGACGGCTCCCAGAGCAGGCGTGTCCCGCTGACTCGGGCGACGGCCCGCAGATGGGGTCCCGTGTTGCCGATGTAGCAGACCGGACGGTCCGCCCGCGGCCAGGCGTAGGCCGGGACACCCTCGTCCGGCAGCCGTTCGTTGACGGCACGCCACCAGGGGCTGCCCGGCGGGCCGGAGGTCTCCGGGCCAGCACGCCGCGGGCGAGCGACCAGCGCAGGAAACTCGGCTCGGCGCGGCCGTAGCGGCGGCGGGGGCCCGTGGCGTGCCGGTAGAAATCCCGCGCAAGCGCGTAGCGTCCGGCCGGATCGTCCCGTACGCGCGCGACCTCTTGCTCCGCGCGCGTGGCCGCGTCGGCCACGGCTGCTCGTTCGGCTCGTCGTCATGCGGGAGACCTCGAGGCCTTCCGGGGCCGGCGCCGCGGCGGGGGGTGTCTCTATGTCCTTCGTCAAGGACGTGGCGTCGGGTTTGGTGTTGTTTGGGGTGGTCATGCGGCGAGGGTGATGTCGGGGGTTCTGGATTCGTAGAAGGTGCCGTCGCGGAGCATGGCGAACAGGACGCTGATGCGTTGGCGGGCAAGTCGGAGGAGGGCCTGGGTGTGGGTTTTGCCGCGTGCTCGTTGCCGGTCGTAGTAAGCGCGGGAGGCCGGGTCGGCGTTCATGCAGGCGAACGCGGAGAGGAACATGGCGCGTTTGAGCTGCCGGTTTCCGCCCCGTGGTGCGTGCTCACCATGAATCGAGGTCCCCGACGACTTGGTCGTGGGGGCGAGGCCGGCGTAGGAGGCGAGGTGGGCGGCGCTGGCAAAGCCGGTGCCGTCGCCGACGGTGACCAGCAGGACGGCGGCGGTCCTGACCCCGACTCCGGGCATCGAGGTCAGGACCTGGTGAAGAGGGTGGGCCTCCAGCAGGGTGTCGATCTGGGCTTCCAGGGCCCGGCGCTGGTCGTGGACCGCGGCGAGCGAGCGGGCCAGCGAGGGGATGACCACGTTGAGGGTGTCTGTGCCGGGGACCACGACGGTCTGCTCGTCGAGGGCGTCGAAGACGTCGTCGATCAGGCGGGCGGCCATGCGCGGGGCCTTGGGCCGGATCACCTCGACGAGTCTGCGGCGGCCGGCCTTCCGCAGTGCGGCCGGGGATCCGTAGCGCTCGAGGAGCCAGGTGATGGCGGGGTGGTCCAGCCGCGGGCCCAGGACCCGCTCGAGGCTGGGGTGGAACTGGGTGAGCAGGCCGCGTATCCGATTGGAGGTGCGGGTGGCTTCCGCGGCGAGGTCCTGGTCGAAGCCCGTCAGGACGGTCAGCTCGGCGGTGATCTCGTCGGTCAGCTCCAGCGACCGCAGAGTGTGAGGCATCGTCCGGGCCGCGTCCGCGATCACCGCCGCATCCTTCGCGTCGGTCTTCGCCTCTCCGGGATAGAGATCGGCGATCCGCCGCATCGCCAGTCCCGGCAGGTAGGCGACCTCGCAGCCCGCGTCTCGGGCGACGGTCAGGGGCAGAGCGCCGATCGACGCGGGCTGGTCCACGATCACCAGGACGGTGCCGAACTTGGCCTTGAGCTTGTCGAAGACGGCCCGCAGCTTCGGCTCGCTGTTGGGCATCGGCTTGTCGAAGACCTTCTTCCCGGCCGGCGTGAGCCCGTGACCGTGGTGGGCCGTCTTGCCGACGTCCAACCCGAGGAAGACGCCTATGCCTTCGGTGTCTAACATCGCACCCTTCCGCAGGTGTTGATCGTGCTGGCCTCGGCGGTGGCACCGTGCTCGCGCATCCACGTTATGCAGACCTGCCGCCCGCGAACTGCCCGGCATTGCACCAGGCCGGGCGGTGGCCGGGTCTCTCATCAGCGTCTCCGACGGCACCTCCCGGGCCCGGCGACACCACCCCCCAGGTCATGCCTTCGACAGAGGGGACACAGTCATACCGGGCCCGGAGGCCAGCAGCCCCATTGCAGGACCGCGAAAAACATAACGGGGGGAGGGCATCACCTCGGCGTGGAACGTGAGGAAACCGCGAGTTGGCGGGCCGCCCTGGCGCGGGCGGCACCGGGCGTCCGAGGAGTCTCGCGGCCCCCTCGCTCCAGCCCCGTACGAGACCCGCGCCGTCGACCACGACCACGGCGGTCGTCGGAGCCGGAGAGGTGTCTGCTGCCGTGGAGAGGAATCTCCCGGGAGCACTCATACCCGCCATCCGGTGCAGCCGCCTTCCCGGCCTGCGGACCCCTGCTCGGACACGGCTGCCGGGCTGGTTCCACCCTACTCGCGGCGGATGCCCCGGCCGGTGGCGCCGGTCGCGGAGTGGCCGCCGGGAAAGCGGCGGTGGGAGCCCTCGGCCGCCCGGACGTGGCGGGCACAACACAACCCAAATCGGGACAACCTTGCCACTCCCCCAATAGGAGCATATGCTCATATACACCGAGGTCCACCGACACCGCCGCCCGGCCCCGGCCGGAGCGGCGGGAACGGACCCGTGAGCAGAGCGGTCGCGCCGTGCGGCCGTTGCACAGAACAAGGAACTTCCATGGATCTGAAACTCGAAGTCATCGTCCTGCCCGTCTCCGACGTCGACCGGGCCAAGGCCTTCTACGAGGCGGCGGGATTCCGCCTGGACCTCGACGCCGCCCCGAGCGACGAATGGCGCGCGGTACACCTCACGCCGCCCGGCTCCGAGTGCTCGATCATGTTCGGCACGGGCTTCACCCAGGCCGCTCCCGGTTCCGTCCAGGGCCTCTACCTCGTCGTCACCGACATCGAGGAGGCCCGCGCGGAGCTCGCCGGGCGCGGCGTCGAGGTGAGCGAGGTCTTCCACGACGCCGGGGGGATCTTCTTCCACGGCCACGAGGGCGGGGACGTCACCCACCGCGTGGCCGGCCAGGAGCGCATCACCGGCCCGCACCCCGACCGCTCCAGCTACGGCTCGTACGCCACCTTCAGCGACCCGGACGGCAACGGCTGGGTGCTCCAGGAAGTCACCCAGCGGGCCCCCGGCCGCTGAGTCACCCGCGGTCACCGGGCGTCGCCCCCACCGGCGCGCCATGAGCCCGCGGCCGCCCGTGCGGCGCCGGCCACAGGGGTCCGGGCCGGGACGCGCTCCCGGCCCGGACCCCGCACGGGGCCGGACGTTCGGTGTGCAGCCGAGGCACGAGGACGATCGCGGCTCCCCGGCGGACGTCCGAAGAGCCGGGGCGGCCCCGGAGGAGCCGTGCGCGAGCGCTGTGCGCGTCAGAGGTGCACGCAACGAGCCGGTCCATCAGGGCCGTGCGCGAGCGAGCCGCCGTCCCGGACACTGCGCGCATGGGGTCCGTCGTCTTCGTGATCGTGCCCGGACCGGTCATCCTGCTGACCGCCCTGGCCCTCGTCGACCAACTCCTCCTGCGCGCCGGGCGAGCCGGGCCGCTGCCCCGGCGGAACGGCGTCAGGCAGGGACAGCTCTCGGCGACGGGCTTCGAACTGCTCCGCACGACGTTCTCGCCGGCAAGCAGAGCGAACCGGCCGGGCAAGCAGAGCGAACCGCAGGAGCGCCGGACGGCGCTTTTGTTGCGGGACGACGAGGAGAACGGGGCGCCCCCGAACCGGACCCTGGTGGATCTGGACGGCGGTACCGCGGTCGTCCGCGTGCCCCCGGCCGACCGTCGGCGCCGGCCCACCAGGCCCGCGCAGCGCCGTCGCCGGCTACTCGGCCCACGGTTCGAAGCCGGTGCCGAGAACGGCCTTCAGCGAGGCGCGCATCCGGGCGGCCTCCTCCGCGCCGAAGTTCTCCTCGAACCGCTCCTGCACGGCCTCCCACAGCGGCATCGCCGCCTTCATCCGGGAAAGGCCCTCCGGGGTGATCGCGACGATGCGCGCGCGACGGTCGGCCGCCGACGGCTCGACGGTCACCAGGCCCTCCCGCGCCAGCGGCTTGAGGTTGGAGGCGAGCGTCGTGCGGTCCATGGCGATCATCTCGGCGAGATGGCTGATGGTCACCTCTCCGTGCCCGTTCAGCATCTGGAGGATGCTGAACTGCGTCGCACGAAGACCGGCAGGCCCCAGGGCCTTGTCGTACGTCGCGCCCAGGTAGCGGGCCGCCTTGCGGAGTGCCAGGTTGTTGCACAGGTCCCCGAGGTTCGTCGGTGCAGAGCTCATGATCTCCTCCAGAACGTACCCGTCCATGATAAGAGCAGCTACTCGTAAACGCGAGGAATCATCGCCACCCCGAAGGTACGAGCATATGCTCGTATCGCTCTGGGCGGAGGCGGCGCGCCTGCCGGGCACGCCCCCTGCAGCTCGCCTCCACGAGGCCGCCCTCGTCACGGATGTCCCCGCCGAAGCCGCCACTCGACGGGCGCGGGCGTGGACGCCGAGTGGCGGCCCCGACCACGCGGGAACCTGTGACCACGTCCCGTCCAGTCACCCGAAGGAGACCGACCGATGACTGCCGGAAACCCCGTACTCATCGCCAACGCCGGAGGCGTGGGCCGTACCGTCCTCGAACAACTGCGCGCCCAGGACGTGCCCGTACGCGCCATGGTCCGCCACGACGACGATCGTGCGGCCCGGCTGCGTGCGCTCGGGGCGGAGGTCGTCGTCGGCGATCTGACCCGGCCCGAGAGCGTCGCGGCCGCGCTGGAGGGCGTCCGGAGGATGTACTTCGCGATGCCCGTGTCACCCGACCACCTGCTCGCGACGACCGTGGTGGCCAGCGTGGCCCTGGAGCACGGGCAGTTGGACGGCCTGGTCGGCATGTCCCAGATGACGGTGTCGCAGATGACCGCCACCAGCACCGGGGAGTCGCACCAGCAGCGCCTGCACTGGCTGGCCGAGCAGGTGCTGAACTGGTCGGGCCTGCCCGTGGTGCACATCCGCCCGACGTCCTTCCTGGACAACCCGTTGTTCACCACCCTGCCCGCCCGGACGATCCGGGAGAACGGCACGATCGTGCTGCCCTTCGGCACGGGTCGCACGTCACCGGTCGCCGTGGACGATGTCGCCCGGGTGGTCTCCACGGTGCTCCGCGACCCCGCACCACACATCGGGCACGTCTACGAACTGACCGGGCCGCGCACGGTCGACATGCACGAGATGGCCGAGGAATTCTCCCGGGCGCTGGGTCGTCCGGTGGCGTACGTGGACGTTCCCCTGGACCGGTGGCGGACCGAGGTGCTCGCCAAGGTGGGGCTTCCGCCGCACACCGAGCAGCACATCGCCACGATGGCCCGGCTGCACCAGGAGAACCGCTACGACCGTGCGTCCGACGACGTGGAGCGCGTGACGGGCGTCGCCGCCCGGTCGGTCGAGGAGTTCGTGGCCGCCCGCAAGGACTTCTACGTGGGCTGACCCGGCCCGGTCCGCCGCGGGAGACCCGTCCCGAGGGGCCGCGCTCCCGCGGGCCCCCTGTTCGAGCGGGCCCGGCAGGCCGGGGAGGCACGCGGGGACATGACCTTCGACGACCTGCTGCGGATGGCCGCCGGGACACGGCGACGAACTTCCCCGACGACGACCAGCGCGATCGCGACCTGGCGATCGCGCTCGACGGGGGTTCGCACGGCGCGCTGAGAACGGGGCGCCCGACGGCATCCCGGCGCGCACCGCCGCGCGGCGATCGGCGGCCGGTCGCCCCGCGCCGGTACGACGTACTCAGTGCATGCGCAGCCCGGCCGGGGCCTCGGTACGGCCGAACACGGGCGCCAGAACCAGCTGCGCCGCGCCCTCGGCGATGCGGTAGGCGCTGCCCCCGGCCGGCGCCACCATCAGCCGGGTCCGGGACCGGAGCGCGGCCCGCACGCCTCGTACGAACTCGGCCTCGGCCGCGGCCACGGCCCGGCCGCCGAGCAGCACCTGGTCGATGTCGAGCAGCTCGGCGAGGTTGGTGACACCTACGGCGAGTACACGTGCGGCCTCGGCGATGTCGCCCCGGGCGATCGCGGCCAGGCACAGCGCCTCCAGGCACCCTCGCTTGCCGCAGGCACAGGAGGGGCCGTCGAGCTGGACGACCTGGTGCCCGAACTCGCCGGCCCCGGTCCGCACGCCCCGGTACACCGCCCCCTCCAGCACCAGCCCCGCGCCGATTCCGGTACCGAGGTGCACATAGGCGAACGAGCCGCTCTCTCCCTGGAGCAGGATCCCCAGGGCGGCGGCGTTGGTGTCCTTGTCGAGTGCCACCGGCAGACCGAGCCGGCCCGCCAGCTCGTCGCGAAGGCGGTAGCCGTCCCACTCCGGATATCCCGTGACCCGCAGCGGGACACCGGCGCGGTGGTCGAGTGGGCCGGGCATGGCGACGCCGACTCCCAGTACCCGTGCCGCGCCCTCGTCCACCGGGTCCACGAACCCCTCGGGCTCCCACCGTGCACGGGTCCGCTCCCCCACGTCCGGAAATCCCGCGACACGCGCGCGAGCGGGGCGCCCCCCGGGACCCCCGCCGAGCGACTGGGCGAGCAGCGCGCGCACCTGGTCCGCCACCTGGTCGGTCACCACGTCGGGCCCCGCACCGAGGTCGGCGGACACCGCCCGCGTCGCCACGCGTGTACCGGACAGATCCAGCAGGAGCGCGGTCATCTCGTCCCGGTCCAGCTGCACGCCCACGGCGTACGCCGCCGACGGCTCCAGGCGCAGCGCCGTACGCGGCTTGCCCCCCGTCGAAGGATGCCGTCCGGCCTCCGCGAGCAGCCCTGCCTGCCGGAGGCGGGCCGTGATCTTGCTGACCGCCTGCGGGGTGAGACCCGTGTAGTCGGCGATCTCGGGACGGCTGATTCCGTCCTCCCCGGCCTTCCGCAGCAGATCGAGCACCAGCGACGCGTTGTGGTTCCGGAGCAGGGAGAGATTCCCGCCCTGGCCGCTCCCCTGGTCTGCGGTCGCCGAGGCGGCCGCCTCCTCGCCCGGCGGGCCGATGGCATTTGCCCAGTGCACACGCACACTCTCATTGTGCGCCCGGCCCACGGTTCGGCAACGGCGTTGTCTAAGAGGTCGCTCCTTACGGCCGCGACAACTGTTGAACGGTCCATGTCGGACCGGGTCGAGCGGCTGGTCCACGACGGGGCGCGGTGGCCGGCGAGCCGTCGAGGATCCGCGCGGGCCGCCATTCGGACCACCTGCCGGTCCCTTCCGGTGATTGCCGCACGGCTCCCGAGCGGAGCCCGGGGCGCAGGGGTACGGCGTGGGCAGTCGAAGCCCGCCCACTCGTGAGGAGATCAGCCGTGTACGCAGCCGTCAGAAGGTACTCAGGGGTCACCGACCCGGTCGAGGCGGGCCGCCTCGTGAACGAGGGGTTCGTGCCGCTCATGCGGGAGATCCCCGGCCTGCTCGCCTACTACTGGGTCGACGCCGGGAACGGAGTGATGGTCTCCACGAGCGTCTTCGAGGACGAGTCGGGGGCCGAGGAATCGATCCGGAAGGCGGCGGACTTCGTCCGGGACCACCTCGCGCCGCTGCTCCCCAACCCTCCCGAGGTCATGGCCGGCCAGGTCGTGGCCTCCGTGTAGCCGGCCCCGGCCCGGCTGGAGCAGGTGCCGGGCGCCCTTGCCGCCCGGCTGCGGCACCTCGGACGCCGTGTGGCGCACCCGGAGGAGCAGCCCCGGGTTCGACCGGCCGACGGGCGGGTCCGGGCCCGAAGGCGGGCCGCCGGGTGGGGTCCGGGCCCGAAGGCGGGCCGCCGGGTGGGGTCCGGCTCCGAAGGCGGGCCGCCGGGTGGGGTCCGGCTCCGAAGGCGGGCCGCCGGACGGGTCCGCTGACGCGGTCGGCCTGCCGGACGGGTCCGCTGACGCGGTCGGCCTGCCGGGGGATGGGAACAGGACGCCGCTCGGGGCCGCCGTACGTGGGCTCCGGGGCGCGTACGAGGAGTCGATGCCGCGGTACGAGGGGTCGATACCGGCGCATGAGGGTTCCGCTGCGTCGAGCGACGGTTCCGTGCCGCCGCACGGCCGGGCGAAGACCTCGCACGCGGCCCAGGAGCGCCTCGTGGCGGACGCGGGGAAGGACCCCGAGTTCGCAGGACACGGGATCCCGTTCCCCGAGGGCGCGAAGGAGGTTCCGGCCTTCCTCGTCATGCATGCAGTTCACCCGCGACCTCCCCGGACGCGAGCGTGGGATCCGCAGGATCGGGGGTGGCCCGCCGCGCCTGGTGGGCGCGAAGCACTCCGTCTCCGAACCGCGCAGGACCCGGGCGGAGTTGATGAGGCTCGTGGCGGCGAGGACCCCCGGCTCCACGGGTGTCGGCCAGGCCCCGGAACAACAGGGTGCGGCACGCCGTCACGGCTCCGAGCGACCACGTGCTGCGCGATCTCGACCGCCGTTCCGGCAGGGGCATGGCCGGAATCCGGGCCGCCACCGCGATGGAGGCGGTGCCGTCGGCCGGACGGGCGCGGACGCGGGTGCCCCGGCCGACGGCCGCCGGGGCACCCGTCCGCAGGCGCCCGCGAAGGGCTCAGCAGCCGCCGCAGTTGTAGTAGGTCACGTCCCAGTGGTTGCCCTCGTCCGCGTAGATGTTGCCGGACGCGGACCGCCACTGCGGGGCGCCGTCGCCGCGCGGGCCGATGTACGTGAAGGTGTTCTTGATGTAGTTCCCGACGCAGGTGTACTTGCTGTAGTCGAGTTTGTAGCCGTTCCAGTGCGAGTACGTGCCGCCGGCGTGGCCGGTCTCCGTACCGCCGGTGATGTTGAGCGCGCAGCCGCTGGCGCTCTTCAGCGTCTGGGCGCCCTTCGCCGTGGCCTGGTTGAGCTGCTCGAAGGAGGTGCAGGTCGGGTTGTTCCGGTCCGAACAGCCGCCGGACGACGACCAGGTGATTCCTGACGCTCTGAACATCGAAGTCGCCGTGGCATGACTGATCTTGGTGACGGCGTGGGCGTCCGTCGCACTGGTGAGCACGCCGAATCCCGGGGCGAACAGCGCCCCCAGGACGAGCGCGAGCGCGCTGAGGACCGAGCGGACCTTCATGTCGGGTTCCCTCCTGCTGACGTGGACGACCGTGCCTGCCGCGCGCCGCGCCGTCACGGACCCGGCTGACGAAGGCGCGAACTGCAGGTGCCCACAAGGCTGATGGGGCGGGGGTGCAGGTGGAGCACAGTGATGATGCCCGAGGTCTACGCGCGTCCGCCAGAGGGCCGCGCAACCGCTTTCCGGCGCATGCCGGCATCCCGCGCACGCCGCCGGGTCCCGGCAGGATGTCGGGTGGCCCGCCCGGCCGACGGGGACACCGGGACCCGTGCGAAGGCGGGACACCCGAACGAGGAGCAGACGCGCCCCTGTTCCCCTCACCGCCGCGCCCTGCCGGGTCGGCGGCCTGACGCCCGGGGCGGTCAGTCCTCCGCCCAGCCGTCCTCCCGCACCCTCGCCGCCAGGTCGATCTTGGTGTACGTCGGGCGGCCCGCCTGCTGGTACTTGTCCTTGACCCGGTCCAGGTAGTACTTGGCCGTGTGGGGGCTCACACCGGCCCGGCGCGCCGTGGCCTTCAGCGTGAGACCGGAGGCGTACTCCAGCAGCACCTGGCGCTCCTTCGGCGACAGGCTCGGCCGGACGGGCCCGTCGTCGTGCGCCCAGGCGAAGGCCAGCTCGGCGGAGTGGGCCGTACCGCCCGCGGCGACCTCCTCGACCGCCCGCACCAGCGTCGGCAGGTCGTGGTCCTTGGTGAGGTAGCCGTCCGCGCCGGCCGCGATCGCGGCGACGATCCGCCGCCGGTCCGCGACGGTGCTGATGACGAGGACCCGTGGTCCGGCGGCCCGCAGCCGCCGGATGTTCTCCGGCGGCTGCGAGCCGTCCCCCAGCACCAGGTCCAGCAGGACCACGTCGTAAGGGAGTTGCGCTCCCCGACCGCGGACGGGGCGCTCGTGGGCGAGGAGTTGCCCCACCGTGCACGCCGTCGCCGCGAGCCGTACGTCCGGGACACCGTCCAGCCAGACCCGCAGCCCGTCGAGCAGCATCCGGTCGTCGTCGACCACCGCCACGCGGATCACGCCGGCCACCGCAGTTCGACACGGGTGCCCTCGCCGGGGACGCTGTCCACGTCCGCCGCGCCCCCGCTCTCGCGCATCCGCGCGCCCACGGAGGAACGCAGGCCGAGCCCTTCGGGGACGGTGTCCGGGTCGAAGCCGACGCCGCGGTCGACCACGGTGACCACGACCCGGCCCGCGGCGCCGGTGACCGTCACGTGGGCACGTCCCGTCCCCGCGTGCCGGAGCACGTTGTTGAGCGCCTCCGTGACCGCGGCCCCGAGCGCGGCCGCCGCGGGGGCCGGTATCTCCACCAGGCCGTCGTACTGGGCGCTCACCCGCAGCCCCAGGCTCTCCGCCGACCGCACCGCCCGCTCGACCGCCGCAGCCGTCCCCGGCGCGCGGTCCTCCTCCGCCTGCTGCTGCAGCACCAGGCGCCGCAGATACGCCGCCTCCCGGGCGCACCGCTCCCGCACGGGAGCCGCGCCGGCGTCGGCGCGGCCGCTCGCGATCGCGGTCAGCGTCGCCAGTACGGTGTCGTGCAACGCCCGGTGGTGGGCGATGCGTTCCGCGTACCGGGCCCGCTCCGCCTCGGCGGCGAGGGCCTGGGCCGTCGCGGCGTCGAGCAGACCGCCCTGGCGCCGCAGGTACCACCAGAAGACGCGGGCCAGCACGGCCGACGAGACGATCGCGTTGAGGTGCGCGGCGATCACGGCGACGTCCGCCCCCGTCGGCCAGTACCCGGCCGCGTGGGTGGCCACCAGCGCCGCGACCGCGCCGGCCACCGCCGCCGGCTTCGCGAACGCCACCGCCGCGACCGCGCTCGCCGAACCGCCGAGCAGCATCGACCAGGCGATGTCCGCCGGCCGGTGCGCCCCGCCCGCGTACACCACGAACGGCAGCACGCATCCCACGAGCGCCACGTCCAGCAGCGGCGGCCAGGTGCCGAACCAGCCCGCCGATCGCGCCCTGCCGAAGACCAGCAGGGACGTCGACAGGGCGAGCACGAGCCCGGCCCAGGACAGGGCGCTGCCCCGCTGGTGCTGGACCACCGCGACCACGCCCACCACCAGATGGCTGGCCCGGTACAGGCCGGTCGCGAGGACCATGAACGCCTGGGCCCGCTGGAGCCCCGAACCCACCCTCACGGCAGGAACCCCCCGCCCACGCAACCCCCCTGAAACGGCGGTACATCCCGGTCGCCGGGGCCCGTAGTTTCGGAGCGTTCCGGCACCGGATCCGACGAGCCATCAGACCATCGCGTCGGGTCCCGGCGCCGCCCGGAATTCAGGCAAAGAAGGAGGCAAAGTGGCTCGAAGTGTGCGCCGCGGGGGAATACTCGCGGTCCTGGCATCACTGCTCGTCCTGCTGATCCCCGGTAGCGCGACCGCGGCCGATCCGCCGGTCCGCTACACCTCGTGGATCACCAACGCCGCCATCTACGAGATGCGGGCCTCGTACTCGTGGCAGTGCATGGACGTACGCGGCGAGTCGCAGAACCCGGGCGCCGTCATCCAGCGGTTCGACTGCAAGGGCCGGCTGCACCAGCGCTTCTACTTCCAGCCCTCCGGCACCCCCGGCCTCTTCATGATCGGCGTCTACGGCAAGTACTGCATCGGCGCGCAGCACGCCTCGGTCGCGGACGGCACGCCCATCGTGCTCGGCCACTGCCAGGGACCGGGTCAGCACTTCCGCTGGGTGGACCGGGGCAACAACCACTGGGAGATCGTCGAGGCCGCGAGCGGCAAGTGCCTGGTGGACACGGGCCGTCGGAGCGCGATCCAGCTCGGCGCGTGCGGCAACATCTCCGAGCCGTACCCCAGTCTCTGGACCCCGATCTACGACCGTCAGTACGACTACACCAGCGTCCGGGGCTGAACGGACCGCCGAGTACGTGCCGCCGGGCCCGGCCGGCCCGGCGGCACGCGCGGTCGCCCAGGGCGTACGCACCACCACATGCCCACCGAGGTGCCGCGGCAAGGACAGGGGTCTTGCCGCGGCACCTCGTCGCGTGCTGCGCCCACCCCCGCCGGGCCCCGGCCCCGCCCGCCGTTCGGGCGCCCCCGCGCGTCGTCGCACGTCCGCGCCACGGCGGGGCGGTGCCGCCCGACTGCGATGCGGGTCACGCGTCCCCCCATGGTGGAACCAGGAGGCGGTGCTCCGCGTTTGATCCCGTGAGCGGCGGGCCCACGCCGCCCATCCGTGAAGGCGAAGGGGACGGGGACGACGTGATGAGCGACAAGGCCCGCAAACTGTTCGAGGCGCTCGATCTCGACCACAACGGGACGCTGACCCGCGAGGAAGTGATCACCGCCCTGCGGACGAAGGGCCCTCATCTGGCCGCTGCGGGGGACCTCCCGTTCTGGGGCGTCGGCGACGCCGACTCCTCCTCGGCCCTGTTCGACGCGGCGGACCAGAACGGGGACTCGGTGCTCACCCTCGAGGAGTTCGCCGCCGTGGTGGACCGCCGGTTCGGCTGGCGCTGAGACCGGGCCGCCCACGCCTGACATGGCCTGGCGCGGCCCTGCCGTCGTTGTCGTGTCGCCGTCGCCGTCGCTTCGATCAGGTGCGCCTGGCGATGCCTCGGCAGTTCGCCCCGGGCTCCGTGGCGCACGGACGCCGGAACGGCAGCTCGCAGCGGCGCGCAGGCATGGCCCGGGCCCTGGCGGGCAAGGCGGTGAGGGCGGCGACGACCGGTGACCGTCAAACCGGCTCTCGTCAGCGCACCTGCGGCGTGTCGAGGCCCGAAGAGGGGGGAGAGGACCGATGGAGTCGAGGGACCACTGGAGGGAGCTGGCGGCCTGCGGCGGCCAGGAGGCGGACGGCCTGTTCGCCGAGGCCGACGAGCAGAAGCGGGCCAAGGCCATCTGCGCGAAATGCCCGGTGCAGACCGAGTGCCTGGCCGAGGCACTCGACACCCGGGTCCGGTTCGGCGTGTGGGGCGGCATGACCGAGCGGGAACGACGCGCACTGCTGCGCCGGTCCCCTCATGTGACGTCCTGGCGTCGGGCGCTGGAGGCGGCCCGCCGCGACCACACGCGCCCGCGCGCGGGCTGAGCACGGCACCGCCGCCGGGACGGCGCTCGGGCGGGGAGCGGAGCCTCCCGGGTGGTGAGCCTTACCGATGGGGCCGCTCGCCCCCCGCCCGCGGCCCCGGCCTCACTCGTGGGGCACGACCCGGGGAACCTCGGGCCCCGCCCTGTCACACGGGGAAGATCAGGCAGCTGCTGGTCGCGTGGGCGAGGACTCGGCCGGTGCCGTCGAGCAGCTCCGCCTGCGCCAGCGCCGTACGGCGCCCCCGGTTCAGCACGGTGCCCACGGCCCGGACCTTCCCGGTGTCGGCGGACATGGGCCGCAGGAACTTCACGGACAGGTCGAGCGAGGTGTAGCCCTCCCCCTGCGCCAGGGTCGACTGGACGGCACAGCCGGCGGCCGAGTCGAGAAGGGTCGCGTAGACCCCGCCGTGCACGCTGCCGATGGGGTTGTAGTGCTCCTCCCCGGGAACCAGCGAGAACACCGCGCGGCCCTGCTCGACCTCGTCCAGGGTGAAGCCGAGGCCGGCGCTGACGGGCGGTGCCGGCAGTCGCCCGGCGATCATGTCGCGGAGGAAGTCGAGCCCGGACCCCTGTCCGACGGCGGCCGCCGATATCGCCGGGTCTTCCCACTCGAAAGTCCGTGACCTGCCCATGTCCGATCCCCTTGTCCGCTGGCTTCAGTGACCGAAGCTAGACGCGGCCCCGCCTGACTGTCAATCTCGAAGCCAGCGGGCGTAGGATGCCCCCATGGATTGGCTCGAGTTCAGCACCGACAACTGCTCGGTCCAGCGGACGGTCGGCCTCGTCGGGGAGAAGTGGTCACTGCTGATCCTGCGCGACGCCGTCAACGGGATCCGCCGCTTCGACCACTTCCGCCGGCACGTCGGACTCTCCGAGGCCGTCCTCGCCGACCGGCTCCGCAAGCTGGTGGCCGCCGGGATCCTCGAGACCACGCCGTACCGCGACCCGGGCAACCGCACACGCCACGAGTACCGACTCACCGCCAAGGGCTGGGACCTGTGGCCCGTGGTCGTCGCCCTCATGCAGTGGGGCGACAAACACGCCGCGGACCCGGGAGGGCCGTCGGTGACCGTCCGGCACACCGGCTGCGGGGCCCCCGTGCGGCTCACCGTCGGCTGCGACGAAGGACACCACGCGCTCGCACCGCGCGACGTCACCGCCACCCCCGGCCCGTCGGCGTCCCGGCACCCGGCTCGACGCGAGCCCTGAGAGCCGGAGCAGGGCGCCGCGGTTCACCACCCGGGGGCCGTCGCGGTCACGGTGCAGGGCAGCCGCGGCGCCCGCGTCAGCCCCGCGGTGAGAGCGCCGAGCGGGCCGCCGCGAGGATCTCGTCGGACAGGGGCGAGCCCTTGGTGGCACGGGCCAGCACCATCGCCCCGATCAGGGTGGACAGCCTGGCGAGGCCGTCCTCGTCGTCGGTGGCGAGCCAGCCGGCGAATTCCACCACCCCGTCCGCGTAGGTACGGCGGGCCTCGGGGTCACCGGCCTCCCGGGCCATGTCGGAGGCCAGCGCGGCGGCGGGGCACCCTCGGCCTGGGTCGTCCCGGTGCCTGGGCGACAGGTACGCGTTGACGAGGGCCTGCTGTGCGGCCTCCCGCCCCGCCGACTCCCCGGCCAGGGCGTCCGCGTGCCGCCCGGCGAATTCGCCGAACGCGTACGTCAGCGCCTCGTCGATCAGGGCGTCCTTGGAGGCGAACTGCTTGTAGAAGCCGCCGTGCGTCAGACCGGCCGCCTTCATCAGGTCGGCGACGCTCACGCCCGTGCCCTGCTCACGGAACAGCTGGGAGGCAGTCTCCACGACCCGCCTGCGGTTCTCCTGCGCCTGGGCCTGTGACACCCGCCCCATGAGCACCTCCTCATTTGGATGACGACTGGCATCTATCGTACAGTCCATTTAGATTCTTTACGTCATCTATTTTGCGCGCGCGGTTCCTGCGTCCCGACCGCACCGCCCATCCCTGAGGAGAAGACATGGAACTGAACAACGCGGTCGCCCTGGTCACCGGAGCCAACCGGGGCCTGGGCCGCCATCTCGCACAGCAGCTGATCGACCGGGGGGCGAAGGTCTACGCGGCCGCGCGCCGCCCCGAGACCGTGGACGTGCCCGGAGCCGTCCCCCTCCGGCTGGACGTCACCGACGCGGAGTCGGTGCGGGCCGCAGCCCGCATCGCCACGGACACGACCCTGCTGGTCAACAACGCCGGGATCTTCACCCCCACCCCGCTGGTCGGCGGCGACCTCGACGCGGTGCGCCGGGAGATGGAGACGAACTTCTACGGCCCGCTGACGGTGACCCGCGCCTTCGCCCCGGTCGTCGCGGGGAACGGCGGCGGCGCCGTCCTCAATGTGCTGTCCGTCCTGTCCTGGTTCCATCCGGCGGGGCTCGGCGCCTACTCCGCCGCCAAGACCGCCTCCTGGGCCATGACCGACTCCGTCCGCGAGGAGCTGGCCCCGCACGGCATCGCCGTGACCGCGCTGCACGTCGGCTACATGGACACCGACATGGCGGGCCACATCCCCGCCGAGCAGAAGGCCGACCCGGCCGCCGTCGCCGCTCTCGCCCTGGACGGCCTCGCCGCGGGCCTGACGGAGGTCCTCGCGGACGACATCACCCGGCAGGTGAAGCAGAACCTCGCCGCCGCCCCGGCAGCCGTCTGAGCCGCCGACCGACCGGCCGTCCCACCGCGCCGGCCGCCACCCCGGGACCCCGCCCCAGGCGCCTTCCCGGGACGCCACCCACAGGAGCCACCGGAAAGACCCTCATGGACAGCACCCTCGAACCCACACCTCAGCGCGAGCAGCCCACCACGACGGCGCGGCTCCCCCGGCCCGGCACCCGGGCGACGACGGCGCGGCCGCCGGTGCGCGCCTGGCTCCAGCCCGCCGTGATCGCGCTGGTCGTCGTGGCCGCGTTCATCGGCTGCTACGTCGGCCTCCAGCGCGATCCCCGCCCCCATCAGGTGCCCATCGCCGTCAGCGGACAGGCCCTGTCCGTGGAGGTGGGTCACGCCCTCGGGGACAGCGTCGAGGTCCACCCGGCCGCCGACGCCGCGGCCGCACGCCAGGCGCTCGAACGGCACGACGTCTCCGCAGCGCTCAGCACCGCCGACGACGGCCGGCTGCACCTGCAGGTCGCCGGGGCCGACGGCCTGTCGACGACCACGGCGGTGAAGAGCCTGGTGAACGCCTACGCCGCTGGGGCGGACAGACAGGTCACCATGGAGGACGTCGTGCCGCTGGTGCGCTTCGACGCCCGCGGGCTGGCCGGCTTCTACATCGCCTTCGGCGTCACACTGGCCGGGTTCGTCCTCGCCCAGAACACCCTCGGCCTGGCGAAGCTGCTGCACCTGCGCCACCGGTTCTGGCTGATCGCCGGCACGTCCGCGGCCATCGGCCTCGTCGCCACCGCCATCGCCGGCCCGGTCCTGCACGCCGTTCCGGCGCCCTTCGTCCCGCTCGCGTTCACCCTCACGCTGCTCTCCGCCGCGGCCGCCTTCGCCACCAAGCTGCTGGGTACGTACCTGGGCCCCGTGGGCATCCCCGTAGCGACCCTGCTGCTGCTCACCGTGGGCAATGCCACCAGCGGAGCCACCACGGGAGCGGACCTCCTGCCCACCGCCGCCCGTGCCGTCTCTGCCCTGCTGCCGCCGGGCGCCGCAGTCCGGGCCATCACCGACCTGAGCTACTTCCACGGTGCCCATGCCGCCGGGCCGCTCGCCACGCTCGCCGCCTGGGCCGTGATCGCCGCGCTCCTCGTCGCGCACCGCTCCCGCCGGCGCCGGGGAGGCAAGGCCCCGGCCCTCTCGTCGCCGTAAGGCACCCCACCGGTGACGGCGCACGTTCACGCGTGCGCCGTCACCGCGCGGGCGGACCGCGGGCATCCGAGGCCCCGCCCGGGCCCCTCCGGTGCGAGGACTACGCTGCTCGCTGATCGCGCGAGGAGGCGTGGCCACCGTGGCACCGGCCCGTACGACGGTCTGTCGCGGCGCCCGGACGGAAGCGGCGATCGGGCGATCACCGCCGCAGCGAAGGAGCCGGAGATGCCCGAACCCACTCATGGCAGCGCGCCCGAGGCGACATGCTCGGCCGCCCTTCCCGGCGGAACGCGCCCGGGGCAGATCATCTTCCTGAACGGGACGTCCAGTTCGGGCAAGTCCAGCATCGCGAGCGAACTGCTCCGGATCCTGGACGAGCCCTACTTCCACATGCCCGTGGACGCCTTCCATGCGATGCGTTCCCGCCGGGAGATCGGCCCGGAGGCACTGCCGCAGGTGCTCCGGCGCACGTGGATGGGATTCCATCGGGCGGTGGCGGGCATGGCGGCGGCCGGCAACAACGTGGTGGTGGACCATGTGCTGAGCGAGGAGTGGCGCCTGCTGGACTGCCTGGAACTCTTCGACCCGAGGAGCGTCGTCCTGGTCGGTGTGCGGTGCGACCTCGAGGAACTGCGACGGCGCGAACAGGCCCGCGGCGACCGTCCGGTGGGACTTGCGGCCCGTCAGTTCCGGCAGGTCCACGCGCACGGTCCGTACGACGTGGAGTGCGACACGACGACGGCGGGCGCCGCTGAGTGCGCCCTGCAGATCAGCTCGTTCCTCGCCCGGCGGTCCTTTCCCACCGTGTTCGAGCGCCTCCGCACGAAACTGCTCCCGGGTGGGCACCCGAGCGCGGCCGAGGGCTGATTTCCGGGCACTGGCATACGGGGCCTGCGCCCCTCGAGTGCCGCCACTCGGCGGCATGACAGCATCGGGGGATGGTGGAACGGATCATTGCCGCGTGCGACGGGGCGTCGAAGGGGAACCCAGGACCGGCGGCCTGGGCGTGGGTCATCGCCGGTGCGGAGAGCGAGGTGGCGTCCTGGGAGGCGGGCCCCCTGGGCCGCGCGACGAACAACGTGGCGGAGCTCACGGCGTTGCGGCGGCTGCTGGAGTCCACCGACGCGGGTGTGCCGCTCGAGGTACGGATGGATTCGCAGTACGCGATGAAGGCGGTCACGACCTGGCTTCCGGGCTGGCGCCGCAAGGGCTGGAAGACCGCCGCCGGCACCCCGGTGGCCAACCGGGACCTGGTGGTGGCGATCGATGAACTGCTGGCGGGCCGGGACGTCGACTTCGTCCACACCCCGGCCCACCGGGTGGACGGGGACCCGCTGAACGCCGCTGCGGACGCTGCGGCAGGCCACGTCGCCCGCACCCAGGAGCCGGCCGGCTCGGCGTTCGGCCAGGCACTGCCGGCGGCCCAGTCACCGGCTCCGCCCGCGGCCCGCAGGGAATCACGCCGCCCGGACGGCACCAAGCGGCGCTCCTCGGCAGGACCGTCACGCGCTTCCGTCAAGGCGAGGTTCCCGGGCCGGTGCTCCTGCGGTCGCTCCTACGCCAAGGGCGAGACGATCACCAAGAACTCCGACGGCTGGGGCCATCCCTCCTGCGCCCCGGTCGCCGACAGCCCTTCGTGAACGCCTCCCGCCGTCGAGCCCCTCTTGCCTCTGAGGCAAGACATTTGCCTCCGGGGAACGGCTATGGCTCAATGGAGGCATGCCCGAAGACGCCACCGCGATGAGCACCAGGGAGACGAGCGCCGCTCTCTCAAGTGTCGCATCACAACTCCGGGACCTGCGCAAACGCAGTGGTCTCACCGTCGAGGCGGCCGCGGTACGACTGGGACTGTCCCCGGCGCACCTGTCCCGACTGGAGACAGGGCAACGGCAGCCGTCGTTGCCCATGCTGCTGACACTGGCCCGTATCTACGGCACCACGGTCTCGGACCTGCTCGGCGAGACCCCTCCCGACCGGGATCCCGTCATCCGGGCCTCGGCCACGGGGTCGGTGGGGGCGGACGGATGGACCTACTGGCAGGCCGGCGGGTCACGGCGGGCGATGCAGGCGCTGCGTGTGCACGTCCCGCCGAAGGTCCGGGACGAACTGGTCCGGGTCCACGCCGGTGAGGAGTGGCTCTACGTGCTCAAGGGCAGGCTCAAGCTCTCGCTCGGCGGCGAGGAGCACGTCCTCGACCCGGGCGACTCCGCCCACTACGACAGCCTCACCCCCCACCGGATCACTGCCGTGCCGCCGGGGGGTGTGGACCTTCTCTTCGTCCACACGCTGCTGCAGAGCCACGCCAGTGATCTGTGCGTGGGAGGCGGGGAGCGTCCCACTCCGCTCGGCGCCGGGCGGCGCACGAGCCCTTCAGAAGGTGACGATCATGGTGAGTGAGAAGACGGGCGTCGAGCGCGGAGACGGCAGGTTCCCGAAGGGGTTCGTCCTGCGCCTGTTCGCCTACATCGTGGCGGGGCACCTCGTGGCGGGCTTCCTCTACATGCTGTTCTCCGTCGGCGCGAAGTAGGCGCTCCGCAAAGCCGGCACGCGTCGCCGTCACCCCTGGTCACGTACGGTCAGACGAGACGCGGGTCTGCGAGCGGCATCACCCGGTCCGCGACGGGATCGAAGCCGAGCACGGGGTTGCCGTGGTCGCCTTCGGGGGTCATGACCACGGGGTTGCCCCCTGCAGCTCCTGAAGGTTCACGTCGAATCCGATCTCCTCGGCGGACGGCAGCCGGACGTCATGCCGCCCGTCGCATCGGGCGGCGACAGCCGGTTTCACCCGGGCTGCGGAGGAGCCACCTGGCTCCGGCCGCCGCCGTGGCGCCGGTGCGGGGACGGGACGGGACGAGCAGCAGCAGCACGGTTGCCGCGCTCAACGCGGGTCCAACCGCAGCCGTCGTCGGGCCTTTCGGACGCAACGCAGGTGCGGTGCCGGTGATGCCGGGCAGTCGAAGAACGCCTCAACACCTCGTGGCGGGCAGCGAGGGCTCGCCACCCGCCACGAGAGGACGGCCAAACGTCTAGAACACCTGGAGGAAGCAGCCGACGGCGATCACGCCCGCTGCCGCTATCGAGGAAATCTTGATCAGGATCTTCTGGGTCTTCACAAGTGCCTCCCGGAGACACGGCGTTCGCTTCGTTGAGGTCGGCGGTACTCGACCGCCGGGGAGGTCCGGTCGCCTCGGCTCAGAGGCACGTGCGCACGAGCCACTCGTCCGGGTTGTACGTGTACCTCGCGGAGTCCCGCGTCACAGCGGGACGTTCCTCGACCATGTCGTCCCACCGGATACGCTCCGGCAGCCGCGAGAACCGCAGTTGACGTGCCACCTGGGCCTCGTCCGTGGCTCTGCCTTGGTTGTCCATCTCCACGCCTCCTCCGTGCGGGACTCACCGCACCGCATCCGACGGCAGTGGTTCCGTCGCTCCGGCGAGTCAGGACGGAATCGGTGCGTTTCCTCATGACTTCGCCGGATCCTGGAGCGGCGGTGCGGCTCAGCGAAGTACGATGCTCGCACGCACGCCGTCACCCGTCAAGGGGGTGACGATTGAGGCGGTGCGACCACGACGTCACCACGACACGGAAGGGCCCGTCAGGACGGCGAGCCGACGGAACGCGCCACCTTGCCACTCGCGCGCTTGCGCGCCCGGTAGGCCGCGGCCTTGATCTTGTTGCCGCACGGATCCATCTTGCACCACTCCCTGCGCGCCCCCCGGGAGCGATCGATGTAGAACTGGGTGCAGTCGGGATTCGCGCACTCCTTGAGCAGCGGCACTTCCGGGCCGCTGAGGACCGCGACGGCATCACGGGCGACATGGGACAACGCCTGCTCGACGGTCGCCTCCACACTGCGCCCGGCATCGGTCAGCTGCGGCACGGGAGCCGGCCGGCGGGCCGCGGCGTTCACCAGACTCAGCGCTTCCGGGTCGTAGACGTCACCGTCGATCCTCGCGACGACCAGCTGATAGATCGCCTCACGCAGCGCCACCGCCCGGCGGAGGTCGTCCGGCCCGCACACGAGATCACGGTCCGTGATCCCGCCTTCACGAAACCACGAACTGAGACTTTCGGGCGAGTGCAGCATCTCCCGCGGGCTGGCGCTGCGACGAACACGCAGCGTTCCCGCGAAGTCGAGCGCCGGACTCCCGGCGGGAAAGCCATGTTCCATATCACCATTCTGACAGGTGACATATCGGTACGCAACGTTCCCCACCGCAACGCGACCGTCACGCCACGCCACCTCAGGCGGCGTCGACCCGGTCACGCGTCACCCGCTTGACAGGTGACGCTCCGCCTGCCACTATCGAGTCACCGCCTGAGCAGGTGACGCGTGAGACGCCTCCCTGCCGAGAAGGCCTCTCGGCTTACGTGCCACGTAACGCCCCCCGACTCCCCCAGAGGACTTGCCATGTCCAACAGCTACACCGCCGTTGTCAACGTCACCGGTGAGGGCCGCAACGGCGGCCGTGTCCAGTCCGACGACCGGCTGCTCGAGACCACGCTGTCGTACCCCAAGGAACTCGGTGGCGCCGGCACCGCCACCAATCCCGAGCAGCTCTTCGCAGCCGGCTGGGCAGCCTGCTTCCTCGGCGCCGTCCGCAAGGCCGCCGCCGAACGCAAGGTCACGCTGACGAGCACCGAGATCAACGCCCAGATCACCCTCGCGCACGGCGACGACGGCTACTCCCTCGCCGCAGTGCTCAATCTCGAGGTCGGCGGCGTCGACGACGACCGGGCGACCGAGCTCGCCGACGCCGCCCACCAGATCTGCCCCTACTCCAAGGCGATCCGCGGCAACATCCCCGTCACCATCCACGCCACCGCCGTGTGACCCGACGGGGAACCGGCCGGCCCTGACCGGCCCCTGATCCGGCGGTCCCGCATCGTGCCCGGCCCGACCCCGATGCGGGACCGCCTCAGCCATGAACCACACCTCGTACGGACGCGCGGGGACGCCGGCACACCGCAAGGCACCCGGACCCGCGGCCGCTCGCGACAGAAGGCAGGAGCACACGTGACGAACCGATCCCAGCAGAAGGCATGGCTGGCAGGCGGCTGCTTCTGGGGGATGCAGGACTTGCTGCGCAGGCTCCCGGGTGTGCTGAGCACCCGGGTCGGTTACAGCGGTGGCGACATGCCCCGGCCGACGTATCGCCGCCACGACGGCCACGCGGAGGCGATCGAGATCACCTTCGATCCCGACGCGACGGACTACCGCGCCGTCCTGGAGTACTTCTTCCAGATCCACGACCCGACCACGAGGAACCGTCAGGGGAACGACATCGGCTCGAGCTACCGCTCCGCGATCTTCCATCTCGACGACGAGCAGCGGCGCGTGGCCGAGGAGACCATCGCCGACGTCGAGGCGTCGGGCCTGTGGCCGGGAAAGGTGGTGACCGAAGTCGTCCCTGCCGGCGAGTTCTGGGAGGCCGAGCCCGAGCATCAGGACTACCTGGCGCGCTACCCGGACGGCTACACCTGCCACTTCCCGCGCCCCGGTTGGCGGCTGCCGAAGCGGTCCGCCTCCTGATCCGGTTCCCTGCGGGGCGGTCGGCGCCTTCCGGTCCTCAGGGAGTGAGCACCTCGCGGGCGATCTCCCGGGCCAGTTTCACGATGACCGGAATCGCCGCGGTGATGAACAGGGAGCCGAACGTCAGGTCCCCCAGTGCGTAAAAGCACTCCTGGGACCCGCCGTCGGCGACGAGCCGGTTGGTCTCTCGGCGCACCCGCAGCCCTCCGTGCGGGTGCGCCGAGGCCGCGGATGACGCGATCAGGGACCGGACGAGCGGCGCCGCGGCCGGGGGAACCCGGTGCGGCGCGACGGAGCCGGCGTTGATCACCGTGCCGGCGTGGATCGTACGACCGTCCGCGGTGGCGCTGAACCCCTCCCCGGTGCGGCGGACGTCGTCCAGTCCGCCCACGACGTGGAGCCGGCCCGCCTCGCTCATCGCCAGCAGACGGGCCCCGGTGGACGGTGGCATCGGGCAGCACAGCGAATGGACGGCACGGTAGTGGCGGCGCAGGAGCTCGTCGCGGTCCCGGTACGGCATCAACGGCCAGACGTCGACGGCGACGGGCAGGGTCTGCTGCAGGATGCGCAGCCCAAGGCCCTGCCCGTGGACGAGGTCCAGTTGGCGCCGCAGCCGGCGTACCGGATCCTCGCGGAGCAGCGCGAACTCGGTCTCGAGCTCCGCGAAGTCCTGCCCCGCGGAGGTGAGTTCGTCACGCAGCACCCCGACGACGGCGCTGAAGGGGACCTCTCCCCCGTCGCTCAGCGCCCGGAAGTGGTCGGGAGTGAAATGCCGCAGGGTGTGGACGACCGGCTGCTGGCGGACCGCGGGCAGCACCCCGTGCCGGGACAGCAGGAAGACGGGGCCCTGGTGCCCGCCGGCCCGCAGGGCGAGAGCCACGTCCACGGCGGTCAGGCCCGTGCCCAGGACGGCGACCGTGTGCTGCGGGTCGATGCCGGCCAGGGTCCTGGCCACCGGATAGGGGTCGGGGACGAACCCCGGTTCCGGCCCGTCCAGAGCGAACCCGTCGTCGGGCACGCCCGCTCCGATGCACAGGACGACGCGGTCGGCTTCGTGCCGTGTGCCGCGTTCCGTGGTCAGTACGGCTCCTCCCGCGGCCGGGGTCGCGTCGACGATCCGCTCCCGTACCAGGCGGACCTTCCCTCCACGCTCGTCGAGCCGGGCCATGCTCTGCTGCGCCACGGATTCCAGATAGTCGCCGAAGACCGCCCGCGGAGGGAAGGCCGCGACGTCGAAGGGACTGGCCTCCCGCAGGGCTCCGGTCTGCCAGCGGCGGTCGGCGAGCCAGCGGTCGAAGTGACGGGTGTCCCCCGCGCGGACCGACATGGCGCGCGACGGGAGGTTCACCAGGATGCAGTCGGCGTCCCGCTGGTACGGGCGGCCACGCCACAAACGGTCCGACGGCTCGAACACGGTGACCGCGGCAGGGGGTCCGGACGCCTGGGAGAGCGCGTCCAGCAGGCACACCGCTCCCCCACCGCCCCCGACGATCGCGATCTCGCGCATACGGGCCACGCCGTGCACCTTTCGCCTGCCGACGGCCGTGGCGGCGGCTCGCCACCGGAGTGCCGGGCACATCTCCCATTCTGCTCCCGTGACCACGGTCGGCCACCTCGGGAGCGTGCGCCTGAGCCCGGCGTGCACCTGTGTCCGTGGCCGGTCGGGGCCGATGAGCGTCCGGTGGGGCACTGGGTCTCCAGGGCCTGCTCCCCCGGTCGCCCCGCGCGTGTTCCCGGCCCCGCCACCGCGCCTCGTGCCTCGCCGCCGGCGCACGACGCGCACGGCGGCGCGGGCCTCAGGCGCCGGGGGCGCCGACGGCCTGGGACAAAGCCGCCTTGACCCGACGGGTCTCCTCGTCGGCGAGCACTTCGAACTGATCACCGGTCAGGGCTTCCATGGTGAGCTCGGCCACCGTGGACGCGTCGATCTTCGGCGCGTCCGTCCAGGCACTGAGTTCCGTGTCCACGAAACCGGCGTGGACCCCCACCACCAGTGTTCCCTGCGGGTGCAGGGCCTGCCGCAGCGCGTCCGTCAGCGACCACTGCGCGGCCTTTGAGGCCGCGTATCCGGGGAACAGCGGCTGACCGACCCATGAGGCGACGGACAGCATGTTGACCAGCGCGCCGCCCCCGTTGCGGGCCAGGACCGGGGCGAAGGCGCGGGACACGGCCCAGGTGCCGAAGTAGTTGACCTCCATCGCGCGACGGGCGCCGTCGAAGCTGCCGTCCATCAGCCGCGTGCTCGCGCCGCCGATTCCGGCGTTGTTGATCACGATGGAGACGTCCCCGGCGGTGGCGGCCGCCGCCTCGACGCTCTCCTGGTCGGTGACGTCCAGCCGCAGCGGAACGAGGTCCTGGTCGGCCACGCTCGCCGGGTCGCGGACTCCGGCGTAGACCTTGGCCGCGCCGTGGTCGACGAGTGAGCGGGCGAACGCGCGGCCGATGCCGCGGTTGGCGCCCGTCACGAGGGCGACTGATCCCTTGATGTCCATCGTGCTTCCTCCGACCGGGCATGCGTGGTGCAGGCGGGTTCGCGGACGTGTCCCCCGACCGTGCGAGCCCACGACCGGGTCGGGTCGGGCCGTACGGGCCGGTGGACACGGTTGCCGTACCAGCTCACCTCGGTACCCGCTCCGGCACAAGCGGGCGCGTCGGTGGGCCCCCGGCATCGCTCCGCCGGAGCGCCCGCCCGTTCCTCGGAGCCCACCGGTGCGCAGGACGACCCGGGCAGCGACGTTTGGGGACACCGATCAGTTGCGATGTATTTGGCAGCAAATTTCACATTCTGACCCCTCCGGGAGTCGTCCATGTTCGTAGTGAGACCCCCAGACGGGTCGGACCCCGCGCCCGTCGTGGCGCGCGCTGTTTCCCGTACCCGGCGCTGCTGGTCCGCGCTCCTCGGCGCGACGCTGCTGCTGGGTCCCGTACCCGCGTTCCCGGCGGCCGCCGCGCAGGGTGCCGAGGCCCCGTGGAAGGTGCGGGAGGCGACCGGGCGCGGGACCCAGGCGTCCGCCGGCGGGCCGAGTGCCGCCGCGGCGGGCCTGCAACCGCCCTCGTCCGTACCTCCGCCCGGGGCCCCGCGACAGACCGGGCACAAGGCGGCGCAGCGGGCCGCGCTTCCGCTCGACTGTTCGGGCAGCACCATCTACGCACTGCAGAACGGCGCTTCCGCGTCCGACCCGGGCACCCTGCTCGCCCTGGACGCCGCCAGTCTCGCCGGTCCCACCCCCACCGTGACCGCGAGCGTGGTGAGCCGGATCCCCCAGGGGGGCCAGACCAACGCCCTCGGTGTGCTGCCCGGTGGCACCGGTGCGTACCTCGTCAATCGCACGGGTACCGCGTCCTCCATCGTCGTCCACGGCTACGACGCCGCGAGCGGCACGTGGACCAGGTATGCGGGGACGACCCCCGGCAACGGCGTGGTCGTCGTCGCCGGCGCGATCGACCCGGTGAGCCGCATCTACTACTACGCCGCCCTGGGCACCGGTACGAGCACCACACCGGGCAAGGTCTCCGTCTACGGCTTCGACACCGAGACCAACACGGCGATCCCCGGAGTGATCGCCACCTTCGACCTGCCCATCACCAGCCGGTTCAGCGCCAACGGGGACATCGCCTTCGACGCCTCGGGCAACCTCTACATCGTCACGTCCGCCAACAGCTCCAACAACGCCGCGATCGGTGTGGTGCGCGGACCGCTGCCCACGACCGGCTCGGCGACCGGGGTCGCTCTGACGGACACACTGCTGACCACCATCAACAATCCCCAGCAGCGGCAGTACAACGGGATCGCCTTCAACAACGACGGGGAACTCTTCATCCAGTTCAGCGCGCCGGCACCGTCCACAGCGACCTACCTGCAGGCCGTCAACCCGAACAACGGAGCCCTCATCGGCCAGCCGAAGCTCCTCTCGGACACCACCTTCGCCTCCGTCGACCTCGGGGCCTGCTCCACCAACCCGACGCTGACCCTGCGCAAGAACATCGTCGGCCGCTTCGCCTCGTCCACCACGGCGAACGACCAGTTCGCCCTCTCCATCACCGGAGGCGGCGTCAACGGCGGGAACACCGCCACCACGACGGGCAGCACCAACGGCGTCCAGACACCGGCGGCGGGGCCGGTCATCGGTGTCGCGGGCACCACGTACACCCTGGCCGAGACGGCCGCCAACGGCGGCAGCCTCGACAACTACGACACCACCTACGCCTGCGTGGACACGGCCAACGCCAACGCGCCGGTCACGTCGGGCACGGCCGACTCGTTCGCCCTGCATTTCCCTGCCACCGAGCCGGGAGGCAGCAGCCCTCGCATCCTCTGCACCTTCACCAACACCCCCGACGCACCCTCCCCGTCGATGACGCTGACGAAGTCGGCCGAGCCGGAGACGGTGACCGCGGCGGGCCAGCTGGTCGAGTACGCCCATGTGGTCACCAACACCGGCAACGTGACGCTCACCGGCATCGACGTCACCGAGACCGCGTTCTCCGGCACCGGCACCGACCCCGACGTCTCCTGCCCGGGCACGACCCTCGCCCCCGGACAGTCCATGAACTGCACCGCCACCTACACCACCACCCAGGCCGACATCAACACCGGCCGGATCGACAACACCGCACGCGCCACCGGCACACCCCCCACCGGACCCGCCGTCACCACCACCGACGACGCCACCGTCACCGCCGACCAGGACCCCTCGATCTCCCTGGTCAAGACGGTGGTCGGCGACGACGGCCCCTTCCGTTCGGGTGAAGTGCTCACCTACACCTACCTGGTACGCAACACCGGCAACGTCACGCTCTCCGCCCTCGACGTGAACGACGTCGAGTTCTCCGGCTCGGGTCCCGACCCGGAGATCGAGTGCCCCGACACCGCACTGGCCCCGGGCGAGACGGTGACGTGCACGGCCACGTACACACTGACGCAGGCCGACGTGGACGCCGGCCGGATCGAGAACACCGCCGTCGCCACCGGCACACCACCCGGCGGCACGGCGGTGGAATCCAACGAGTCGACGGCGGTGTTCACGCCCCGGCGCACCCCCGCGATCTCGCTGGCGAAGTCGGCGTCGCCGTCCGAGGTGACCGCCGCGGGCCAGCAGGTGGACTACGCCCTCGTGGTCACCAACACCGGGAACGTGACCCTGGACGACGTCGGTGTCGAGGAGACGGCGTTCAACGGCTCGGGGCCCGACCCGCAGGTCTCCTGTCCCGAGGACTCCCTCACCCCGGGACGGTCGATGACCTGCACCGCTTCGTACACGGTGACCCAGGCCGACGTCGACAGGGGCACGGTGGCCAACACGGCCGTCGCGTCGGGCACCCCCGCGGGCGGCGGCCCCGCGGTCACGGCGACCGCGAGCGACACCGTCACCGCGGACCGGAACCCGTCGCTCAGGCTCTCCAAGTCGGCCGAGCCGGAGACGGTGACCGCGGCGGGCCAGCTGGTCGAGTACGCCCATGTGGTCACCAACACCGGCAACGTGACGCTCACCGGCATCGACGTCACCGAGACCGCGTTCTCCGGCACCGGCACCGACCCCGACGTCTCCTGCCCGGGCACGACCCTCGCCCCCGGACAGTCCATGAACTGCACCGCCACCTACACCACCACCCAGGCCGACATCAACACCGGCCGGATCGACAACACCGCACGCGCCACCGGCACACCCCCCGCCGGACCCGCCGTCACCACCACCGACGACGCCACCGTCACCGCCGACCAGGACCCCTCGATCTCCCTGGTCAAGACGGTGGTCGGCGACGACGGCCCCTTCCGTTCGGGTGAAGTGCTCACCTACACCTTCCTCGTCACCAACACCGGCAACGTCTCGCTCACGGGTGTGGAGCTGAGCGACATCGCCTTCTCCGGCTCGGACCCGGCCCCCGAGGCAGCCTGCCCGGGCACCGCGCTCGCCCCCGGCCAGACGATGACGTGCACGGCCACGTACACACTGACGCAGGCCGACGTCGACTCCGGGTCGGTGACGAACACCGCCCGCGCCACCGGCACACCGCCCGCGGGGGCCCCGGTGGCGAGCCAGTCCTCCGCGCTGTTCACCCCGCGGGTCAATCCGGCGCTGGCCCTGACCAAGACCGGCGAGCCCGTCGTCGCGAGTGCCGTCGGACAGCTCGTCACCTACACGTTCCTCGCCACCAACACCGGCAACGTGACCCTGACGGGCGTGGACGTGGCCGAGACCTCGTTCTCCGGCTCCGGTGCCCGCCCGCAGGCATCGTGCCCTGCGGGACCGCTCGCGCCGGGAGCGTCCGTCGCGTGCACCGCCTCGTACGTCGTCAGCCAGGCCGACTTCAACACGGGCAGACTGACGAACACGGCCGTCGCCACGGCCGAGCCGCCCACCGGCCCTGCGGTGACGACGCCGCCGGCCGGGGCGACGGTGACCATGGAGCAGGCCCCGGAACTCACCCTGACCAAGTCCGCGTCGCCCAGCGAGGTGACCGCGGCCGGGCAGGAGGTCGCGTACACCTTCGTGGTCACCAACACGGGCAATGTCACGCTCACCGCCGTGGACGTGAGCGAGACGGCGTTCTCGGGCACCGGTACGGCCCCGCAGGTGTCCTGCCCGGGCACGACCCTCGCCCCCGGACAGTCCATGAACTGCACCGCCGAGTACACCACCACCCAGGCCGACATCAACGCCGGTGCCGTGACGAACGGCGCCGCCGCCACCGGCACTCCGCCGGCCGGTCCCGCCGTGACGGCCACCGCCACCGACACGGTGACGGCCCTTCAGGACTCCTCCCTGTCGATGGTGAAGACGGTCGTGGGGGACGGTGGCCCGTTCCGTTCGGGTGAGGTGCTGACCTACTCGTACCTCGTGCGCAACACCGGCAACGTCTCGGTCTCGGCGCTGGACGTGCGCGACCTGGGCTTCACCGGTTCCGGTCCCGATCCCGTCGTCGAGTGCCCGGTCACCGCACTGGCCCCGGGGGCGTCGGTGACGTGCACGGCGACGTACACGGTGACGCAGGCCGACGTGGACGCCGGCCGGATCGAGAACACCGCCGTCGCCACCGGCACACCACCCGGCGGGGCGACCGTGGACTCCAACGAGTCGACGGCGGTCTTCACACCGCGGCGCAATCCCGCACTCTCGCTGTCGAAGTCCGCGTCCCCCTCCGCGGTGACCGCCGACGGGCAGGGCGTGCACTACACGCTGGTCGTCACCAACACGGGCAACGTGACCCTGAACGCCGTCGACGTCGAGGAGACCGTCTTCACCGGCACCGGACAGAACCCGCGCATCACCTGCCCCGAGGGTTCGCTGCTGCCCGGACAGTCCAAGACGTGCACCGCGGACTACACCGTCACCCAGGCGGACGTGAACGCGGGCGCCGTGGCGAACACGGCGGTCGCGTCGGGCACCCCCACCGGCGGCGGCCCGGCCGTCACCGCGACGGCGAGCGACACCGTCACCGCCGGACAGGACCCCGCCCTGGCCCTGGTCAAGACCGCGACCCCCGCCGTCGTGACCGGCGCGGGCCAGCGGGTCGACTACCGCTTCACGGTGACCAACACCGGCAACACGACCCTCACCGACGTCACCGTCACGGAGCCCGTCTTCACCGGCACGGGTCCGGCACCCCTGGTGGCCTGCCCCGAGGGCCCGCTGGCCCCCGGGCAGTCGAGGACGTGCACGGCCGCCTACACCGTCACCCAGGCGGACGTGGGCGCGGGGGCGCTGACGAACGCCGCTCTCGCCACGGGCACTCCACCCACCGGACCGCCCGTCACGGCCACCGCCGACCGGACGGTCATCGCGACCTTCTCCCAGACGGCCTCCCTCACCGTCGTGAAGACCGCGGACCCCACCAGGGTGAGGAAGCCCGGAGCCGAGGTCGAGTACAGCTTCGTGGTGACGAACACGGGCAGTGCCGTGCTGCAGGACATCACTGTGGACGAGGTCCGGTTCACGGGATCCGGAACCCGGCCGGCCGTGTCGTGCCCGCGCACGTCCCTCGCGGCGGGCGAGCGGATGACCTGCACGGCGACCTACACCGTCACCGGGGAGGACATCCGCAAGGGCTCGGTGAGGAACACCGTCACGGCCTCCGGAACCCCGTCCGGTGGCCCCCCGGTGACCTCGCTCCCGTCGAGCGCCGAAGTGACGACGTCCCGCGGTCACGGCCACCACGACGGACACCGCGAACCGGGTCGCCCGCACCACGACCACGAGGGGCCCCACAAGCCCCATGACCCGCACGGCAGGCCCGACGGCCCGCACGGCGACGGACACCACGAGAAGCGGCCGCGCCAGGCGGCGTAGCCGTCACCCACGACGGCGGGTCGGATCCTCGTGCCGAGGATCCGACCCGCTCTCGTTTCCCTCTGCGGTCCGGAAGACGTACGCCCCACCGGTGTCTTCCCTGTTGCAGAACCGGGCGGAGAGGTACGTACGTTTGGGTGGTCTGTTCCGTCCCCTTACCCCCGACAGATGACGGCATACCGGGTCGCCTCGTAACTTTGGCGGCAGTGGCGGCGGTTCGGGAGCTCTCCCGTCGGCGCCGTCCCCCCACCCCTCCTGTGGCCGCCCTGCAGCAGCCGGACGACCACACCCACTCCATGAGATGTGACCAAGTGAAAAGTTGGCGATTGTGGACAGGCCTCGGCGCATCGGTCGCGGTCGCTGCCGGGGCGGTCACCTGGGCGGTCATGTCCCACCCCGCGACCACCCCGGACGGCAAGTCCGAGAAGGCCCCTCTCACCCCGCTCACCGCCCACGCACTCCTGCAAGCCGGCCACGTACAGGCGCAGCACCAGGACTTCGACGGCGCGGAAGCCACCTTCGAGCGGGTCCTGGAGATGGAGCCGGGCAACAAACTGGCCTGGTACAACATCGGCGTCGTCGCCGCGCGGGACGGCAGGCCCGCCGACGCCCGCAAGGCGTACGACAGGGCACTGAAGATCGACCCCTCGTTCACCTCGGCCCTCTTCCACCAGGCCGTGTTGCTCAAGTCGAGTGATCCCGACCGGTCGATCACGCTGCTGAAGCGAGCCATCACCCTCAACCCGCAGGCGTCCACGGCCCATTTCCAGCTCGGCGACACACTGGCGAGAAAGGGCCGGGACAGCCAGGCGCTCGACGCCTACCGCCGCGCCGTCGCGGTCGATCCGTCACTGCACGCCCAGGTGCCGAAGAAGTTCAGGGACTCCACGAGGCCGAGCCCCTCATCCACTCCGAGCGCAGGCGGGTAGCCCCAGATGGCGTCGAAAGCGACACCGAGGTTCTCCGCCTTCACCCCCGGCCACCGGCCGCGCCGGCTCAGGACCCCGACAGCGCAGGGCCACGGCGCCTCAGGACCGTGACCCGCTCAGGACGCGGTCGGACGCGGGTCCCGCGACCGCCTCGGCGAGCAGACGGCGCCCCGCCGGGGTGAGCGGCCGGGCCGAAGCCGCCGAGCCAGCGCCCCTGGGCCCACATCTCCACCCTGTCCACGCGCCGGCCCAGCGGATGCAGCGCTTCGGCCGGCCCGCTCGGGGCGAGGGCCTCCAGCGTCCTCGCGTGCAGGTCCGTCGCGCGGGACTCGGTGACGGGCCCCGGACGGCGTTCCAGCACGACCACGTCCAGCCCCGCCCGGGCGAGCAGCAATGCGGCGGTCAGTCCGACCGGCCCCGCCCCCACCACCACGACATCCCTGTCAACCCCCATGCCCGGCACTCCAGTCGGGCGCGGGACCGGCATCCGGACGAGCCCGAGCAGAACGGACCGGGCCGGCCGGGACCGCGGCAGCCCCGCCGGACGGCAGCGGCGACGACGTGTCCACGAGTCGCCACCGGAGCCACGCCGCGCCACGCGGAGCGGCCCTTCCCGCCGGTGTCCGCAGCCGCCCCACCAAGTGACCCGCGGTGCGCGAGAGCCGGGCAGGCGCGGGAGCGGTCCGCGGCGGATGATGGGAGGGAGGACGACGTGGCCGCGGGGCCGTATCGTGCGCGCTCCGACGGCAGGACGGCGAGGGAGGTGGTCCGTCATGGGCGACGCGACGAGCGACGCCGACCGGGCCGTGAAGGCCAAGCACCGGGCGATGTGGGCGCTGGGCGACTACCCGGCGGTGGCGGACCAGCTGATCCCGGCTCTGGGCCCGACGCTGGTGGAGGCCTGTGGCATCGGCGCCGGTTCGCGGGTGCTGGACGTGGCGGCGGGCACCGGCAACGCCGCGATCCCGGCAGCGCTCGCCGGGGCCGACGTCGTCGCCTCGGATCTGACGCCCGAACTGCTCGACGCGGGTCGGCTGATCGCCGGAAAGCTCGGCGCGGAGCTCGAATGGCGCGAGGCCGACGCGGAGGCGCTGCCTTTCGACGACGGCGCTTTCGACACCGTCATGTCCTGCGTGGGGGTCATGTTCGCGCCGCACCACCAGGCCGCGGCGGACGAGATGCTGCGGGTCTGCCGGCCAGGCGGCACGATCGGGCTGCTCAACTGGACCCCCGAAGGCTTCATCGGGCGCATGTTCGCGACGATGAAGCCCTATGCTCCCCCGCCGCCGCCCGGCGCGCAGCCCCCGCCGCTGTGGGGCGACGAGGATCATGTGCGGGCACTGCTCGGAGAGCGGGTCACCTCGGTGGAGGCGCGCAGGGGCACTGTCCGCGTGGACCGGTTCGCCACCCCCGAGGAACTCCGGGACTACTTCAAGGAGAACTACGGGCCCACGATCGCGGTCTACCGCAACATCGCCGACTCCCCCGAACGCGTCGCGGCGCTGGACCGGGAACTGGCCGCGCTGGCACGCGACCACGCGTCCCCCGCCGGGGACGCCGACGGCGCCGGAACGGCCGTGGACTGGGAGTACCTGCTCGTGACGGCACGCCGTCGCTGAGCGGGAGGCGGCGCCACGACGGGCACGTGCTCGTGGCCCGGGGCGCGAGCTGCGCGGGGCGTCCGCGGCGCACCGACGTCACGTGTGGCCCGGACCGAGGGAACCGGCCGTGCCCCGTTTCGGAGGGGCAGGGCCGCGACCGGGCCCGGGGCGCGTGTCTTCCCTGCTGTCGGCGACCGGCTGCGGCGCGCCTCCGGGAATCCGCGGCCCCTGCCCGCGCCGCCGCCGGACGGCCGACAGGACGGCTCACCGGGGCGTGCTGCACCGGTGGCCACCCGCTCCGTCCTTCGTCCACGGTCAAGGGACGGGCGCCTGCCCGACGTCCGCGGTCAGACGAGCCGGTCGGGGTACGGGCGCCGGAGCCGCGCCGACAGATGGTGCTGGAGCGGCCGGCCGACCGCCGCGAGGTCGTGGACGAAGTCGAGTGTCGCGTCGTCGGTCAGGGTGTACCGGCGGCGGGTGGCGGTGACCTCCTTGGCCGTCGGTGTCAGCCCCACCTGATGGGTGGTGAGATCGACCGTGCCGTGGTCCGCACGGCCGACCATGATCTCCGCGATGCCGGTCGGCTGGGTGATCAGGGCTTCCACGCGTCCCTCGGGCTGCACCCGCCACCACCCGCTCTCCCGGGCCGCCGGCCTCAGCGGGGTGTCGTCCGCGTCGAGCAGCCATGCGCGTGCCTCGTAGCGGAGGAAGGGCCGTCCGTCGTGGCTGAAGGTGACCTCCTGCCCGTACGTGAACTCGTCGGCGAGGGTGGGGTACCCGCCGCTCCCCCGCCCGACCCAGGTACCGAGGAAGCCGACCAGCGGCGCGAGCAGCGGATGCGGCTCGGGGGCTTCGCCGGAGTGGAGGGCATCGGGATACGGGGACTGCGGAACGGGTTCGGGCGGCATGCGTGCTCCTGGGTCGGGCGGGTGCAGGGGCAGCCTAGGGTGTCGTCCCGTGGGGCGGGTGACGACCCGCGTCATCCGGGGAGTTGAGCGAGGGCCGGCCGCGGGGGACGCCGGGGCGGCCGTCCGGCGCACCAGTGGCAGCGGTGCCCGTGGCCGGGGTTCAGGGACGGTTCACCTCCCGCAGGTCCCCCAGCCGCACAAGCGAGTCCCGGGCCGACTCCCGCTCCTCGGTGGTGAGGTGGATCGCCGCGGCTTCGGTCAGTGCGGACGCCGCCGTCCCCTCGTCCCCGAGTCGGCCCGCGACGTCCGCGCGCAGCACGAGGAGCCGGAGGAGTTGCACGGGTGTCGGCCGCTCGTCGTCCAGGCGCAGCGCGCGATCGATGACCTTCGCCGCGGCGGCCGGGTCGTCCTTCGAGTCCGCGAGGAGGGACGCGTGGTGCAGGGCCCTGGCGAACGTCTCCTCGGGGGCGGGCCGGTGGCTCTGGTCGCTGCTCGTCCGCCGGCCGATCCGGATGCAGTTGCCTCCCGGGTCGCTCATGAGGAACTGCCGTACGCCGTACGACATGTCCTTGAGCGGTCCGATGCGCGGCAGCCCACGGGTCGGCACCCTTCCGTACGCCGTCTTGAGCCCGGCCCGGAAGGAGTCGTACATGCTGTCGACGTCCTCGGTCAGGACGTAGCACGTACTGATGGACTCGCTCGGCTCGTGGTTCTTCAGCCCGAAGAACTGGAGCTCGATACCGCCGTACTCGACGACCGCGTACGGATTGGGGCTCCGCTGCTGGAAGGTCACCTCGAACCCGAGAGCGGTGTAGAAGTCGAGAACGGGCTGGATGGTCCGGCAGGGCAGGATCGGAATGGTCCTCGCGTTCATGACCCCACCCTAGTCAAAGTTGACTAGAAAGGGGACCCCGGACCCCGATCCTCGGTCAGAGACCGTAGCCGCCGGCCACCTCGATGTTCTGTGCGGTGATCCAGCGGCCTTCCTCGGAGAGCAGTGCGGCGATCACCATGCCGATGTCGTCGGGTTCGCCGACGCGGCCGAGCGCCGTCTTCGCCGCGATGGCCGGGATCACCTCGGGGAACCGCTCGAAGGCGTTGTCGGCGAGCCGGGTACGCGTGGCGCCCGGCGCGATGGCGTTGACACGGATGCCGCGCCTGCTGAACTCCTTGGCCATGCAGCGGGTCAGCACCATCAGGCCGCCCTTCATCGTGGCATAGGCCGAGTAGCCCTCCTCCAGGCCGGACTCCATCGCGGAGTTGCTCGTCGTGTTGACGATGACTCCGCCGTCCTCCATGAGCGGAAGCAACTGCTGCGTGAGGAAGTACGGCCCCTTGAGCAGGACCCGGAAAAGCCGGTCGAAGAGTTCCTCGGTGGTGTCCTCGAACATCGCCATCTGCGCGAAGCCGGCGTTGTTGACCAGGTGGTCGAACGTCTCGCGCTGCCAGGTGTCGCGGAGCGCGGCGACGACGGAATCCCGGAAGGCCGGGAAGTCACCGCTCCGACCGAGGTCCAGTGGCAGCGCGACGGCCGTGCCCCCCACCGCCTCGATCGCCTCGACCGTGTCCAGGGCGCCCTGCCGGTTGGCGCCGTAGGTCAGGATCACTCCCGCGCCGCGCTTCGCGATGTGTACCGCGGCGCTCTGTCCGATGCCCGAGCTGGCGCCCGTGACGATGGCGACCTTCATGAGGTGCCTCCTGTGCATTCGTGGAGCCTCATGGCTCCGTCTGGTGATGCGACTCCTTCATGGAAGCACTCTGACCTGCACTGACAGAAGAATGATCCTCTCGCTTCCTTGCACAATCCTGCTCGCTTCGGCAGTCAGCGCTGTGCCGTCGCGTGCGCCGGGTGCTTCACTGAAGCCATGCTTCTGGACGAGTTCCGTACCTTGCTGGACCGGCATGCGCGGCCGGACTGGACCACCGGTGTCGACGGCGTGCTCATCTCGAGGGTCGAGCGCTCCGACCCGCCGACGCCGTCGATGTCAGGGACGGTGCTCGCGGTCATCGCCCAGGGGGCGAAGCGCCTCGCGCTCGGCGACCGGGTGTACGAGTACCGTGCCGGCCAGTACCTGGTCGCCTCGGTCGACCTGCCGGTCACCGGCAACTTCGTCGACGCCACCCCGAATCGTCCGGCGTTGGGCTTCGGTCTCACCCTGGAACCGTCGGCCATCGCCGACCTGCTCCTGCGGACGTCTCCCGGAGCTGTGCCGCGGAGCACCAGGGCATCCGCCGGCCTCGCCGTGAGTGACGCCTCCCCCGAACTTCTCGACGCCGTCGTCAGGCTGCTGCGCCTGCTGGACCATCCACGCGACGTCGATGTGCTCGCACCGCTCTACAAGAGGGAGATCCTCTGGCGGCTGATCACCGGCCCCGACGGTGCGACGATCCGTCAGATCGGCCTCGCGGACAGCAACCTCACCCATATCGCCCGGGCTGTGCGGTGGATCCGCGAGCACTATGCGACGTCCTTCAGGGTGGAGGACGTGGCGCGGTTCACCGGGATGAGCCCGTCCGCCTTCCACCGCAACTTCCAGGCCGTCACGGCCATGAGCCCGATCCAGTTCCAGAAGCAGATCCGGCTCCAGGAGGCCCGGCTGATGCTGGCCGCGCACCCCGAGGACGTCGCGAGCGTGGGTCACAGCGTGGGTTACGACAGCCCATCGCAGTTCAGTCGCGAGTACCGTCGCCTCTTCGGGGCGGCGCCCAGCCAGGACGCCACGCTGCTGCACGGCGCGGGCACGCCGTAGGGGCTGTCGTGGAGCGCCGTGGACGCGGCCGGGGTCAGCGTGTGCGTACCGCCGTCACCGTGAACCGTTCGACCGCGGCGACGTGTCCGCCGGTGGAGGCCACCACGGTGAGCACGGGGTCACGGGCCCCGGAGAAGGCGACCGTCACCTTCCAGGGCTGGTTCTCGCCCCCTGCGGGTGTGCAGCACGGGGAGGTGCCCAGCGGCGCGTCGGACGACGGCTGACGCACCTGGACATGGATGCTCTCGTCGACCCCGGTGATCCGGCCTCCGGTCACCAGCGGGGAGCGTACGAGCGCCCCGTACGCGGGTGCGGTGAGGGAGAACGTCGTGTCGTCGGTGCCGACGACCTCCCACGGTGCGTCCGGGCCCGTGCCGAACCGCACGAGGTGGATCACCGCGGCGGTGCTGGTCTCGGGCCCCGTCGGCGCCACTCCGACGCGGGCGTGCCGGCCGCTGACCTTGCTCGAGGTGACCCTGTCGATGTCCTTGAAGTTCAGATGGTCACGGGTGAACGAGAGTGCGGTCTGATCCGCGTCGAGGTGCCACGGCTGGTGGCCACCGGAGCGGTAGGAACGCTCCCATGCCTCGGCTTCGGCGAGTGTGGTGAAGGGCCAGATCGGCTGGAGGCTCCAGGAGCCGAGTGGCGGCGTGCCGCTGGCGGTCGGCGTGGGCGCGGTCGAGCCGGGCGAGGGCGTGGGGGAATCCGCCGGTGAGGGCGGGGCGGCGGACGTCGTACCCGACGGTGCGGGCGTCCCCGGTGCGGCGGTCGTCGATCCCGACGCGCTCGGGGACCCGCCGGAGCCGCTGCACGCGGTGAGGGCCAGCACGGCCGCGGTCGCCGCGGCGAAGTGCCGTAACGGGAGCCAGGTGTTCATACGTGCGCCCCTGGGGAGATGGAGCCGGTCGGGGACCGGTCGGTACCGCCATGGTGCCACCAGTTCCGTCCCCGTCACAGGAGCTCTGCCCGCGAAGACCCCTCAAGGGTTACCCCCCGGATCTCGTCCTTCCGGTGGCCGGACGGCCACCGGAGGCGACGTGCACCTTCCTGGTCGGCGTGTTCTGCTGGAGTCAGGCGCGGCCCGGATGTTCGCGGCCGCAGGGAGGTGCGCCATGGGGAAGGACCGCGACGCCGACCCCCGGGGCGGCTCCGACAAGACCGGCGTGAGGCCCCGGAACTGCCCTGGCCATCGCCCGAGGAGGCACCGGCTACCGGGGAGACCGGGTCGGAGGACGAGGGGTGATCTCCGCGCCGGGTCCACAACCGCGCACCGACACGCCGACCGCACTGGCGGACACGGTGGCGTGCGCCCGGGCACGACCGGGAAGGCCCTCTTCATGACTGTCTACGTCGTCACCATTCCCGGCACGTTCCTCAAGGAGCTCTCGGCATCGGCCCGCACGGAGCTCGTACGGGCACTCAGGCCCGCCGATCCGCGTACCACCGACTTCGGCGCCGCCGAGGATCTCGACATCCTCACCTTCTATCCCGACTCCCCCGCGTTCAGCCTCCGTCTGGAGGTCGAGGCCCATGACAACGCCTCCGCGGAGGCCAAGGCGCGTGAGCTCGCCACGGACGCTCTCAGGTCGGTGGGGTTCCCCGAGGAGGAAGTGCCCCTCGGCCAGCCGGTGATCACCGGTATCGACGCGGAGTAGGCGTCCGGCGGCGCGGGCCCCGGCTCCGGCGCCCGCCCTCGGCCGGAAGCGCACCTCGCATCGTTCGTCACCGGGTCTCAGAGGTCGAGGACGACCTCCCCGGCCGGCCTGCTGCAGCAGGTCAGCACGGAACCGGCGTCGGGCGCTTCGAGCGGTGCCGGGGCGTAGGCGACGTCGCCCGCCAGGAGCAGGGTGACGCAGGTGTGGCAGACGCCCGTGCGGCAGGACCAACGCGTGGGAACGTCGCAGGCTTCGGCGAGTTCGAGGAGCGAGGCCCGCGCGGGCGACCAGCGGGTGGTGATGCCGCTCCGGGCGAAGGTGACGGGAGGGCCGCTGCCCGGAGAGCCTGCCGGCTGGTGGGGACGTACGGCGGCGGTGGGTGTGACGCCGGGGTTGAGGGCGGAGAGAGCGCCGAACGCCTCGGTGTGAATGCGCTCGGCGGCGAGCCCGTACCCTCGCAGGTCGGCGTCGAGTGCGTCCATGAAGGCGGCCGGACCGCAGAGGTACGCGTCGGCGTCGCGGGGAATGCCCATCTCGGCCGGTGAGTCGGCGGTCAGGCGGCCGTACCGGATGCGGGGTCCGCCGGGCCGGGGGTCCTGGGCGGCGCCTACCGCCGTGTAGTGGATCCGCTCGTGCCCGTGCGGGAGTTGGGCGACGAGGGCGTGGGCCTCGTCCGCGAAGACGTGCCGTGCCCGGTCGCGGGCCGTGTGGATCCACCACACCTGGCGCGTGTCGCGTGCGGCGGCGAGCTCGTGGAGCATGGCCAGCACGGGTGTGGCCCCGATCCCCGCGGAGACGAGGAGGACGGGACGGGTTCCCGCTTCGAGGACGAACGTCCCCCGGGGGCTTGCGATGTCGACGAGATCCCCCGGGCGGAGACCGGTGTGGAGATAGCCGCTGACCTGCCCGTGGGCCTCACGTTTCACGCTGATGCGGTAGGTCCCGGCCCCGGGCGCCGACGACAGTGAGTAGCTCCGCACGGTGGGGGCTGTGCCGTCCGTGGCGAGCCGGAGGGAGAGGTACTGGCCGGGCCGGGCCCGCGGGAGGGGCGTACCGTCGGTGCTGTCCAGGTAGATCGACGAGACGTCGGGGGTCTCGGGCAGGATACGGGCGACGCGCACGGGTCGGAAGCCCTGCCAGGCCGGTTCCTCCTCCTGCTCCCGGGCGGCGGCGAGTTCACGGAAGGACGTCTGCCAACCGGGGCTGAGCGCGGGGATGTTGAGCGCTCTGCGCAGCCGGGCCGGGTCGCGGCCGGGGAGGTAGAGCAGTGCGTCGATGTCGGCGACGCTGAGCTCTTCCGGGCCCCGGCGGACGAGGGTGATCTCGTCACCGGCCTCGACGCGCCCTTCGGTGAGCACGCGCAGGTAGAAGCCGGGGCGGCGGTGGGCGACCAGGAGCGACGCCATGGCGGGTTCGCCCAGGCGCATGCCGACCCGGTAGCAGGTGACGCGGGGTTGGGTGACTTCGAACTCGGCCTCGCCGATGCGGAAGCGGTCGCCGATGCAGACGTCGTCGTCCGCCAGGCCGTCGACGGTGAAGTTCTCGCCGAACATCCCGAACGTCAGGTCGTCGCGGCCGAGTTGCTCCCTCCAGTACCGGTACGACTGCAGTTGGTAGACGAGGACGGCGCGCATCTCGCCTCCGTGCCCCGCGAGGTCGCCCTGGCCGTCGCCGTCGACGTTGAGCCGCCGCACCGTCCTGGCTCCCCGCACCGGAGACTTCCAGGCGCCGGTGCGGACGGTCCTTCCCTGCCAGGAAACGTCCTCGGGCGTGCCTACGTTGACGGACAGCAGCGTTGCCATCACGGTTCTCCTGCGTGAGGACTCGCCGGTCGGCGGTTGTCACGTTGTCGGCAGTGCGCTGCGGCCGATCCTAGTTGTCGGGGATGTCCGTCGCCATTTCCGGCCGGCGCCGGTGGGCGGCTGGGCGCCGGTGCGGTCACCGGAGGGCGCGGGACGACAGGCGGCAGCAGCCGGCTGTCACGGGGCACCGCGGCGCGGCCGCACTCGCCGGCGGCCGCTGCCGGGCGGATGGTTGAACCGGTGCGCTCGTCCGGTCCCGGATCGCCCCGCAGGTCGGCGTGGTGGGCGTCCCGCCGCCCGGCCCGCCCCGACCCCCCGTAGCAATCTAACCGCTCACATCATATTGACAGGTTAGACCATGGCGTGCTCGACTTACCTTGTAACCGCTCATATCAAATAAAGGGGTTAGGCATGATCCCCTCGGTCCACCACCGCACCGCCACCGTCGACGGGCTCGACGTCTTCTACCGGGAGGCCGGCGACCCCCAGGCGCCCACCGTGGTGCTGCTCCACGGCTTCCCCACCAGCTCGCACATGTTCCGCCACCTGATCCCCGCGCTCGCCGACCGCTACCACGTCGTCGCGCCCGACCACATCGGGTTCGGACAGTCCGCGATGCCGTCCCTCGATGACTTCCCGTACACCTTCGACGCGCTCACCGGGATCACCGCCGGGCTGCTCCGGCAGCTGGGGATCGACCGCTTCGCGATGTACGTGCAGGACTACGGCGCGCCCATCGGCTGGCGTCTCGCACTCCGGTCCCCCGACAGCGTCACGGCGATCGTCAGCCAGAACGGCAACGCGTACGAGGAGGGCTTCGTCAAGCCCTTCTGGGATGCCGCGCTCGCCTACGCGCAGAGGCCCGGGCCGGACACCGAGGGCCCCATGCGCGGCGCCCTGACCCCGGAGATCACCCGCTGGCAGTACGTGAACGGCGTCCCCGACCCCAGCCTGGTCAGTCCGGACACCTGGGTTCACGACCAGGCGCTGCTCGACCGTCCCGGCAACGACGAGATCCAGCTGAAGCTCTTCCGCGACTACCCCACCAACGTGGACCTCTATCCGCAGGTCCACCGGTACTTCCGCGAATCCCGGGTGCCGCTGCTCGCGGTCTGGGGGGCCAACGACGAGATCTTCGGCCCCGCGGGCGCGGAGGCGTTCGGACGGGACCTCCCCCACGCCGAGATCCATCTGCTGGACTCGGGCCACTTCGCCCTCGAGAGCCACCTCCCGGCCATCGCGGAGCTGATGCGCGACTTCCTCGGCCGCGCCCTCGGGTAGGACGCACGTCCCCGACCGGGCGCCGGCGGTGCTCCGGTGGCGCTGTTGCGAGCCCCTGGTGAGGGGTGGAAGGTGAAGTGCAGGTGCCTCGGAGCGCAGTCCGCGGACCGGTCCGCGCGCCGTTCGTACGGTCACTGCGGGCCTGCCGGACGGCTTCGCGCGCCATGCCGACGGCTTCCGCGGGCCCTGCGGACGGCTCTCCCTCCGCCCCGCCCCTGAAGGAGCGCACATGCAGCAGGACAAGCATCCGGACTACCGGCCCGTGGTGTTCCGCGACCGCGCGGCGGGCTACGCCTTCCTCACCCGCTCCACCGCGACGAGCAAACAGACCATCGAGTGGGACGACGGCCAGACCTATCCGGTCGTGGACGTGGAGATCTCCTCGGAGAGCCATCCCTTCTACACGGGCAAGGCCCGGACGGTGGACTCCGAGGGCCGCATCGCCCAGTTCGAACGCCGCTACGGCGCCGCGGGCGGTGACACGCCCGGCGCGGGGAACGCGGGCTGACCTGCGCGTCGGTCGTCGTTCCCGGCACCGCCGCTGAACCGTTCGGCGCCCGTGCCGCCGGCGGCACTGGGGTTCAGCGGGGCACCAGGGTCGTCTCGGTGGCCTTGACGCTGGTCCACACCGCCGTGCCGTCGGCAAGGCCGAGTTCGGCGGCGGCCTGGGGGGTGATCTCGGCCACCAGGTCGGGGGCGGAGGGCGAGGTGATGAGCACCCGGAGCCTGCTGCCGCTGGCGGTGATCTCGCGGACGGTACCGGGCCACACGTTGCGAGGGCTGCCGGACGGGCGCTCCGGATGTACGGAGACGGCTTCGGGGGCGATGATCGCGAGGGCGTCCGTGCCGGGCGGCAGGGGGTCGGAGACGACGAGCGTGCCGCCGTCGGCGAGCCGGAGCCCGTGAGCCGTGGTGGTGCCCGGCCAGGCGTTGCGGCCGAGCATGCGGGCGACCCACGGGGAACGGGGATGGCGGGTGACCTCCTCCGGTGGCGCGTCCTGCAGAGCGCGGCCGTCGTCCAGGACGAGGACGCGGTCGGCGAGGGCGACCGCCTCGACCGGATCGTGGGTCACGATGAGGCAGACGCCTCCGAAGCCGTCGAGGTGGTGCCGGAGGGTGTGCCGGACGCGGGCGCGGGTGGTCTGGTCGAGCGCGGCGAGGGGTTCGTCGAGCAGCAGGGCGCGGGGGCGTGCGGCGAGGGCGCGGGCGAGGGCGACGCGCTGGGCCTGGCCGCCCGAGAGCTGGCCGGGTCTGCGGTGGGCGAGGTGCCCCACGCCGAGCCGGTCCAGCCACTCCTGGGCCTCGTGGCGTGCCTCGCCCCGGGGGATGCCGTGGGCACGCAGCCCGTAGGCGGTGTTGGCGAGGGCGGTGAGGTGCGGGAACAGGGCTCCGTCCTGGGGGACCCAGGCAACTCCCCTGCGGTGCGGCGGTAGTTCCGTGACGTCCGTGCCGCCCAGCGTCAGTCGGGCGTGCGCGCGGGTCGTGAGGCCGAGCAGCGCCCGGAGGAGGGTCGTCTTGCCTGCGCCGTTGGGGCCGACGACGGCGATGGTGGTGCCGGGTTCGGCGTCGAGCGTCAGCTGGTTGAAGCCGGTGACGTGGGCGTGCAGGGGCCAGAGCTCACGGGTGCCCGCCGGGGACGGGGCGGTGGCCTCGGGGACTGCGGCGGTCTCGGGCCCGGCGGTGGAACGGTGATTCCGGGTCGGGTCCGGAAGACCGGTGGTGTGCGGAAGGCCGCTGGTGTCCGGAAGACGGGCCGCGTCCTGAAGACCGGCAGGGTCCCGCAGGGCGACGGTGTCGGCACCGATGGGGTCGGGGCCGGCCGCATCGGCCACGGCCTTGGCCATGTGGTCGGCGGGCGTACCCGTCCAGCGGCCCCTGAGCGCGATGAGCACCAGCATGGCGATGGCGAGCAGGAGCAGGGAGACGGAGGTGGCCGCCTCGGGCGCTTCCTGCAGAAGCAGGTACACCTGGAGCGGAAGCGTCTGCGTGGTGCCGGGGAGATTGCCCGCGAAGGTGATGGTGGCACCGAACTCACCGAGGGCCCGGGCCCAGGTCAGGGCGGCTCCGGCGATGAGTCCCGGCGCGACCATGGGCATGGTCACGGTGAGGAAGACCCGCACGGGTGAGGCACCGAGGGAGGCCGCCGTCTCCTCGTAGCGGGGCCGCAGACCGCCCAGTGCCCCCTCGAGGCTGATCACCAGGAACGGCATCGCGACGAAGGTGGCCGCGAGGACCGCGCCCGAGGTGTGGAAGGGCAGTGTGATGCCGAACCAGTCCTCCAGGTACGGCCCCAGGAGGCCCCGCCGGCCGAAGGCGAGCAGCAGCGCGACGCCGCCGACGGTCGGCGGCAGCACCATGGGCAGCAGCACCAGCGAGCGCACGAACGCCTTGCCGCGGAACGGGACCCGGGCCAGGAGCCACGCGAGCGGCACGCCCAGGACGAGGGACAGCCCCAGCGCCCAGAACGAGACGAGGAGGGACAGCCGAAGGGCCTCGACGGTTCCCGGGGTGGTCAGATGACCCACGAGGTCGTGCCACGGGGTGCGGGCGAGGATGCCGATGAGGGGCAGCAGCAGGAACGCGACGGCGAGCAGCGCCGGGACCGTCAGGGTGAGCGGTGCGCGGGAGCGGTGGTCTGTGCGGCGGCGGAGCTGTTGCATCTGCGTGTTCCTGGGGCGAGGAGTGGGGGCGAGGCGGTGGGCTGCCCGAGGGTGTGGCCGGGCGGCCCCCGCGACGGCTGTCGGGATCAGGGCTGCTGGAAGCCCGCGTCCCGCAGGATCTTCTGCGCCTCGGGCGAGGAGAGCCATGCGACGAACGCTGCCGCGGCCTCGGCGTTCCTGGAGGTCTTCAGGGTGGCGGCGGGGTACTCGGCGATGGCGTTCTGCGCGTCGGGGATCTCGACGGCGTCGACCTTGTCCGGTGCGGTGGCCGCGTCGGTCCTGTAGACGAGGCCGGCGTCGGCCTCGCCCAGCTCGACCTTGCTCAGCACGGCGCGCACGTTGGGCTCCTGGGAGACCGGCTTCACGGAGATCTTCTGGGCGTCCAGGATCTTCTTGCTGTAGCGCCCGACGGGGACCTCGGGGGCGGCGAGCACGACCTTCAGCTCGGGATCGGCCAGGTCCTTCAGGTCGTCGACCTTGTCCGGGTTGCCCTCGGCCGTGGCGATCACGAGCCGGTTCCTCGCGATGATCTCCGGGGTGCCGGTGTCGGCCCTGAGGCCGTCCATGGTCTTGGTGTCGGCCGTGACCAGTGCATCGGCGGGCGCGCCCTGCTTCACCTGCGCGGCGAGTTCCTGTGATCCGGCGAAGGAGAAGGTGATCTTCGTACCGGGGTGGGACTCCTCGTAGGCGGCGCCGGCGGCCTTGAACACGTCGGTGAGGGAGGCGGCGGCCAGCACCGTGAGGTCGGCCGCGGGTGCGCCGGGGGCGGACGGTGTCGCCTCGGCACCGCTGCCGGATTCGGCGTCGCCGCTGCCGCACGCGGTGAGCGGCACGAGGAGGGCCGCGGCGAGGGCCGCGACGGCAGCGCGACGGCGGGCGGGGGTGAGCGACATGAGGCTGGGCTCCTGGAGGACGAGATCGGCGCGTCGGCCGTCTGTACGGGTCGTGACGAGCCGCGCCGGGACGGCGACGCCGCTGGGTGCTCAAGGGTCAGGTGCGGTCGATGTGCACGCTGGTCGCCTTCACACGGGCGGTGGCCCGCATGCCGACCTCGAGGGCCAGTTCCTCGACGGCCTCCCTGGTGAGCAGGGACACCAGCCGGTGGGGCCCGGCCTGGATCTCCACCTGTGCCGCGACGTCGCCGAGTTTCACGGCGGTGACGATGCCGGGGAACGCGTTGCGGGCGGAGGTGCAGGAGACGTCCTCCTCTCCGCCCGGAGCGGACTGTGCGAGTTCGACGGAGAAGGCGGCCAGGTCCCGGCCGTCGACGAGGCGCCGCCCGCCGTCGTCGCGATGGGTCGCGATCCGGCCGGCGTCCGCCCAGCGGCGTGCGGTGTCGGGGCTGACCCCGAGCAGTCGCGCCGCCTGTCCGATGGTGTAGGACTGCATACGCGCCACCGTAGGGCCCTTCTCCTCTTATCTGCAAACCATTCGTGGATTCCTCACGGCAGATGCGGGATCCCTCGGAGGAACGGACGACGTCGACGCTCCGGATCCCGCCCGGTGAGGGGTACCGGCCGGACCGCGGCACGGACGCGCGCGGATGTGGTCGGTGCACGCAACCGGCCGCCTCCGAGAGGCCCGTTCGGGGCGGGCGCACGTCACCGGCCGCACCGAGAGTTCCGTTCGAGGGCGGGCGCACGAAGACGTCCGCACGGAGAGATCCGTACGGAGACGTCATCGTCACCGGCAGAGCGCCGAGGCTCGCGTCCTCGTGCGGCCCGCCCTCCGGGCGTCAGCCGGCGAGCGGGCTGTGGCCGGCCGGTACGGCCTCGTCGGGCGCGACCGGATCGGGAGGCGTGCCGTCGCCGAAGGGCGTGCCGCCGAGAGCCGCACGGCCGTGCGGCGCGAGCCAGTTCGACAGGTCCGGGCCGTCCGGCACGATCCCGGTCGGATTGATGTCGCGGTGCACCACGTAGTAGTGCCGCTTGATGTGGTCGAAGTCGACGGTGTCGCCGAAGCCCGGCGTCTGGAACAGGTCCCGCGCGTACGCCCACAGCACCGGCATCTCCGAGAGCTTCCGGCGGTTGCACTTGAAGTGGCCGTGATACACGGCGTCGAAGCGCACCAGCGTGGTGAACAGCCGTACGTCGGCCTCCGTGACCGTGTCGCCGACGAGGTAGCGGGAGCCCTCCAGGCGGTCCGACAACCAGTCGAGACGGGAGAAGAGGCGTTCGTACGCGGCGTCGTACGCCTTCTGCGAGCCGGCGAACCCGGCACGGTAGACCCCGTTGTTCACGTCCTTGTACACGACCTGGTTCACCGCGTCGATCTCGGGGCGCAGCGCGGCCGGGTACAGCGCGGGGGCTCCTGCGCGGTGGTGGGAGGCCCACTCGAGCGACATGTCGATCGTGATCCGCGCGAAGTCGTTGGTCACCACTTTGCCCGTCGTCACGTCGACGATCGCCGGGACCGTGACGCCCCGGTCGTAGCCGGGGTCCAGGGCCAGGTAGGCCTCCTGGAGGCGTTCGATGCCGAGGACCGGGTCGCGCCCGTCCGGATCGAGGTCGAAGGTCCAACTGCGCTCGTCGTGGGTGGGGCCGGCGATGGCCATCGGCAGGGCCCGCTCCAGCCCCAGGAGCCTGCGGACGATCACCGCGCGGCTCGCCCACGGGCAGGCGCGGCTGACCACCAGGCGGTAGCGGCCCGCTTCCACCGGGAAGCCCTCACGTCCGTCGGCGGTGATCCTCGTGGTGATGTACCGACTGTCGCGCGCGTACTCCCCGCCGGGGTTCACATAGCTCATCCGATCGCCTTACCCCTCAGTGATCGCCCTACCCGTCAGTGGCCCCGACGAACGCCCGCGGGGGCGTTCGTCGGGGTTCGGATCGGGCGGGCGGGCCGGCTCGTGCGAGCGCCCGGAGCGCGCCTCTCCCCCGCCGCCCGGACGTGATGCGCCTGGCGGGCTCCCCTGTGACGCGCCTGTGACAGTCGACGGACATCACGGTGAAACCCGGCGCGCAATCTATTTGGAAAGAGGGCAAAACGCACTCTTCGGGCATATGCCCCCTCTGCTTCCGAGGGTGTGAGCAGTGAGGACCGAGCCGATACCGCCGGAGGAAATCCCATGAGCCTCACCCTCACCACCCCGGACGTCGAAGCCCCCGCCCTGGCCCCGCGCGAGCGCGAGACGCTGCGCCATATCGCCGCAGGTCGCACCTATGTGCAGACGGCCCGCCACATGGGCCTCTCCAAGCACACCGTCGACGCCTACCTCCGGCGGATCCGGGCCAAGCTCAACATCAACACCACCGCCGAACTCACCCGACTGGCCATCTCCCTGGGGCTGTGACCTCCACCCCCGTCACCGACGCGATCCCGACCGGGGAACGACGTTCGGGCAGCACGCGACGACCGGCGGTCGTCCGGCAGCGAGCCGGGCGACCGCCGAAGCGACCGCGGCACGGACGGAGCGGCCCGCCTCCACCCCTCACGGAGCAGGGCCGTCTCGACCTCGCAGGGCCCGGCTCAGTCCGGGTGCCCGCCGAGGCCGGTTCCGACGGGGCTCTCCACCGCCAGCAGGTGGGGGCGCTTGGCGGTACGCCCGTCGCCGGAGGAACGGCCGCGGAGGCGTCTGGCCAGCCAGGGTCCGAGATACGCGGCGACCCAGCGGAGTTCCGCCGCGGTCGCCCTCCACCCGGCGGGGAGCGGCCTGGCGGGAGCGGGCAGGGGGAGGGTCCAGGTGTCGTCGCTGCCCGGCAGTGCGAGAGCGTGTGCCATGGCGGCGGCGATCCGCTGATGGCCGAGCGCGCTGGCATGCAGCCGGTCCGGGCTCCACAGCCGGGGGTCGGTGACGACGGGATGGTGTCCGGTCTCGGCGACGACCACCCCGTGGCGCCGGGCCGCCTGACGGATGAGGTCGTTCAGGGCGGTGACGCGGGAGCCGAGCGGCCGGGCGAGCGGGATCACGCGTGCGATGTCGGGGAAGGTGAGGGTGGCGACGCGGGCGCCCTCCGCGGTGAGCGCGGCGAACATCGCCTCGAGGTGGGCGGCGACCTCGTCGGCGTCGAACCTCGGTCGCAGCAGGTCGTTGACTCCGGCGACCACGGTGACGAGGTCGGGGCGGAGGGCGAGTGCCGGAGCGAGCTGTTCGGCCCGGACCTCGCCGGCCAGTCGTCCGCGTACGGCCAGGTTCGCGTACCGCAGACCGGGGTGGTGGCGGGCGAGCTGCTCGGCGAGCCGGTCGGCCCAGCCCCGCAGTCCGGCGGTGTCGTCGCCGTCGCCGAGCCCTTCGGTCTGGCTGTCGCCCAGGGCGACATAGCGGAGCAGGCGCGGTTCAGTACCGGACATCCGAATCCCCTCCTCGCGGCCCCGCCCCCGTGGACGGACGAACCGACGAACCGACCTCAGCATACTCATGAATATGACTAAACAGATTCATGAGTACCGTCTCCGGTGGGTATCGGTCCCGCCCACCGGCGGGGGCGCACCCCCGCCCGCTCGGCGGAACCCGGTTCCGCGTGCCTCGGGCCGATCCGTCACTGCCCGCGGGACGAGGGCTCCTCGTCACCGCCCTGCGCCGCGGGGCCGTCACCCGGCGGGGCCGCGGGACGGCGCTTCGCGCGGGCGTCGGCCTTCTCGGTGGTGCGCAGCACGGCCCAGCAGCCGAGCGTGATCGCGCTGAGCGTCCAGGCGTTCTGCCACACGAACGGCCACCACGGGGCCGCCGGTCGGGCGAACGCCTCGACGGTGCTGAGGAGTACGGCTGCGGCGAGTACACCGCACACGACTCCCTCGGCGACACGGATCCTGCGAGTGCCACCGGTGGCACGGTCCGGCGGTCGGTCTGCGTGCATGCGGTGTTCCCCTGGTTCGCGCCCGTGCGGGCCTCGCTGTCGGGCGAGCCCGGGGTCCGCCCCGGCGGCCGAGCGGCGAGTGCGGCCCGTACCGGCCTCCCGTCTCACTCGTTGCCCGACGCCCGTGGTGCAAACGGCGGTGGAGGCCGGATCCGGTGTGAACTCGTGCGCATGTGTGCGACGGATCGCCCGCCGCCCGCGCCCTGTGCGGCGTGCCCTCGTGTCAGAGGTCGGACCCGGCCAGTGGGCCCCCGGCGGTGAAGGCGAGCCGGGCGAAGCGTTCGCCGATGCGCCGGTGGGTGGCGGCGTCCGGGTGGAGGTCGTCCGGGAGGGGCAGTTCGGCGGAGTCGGCCTCACCGTAGAGCGCGCGGCCGTCGAGGTGGTGAAGGTTCGGATCCTCGGCCGCCCGCTCTTCCACGATGCGCGCCAACTCGTCCCGGATGACGCGCAGGGTCAGCTTTCCGCTCGCACGCTCCGCGGGGTCGCCGGCGGCGCGGAAGCGCAGTCGTCCGGCGCTGAGCGCGCTGAGGTCCGGGGCGCTCGGACCGGGAGTGTCCTCGTGGATGGGGCACAGGATCGGCGAGACGACCAGCAGTGGTGCGGTGGGCTGCCCTTCGCGGACCGTGTCGAGGAAGCCGTGGACGGCCGGGGCGAAGGCGCGCAGTCGCATCAGGTCCGTGTTGACCACGTTGATGCCGATCTTGACGCTGATCAGGTCCGCCGGGGTGTCCCGCAGGGCGCGGGCGGTGAAGGGGTCGAGCAGGGCACCGCCACCCAGTCCGAGGTTGATCAGTTCGACGCCGCCGAGGGCGGCGGCGAGCGCGGGCCACGTGGTGGTGGGGCTCGCGGCGTCGGAACCGTGGCTGATCGAACTGCCGTGGTGCAGCCACACCTTGCGCCCCGCGGCCGGCGCGGGCTCGACGAGTGCGTCGGTGCGCAGGGCGACGAGTTCCGTGGTCTCGTTGTGCGGCAACCAGATCTCGACGGTCTTCGTGACCGCGGGCATTCCGGTGAAGCGGAGGGTGCCCACCGGGCCCGGCCGGTTCTCGGCGGTGCCCGTGGTCATGTCGACGGTCAGTGTGTCACCGCCGGACACACTGCCCTGGCCGGCGAGTCGACCGTCGACGACCAGGTCGTACACGCCGTCCGGGCGGGGCGGGGCACCCACGTACACCCGCTTGGTGGGGAGGGTGTCCAGTTCCACGGCGGTGGCCCGGGTACGGAACACCAGCCGTACGCCGGAGGGTTGGGACTCCGCCATGGCGAGCTGTCCGTCCGCGCACTGCGCGCGGGCCCGGGCGGGAAGCCGGTGGGGCAGCACACCGCGGGCGGTGCGCTCCAGTTCGAGGGCACCGCGGACGAGGTCGGCGGTGAGGGGCGTGGAGATCCAGTCTTGCTCGGTGTGGTGCATGGGTCGGCCTGTTTCGCATGGTCGGGACGGACGGGATGATCACGTGGTGGCGACGCACGGGGTGATCACACGGTCGGGACGGACGGGGTGATCACGATGGCGCGGAGGAGGAGGTGAACGGCACGGGCGGGGCCGGCGGATGCGGCCGGCGGTCATCGCCCGGGGCGGGGGCCGGGCGCAGGCCGCGGACGCGGTCAGGGCGCGGGCCAGTTGCGCAGCAGGGCGTCGAGCGCGTCCAGGGACCGGGACCAGGACTCCTGCGAGTCGGGTGCGCTGTGGCTGAACCCGCCCGCCAGCTCCAGGCTCACGTATCCGTGGAAGACACTGCCCAGCAGCCGGACGGCGTGCGTCCGGTCCGGCTCCGCCAGGTCGTACCCGCGCAGGATCGCCCGCATCATCTGCGCGTGTCTGCCGCCCGCGCCGGCGGCCGCTGCCTCCGGGTCGAGCCTGAACCGGGCCGCGTCGTACCGGCCCGGATGCTCGCGGGCGTAGTCGCGGTAGACGTTCGCGAAGGCGGTCAGGGCGTCCTTGCCGGAACGACCGGCCAGCGCCTCCGCGGCCCGGTCGGCGAGTTCCTCCAACGCGAGCAGGGCGATCCCGGTCTTCAGGGCCTGGGAGTTCCTCAGGTGCGAGTAGAGGCTCGCGGCCTTGACGTCGAACCGCCTGGCGAGCGCCGACACGGTCACCTGGTCGAACCCGACCTCGTCGGCCAGTTCCGCGCCTGCCCTGACCAGGCGCTCCGTGGTGAGTCCTGCGCGTGCCACGACTTCCTCCCCTCCCCTGCGGACCGGCTCAGTGTGCAGCTTCCTATGACCTTTAGGCAATATCTTAAATGCCTTAGCCCGCGCGCGAAACCCCGGAGGCCGGACGCCGCACTCGGGAGGCCGGGGACCACGCGGTACTCAGAGGCGCCGACTCGTCGCGCGCGGCTCACCGGCGCGGGTCCGGCCCGGTTGCCTCAGCGCGTCCGTCGAGCCTCGTCGACGGCGCGGTCACGGAAGGGCCGGCGCAGATCACGCAGGTGGGCCAGATCGTCGGGCGGCGGGGTGTCGGGCCGGTGGAAGAGCGGCGCCTGGTCGATGGCCGTCGCCGGAGCGTCCGTCAGATGGAAGCGCTCACGCAGCCGGTGGTAGAACTCCAGGGGCGCGAGACGCGCCAGGCGCAGCCGGTAGGGCGCGCGGTAGGCGGCGACCCAGTCGCCGGGGTCCAGTACGCCCCGGTGCTGCCCGTCGATGCTGACCGCCACCCGCCCGGAGTGCGGCAGTACGCGCATGGCGACCGCCTCGTCGGCCGCGGCGATGACGGTCCGGCCGAAGGCCATGTGGGGAGCGACCGGTGTGAAGACGATGGCATCGGTGGCCGGGTCCACCACCGGACCTCCGGCGGCGAAGCTGTAGGCGGTGGAACCTGTCGGGGTGGCCACGATCACCGCGTCGGCCGAGTACGACGCCAGCAACTGCCCGGCCAGGTAGACGGCCACACCCGCCTGCCGGTCCCTGGCGAGCTTCTCCAGGACGACGTCGTTCACCGCGGTGACGTCCAGGGCGACGCCCCAGTCCACCGCCTCCGCCGCGTCCGGGCGGACCGCCGGGGCGGGCAGCGCGGGACCGCGGCCGTAGCACAGCAGGGTGTCCAGACCGACCGGCGTACGGAGCGGGCGCGACGCGCGCATGGTCAGCACCATCCGGTCCTCGATGACGGCCTCGTCACGGTGCAGGGCGTCCAGGGCCTCCTCGACCTGGTCGGTGGTGATCTCGGTGAGAAAGCCGACCCGGCCCACGTTCACACCGAGGACGGACGCCCCGTCCTTGGCGGCCACGCGCGCGCCCCGCAGGAACGTGCCGTCGCCGCCGAACGTGATGATCAGCTCGGGATGGCCCGCGGCGTCGGCCTCCGCCTGGCCGCCGCGCCTCGGTTCGCCTTCCCGCCACACGTCGATGTCGGTGCAGCTGACGCCCTGCGCCGCACACCACGCCCTGGCCGTCCGCGCCGCCGCCACGGCGGCGGGACGACCTTGATGGACGACCAGTCCCAGCCGGTTCAAAGGCATCGCCTTCCACGCTAGACCGCCGGGTGCCACCGCGCAGAAGCTCCGGTCGGGGCGCGGCTGGACGCCTTCCGGGGCCGGCGCCTGGTTTCCCCGCGCCGCAGCTTCCGGAGGGAGCCGCCGCGGCCGGGGCGAAGACCGCGGCCCGGGGACGCGTAAACAGGAGTTCCGGGAGCGCACGCGCGACGCCCGGGTCGCCGTGGCCCGCGAGGCCGAGGAACACTTGGGGAAGAAGGCCTCCTGGGGTGTGGAGTGCGGCGGGGACCGCCTCTTCACGCACGTCGCCGCACGTCATGACCCGGCTGCTGCAACCGAGCGTCAGGTCCTGGACACTCTGGTCGCGGGTGGCGTGGCCCGCCGCCGCAGCGACGCCCTCGCCTGGTGCGTCCGGCTCGTCCAGCAGCACTCGGACACCTGGCTCACGGACCTCCGGGACTCCCTGGAGCATGTGCAGCACGTCCGGGCGCAGGGACCCGTGAGGGCGGGTCCGGGGGAGGAACCGACATGACACGACACCGGCGCAGGCCCCCGTCCCCCCGCGTTGTCCGCGTGGGGGCTCAGGCCCCCAGACCGAGCAGCGCCACCTGAAGGGGCAGAGCGGGCCGCTCGGGAAGCGCCGGCGGCTCCTCACCACGGCCCGAGTGGGTGGGCGGCACCGCGCGCAGCGCCTTGATGCCGTCGGCCGCCCACGGCGCCCCGGTCGGCGGGAGCGAGAGTGTCATCCGCCGGCCGTCGGCGAGCACGGTCTCCACCTTCGTCGGGTCGTCCGCCCCCATGACAGTTCTCCTCCGTCGCTGTCGCACGCCCGTCGGACGGCGTCCGTTCTCACCCTTCATGACGCTCGCGTCACGGAGGAGGTTCCCCGTCCGAGAGCCGGGGACGCGGGCGCTCGGTGCGCGGACCGGCATGAACCGTGCGTCGCCGCCCCGGAGCAGCTTCACCGTGGACGGCATTTCCCCCGACAGTGCCGCCGCGACGGGAGGAGCGAGGGGAAACCGGCCTGTTAGAGGCGGCGGGGACGGGGCAGAGGGGACCGGGACGATCTTGGAATGAGCTGATCCCGAATGAGGTGAGCGCTGCACATGACGATACCCGTCCGGCGTCCCCGGCCCGCCGATCGAGCCGTCTTCAGCATGAGGCAGACGATTCTGTGGTTCGCCCTGACCGGGTCCGTGCTCTGCGGGTGCGGTCTGATGCTCAAGTCCCTTGTGAGGGCGGCGGGGGTGGGCGGGGCCCTCGGGGGTGTCGCGCTGGTCGGCACCGCCTTCGTGCTCGTCGGGCTGCGGGGAGCCGGCCGGCGGCGGAGGGCCGTGCCACGCCCAGAGTCCGTACCCGACGACCCGTGGGAGACCGAGCCGGTCGCCGTCGCCGCGCGGACCGCGGGGACGGTACGGGCCGGCAGGGGCGCGCAGTTCGCCGCGGAGGACCTGGCCGCGATGGACGCCGAGACGTTCGAGCTGGCGATCGCGGCGCTCTGCGAGCGAGACGGCTGCACGGACGTCGAAGTGGTGGGCGGCAGTGGGGACCTGGGCGCCGATGTGCTGGCCGTCGCACCGGGCGGGCGACGCGTGGTCATCCAGTGCAAGCGGTACGGCCCCGTCAACAAGGTCGGTTCGCAGGACATGCAACGCTTCGGCGGCACCTGCTTCGCCGTGCACGAGGCGGACGTCGCCGCCGTCGTGACCACGGGCGAGTTCACCGGCCCCGCCACTGACTACGCGGAGCAGTGCGGCATCCTCTGCCTGGACCTGACCGCACTCACGGCTTGGGCGGACGGGTCGGCCCCCGCCCCGTGGCTCAGCGGCAACTCCCGGTGCTCGACCTGACGTCGACGCGCCGCACCGGAGCCGTGGCGTTGCGGGACCCCCTCGGCGCCCCTGCCGCGCCGAGGCCGCCTCACGCCTCGACCCGGCGCCCTGAAGTCACCGCGTTCGTCCCGGTGTTTCGGGGGCAAGCGAGGGACATGAATGCACGCGCATTGACATTCCGGAGCCGCTCGGTGGCACACCGCGCGGCACGCAGCGACGCCGTGGAGACCGGGGCACGTTGCGGGCTCGCGGCACGCGGGCTGATCTATCTCCTCATCGGAGTGCTCGCCCTGCAGGTGGCTTTCGGGTCGGACGGGGGTCGTGAGGCCGACCGCGGCGGCGCGTTGGAGGAGCTGTCCGCGCAGCCCTTCGGTGCGGTGCTGCTGTGGGCCGTGGGCGTGGGTCTGATCGGCATGGTGCTCTGGCGGTTGTCGGAAGCCCTGTTCGGGGCGGCCGGACCCGACGGACGCAAGGCCCGCAAGCGCGCGTTGGCGGCGGTGCGTTGTGTCTTCTACGCGTTCGTCGCGTACTCGGTGCTGGCCTTCGCCGTCGGCGACCGCGGGGCGGGGTCGAGCGACCAGCAGTCGCGGGACATCACGGCCCGTGCCCTCGAACTTCCCGCCGGTCAGTGGATCGTGGGCCTCGGTGGCCTCGGGATCGCGTGCGCGGGTGTGTGGATCGGTGTGCGCGCGGCGCTGCGGAAGTACCGCAAGCATCTCAGGACGGGGGCCATGGGCCGGCGGGCCCGGCAGGCGGTGGACGTGACCGGCGTGGCCGGGGGCATCGCCCGGGGTCTCGTCTTCGCGGTGGCGGGAGGCTTCGCCGCCCGTGCGGCCCTCACCTACGACCCCTCCGACGCGAAGGGGCTCGACGACACGCTCCGCACCTTCGCCTCGACGGCTGCCGGCCCCTGGCTGCTGGTCGCGACGGCCACGGGACTGGTGCTGTTCGGTGTCTTCTCGTTCCTGATGGCCCGGTGGCGCAGGGTGTGAATCCGGTCCGCCACGCCACGGCCCGGCTTGCGGCACCGGGACGCGCGGTTTCGCGGTTTGAGGCCCGGCGGCCGCACCCCACACCGGCGGACGCGCCCCCGCCCCCGGCTCACGGCCGATGGCCGACACCGGGGGCGGGGGCGCGAGAAGCGCGAGGCGGGAAGCGTCAGCGCACGAGATACAGGGTGAAGGAGCCGCCCTCTTCGGCGATACGGCCGATGTGGGCGTGGCCGCGAGCGGTCCGGTAGGCACCCGTGCCGCCGGTGACGGCGACGTCGAAGTCACTCGGCGGGGTGCCCACGGGCGTGCTCTTCAGGTGCTGCCAGGTCACCTGGCCGAGGGGAAGGCTGAACGTGCCCGTGCAGTGGGTGGTCGCGGGTGCCACCCGGGTGCAGACGGCCGCTTCGGTGCCGTAGCTCCGGCCGTTGCGGAAGAGCTTGGCGGTGATGATGATCTGGTCACCGAGTCCCGGACCGGGTGTTCCGTTGTCGACCATCGTCGTACCAGTGCCGGTCGACGTCAGGCTGATGACCTGGACGCGGTTGAGCGTCGCGGTGCGGCGCGCGTCGTACGGCTCGTCGGATGCGGAGACGGGGCTGACAAGGGCGGCCACGGACAGTGCCGTAGCCGCCACCACGCCCCATGGGGGAAGGGAGATCATGTGTTCCTCGCCTTTTGCCGTCGGCTCCTCGGGTGCGGCACAGAATCGCCTTCGGCCTGACGTGGATTCAATTCTGAAACACTGAAAATGTGCCCGTTCATCCGTCCGGCTGCCCTCGGCCGGATTCCCACCGCCCCGGCCGACACCGCCCGGCGCGCGCACCGTCCTCATCGACGTCGCGGACGCGTCCGTGGCCGCCGCGTCGAAGGCCGTGGAGGCCGACAGCGGACTGGAGGACCGGGGCTACGTCGACGCCGAGGGCCCGCTTCCTTGGTAGCCGGCACCGCCGTCAGGGACGGACCACCCGTGGGCCGGGGAGTGCCGGTTCCTCGGCCGCCCGGCGGCACCGGTCGGCGTCGCGGCTGCCGATGCAGCCGTTGTGGCCTGCGGCGACGAGCCGGCGGGCGGTCTCGTCTCCGGGTCCCTCGCCGGCTCCGGTGGTCAGTGTTTCGTCATGTGTCCGGGCTGCGGCGGCCGGTGGGGTTCAGCCGGTCGCCCGGTGTTCCTGCCGGACCGTCGGCCCTCCGCGGACGGGTCCACTGGCACCGGGCCGCGATGTGCCCACGACCGCGGGCGGCGATCGGACGGCGAACTGCGAGGGCAAGGACCGTCCAGAACGGCCGACCGTGTCTCGTGCGGCGCACGCGTGTGCGGGGCGATGAGGGGCATACGGAGCCCAGGACCCTCGGGAAGGGACAGCGATGGAAATCTCCGGCATCCTCAGCGCCATGGTGATCGGCATCGTCATCGGTGTGCTCGGGCGGCTCGTGCTCCCCGGGCGGCAGCACATCGGCATCCTGTGGACGATCGTCGTCGGCATCGTCGCCGCACTGATCGGCACAGCGGTGGCAGCGGCTCTCGGTGTCGCGGACACCAACGGCGTCGACTGGATCGAATGGCTCATCCAGATCGGCCTCGCCGCGGTCGGCGTCGCCGCCCTCGACCGTGTCAAGGCACTGCGTTGAGTCCTTCCGTCCGAGCACGCACGCGAGGGCCCCTGCGGATTCCACCGCAGGGGCCCTCGCGTGCGGGGACATCGCGACGGCACGGCGTCTCCGGGCGTCTGTGGGGCGGCTCCGGGTGTCTCCGGGTGTCGATCAGCCGGGGCGCAGCTCACGGCCGGATCTCGTACACCGCGTTGAAGCCGGTCTGTGCCGCCTTCCGGAACCGGGTGAAGCCCGCCTCCGTGACGATCTCGCGGACCGCCGTCTCGCCTGCCTGGGCACCGAGGGCGTAGCCGCCCGGCTGGGAAAGGCCGTTCGGCACGCAGAGGAAGGTGGAGCCGCTGTAGAACAGCCGTCCGACCGGGTTGAGGTTGTCCTCGATGCGGTCGGAGGCCGCGGGCTCGACCAGGAGCCAGGTGCCGTCCGGGGCGAGCGCCTGCCGCACCCGGCGGGCGGCGCCCACCGGATCGCCCATGTCATGGAGACAGTCGAACATCGCCACGAGGTCGTACCCGGTGCCCGTGAACGTCTGGGCGGTGGCCACCTCGAAGGACACCCGGTCGGAGACGCCCGCCTCGGCCGCCTTCTTCCGGGCCAGCTCGATCGACGCGGCGTGGTAGTCCGAACCGGAGACGGTGGTGCGCGGGTAGGCCTCCGCGATGAGCAGCGACGACGAGCCCAGGCCGCAGCCCAGGTCGGCGACCCTTCCGGCGGCGCTCAGCTTGGCGTCGACCCCGTCCAGCGCCGGGATCCACGTACGGACGAGCTCGGCCACGTAGCCGGGACGGTAGAACGCGTCGCACCCGACGAAGACGTCCTCGTCGTGCTCGTGCCACCCGACCCCCTCACCGGTGCGGAAGGCCTCGGTGATCCTCGGCTCGGCCCGCAGGTACCCCAGCACCACGCGGAAGGCGGCAGCCAGGTTGGGGCCTTCCGGATCGGCGAGGCAGTACGCCTGCTCCTCGGTCAGCGAGAACGTCCCGGTCCCGGGGTCGTAGTCGACGTACCCGCCCGCAGCCTGGCCGCACAGCCATTCGGTCAGATACCGCTGGTGGCATCCGGTGCGCCCGGCGAACTCCTCCGGGGTCGCCGGGCCGTCCGCGAGGGCCCGGTAGAGGCCGAGTCGGTGGCCGATCACCACGGAACCGGCGGCGCCGGTGGCACCCAGGTCGCCCACGAACCGCTCCAGGAACGCCGTCACCTTGTCCTGATCCATCACTGGCTCCTTCCTCCCGCGACCGGCCCGCGCCGGCCACACGAGAAAGCGTCGGCACATCACCTGTCACGGCCCTCGCACGGACTATCGTCGTGCTAACAGGCACGGTCGTCGCTGCCGGGCTCCGCCCTCGTGGCCCTGCCCGTCCGCGTGACCCGCCGGCCCGTGAACCGGCGGCCCGTGAACCGGCGGCCTGCGGCCTGTCCGGCCTCACGGCCCGCTCGTTCCCCGCCGGCCCGTTCGACCTCACGTCCCCTTCACCACCGCTTCCTCGTCCCTTCCGTCTCTCGTCCTCCCACGGGGGTCCCATGGCAGTCGGGTGTCCGCAGCCGTCGGTCCGGGTCGAGGTGCTCGGGCCGCTGCGGCTCCTTGTCGACGGCGCCGGTGTGGACGTGCCCGGCCCGAAACGGCGTGCGGTGCTCGCCCTGCTCGCCCTCGCCGAGGGCCGGATCGTCACCGTCGACCGTCTCGTGGACGCGCTGTGGCCCTCGCAGGTACCCGACTCCGGCCGCCAGGCCCTGCACAATCACGTCTCCCGGCTGCGCGGACACCTCGGCGCCGCTTCCGGCCGGCTCGAGACACGGCACGGCGGCTACCGGCTCGTCCTCGGGGACGGCGAACTGGACCTGGCCGAGGCCCGTGCCCTCCTCTCGGCGGCGCGGCACGACGGGGCCGCCGGCGGGTACGACCTGCTCCGGCAGGCGCACGAGCTGTGGCGGGGACCGGTCCTCGCCGACCTCACCGGGATCGAGCCCATCGAGGCCGCGGTCGAGGACTGCGCACGGCTGCGGCAGGACGTGACCGACGCGCTGATCGCCCAGGCCATCGCCGCCGGCCGGGCCGAGCAGGTCGTGGGCCTGGCGGCCGCCTCCTCGGCCGCCGACCCCCTGCGCGAGCCGGCGGTCCTGCTCCTCGTACGGGCTCTGGCCGCGACCGGGCAGGCGCCCCGGGCGCTGCACACCGCCAGGGAGTACCGGCGGCGGCTGATCGACGAGACCGGGCTCGACCCCTCCCCCGCGCTGGACGCGACCGAGCACGACATCCTCACGGGCACCGCGCCCGCCGCGGTGACGCCCGCGGCGGTGCCGTCACCACCTGCCGCAGCGACGCCCGGCCTCCGGCCGTCGCCGTCCGCAGTACCCCACGTGCCCGCCGGGTCCCAGTCATCCGCCGACGCGACGTCCGCGCCCGCACGGCGACCCACGGCACCGGCACCGGCACCGGCACCGGCCACAGCGGTACCGCGGGACACAACGGCGCCACGGGACACAACGGCGCCACGGGAGACACCAACACCGCCCGCCGCACCGACACCGCCCGCCGCACCGGCTCCGCCCGGCTCTCCGGGCCCGGCGACCACCCGTCTGATCGGCCGCGAAGCACAGCTCAGTGCTCTGAAGGAGCTGCTGGCGGCCGAGCGCCTCGTCACCCTCGTCGGGCCGGGCGGTGTCGGGAAGACGCGGCTCGCTCTGGAGGTCGCACGGCAGGACGGGGCGGCGACGGTGCTCCGCCTCGCGCCGGTCACCGACTCCGCCGCCCTCGCGCACGCCCTGGCGACGGCCCTCAATCTGAAGGTCGACCGGGGTGACGTGCTCTCCGCCTGCCTCGCCGTCCTGGCCGACCACCCCGGCCTGCTCGTCGTCGACAACTGCGAGCACCTGCTCGACGGTGTCCGCGACGCCGTCGACACGATCCTCGCCGCCTGCCCCGGGACCACCCTGCTGGCGACGAGCCGGGAGCCTCTCGGCCTGCCCGCGGAACAGCTCTCCCGACTCTCGCCGCTCGCTCTCCCGCAGCCCGGTGAGGACCCCGCGCACGTACCGTCCTCGGCCCTCTTCCTGGAGCGGGCCCGCCGCGTCCGGCCCGGCCCGCCGCCCACCGACGAGGAGCTGCGGACGGTCGCCGGGATCGTGCACCGGCTCGACGGGATGCCGCTGGCCATCGAGCTCGCGGCGGGCCGGCTGTCGACGTTCTCCCTCACCGATCTGCAGTGCCGGCTGGAGCGCTCGCTCGATCTGCTGGCGGGCGGCACACCGAGCGCCGACCGCCGGCACCGCACGCTCCGGGCCACGCTGGAGTGGTCGTACCGGCTCCTCACACCGGACGAGCAGCGGCTCTTCCGGCATCTGGCGGTCTTCCCCGACGGCGTCGACCCGGACACCGCCGAGCAGATCGCCCACGACCTGGGTCTGGACAGCGACCCGGGAGCCGCACTCGCCCGACTCGTCGACGCCTCCATGATCGAGGCTTCGTTCGAGGGAACGACCCGCTACCGGATGCTCCAGACGCTGCGGGCCTTCGCCCTGGACCGGCTGGAGGCGGAGGGCGAGGACGAGACCGCGGCCGGCCGGCTGGTGACCTGGGCACGCGGGCTGACCGCGTGGATCGGCACCACCCTGGACTCCGGGAACGAGGGCGAGGCCGACAGCGCCCTGCGCCGCGAACTGCCCAACCTGCGGGCCGCCTGGCGGCTGGCCCGTGCGCGGGGGGCCGTGGACGAGGCCGCGGCCGTCGTCACCGCCCTCTACGACGCCGTCGCCTACCGGGACCTGGTCGAGATCCGGGACTGGGCCGTGGAACTGGCCACCGACGATGCGCTCGACGGCCACCCCCTGGCCGGCCAGGTGCTCGGAACGGCGGCAGAGGCCACCTACCACCGAGGGGACTACCGACGCGCCGATCTGCTCGCCCGTACCGGGCTGGAGAGGGCCGCCGGCACCACGGGGGCCTGGCACTGCCTGTCGGTGCTGTCGGTGGCCGACCTCGCCCGCGGAGCGTACGAGGACGTGGTCGAGCACTCCCTCGCCGCCCTCGCGCTCGCCGGCCCCCACCGGGAGAACCTGGGCATCGCCGCACTGGCCATGGCCTACGCGGGCGATCCGGAAGAGGCACGCCGCCTGAACGAGCGGGGGCGGGCAGCAGCGGTGTCGCCCTCGATGAAGGCGTGGGGCGCCTATGTGGCCGGGGAGATCGACAGCCTGGAGGGACGCAGCGAGACGGCCGAGGAGCGGTACGTGGACGCCGTCGAACTGGCCCGCGCCTCCGGGGCGACGTTCCTCGTCGGGGTCGCGACGGTGGGGCTGATGTCGCTGCGGGCCCGTACGGGCCGGGTCCACGAGGCGCTGGGCGGCTACAGCGAGGTCATCGACTACTTCGCCCGCAACGGCAATTGGACCCACCTCTGGGCCACGCTGCGCAATCTCGCCGGGCTGCTGAGAGGGCTCGGCGACGACGAAACGGCCACGCTGATCGAGAGGGCGGCCGACCGGGCTCCCGACGCACCCGCTGTGGAGGGGCCGGGGAACGCTGCCCTCGAGGAGCCCGGGGCAGCCGCCCCGGAGGGCTCCGGGACGGCCGCCACCGCGGACGGTGCCGCCGCAGTGGGGGGTTCAGAAACTGCCGCTGTACGTCCGGGAGGTGCCGGCCCGCGAGACGGGACGGTCCCGGTGGCGGGCGTCCCGGCCTCCACGGCGCCCGTGGCCGGCCGGGCCGCGGTGCTGGACGCCGCACGGCGGGCGATCGAGCGGCACCTCTCCCGGCCCTCGCAGACATGAAGCGCCGGGGGCGTCCGGCGAGGTCGATCACCTGGAGGTGGAAGCCGCCGTAGCCGTACGGGCGTTCCCCTCGGTCCGCGCTTCTCCGGCGTCCCCGTCCGGGGCCGCTCTCGCTGCAGCCGCCCGGACGGCGTCGACCGCGCGGGACGTGTCCGTCGCGTCGACGAACGACTCGTCACCGACCCATGCCGTGAAGCGCTCCAGCCCCAGCAGCGCCATGAGCTCCGCCGTCTGGGTCCGCTGCGCCGCCAGCGCGCGCACCTTGCGGTCGGCCGTGCGAGCGTCCAGCACCACGTCGACCGCCAGCAGACGGTCGGGGGTGAGCACCGGCAGCCCGGGCGGAAAGATGCCCAGGCGCTCGTTCAGCGCCGCCCAGCGCGGGCCCCGCCGCTCGGCGAACGTGGCGTGGAGCAGCCTCGCGCCGTCCGGTGCGGCCCGCGCGAACGCGGCCGTGGTCCAGTCCGAGACCGTGCGGTGGTCCGGATGGCCGGTGATGCCGTCCGGGCCGAAGGTGAGGACGGTGTCGGGCCGTACGCACGCGATGATGTCGCCCAGCCGCCCCACGGCCCGGGAACGGGGCACCGCCGCGCACTGACCGTCCCGGTAACCGAGCCAGTGGTGCTCGTGCACCCCCAGGACCGCGAGACACTGAGCCAGTTCGTACGTACGGGCCGCGGCCAGCCGGTCCGGCGGCCAGACCTCCGGCTGCTCCGTGCCGAGCTCGCCGCGGGTGGCGGTCACGCACACGACGCGCGACCCGCGGTCGCGTGCCAGCGCCATCAGCCCGCCGGAGAGGTAGGCCTCGTCGTCCGGATGCGCCCAGACGCCGAGCACCGTCCCCAGTCCGACGACGTCCCGTGCGGATTCGATCCTGGTCATGAGCTGTTCTCCTTCCCGGCGAGGACCGTGTGCACGGCCCAGGCGCCACCGCAGCAGACGACGGCAAGCGTCCAGAGCCATCGGGCTCCCGCGCCGTCGACGACGAGACCGCCCAGCAGCGAACCGGCCGCGGCCCCGAGATGGACGGCGCCGCTGTGCAGCGCCAGCAACAGCGCGGGCGCCGCCGTGCCCAGGCCGAGCAGCCGGTGCTGTTGGGCGGGTACGAAACCCCACACCGCCGCTCCCCAACCGGCCACGACCACCGCCGCACCCGCCGCCGTGGACGTCGTGTGCGGGAGCGCCGCGAAGGCGGCGGCGGAGACGGCCACGGCCGGCCCCACCACGCGACGCGGACCGTGCCGGTCGGCCGCCGAGCCGCCCCACCGGGTCCCCGCCATGCCCGCGAGGCCGAACACCGCGATGAACAGGCCGCTCCCCAGCGGCGCGGCCGCGCCGGCCAGCAGCAGGGGGAGGAAGGTGTACATGCTGTAAGAGGCGGTCATCAGCAGGAACGTCACGGCGAGAGTGGCGGCGACGGCCGGCGACGCGAGGGGCCGGAACCGTTTCCACGACCCCGCACGGCCCCCCGGGACCGGCGCGCCACCGCCGTCCCGCGCATCACCGCGGTCCGGCCGGAGAGGCCGGCCCCGCGGGCAAGGCGGGCCGGGAAGGAGCAGCCGGTACCGGAGGAACAACCGGTCCGTGGGGAACAGCCGCGGCCGGAGCAGCGCCCGGGACCGGAGAGACGGCCGCGGCGGGGAAGCCGGCCGGCGCGGTGGGAGCGGTTGCGGCCCGTCGCGGTGCCCCGCGGTGCGCGCCCGCTGCGGCTCGCCGGCGGACGGCGGGCGCTCGCCTGCCGGCGTCGCGGGCGGGTGCGGATCGTCGCGGGTGAGCAGCAGGCCCGTGACGGTGGCGGCGGCGAGGACGGCGGGCAGAGCGAACGCCGCCCGCCAGGAGAGCGTCGATGCCAGCAGCACACCGGCCGGAGCGCCGAGCACCGTCGCCGCGGACATGCAGCCGACGATCGTGCCGAGCGCACGCCCTCGATGGCTCGCCGGCACGGCGGCGGCAGCAGCCGCGGCCGCTGCGGGGACACCGGCGGACGCGGCGAGCGCGCCCAGCAGTCGTGCCGCGAGAAGCACGGGCAGTGCGGGCGCCAGTGCCGCCGGAACGTTCAGCACGGCGAAGGCCGCCAGGGAGACGACCAGGACGCGGTGCGGCGGGAAGGCGGCGACGAGGGGTCCGAGCAGGATCGCGCCCGTCGCGTACGTCAGTGCGAACACCGTCACGGCAAGTCCCGCGCTGCCGACGGTGACACCGAGGTCGTGCGCGATCCCGCCGAGGAGTCCGGCCACGACGAACATGTCGGTGCCGATCGCGAAGACACCGGCTCCCGGCAGCGCCACCGAGCGCCGTGCGGCGCGCGGCCTTCGCGCTCCGCACAGCGTGGGCTGCCGCACCGCCGTGCCCGTCGCGTCGTCGCCCATCTCGTCCTCCCGGTCCGTCACCCGCATCGTCGGAGCACGGGCTGGCAGCGCCCTACCGCGGCGCTGTCACACGCGCGATCCGGACCGCCCGGCGGGAACCGCAGCGGGATGCGCACGCGTCGCCGATCATGACCGCGGCCCGTGGGGTGGGCCGGGGACGGTGGCCGGCGGAAGGCGGGGAGCAGGTGGTGAGGGGCGGGAACGACCGGGTGGGGACAGAGGCCGACCGGATCGGGACGAAGGCCGGGCGGGTGGGGACCAGGGCCGCCCGGCTGCGCCGCTGGGCACCCCCGCGGCTCCGCGGGGGACGAAGGGCGGCTCCGTCCCCGCGCGCGGTGGCGTACCGGGACGCGGTGGCGGTGGTGGTCCCGGTGCTCCTCGCATGCCTGCTGGTGTTCCACTCGGCGGTGCCCGACACGGCCGGACGCCTCGGCAGCCTCCTCGAGACGTTCCTCCCCTGGCTCGCGGCGGCCTGCCCCGTCCTGCTGGTACCGGCGCTGCTGCGGCGCTCGCCCGCCGCCGCGGGCGCCGCGCTGCTGCCGGTGGTGGTGTGGGCCTGTGTCTTCGGCGGCCTGCTGCTCCCCCCGTCCCGGCCCGCCCCCGACGACCTCACGGTCGTCCAGCACAACATCAGCGACGTGAACCCCGATCCGGGCCGAGCGGCGCGGGAGCTCGCCGCGAACGGGGCCGGTCTCGTCGCGCTGCAGGAGGTGACCGAGACGGCCCTGCCGGATCTCACGGCGGCTCTCGCTCCGCGCTATCCGCACCACGCGGTCGTGGGGACGGTGGGCCTGTGGTCGGCGCACCCGCTCACCGACGTGCGACGGGTCGACATCAGACCGCAGGGGATCGCCGAGGGCTGGGAGCGCGGTCTGAGGGCGACGGTCCGGCTGCCGGGACAGGGGGACGTGGCGGTGTACGTCGTGCACCTGCCCTCGGTCCGGCTCGGCTGGGACCGGGGCTTCGCCTCGGCGCACCGGGACGAGAGCGCACACCTGCTCGGTGCGGCACTGGCGGCCGAGCGGCTGGAGAGGATCGTCCTGCTCGGGGATCTCAACGGCACGGTGGAGGACCGTGGTCTGGGCCCGGTCCTCGCCCGGCTCGGTCCGCCGCGTTCGGGCATGGCGTTCAGCTGGCCGGCCTCCTTCCCCGTGGCCAGGATCGACCAGATCCTGGCGCGTGACGCCACGGTGGTGGAGGTCCGGTCGCTGCCCGCGACGGGCAGCGATCATCTGCCCGTCGCCGCCCGCATCGCCTTCTGAGGGCGCCGAGGGCGGGCCGCGGGCCCGGGCGGGACCTGACGACCGTCCGCCATCCGGCGGGGCAGCATGGCCCGTGACGGCCCCGGGCGGCTCGGATCCGTTACGTCGGTCCCGCGACCGTGACGGTGGACTCAACGCACGGAGACGACGGGACTTCCCTCCCCGGCGTGCGCGCACCAGCGCACCGACAGCCGCTGAACAGGCAGAATCGCGCACAACACCGTGCCGCCCGCAGTGGATTCGGGTCCCACTGCACTCCTCCGAACCCTCGAACGCACAGGCGGTGTCACACCACCTGCCCCGAACTCCGGGCAAACGGCGTACCCTGCATCACAACATTCCCACCACCGGCAGCAGGCACAGCCGCGTCAGGAGAGCACCATGACATCGACGCCCACCGCAACACACAGCATCGAAGCCACAACTGCCGCGCTGCAGGCGGAGCTTCCCCAGCTGGAGGAGCAGCAGATCACACTGCAGAAGGAACTCGCCACGGTCTCCGAGCGGTTGGAGTCGGTACGCGCGGCTCTGGCGGCGCTGAGCGCCCTGTCGGCGACCGTGGTCCCGGCACCGCGCGCCGCCCAGCCGGTGGTCGAGACCCCTGTCGAGGAGGAACCGCAGGCCGAGCCGGTCGCGGAGGTCGCAGCGGAGACAGCGGAAGCCGTCACCGAGGCCGTCACCGAGGACGACGCGACGGCGGACTCCGCGGTCGAGGCCGGGACGGAAACCGCGTCCGACCGCCCTCGCACGTCCCGCAAGAGCGCAAGCGCCTCGAAGTCCAAGGCGAAGAAGCCCGCCGCCACCGCTTCCACGCGCCGACCGGCGAAGAAGGCCCCCACCACACCGGCCAAGTCCGTGAAGTCGAAGGCGAGGACGAAGACCGCGGGCACGGCGAGGAAGTCGGCGGCGAACGCGGCACCGGTCGAGACGGCCCCGGAGTCCGGGGGCCTGACCGAGCAGGTGATCGCGGTGCTGTCCCGTCGCGCCGACACCCCCCTGCGGGCCCGGGACGTGGCCCAGGAGCTCGGCCGTGACGACAGCTCCGGGAACATCAACACCGTGCGCAGCACCCTCGACCGGCTGGTCGCGACCTCCCGCGCCCACCGCGCGGGCCGCGGCCTGTACCAGTTCCCGACCGGCTGAACCCTCGCCGGGCCGGGAGCGTTCCCCGCGTCGGCGCCCCGTTCGCCGCGGGCTGCGGCGCCCCTCCCGGAGGGGGCCGGACGGACCGGTCCGGCCCCTTGTCACCCGTCCCTGTGCCTCTCCACGCGGAGCAGCACGTACCCCGTGGGCCGACCGCAACTCCGTCCACGTCGTGCGGCCGTCGGGGAGCACGGTCCGTGGGGCGACGCAGGTTCCCGGGCGCGGCGGCACTCGTCGGGAGGTACCGGTGAAGGCCGCACCGGACGGCGCGCGGGTCCCTCCCGCCTGCGTCCGGCGGCACCGGGCCCGGGGCGTACGCGGTGGGCGAAAGGCCCGGCGGCGCGGGGTGGTTGCGTCGCACCGTGGTGAGCATGCCGAACCGAGTAGCCGTGCTGTCCGACACCCACGGAGTTTTGCCCGCCCTCGAAGCGGTCCTCGCCGAACCGGACGTACGGGCCGCCGACCGCATCGTCCTCACCGGGGACATCGCCGCCGGACCCCAGCCGGAGCGGGTCCTGGACCTGCTGACCTCTCTGGGCGGTCGTGCGAGCTGGTTGAGCGGCAACGCCGACCGCGAGCTCGTCGCGTGCCGGCGCGGTACGAGTGCTCTCGCGGGCGATGCCATCGGCGCATGGGCGGCGGGTTCGCTGCGCGCCGACCAGCTGGACCTCCTGGCCGGGTTGCCCGCGTCGCTGCGCCTGCCGGTGTCCGGTCTGGGCGACGTCCTGTTCTGCCACGCCACCCCGCGCGACGACGAGGAGGTCGTGCTCGTCGACTCCCGCCCGGAGCGCTGGCGGGAGGTCCTCGCGGGCCTGGACGGCGATGTCCGCACGGTCGTCTGCGGTCACACGCACATGCCGTGCGTCCGTCTCGCGGACGGACGGCTGGTCGTGAACCCGGGCAGTGTGGGCATGCCGTACGGCAGGGCCGGCGCCCACTGGGCCCTCCTGGGGCCGGGCGTCCAACTCCGGGTGACCGACTACGACATCGACGCCGCGATCGCGCAGGTCACCGAGGACTCCGGCTACCCGGGCGCCGCCCGTTGGGCGGACTACCACCTGCGCGCCCGGGCCACCGACACCGAGGCCCTGGCGGTCTTCGCCGAACGCGACGGCCGGGGCGGCGCCTCCTGATCGGGCGGCGGCGCGGCGCGCGGTCCGGCCGGCGCGGAGTCGCGAGGTGAGCCTCGTGGTGATCCGCGAGGTGGGCATCGGGGCGCTACGGAGCCGGGGACCGGGGGGCGGCCGGCGTACGGAGGGCGAGGAGGGCGATGTCGTCGTGGCCGTCGCTGGGGTGGTTGTCGGCCAGCGTCGTGACGTACTCCCCCAGAGGAAGGGAGGCGTGGGCGACGGCGAGTTCGGCGAGCTCTTGGAGGCTGTGGTCGACGGGGTGGGCGGGGTGTTCGACGAGACCGTCGGTGAAGAAGACCACGGTGGCGCCCGGAGGCAGGGGGTGGGTGTGGTCGGGACGGGGCAGGGACGTGTCGACGCCGAGGGGCACACCGGGGTCGGCGTACAGGTACCGCGCCTGTCCGTCGGGGGTGACCAGCAGCGGCGGGAAGTGGCCCGCCGAGCTCCAGTGCAGCCGCCACGCCGGTCCGTCGGGCTCGATCCGGGCCAGGCTGGTGGTGGTGACGGGATTGTCGGTGATGGCCTGCAGGGTGCGGTCCAGTTGGGCGAGCACCGCGCTGGGCGGGGTGCGCCGGTCGAACAGCAGGGCGCGCAGCATGTTGCGCGTCTGGGCCATGGCGGCCGCCGCGTGCAGGTCGTGGCCGACCACGTCGCCGATGACGACCGCGACGGCGCCGTCGGGCAGCATGATGGCGTCGTACCAGTCACCGCCGACGGAGTTGGGTTCGGTGGCGGGCCGGTAGACGGCCGCGGCCTCGAAAGGGCTCAGGTCGGACAGCCGCGGCAGCAGGAGCCGCTGGAACTGCTCGGCCCGGGCACGGACCTGTTCGAACAGTCGGGCGCTCTCGATGGCGATACCGGCGGCGCTCGCCAGGGCGATCACGATGCTCTCGTCGTGGGCGTCGAAGGGCAGTCCGTCGCGCCGCTCGGACAGATAGAGGTCCCCGTAGATCTCGCCGCGGACGCTGATGGCGACACCGAGCAGGGTGCGCATGTGGGGGTGACCCGGGGGAAAGCCGACCGAGGAGGGGTGGGAGGCGATGTCCTTGGCGCGCAGCGGCTGCGGGTGGTGGATGAGGTGGCCGAGGACGCCCCTGCCGCGGGGGAAGTCGATGCCGGCCAGATCGGCACGCTCCTGTTCCGACAGGCCCGCGGTGATGAACTGCTCCAGATACCCGCCGGACTCGTGCAGCACGCCCAGCGCCCCGTAGCGGGCGCCCACCAGGTCCATGGCGGTGGTGACGATCCGGCGCAGCACCGCGGGCAGCTCCACCTCCCGGCTGATGGCGAGCACGGCGTCGAGCAGGCTCTCCAGCCGGTCCTTGGCCTGGGCCATCTCGCGGAACTGCTCCGCGATCCGGCCGAGTTCCGGCACGGCCTCGTCGTCGTTGCCGGGAGGCTGCGGGCGCCCGGAGCCGGGCTGCGGTGTGTCGTGCCCGTCCATCACGTCGGCTCGGAGACGCTGACCCGGCCGGGGCGGCCGGCCCCGTGGCCCTGCTCCGGCATCGGCGAAGTCGCTTGAGGCACCGGATGCCTGCGCACCGCGTCGGCGGTGGTCGGAGCGGGGCTCATACGAGGTGGTGTCCTTCGTCGTGCTGCGGGCATCGTCGTCCCGCGGGTGACCTGCTGCGGAATCCTCCCAGCGTGACACGGCCGAACAGCCCGAACCGCCCATTACTCCTTACGCGGCATGCCCCCCGGTCGTACCAGCGGGAACGGCACGCCCGGACGTCTTCACCCACGGCTCTCGGCGCCCGCTTCCACGGGCCGGGCCGACCGGGACCCCGCCGGGCACCGGAGCCGGCGGGGCCGCGCGGGCCGGGACTCAGCCGTAACGGCGCAGTTCGTGGAAGAAGTCGTCGATGACGTGCAGTTGGCCGGCGCGTTCCGTCTCGTCGTACACGTACTTGCCGACGGCCAGGTCGAGCACTCCCAGGCCGAAGGGCGAGAAGACCACCGGCCGGTCGTCGGGCACCTGCACGGTGCCGTTCATGGCGTCGGCGAGGGTGCCGGTGAGGAAGTCCCGGCTGCCGGTGAGCTGCTCGGCCAGGTGCGGGGAGGTGTCGGCCTTGAGGCAGTGCTCGACGTCGTCGACGAAGTTGGCCGAGGCGAGCAGGATCTCCGGGGCGAGGTCCCGCAGGGAGACGTGCAGCACCAGCGGGTTGTGGGTGAACCACGCCGGGTCGGTGACGTGCGGCTTCGCGGCGATGGTGGCGAAGACGACCATGTCGCTGGAGCGGATGAGCTCCTCGGGGTCCTCGTGCACGGTGACGCGGCCGGTGGTGCCCGTCTGCTGGAGATACCCGGCGAACCCGGTGGCGCTGTCGCCCGACAGGTCGTGCACCCCGATCTCGTCGAAGGACCAGCCGGTGCCGGCGAGGTAGGTGTGGATGTAGCGGGCGATCAGGCCGGTGCCGAAGAACCCCACCCGCGCCGGACGTTCGGGCCGGGCGCGGGCGAGGCGGTCGGCGGCGAGCGCCGCCATCGCGGCGGTCCGGGTGGCGCTGATGATGGAGCTCTCCAGGCAGGCGAAGGGGTAGCCGGTGTCGTGGTCGTTGAGGATCAGTACGGCCGAGGCCCGGGGGATGCCGGCCGCGACGTTGTCGGGGAAGCTGGAGATCCACTTGAGGCCGTCCACGCGGACCTGCCCGCCGATGGAGGCCGGCAGCGCGATGATCCGGGAGTTGGGGCGGTCGGGGAACCGGAGGAAGTACGAGGGCGGGTTCACCGAATCGCCCGCGGCGTGCAGCCGGTAGGTGGCCTCGACCAGGTCGGTGATCTGCTTCTCACGATGCTGCAGTGCGCTGTGCACCTGTGCGCCGGGGATCACGGCGAACGGCGGCACTGCGGTCGGCTGGGACATGGGGGTCTCCCGGGGGACGGTGCGGCTGGTGGGCGGTGGGGTGGCGGTGGCCGCGCGGCTCGACGTGGCCGTTACGGAGGGGGAATCGGGGGGCGTGGCGCTCATCGGGTGGCCGCTCCGCCCGCCGGTGGGGCGTCGGTGGGCTTCTGCGGGTCCGCCATGCCGACGAGGATCTCGCGGGGGCCGTCGTAGGGCTCGCGGCTGTGGGCGGTGCGGATGTTGTCGACGAGCATCAGGTCGCCGGGCTGCCAGGGTTCGCGGGCCGTGTGGGCCTCGTAGACCTCGTTGAGGGTCCGTACGACGTCCTCGCCGACCGGGTCGCCGTTGCCGTAGCGGGTGTTGAACGGCAGGCCGTCCTCGCCGTAGACGTCGATCAGGTATTCGCGGACCTCGGGGGCGAGGGTCCATTCGTTGAGGAACGCGATCTGGTTGAACCAGCAGCGCGCTCCGGTCACGGGGTGGCGCACGACCGCGCTGCGGCGCTGGCGGGTGCGCAGTCCGCCGTCGCTCTGCCAGGCGACGTCGATGGCGTTGGCGCGGCAGTACTCCTCGACGGCGGCCCGGTCGCCGGTGCCGAAGGCGTCGGCCCAGGAGGCGCCGATCTCGTCGTTGTAGCTGCGGGTGAGCAGCCAGCCCTCGCGTTCGAACCGCTCCGTCATCGCCGACGGCAGCGCCTCCAGCACGGCCGTCGCGTCCGCGACTCCCGTGACCCCGCCGGAGGCCGGCGCGGTCAGGCACGCGAACATCATCGTGCCGGGAGGGGTGAGGGCGTAGCTGAGCTCATGGTGCATGCACATCGGCTGGTTCGGCGGCCATGCGGTGGAGGAGTACACACCGTCCGCGTACGGCTCCCGCGCGGCGAACGCCTCCCTGTCGGGCATGAGGGGGCCGCCGGCGAGGTGGCGGAACACCGCGCCGACCTGGTCCGCGTCGCGCAGTCCCAGTCCGCGGACGAGGATCGCACCGTGCTCGGCGACGAGGGCGCGCAGCGCGGGAGCGTGCGCGGCGCCCCACTGCGGAGCGTCGTCAGGGGTGTCGATGGTCAGGATCGGCGGCCTGCCGGGCTGAACGGTCGCCTCGGGCAGGGTCGTGGGGGCGGGGGAGGTCATGGTGTGGGGGTCCTTTCCTTGCTGCGGTGATCCGTGGTCGGCGTCGATGCGGTGGCCGGCTCCTTGTTCAGGAGGCAGGGGCGGGTTGGTTGTCGGTGGTGTTCCTGGTGTCGAGGAGTGCGGCGAGGTCGGTCAGGACGGGGTGGCGGGTGACGTCCTTGAGGGTGACGGCCCGGTCGAGGGCGATGGCGAGTTTCACCGCGGACAGCGACGTGCCGCCGCGGTCGAAGAAGTGGTCGCCCCGCCCGATCCGGTCCTCGGGGACACCGAGCACCGTCGACCAGGCCGCCGCCAGCCGCCGTTCCGCCGCGGTCACCGGCGCCCCACCACCACCGCTGCCGGTGTCCCCGGTGGAGGTGTCCAGGGTGGCGGCGAGCGCGGTCAGGGCCTTCTTGTCGACCTTCCCGTTCGCGGTCAGCGGCAGCTCCGGCCGCCAGTGGAACACCGACGGCACCATGTACGACGGCAGCGTCGCCCCCAGCCCCGCGGCCAACTGCCCCGCCTCCAACGGCCCCGCGGCCGTGTAGAACGCCACCAACTGCGTCCCCGCCCCACCCGCCACCGCGACCACCGCACCGTCCCGCACCCCCACCTGACGCAGCAGCGTGTTCTCGATCTCCCCGATCTCGATCCGGAACCCGCGGATCTTCACCTGCGTGTCCCGCCGCCCCAGGAACTCCAGCTTCCCCGACACATCCCAGCGCCCACGGTCCCCGCTGCGATACAACCGCTCACCCGGCCGCAACGGATCCGCCACGAACGCGGCAGCCGTCCGCTCCGGATCATTGACATACCCACGCCCCACACACACCCCGGAGAACACGATCTCCCCCGGCGCGCCCAACGGCACCGGCCGCAACCCCTCGTCCACCACGTACACATGCACATTCGCCACCGGCCGGCCCAGCAGCACCCGCTCCGGCACCGACGTCATCACCTCGTGATTGGTGTCGTCACACGTCTCGGTCAGCCCGTAGGCGTTCACCAGCCGGATCCCCGGCTGCACGGCGAACCACCGCTCCACCAGCTCCCGCTTCAACGCCTCACCCGTCACCGACACACACCGCAACCCGCCCAGCGACCGCGGCGCGTGCTCCAACGCCGCCACCACCGCCTCCAGGTACGACGGCACCACCTGCAGCACATTCACCCCGGCACCCGTGACCGTGTCCAGGAACCGCGGAACATCCAGCACCGCGTCCTGCTCCACCACCACCGTCCGCCCACCCACCAGCAGGCCCGCCACCAACTGCCACAACGAGATGTCGAAACACTGCGGCGCGACCTGCGCCACCACACCACCCTCACCGATCCCCAGATCCTCGATCTTCGCGAACAGGTGATTGACCAGCCCCGCGTGCTCGCACATCGCCCCCTTCGGCTCACCCGTGGAACCCGAGGTGAAGTAGATGTACGCCAACTGCCCCGCACCCACCGGCACGTCCAGATCGTCCGCGGCATGCCCCTCGCCGTACGCCACCTCCACCAGCAGCCGCTCCACCCCGCCCACCGACACCAGCGCCTCATCGAGCGTGCCCGTACTGCCGGACTCCGTCAGCACCAGCCGGCACCCCGCCCGCGCCAGCGTCGCCGCGATCCGCCCCGCCGGGAAACCCGGCTCGACCGGCAGATACACCCCACCCGCCTTGAACACCGCCAGCACCGACGCCAGCCAGTCGGCACTGCGCTCCAGCACCACCCCCACCACACCCTCCCCCGCCACACCACGCGCCCGCAGCGCCCGCGCCAGCCGGTTCGCCCGCCCGTTCAACTCCCCGTACGTCCACTCCCGCCCCGCGTCCACCACCGCCACCGCATCCGGATGCGCCCGCACCCGCTCCTCGAACAACTCGTGCACCCGCAACCCCGGCAACTCCCGCCGCCGCCCCGCCAGACCCTCGACCTGAAACGCCACCTCCGCATCGGAGACCACGGAGGCCGGGGCCGTGTCCGGGCCGGAGACGATCTGCTCGAGCGCGGTCAGGTGGTAGCCCGCGATCCGGCCCGCCGCCTCCCCGTCCAGCACATCGGTGCGATACCGCAGCCGCAGCACCACAGCCCCGTCCACCCCGTCCGCACCGTTGACGACCGAAAGCCGCAGCACCGTCCCACCGACGACGTCCCCGTCGCCCCCGTGGGGATCGAACTCGGCTTCGGAGACCGGACCCGCGATCGCCAGCTGCTGACGCAGGGCCTCGACGGGGAAGTCCTGGTACCGGGTGAGCCGTGACACGGTGTCATGGGTGGCCGTGACGAGGCTCCGCCACGACGGGACGTCGGTGGCGACGCGGCAGGGCAGCGGCCGGGCGCCCGGGGCGGGAACGCAGCCGGTGACGGCCTCGTCCTCACCCGACAGCACCGCCAGCACATGCGCGTGGGCCGCCAGGACCAGCGAGGTGGCCGGAATGCCGAGCTCCTTCGCCAGTCGGCGCAGCCCCTGCGTGAGCTCGTCCGCGACCTGGACGTCGTGCCGCGCGCTCCCCGGCGCGGGCGTCGTCGTCCACCTCGGGATCGTGGTCAGTCCTCCGGCGCCGAGCGCGTCGCGCCAGAACTCCCGGCCCGTGTCCTCATGCATGTCCATCGTGTCTTTCCTCGGTTGCTCGGGTGATGTGTCGTGGCGGCTGATGTGCGGTGGCGTCGCGGTGCCGGTCGGCCGTCAGTGGGCGTGTTCCGGTGCCGCGGTGTGACGGGCGGCGTGGTGCGGGCCCTCGGGGTGGAGGGCCCTGTGGTCCCGTACTTCCCGGGCCGGGTTGCCGCCCCACCGTGCGTTAGGGGGAACTTCGCGGTGGACCGTCACACGGTCACGTTGCGTGACGCCGGCCGGGTGCTTCCCCGGGGCGCCCCGGTCGCGGAACCACGAATTCATGGGTCGCACACCTGCAATCCGCGTGGTTGCTCTGTCGTCTTCCTTGGAATCATTCGTTCCCGGACCGCCCTCCACGGGCTGTCGCGCGGCGGATCGCATATGCGCCGCACCGCTGGAACCGAACGCTCTCCAGTAGGCCCGATCAGGGCGGATCTGTCCTGCTGCGGGAATTCGGTACTTGACGGGACATCCCTGTCCGGATAGGCCGTCCGATCCGGTGGTACCGCCGGCGCCCGATGCCCCCCGAGCAGCCGATCACGGGTGTGACCTGCACAGATATTCCAAGACTCACGCTCTGCAGAAGGTGCGCAATTGTCAAGCCCCGAATTCCGGTGGCATGACGGCGGGGGTTCCGGCCGGGCGTACTGGAGAAGCGTTCGGGCGCCGCCCGGACGGCCTTTCCACCCACCCCTCACACGCCCTGACAGGAGGCCGCCGTGCCTGTCATATCCGTCCCCCAGGACTTCAACGAAGACGATCTCTATGTCGACCTCGAGGCGATTTCCGGGCACCCGCTGTTCCTGAAGTGCGAGGGGTTCAACTTCGCCGGCTCGATCAAACTCAAGGCCGCCACCGAGATGGTCGAGGCCGCCGAGCGCGACGGCCTCCTGCGGCCCGACTCGGTCCTGATCGAGTCCTCGTCGGGCAACCTGGGCGTGGCGCTGAGCATGATCGCCGCCAGCAAGGGCTACCGGTTCCTGTGCGTGACGGATCCACGGTGCAACCTGTCCACCCGACTGCTGATGGAGGCCCTGGGCGCCGAGGTGCACACCGTCACCGAACCCGGCGAGGGCGGCTTCCTCGGGGCGCGCATCGACCACGTGCGGGCGCTGTGCGCCTCGGACGACCGCTACGTATGGCTGAACCAGTACACGAACCCGCACAACGGAATGGCCCACTACCGCAGGACCGCCCCGGCCATCGCCCGCCAGTTCCCCGACCTCGACGTGCTGTTCGTCGGCGCGGGCACCACCGGGACACTCATGGGCTGCGCACGCTACTTCCGCGAGTGGCACCGCCCCGTGCGCATCGTGGCCGTGGACAGCGCCGGTTCCGTCACCTTCGGCGACGCTCCCGGCCGGCGGATGATCCCCGGGCTCGGCACCAGTGTCCGACCGCCCCTGCTGGACACCTCGTACGTGGACGAGGTCGTCCACGTCCCCGAGGCCGACACCATCCGTGCGTGCCATCGGCTGGCCCGGCGCGGATTCCTCTTCGGCGGCTCCACCGGCACCGTCGTCAGCGGCGCCACGAGATGGCTCGCCGCGCACGGCGACGAGAACGTCACGGCGGTGGCCATCGCACCCGACCTGGGCGAGCGGTACCTGGAGACGATCTACCAGGCCAACTGGGTCCACGATCTCTACGGCGAGCACGTACTCACCCGACCGGCCGCGACCGTCCCCTCCCCCTCCCCCGCGGTCTGACCTCCGTCCCGGCGGCGCGGCCCGCGTGAAGGTCCGCTCTCCGGCCACGGGCGCGGCGCGGCGAGAACGCACGCGCGACGAAAGACCGTCGAGCGCGACCCCGGACTGCGGACCTCCAGGACTCGGAGAATGTGACCGACACCACAGTGCGCCATACCTCCGTGTCGCGGCTGCGCAACGCCGGCCTGGTCGAACCCCGGCAGGGCCGGTGCGTGTTCGTCAGGCCCCGGCGTACCCGCCCCCTCGACCTCGATGCCGAGCCCGTCGAGGACACCAAGGCCAAGGTGCTGCAGATCGTGGAGGTACGCCGACCGCTGGAGGGCGAGGCGGCGTACCTCGCGGCCTCGCGCGCCACCCCGGGCGGCCTGGCCCGGATGCGGCAGGCCCTGGACGCGATCGACGCGGCGGTCGCCGCCGGCGGTGACGGCGTGGACGAGGACCTCGCGTTCCACCGGTCGATCGCGGAGTCCATCGGGAACGCGGTCATGGTCTCCACGGTGCGGTACCTCGGCGAGGTGCTGCGCGGCGGCATCCGCGTCACCCGGGCGAACGAGGCACGGCGCGGCGACTTCATCGAAGAGGTGCGGCAGGAGCACCACGCGATCCTGGCCGCCATCGAGGCGCGCGACGCCGACGCCGCCCGCGATGCCGCACGGCTGCACCTGAAGCACGCCGCGTCGCGACTGCAGGACGCGGACGACCGGTTCTGGACGGAGGCGGAGGTCCTGGACGTGGACCTCGACGCGGCTCACTGACGCGGGAGGCTCTCCGGAGTCACGGGAAGCCGTACGCGTCGCGGCCGCGGCGTCACACACCTGGCGCCCCGGGGCACGGGGTCGTCGCCCGGCCCGCCGGCGGGCAGCACGGGTGCTCACGAGGCGCGCCAGCCGCTCCACCGCACGACCTCGACCAGGATCACGGGGCCGGCGGGAGGCCGCCCGGTGTACTGCTCGTACTTCGCCGCCAGCAGCGCGGTGCAGCGTTCGGCCTCGGGAGACCCGGCCGCCCCGGGGAGCACACGCGCCTCGCCGTCGGCGCGGACCCACCACAGCCGGTCCCAGTCCTCCTCGTAGTGGTCCGCGAGGAGACAGACCGCCGGGTTCGCCTCGATTTCGGCCATGCGCCTGAGCCGCGTCGTGCGCTTCGGCTTGTGGTCCACGGCCATCAGCACCGTGTCCCCGTCCAGCGCGAAGACGACGGGGACCAGGTGCGGGCGGGCCGTCGTGCCGGCCGTGGCGAGACGGGCCACGCGTGCCGCCGCGAACCGCTCGCGCGCCTCGGCGTCGGTCAGGGCGGGCATCGCGCGGCCGCCTCAGCGGAACCGTGAGGCGACCTGGGCCAGCCGGTCCAGATGCGCCGTGGTCTCCGGCTCCGGCACCGTCGGGAGGTAGAACAGCACGCGTTCGACACCGAGCCGGATGTATCCCTCGATCTGCTCGGGGTCGTCCGGGACGGCGTACACCGTGACGGGCACGTCCCGGCCGGCGGTGGTCCGCAACCGTTCGATCTGCGGGCCGAGTTGCTCGGGTGGCACGCTGTTGGCGAGCCAGGCGTCACCGAGCGCGGCGACCCTGCGGAACGCGCCTTCGCCGCCGCCGACGTAGATCGGCGGATGGGGGCGCTGCACCGGCTTGGGCCAGGCGTACACGGGGTCGAAGTCCACGAACTCGCCGTGGAACTCGGCCTTCTCGGCGGTCCACAGCTCCCGCATGGCCAACAGCCGCTCGTCCGTGAGGCGGCCGCGGGTGGCGGGGTCGGTGCCGTGGTTCGTCATCTCCTCACGGTTCCAGCCGACTCCCACTCCGAAGATCACGCGCCCGTCGGAGACCAGGTCGAGCGAGGCCACTTCCTTGGCCGTGGTGATCGGGTCGCGCTGCGGGACGAGCGCGATGCCGGTGGCCGGCAGCAGGCGCCGGGTCACCGCGGCGATCACGGACAGGGCGACGAAGGGGTCGAGCGTGCGGTAGTACATGTCCGGCAGTTCACCGCCGCCGGGGTACGGGGTCCTGCGGGAGACCGGGATGTGCGAGTGCTCGGCGACGAACAACGAGTCGAACCCACGCTCTTCGAGTGCCCTTCCCAGCGGTGCCGGGCGGATGCCCTCGTCGGTGATGAAGGTCGAGACTCCGAATTTCACAACCGCTCCTCGGGGTCGAGTACGGGAGTGGGCGGGTCGGCGTCGCGTCTGCGGCGGCGTCCGGGGCCCGGCCCCGGCGCAGCGCACACGACGCGCGGTCCATTGTCCCAGGGAGCCAGGGGACGACGCGCGCGCCGGGACCGCGGCGGGTCCGGAAGCGGCATCGGCCGGCCGACGCGTCGGAGCCGGTCGGCCGGCCCGTGCCGAGCCCCGGCGGCGACGATGGGGGCGGGCGGCAGGCGGCCGGGCCGCGCCCCGGCAACGCGGGAGAGGACCGTCGGCCGGGCCGGGCCCAAGCCGCCCTCGCGGGCACCCGCAAGCCCGGGCCCGGAACGTGCCGGCCGGAACTCGGCCGGGCCGGACCGCGCCACGGCCGTCGGGCCGCCCCACCGAGGCCGGTCCGCGGACCACGGCCATTCTCCCGCCCGGTCCGCGATCACGGGCGGGAAGCCGACCACCGGGCCGTCCCCGCCCGGTCCGCGATCACGGGCGGGAAGCGGACCACCGGCCATCCCTGCCCGGCCGCCTCGCCGAGGCCCGGGAAGCGGACCACCGGGCCATCCCTACCTGGTACGCGCTCACGGGCCGGGAAGCCGACCAGCGGCCATCCCTGCGGCCGCCCCACTCGGACCGGGCGGGGAGCGGACCACCGGCCACCCTGTCCGTCGGCGATCACGGCGCGGCGTCGCGTCGTGACGCCGGGCGGCCGGCCGCCGTCCCGCGCCGGGAGTGCCGGGAGCCGCCCGGGTGTCGTCGGCAGCGGCCGGGCTTATGGTCCGCATATGGGCGATGCTCGGTGGGACCGCCACATCCCGGTCGTGCCGCGCGACCGCCGGCGTCGCGGAGCCGCGCACCGCCGGACGGTCCTGTCGGCGTACCGCCCCGGAACGCCGGCACCCGGCACGACGCGGGGTCCGGCCCCGGACATCGACGTGCCACGGCCCATGGGGGACGAGGCCCTGTACGGGACCCGGTGCCCGGGCGGTCCGTGCGCACCCCGGGACTGCCCCCGGAACTGCCCTCGGCACGCCCGTACCCGCACGAGACCTGAGGCGAGCGACTCGCACCCCCGCACCCGCACGAGGCCCGCGGCGCCCCAGGCGCACACCCGCACCCGCACGAGCCCCACAGCGCCCCAGGCGCACACCCGCACCCGTACAAGCACCCCAACGCCCAAGCCGCCCGTCCGCACCATCCGCACCCGTACAAGGCCCCCAACGCCCCCGCGCACGCACACCCGTACGAGCCACGCGCCGGCCGAGGAGTGCGGATGAGCGGGGAGCCGACCGGTTCGCGGGCCACCGCGCGTGCCGGCCGCGAAGTGGAGGCCGCGCTGATGGACGCCGTGCGGGACGCCCACGCCTCCGCCTCGATGCTGTACGGGCTCGACACCGGCGGGGACGCCCTGTGGCTGGCGGTGCTGACCGGTGTCCCCCGTCATATCGCCGCCCCGTGGACGCGGGTGGCGCTGACGGATCCGCTTCCCGTGGCGGACGCCGTGCGGGAAGGGCGCCTGGTGTGGGTCGGTGGCACGGAGGAACTGGCGCGGCGTTACCCGAGGCCGTCGCTCGTGCTGCCCTACGACTTCGTGCTGGCGGCGGCGCCGGTGACGGACGGCGGCATCCTGCGGGGCGGACTGGTGCTGCTCTGGCCGGGCTCGCATCCGGCGCAGCTCGGCGCCGAGGAGCGCGCGGTCGTCGAGGCGTCCTGCCGTCGGCTGGGCCGCGCCCTGCGGTTGGCGGCGGAGGCGGGCGAGCTGGTGCCGTGCGAACGGCCCCGCACCCTGACCCCGGAACCGGACCGTGCGCTGGGGCCGCCCGAGGCGCTGGCCGCGTTCGTCGACCGGCTGCCGGGAGGGTCCTGTGCCCTGGACCTGAACGGCCGGATCACGTTCATCACTCCGGAAGCCGCCGCCCTGTGCGGCGCCGACCCGGAGGATCTCCTCGGCGCCCTGCCGTGGGAGGCGCTGCCGTGGACGGACGTGCCCGAGGTCGAGGACCGCTACCGGTCGGCCCTGGTCAGCAAGTTGCCCACCTCGTTCGCCGTGCTGCGCCCGCCGGACACCTGGCTCACGTTCGAGCTGTACCCGGACGCCTCCGGCATCAGCGTCCGCATCACCCCCGGCGACCACGGCCCGAGGACGCCCGAGCCCGGTTCCGCGCCGCCCGCCGGTCCCAGCCGTGCCACCGTGCTCTACCACCTGATGCACCTGGCCGCCACGCTCACCGAGGCCGCCGGGGTCAAGGACGTGGTCGAGCAGACCGCCGACCAGCTCATTCCGGCGCTCGGTGCGCAGGCCATGGCGCTGCTGGCCGCCGAGGACGACCGGCTGCGGGTCCTCGGCCACCGCGGCTACAGCGACGCCCTCGTGGAGCGCTTCGACGACACCCCCCTGACACCGGACACGCCCGCCGCCCGCGCCATGCTCACCGGCGAGGCGGGCTTCTTCGGCGACTTCGAGGAGCTCCGGAGCGCCCATCCCCAGGCCGTCCGCCAGGACGGCCTGGGGTCCTGGGCGGTCCTGCCGCTCATCGCGTCCGGCCGGCCGATCGGGTCGCTGGTACTGGCGTACGAGCGGCACAAGCGGTTCCCGCCCACCGAGCGTGCCGTGCTCACCTCACTCGCGGGGCTGATCGGCCAGGCCCTGGAGCGGGCCCGGCTGTACGACACCAAGCACGACGTCGCCCGCCGCCTCCAGGCCGCGCTGCTGCCCCACAGCCTCCCCAGCGTGCCCGGTCTCGAGGTGACCGCGCGCTATCTGCCCGCTGGGCGGGGCCTCGACGTCGGCGGCGACTTCTACGACCTCATCCGGCTGGACGACACCACCGCCGCGGCGGCCATCGGCGACGTCCAGGGCCACAACATCGACGCCGCGGCGCTGATGGGTCAGGTCCGCACCGCCGTCCACGCCCACGCCAGTGCCGGCGCCCCTCCCGACGACGTCCTCCGCCGGACCAACCGGCTGCTCATCGACCTCGACAGCGATCTGTTCACCAGCTGTCTCTACGCCCATCTGGATCTGGCCCGGCAGGAGCTCTGCATGGCCACCGCCGGGCACACCCGGCCGCTGCTGCGGCACGCCGACGGCCGCACGGACGTGCTGACCGTGCCGCCCGGTCTGCTCCTGGGCATCGACCCGGAGGCCGACTACCCGACTCTGGGCTTCTCCCTGACGCCCGGGTGCGTGCTGCTTCTCTACACCGACGGGCTCGTCGAGGACCCGGGCGTGGATCCGGACGACGCGCTCGACTCGCTGCGCGAACTCCTCGGGCGCACCGATCCCGGCGACCTCGACGCCCTGGCGGACGCGCTGATCCGGCACGTCCCCCGTCCCGTGGACGACATCGCGCTGCTGCTCATCCGGTTCCACGCGCCCTGCGGATGACCTCGTACCCACCGCCCGGTGACGGCGGACCGCCCCGGCGCGGGGCGTGCTGCCGGGAACGGCGGTGCGCCGGGGCGCAGGGGTGACGGCGGGTGCCCGGTGGCCGTGGGGCCACCGGGCACCGCGGCAGGTTCAGCCCGCGCCGTCGGACCTGCCGTCGGACATGCCGTCGATCATCGCGGCCAGTACCGTCCTGCGGTCCTCCCCCGGGCGCGCCCGGAGCGGCGCGGCCAGGCGGGCGCTGTCGTAGTGCCAGTGGTGGTCGAGATCGCGGGGTGTCGCGTCGACCTCGCGGAACTCGGCGCTGGTTCCCAGCAGTTCCGTGAGATCGCGGGCCAGGTCGAGCCAGGAGACGTGCCCGCTGCAGGCGTTGGCGACGCCGTGCACGGGCCGGTCGAGGCAGTCGGCCACCGCCCGGGCCAGCGCCGCGGCGTGCACCCAGGCGACCCCGTACCAGGGGTGGCCGCCGGTGCCGGGGCGGGGCAGCTCGATCGGGCCGCCGTCGCGGGCGGCCTGGTAGAGCCGGCCGATGGCACCCCAGCGGAGCTGCTCTCGGAGCCGGTCGTGCGCGCCCCAGACGATCGGCGAGCGCACCGCGCCCGCTCCCCCGCGCCCCTCGGTGCCGGCCGCCCGCAGCAGCATGGCCTCGCAGTCGAGCTTGGCCTTCCCGTACGGGCTCAGCGGCCCGTACGACGGCGACTCCTCGGCGACCCGTTCCCCTTCGGGCCGGCCGTAGGCGTCGACGCTGCTGACGAAGACGAACGGCCCGCGCCGCCAGGCCGCCGTCATGGCCTCCATCGCCGCGAGGTCCACCTCCGGACGGGTGAAGGTGCTGGCCGCGTGGACGATCGCGTCCGCACTCCCGACGGCGTCCCGCAGTCCGTCCGGATCGGTGAGGTCGCCCTCGACGACGTCCACGCCCTCCGCGGCGAGCAGGTGCGCCGACTCGGGCCGGGCCAGGGCCAGCACGGGGCGCCCCCGGGCGGCCAGTTCCCGCAGGACGAACGCGCCCACGCCGCCGGTCGCCCCGGTCACCAGCACCGTACCGGCCCGTGCGCCGCGCGGTCGGCCCGGCCGGGTCGCGGACTTCGCCGCCGCCTCGGCCTTCGCGGCGGTCTGCTCGGCCGCCCGTCCGTCGAGCAGGGCGGTGAGCGCCCGGGGTGTGCGGGCCTGGAGCACGTCGAGTCCCGTCAGCGGCAGTGCGAGCCCGGTGCGCAGCCGCTCGGCGAGCTGCACCGCGACCAGGGAGTGCCCGCCGAGGGCGAAGAAGTCGTCGTCCGGCGACGGGACGAGTCCGAGGAGCGCGGTGAAGCCCTCGGTGACGGCCTCGGCCCGTGGGCCGGACGGGGCGCTCGGGGCCGGGAGCCCGGGCAGCCGGCTCCGGTCGACCGTGCCGTCGGCCGCGCGCGGCAGCGCGTCGAGCAGGGTGACGGTGGCGGGTACGGACTCGGGGGCGAGCGATCGCCGGAGCAGGCCCAGCAGTTCGGCACGCGCGGGGCCGAGGCCGCCCCGCAGCACGGCGAAGGCCAGCGGCGGTCCTTCGGCGGGGTGGACCACCGTGGCGTCGTCGACGCGCGGGTGGGCGCGCAGGGCCCGGACGGCCGGGTGCTCGCGGGGATCGTCCGGGCCGGCGCCGGTACCAGTACCGCCTGGGGCGGGGGCGGGGGCGTGGGCGGCCGCGGCGTGGCGCCCGGTCACGGCGACCTGCTCGGCCGGGGCGTCGCCGGTGGCGCCGCTGCCGGGGCCGAGGTCCGTGCCGGGCGCGGGCAGCCTGCTCAGCGGGAGGTCCGGGGCGGCCGCCGCCGTGCCGAGCAGCGCCGCGTAGTGCCGGGCCGTCGCCTCCGCCACGCTGTCGTCGAGCGCGGCGCGGTCGTACTGGACGAGCGCCACCGGTTCCGCCGGGTCGCCCAGCCCCAGCCCGTAGGACAGGTCGAACTTCGCGCCGGTGGCCGGCACGTCGACGTACTCCGCCGAAGTCCCGGGAAGCCGCAGCACCGTGGGCTCGCCGAGCACGTCGGAGGTGACGCGGACGAGCGCGGTGCCGTCCGTGCCCCGCGCTCCGGCACCGAGGCGTTCGAGGACGAGGTCGAAGGGGATGTGCCGGTGGCGCTGGGCCTCCAGCAGCGCGTCCCTCACCCGGTCGAGGAGCCCGGCGAAGGACGGGTCCCCGGAGACGTCGACCCGTACGGGCAGGGTGTTGACGCACAGTCCCACGAGACCGCGCATGGCGGTGCCGCGCCGGTGGGTGCCGGCCACTCCGATGACGAGGTCGTCGTCGCCGGTGAGCCGGTGCAGCGCGGCGAACGCCGCGGTGAGCGCGACCGCGAAGAGCGTGGCCCGCCGCTCGGCACCCAGGGCGCGCAGCGCGTCGGGCAGTCGGTGCCCGAGCGGGACCGTGCGGACGGCCGCGCGCCGCGCTGCCCCCTCCCGCAGGCCCGTCCCCCGACGGGGAAGGCGGGGCGGCGCCGCGTCGGCCAGCAGTCCGCTCCAGCGGCGCAGGTCCGCCTCGAGGCCCGGGGCCCCTGCGTGCTCGCGGCGCGCGTGGTCGGCGTACTGCGGCGGTGCGCCGAGGCCGTGCCGGCCGGTTCCTTCGGCGGCCGCCGTGTAGAGGGCGGCGAGTTCCCCGGCGACGGTCTCCAGCGAGCCGCCGTCGACGGCGATGTGATGGAAGGTCAGCAGGACGGTGTGGTCCTGCTGCCCGTGGCGGAGGACCAGCGCCCGTAGGGTCTCCCCCGCCGAGAGGTCGAACGGGCGGGCGGCCTCCCGCTCCAGCGCCGGCCGGGCCTCCGTCCCGGGGAGGTCCACCACGGGCACGGGGACGGTCCGCGGGGACGGGAGCACTTCCTGGCAGGGCTCTCCGTCGTGCTGTGCGTAGCGGGTGCGCAGGATCTCGTGGCGGCCCACCAGCCCGGTCAGGGCGGCCCCGAGCGCGGTCGGGTCGAACGGGCCGCGCACCCGGGTGGCGAACGGCACGTGGTACGAGTCGCCCGAGCCGCCGAGCCGTTCCGTCAGCCACATGCGGCGCTGGGCGCGGGAGAGCGGGGCACGGTTTCGGCCGTCCCGCGGCGGGGCGTCGTGGCGCGTGCGACCGGGCCGCGCGGTCTCCTCCGGTGCGTCGCCGTTCTCCCCGGCGGCGGGGGCACCGTCACCGGAGGCGGCGGGTGCGGCCGGGGTGTGCCGTGAGGCGCGGGCGCGGCGCAGCAGTTCCCGCTGGAGTTCCTGCCGCCGGGCAGGCGGCACGGGGTCGGCGTCAGTGGGCATCGGTGTGCTCCGGGGTCTCGGGACGGAGGTCGCCGTGGGCGGCCAGCAGGGCGCGCTCGACGAGTGCGGCCTGACCGGCGACGGTCGGCGCCGTGAAGAAGTCGGCCAGGGCGAGCTCGACGCCGAGCTCCTCACGCAGGTCGTCGGTGACGGCGAGGGCGAGCAGCGAGTGTCCGCCGAGGGCGAGGAAGTCCGTGTCGGCGCGGGTGACCTCGGTCCCCAGCGCCCGGCTCCACACCTCGGCGACGGCCTGTTCCAGCGGGGTCAGCGGAGCGGTGGACGGGCCGGACGGGCCGGTGCCGCCCGTGCCGGCGAGTCCGGCGAGCGCGCGCCGGTCGACCTTGCCGGACGGGGTGAGCGGCAGTCGCTCCACCACGGTGACGACGTCGGGCACCAGATGGGCCGGCAGCACGTCGGTGAGCCGGTCGCGCAGGACGGCGGGCCGCGGCACCGGGCCGGGGGCCGGCACGACGAAGGCGACGAGGCGCGCCTCGGGGGTGCCCGGCCGGTCGACGGTGACGACGGCGTCGTCGACGTCGGGCCGCTCGCGCAGGGCGTGTTCGACCTCTCCGGGTTCGATGCGGAAGCCGCGCACCTTCACCTGGTCGTCGTTGCGGCCGTGGAAGTCGAGGGTCCCGTCGGGGCGGTGGGAGACGATGTCGCCCGTGCGGTAGAGCCGTCCGGTGCCGGGGTGGTCGACGAACCGCTCGGCGGTGAGCCCGGGCAGGCCGGTGTAGCCGTGGGCCAGCCTGCTGCCGCCGATCCACAGTTCGCCCCGGTCCCCGTCGGCGACCGGCCGGCCGTCGGCGGCGAGGACGTGCACGGTCGCGCCGGCGATGGGCCGGCCGATCGGTACCGGCCCGTCGCAGTCGGCGCGGGTGACCCGGTGGGCGGTGGCGAAGGTGGTCGTCTCGGTCGGTCCGTAGCCGTTGACCAGTTCCAGCCACGGGAAGGCGGCCAGCACTTCGCGAGCCTGGGCGGCTGCGAGGGCCTCGCCGCCCACCACGACCGAGCGGAGCTGGGCGAAGACGCGGGAGCGGCGGGCGGCGAGCTGGTGGAAGAGGGCGGTGGTGAAGAACGCCACCGTCACACCGTGGCGTTCGACGTGCCGCGCCAGGTCCTCCAGGGACGGGCGTTCCACGGTGCACACGACGACGGCGGCGCCGTTGGCCAGGGCCGCCCAGACCTCGAACGTGGAGGCGTCGAACGTCATGGGCGAGTGGAACAGGACGCGGTCCCGGGCGTCGACGGTGACGTAGTCCGGTGCGGTGACCAGTTCGGCGATCGCGCCGTGCGGGACGGCGACGCCCTTGGGGCGTCCGGTGGATCCGGAGGTGAACATGATGAACGCCGCGCTGTCCGGATCGACGTCCTCCGGGAGGCCGCCGCCGGCCAGCGGTTCCTCGGGCAGGGCGAGGACGGGGCCGGCGAACGCGGCGGCGTCCAGCAGCTTGGCGTCGCCGACCGTGAGGGTCACCCCGGCGTCGGCGGTCATCGCCTCGGTACGGGGCCGCGGTTGGGCGGGGTCGAGCGGTACGCACACGGCTCCGGCCCACCACAGCGCGAGCTGTGCCACGACCGTACGGGCCGAGCGGGTGGTGAGCAGCGCGACCCGGTCGCCGCGGGCCACCCCGTGGTCGCGCAGGCGCCCGGCGAGTGCGCGGCCCTCCGCGACGAGCCGGCCGTAGGTGAGGGTGGTGTCGCCGTCGACGACGGCCAGGGCGTCGGGGGTGAGCTCGGCGTGCCGGGCGACGAGCGCGGGCAGGCCGGTCCGCCGGGCGGGCGACGGCGTTCCGGCGCCGGGCTCCGCGAGCCCGGGCAGGTCCGTCGTGGTGTCGAGGGGCTGCGGGGTGCTGTGCGGCATCTCAGGCTCCTTCCGGTCGCGGGGTGCGTCGCTCGTCGAGGAGGGCGGCGAAGGCGCGCAGATCGGTGCTGCGCAGCAGTTCGGGGGCGCGCAGCCGGACGCCGGTCGCGCGCTCGACGGCGGTGAGCAGCCTGGCGGCGACGACGGAGGTGCCGCCGGCGTCGGTGAAGTTGTCGTCGAGTGTGGTCCCGGGCCGGCCGAGGAGGTCCCGTACGGTCGCGAGGACGAGCCGTTCGGTGGGTGTGGCGCCGGCGGGGTCGTCTGCGGTCGCCGCGGTCCCGGCGGGATCCGGTGCCACGGCCGCCAGGGCGGCCCGGTCCACCTTGCCGTTGGCGTCCAGGGGGTAGCCGTCGACGACGCGCACGGCGGTGGGCACGGCCTGCTCGGGGAGCCAGGCGCGGACCGCCGCCAGCAGGTCGCCGGCCGCGGGTTCGCCACCGGCGGCGGGCCGCACGTGGGCGACGAGGCGCGCGGTGCCGGACGCGTCGCGCAGCACGGTCACGACGGCGCTGTGGACGGCCGGGTCGCGCTCGAACGCGGCCTCCACCTCGGCCGGTTCGATCCGCACGCCACTGATCTTGACCTGGTCGTCGAGGCGGCCGAGGAACTCGAGGCTGCCGTCGGCGGTCATCCGTACCCGGTCGCCGGTGCGGTAGAGGCGTTCGACGCCGGGCAGCGGCGGGTCCTGCGGCGGGGCGGTGAAGCGGCGTGCGGTGAGCTCGGGGTCGAGGTAGCCGAGCGCCAGGCAGTGGCCGCCGATGCGGAGTTCACCGTCCTGTCCGCGGGCCACGGGCCGGCCGTCGTCCCCGGTGACGACGACCGTGACGCCCGGCAGGGGCGTGCCGATCGGCGGCGGTTCCGGGCAGCCCGCCTTCGCGTCGGTGCCGCGCATGGCGTACGTGGTGGTGACGACGGTGGCTTCCGCGGGACCGTAGGCGTTGTGCACGGTGGCGGTGACGTCGCGGCCGGGCCGCCGGCGCATACGGTCGCCGCCGACCACCAGATGACGCAGCTTCAGGTCCTGCGGCCACGGCCGGTCGAGCAGCGGTTCCACCATGGGGGTGGCCGCCACGGACACGGTGACGGCGGCGTCGCGCCACCAGTCGGTGAGGACGCGCGAGTCCCAGCGGACGTCGTCGGGCGCGGGGACGAGGGCCGCGCCGGAGGTGAGTCCGGCCCACAGCTCCAGCAGGTGCGGGTCGAAGGCGACACCGATGAGCAGGGACTGGCGGTCGCCGGGTGCGAGACCGGTCTCGGACCGGTACCAGTCGAGGGCTACGGACAGGGCGGGCTCGGCCACGGCGACCGCCTTGGGCCGGCCCGTGGAGCCGGAGGTGAGGACGGCGTACAGGGCGCCCTCGGGCGCGCGTCGTGCGCCGGTGGCAGGGGCGGTGAAAGCGGCCACGGGGGCGGCCGGGGCGTTGCTGCCCTCGGTGGGCAGGGGCAGCGGGGTCCGCTCCCCGGCACGGTGGCGGGGAGGCAGGACGGCGGGGTCGCCGATGAGGCAGACGACGTCGAGGTCCTCCGTGACGGCCTCGGTGCGGCGCTCGCCGGGACGGGGGCCGAGCGGCAGGTAGACGGCACCGGCGCGGGCGAGCGCGACGGCGGTCACCACGAGGGCCGCGGACCGGTCGAGGCAGACGCCGACGAGGTCACCGGGCCGTACGCGGTCGCTCAGGGCGGTCGTGACGCGCGCGGCGGCGGTGTCGATGTCCCGGTACGTCCAGGTGCGGTCGCCGTCGATCACGGCCGGGGCCTGCGGGGTACGCCGGACCCAGTCCTCGAAGCGGGCGAGGACGCCGGTCGGTTCGGCCGCGGGGCCGTGGGCGACGCTCGACGGAACACCGGCGGGTCCGTCGGGGGCGGAGCCGCGGGGCGCATCGGTGCGGAGGGGGGCGGCGTCGGGAGCGGTCACGGCGTCGACGGCGGACGCCGGGTCGGGGCGGGTCGCCGTGCCGAGGGCGGACGTCGCCTCCGGGCGGCCGGCGGACACCACATCGCGGCCGGCCGACGTACCGGCGGACGCGGGGCCGGCGGCGGACGCCGGGGCAGTACCGGCGGACGCGGGGGCGAGACCGGCATCGGACCCCAGGCCCATGCCGACGGCGGACATCGTGTCGGCCTCGGCGGGCGACGCGGGGGCAGTGCCAGGGGCAGTGCCGGCGGCGGACGCCGGGGCAGTACCGGCGGACGCGGGGGCGAGGCCGGCATCGGACCCCAGGCCCATGCCGACGGCGGACATCGTGTCGGCCTCGGCGGGCGACGCGGGGGCAGTGCCAGGGGCAGTGCCGGCGGCGGACGCCGGGGCAGTACCGGCGGCGGACGTCGCCTCCGGGCGGCCGGCGGACGCCATATCGCGGCCGGCCGACGTACCGGCGGCGGAGGCGGGGTCGGCGGCGGTCACCGTGGCGGCGACCTCGGCGGACGCGTCGTCGCGGGCCGGTGCGGTGTCGGGGGTGGTCAGGGGCTGGGTCATCACGACTCCGTCGAGAGGGTGGCGGTGGCTGCGAGGGCGTCGGCCTGGTCGGCGAGCACGGGGTTGCGGAAGAGCACCTTCAGCGGCGGGCGCGTGCCCAGCCGGGGCTCGAGCCAGGCCGCAAGCTCGGCGGCGAGCAGGGAGTGGCCTCCGCTGCGGAAGAAGTGGGAGCGCGCGTCGAACCGGCTGTGGCCGAGGACTTCGCGCCAGCCCTCCGCGAGCAGGGCCGTCATCGGGTCGTCCGGTGCGGCGTCGGCCGTGGGCCCAGCCGCGGGTGCGGGTGCGGGTGCGACGGGTTCGAGTGCCGCCGCGCGGCGGGCGAGCGCGGTCCGGTTCGGCTTGCCGCCGGGGAGGGTCGGCATGGTGTCGAGGCGTGCCCAGCGCGCGGGGACGAGGGGGCCGGGCAGCCGGCGGCTCAGCTCGGCGTGCAGCGCCTTCTCGTCGAACTCCGCGCCGTCTCCCCCCTCTTCGAGGAAACCGACGAGCCGTGGGCCTCCGGCCGTCTCGCGGTCCAGGACGACGGCGCAGGACCGGCCGCCGAGCGCGGCGGACGCCGCCGCCTCGATCTCCTCCAGCTCGATGCGGTGGCCGCGGAGCTTGATCTGGTTGTCCCGGCGGCCCAGGAAGTACAGGAGGCCGTCCAGTCCGCGGTAGCCGAGGTCACCGGTCAGGTACACGCGCTCCCCGCCGAGTGCGTCGACGGTGACGAAACGGGCGGCCGTGGCCTCCGGGTTCCCCGCGTACCCCTCGGCGAGGCCCGGCCCGGCGATGGCGAGTTCACCGACGGCGCCGGACGGCAGGGGACGGTGGTGGGCGTCCAGGACGTGAACGCGTTCGCCCGGGAGTTCGGTGCCGAGGGGGATCTCGGCACCCTCGGCGAGGGCCTCGCGGGATATCTCGTGGACGGTGGAGCTGATGGCCGCCTCGGTGACGCCGTACACGTTGAGGACGGTCGCGTCGGTGTCGGCGAGGGCGTCGCGGAGGGCGTCCGCGGGGAGCCGCTCGCCGCCGAGGACGAGCAGCCGCGGGGCCCGGCTCCCGTCGCGCAGCGCGGGCCGCAGGTCCTCGCGGGTGGCGAGGAAGTAGCTGGTGGGCAGGTTGGCCACGGTCACGCGTGCGGACGCGAGCAGGTCGGCGAGCTCCGTGCCGGTGGGCACCTCGTGGTCGGGGAGGACCAGGCACGCCCCGGCGTACAGGGTCGGCAGGACCTCCTCCAGGGCCACGTCGAACGACGGCTGGGCGAACATCAGGACCCGGTCCCCGGCGGCGAGGCCGAATCGGTCGGCGGTCGCCGTCAGATGGTGTTCGAGCGCCGCGCGCCCGACGGCGACGGGCTTCGGGGTCCCGGTGGAGCCGGAGGTGTGGATGACGTACGTGGTGCCGGGCAGCACCGCGGCCTCGCGTGCACGGGGCAGCACGGGTGCGTCGACCCGGGCGGCGGGCAGTCCGTCCGGTACGGCCGGGTCGCCCTCGCCGATGAGCACCAGCGCGGGGCCCAGCCGCTGCAGCAGCAGTTCGAGCCGGGCGGGCGGGTCGGAGGGGGACAGCGGGCAGTAGACGGCGCCGGTCCGCAGACAGGCGAGGAGGGCGACGACGGAGTCGGCGCTCCTGGGCAGGACGACGGCCACCGGCTGTCCGGGCGTCACACCCGCGGCGCGCAGCCGCTGCGCGAGCGAGCTGACGCGCGCGTCCAGTTCTCCGTAGGTGAGGCGCCGGGCGCCGGACAGCAGCGCGGGCAGGTACGGGTCGTGGCCGGCCACGGGGTCGAGCGGGTCGCGGTCCGCCGGGACGGGCACGGCCGCGGCGGCCGGCTCCGGGGCCGCGGGCGCGAGATCGGCCAGCGGGGCCCCCGGGGTGTCGAGGTAGGCCCGGAGCAGGTCCAGGAACCGGCCGGCGAGCAACCGTGCCACGTCCTCTCCGAGGAGGTCGGCGTCGTAGTCCCAGACCAGGGTCATACCGGCCGCGCCGTGGCGCGGGGTGACGCCGCGCCGGTCGTCCGGCAGCAGCACCACGTCGAGGTCGAACCGGGTGGTGCCGGTGTTGAACCCCTCGAAGAGGGTGATGTCCAGGCCGGGTACGTCGATCTCGGGGAGGGGGGCGTCATGGGCGCTGAACATGACGGAGAACAGCGGGTTGTCGGCGCCCGTGGAGTGCATGCCGAGCATCCGCGTCAGCTCCTGGACCGGTACGTCCTGGTGCGGGAGCGCGCGGATGAGGGTGTCGGTGACCTCGTCCATGGCGTCCTGTGCGGGCGCGGCGGCGTCCAGGGCGAGCGGCAGCGGGATGGTGTTGACGAACATGCCGACCGCGTCCTCGTAACCCCGCGGACGGTTGCCGACGGCGGTGCCGACGACCATCCGGGACCGTCCGCTGTGCCGGCGCAGGAGTTCGGCGAACAGCCCGAGGAGCGTGGCGAACGGGGTGAGGCCGCGCGCGCGGGCGTGTTCGCGCAGCCGCCCGGCGAGGTCGGCGCCGATCGACTGGCGCAGCTGCCCGCCGTGGTGCCTGCGCCGGGCGCCGGGGCGGGCGAGGCCGGGCAGTGGCAGGTCGTGGGGCTGGTCGCGGAGTTCCGTCCGCCAGAAGTCGAGGCTCTCGGGTGCGTACGCGGTCTCGACCCGGCTGCGGACGTGGTCCGCGTACGAGGAGGCGGGCGGGAGTTCCACGGGCTCGCCGAGGACGTGGGCGCGGTACACGCGGAACACGTCGTCGAGCAGGATCGCGAAGGAGTGCCCGTCGTGGATCAGGTGGTGCTCGACGTGGATCAGCCGGTGGTGGCGCTCGGCGAGGCGCACGAGCGTCCAGCGGAGCAGCGGTGCATCGAAGGTGTCGAGCGGGGACTCGGCCTCGGCGCGCAGCAGTTCGGCGAAGGCCGCCTCGGGGTCCCCTTCCCCGCCGAGGTCGACCGTGCGCAGCCGCGGCGGGCACTTCTCCGCGACCCGCTGCCCCGGTACGGATCCGGCGGAGGCGACGAGTTCGAGCCGCAGGCCGGGGTGGCGCTCCAGGGTGGCGGCGAGCCCGCGGCGCAGCGCCTCGGTGTCGAGAGTGCCCCACAGGTCGAGTGCGGCGGTGAAGTTGTAGGCACGGCTGCCCGGCTGCATCTGCTCGTGCAGCCAGACGATCTCCTGCGAGGAGGAGAGCGGAAGCATGGGCGATCCCTGAGGTCGTCGGGTCGGTTGTCCGGCCGGTCACGATCGTGGCCGGCGGTGGTCCTGCGGGCGGTCACGGTGGTGGCCGTCTGTGGGCGTCCGGGCGCTCCGCGGGTCGCGCGGTGGTGCGTCGGACGGGGTGGTACGTCGGGGTGGCGCGCCGGGGCGCCACCCCGGCCGTGGGCCGTTGACGCGGTGGCGCGTGGAGGGGCGGTGACGCGGTCGTCCGCCGTGGTCCCGGCTCCCCGGTGGGTTGCGGACGCGGTGTCGGTGCCCCGGGTGCCGGGGCGGCTCGCCGGGAGTACGGGCCGGCGTGCCGTGTCCGCCCGTGCGCCGGGTCACCGTGCGCACTCCGGGTGGCGTGGCGTGTCAGTCCACGGGCCGTCCCGGTGGGCGCAGCGCGTCGGCGAGGGCCTCGAAAGCCTCGTTCGCTGTGCGGTCGTCGAGGACGGCACGGTCCCAGACCATCCGCAGACGGAGTTCGGCCCCCTGGGTGACGGACACGGCGAAGGGCCCCCGTACGGTCCGGCCGTCGACGTGGATCTCCCGGCCCTCGACACCGGCCAGCCGCAGCGGGGGCCGGCGGCGGTCGTCGTCCACGGTCAGCAGTCCGTCGAGGCGTCCGGTCCAGCCCGAGCCGGCCGACCGCGCGGCGCTCACGACCGCGTCGAAGGGCGCGTCGGCGCGGTCGAGATCGTCCCACCAGGCGTCGGCCGTCACCTCCGGTGCCGGGCCGTGGCCGGTGGCCGCGGGAAAGACGACGGTGTTGAGGAAGCAGCCGACGACCGGCTCCGCACCGGCGGGGCGGCCGCCCCAGGGGTAGCCGAGCGGGACGACGCTGCCGGGTCCGTAGAGCGCCCGCGCGGCGGAGCGGCAGGCGTCGAGCAGTTCGGGGAAGGGCACGGTGTCGTCGTGGGCGGGCAGCAGGGCCTCGGCCGAACCGCTCGGGAGCGCTCCGGCGGGCACGCGTTCCGGGCGCGCGGTCGGGGCCTGCTCGCGTACGGCGCGGAGCCGGTCCGCCCAGTAGGCCGCCGCCTCGGTGGTGTCCGCCCGTTCCTCCGCGGCGAGTTGCAGGAGGACGGCCTCCCGGTAGGCGGCGAGTTCGGCCTCCGTCTCCTCCGGGGCGGGAGGGCTCGCCGTGATGGTCTCGGCGTAGGCGGCGCCGAGTTCCTCGACGATCCGGGTCAGCGAGCGGCCGTCGCACACGGCGTGGTCCAGGACGACGGCGAGGACGTCGTCGTCCCGGCCCCGGTCGTCCCGTACGAGGAACAGCCGCAGCGGTGGGCCGTCCGGGTCCCAGGCGGCGAGCGCGCGGCGGAGCGTGTCCGCGGGCCGCTCACCCGGAGCGGGGGCCGGCCGTGAAACGGGGACGTCCGGTTCCCCGGCGCGGAGGACGGGCGTTCCGCGGACCACGGCGGGTCGCGAGCGCAGGGCGGTGTGCCGCGCGGCCACGCCGCGGGCCGCCGCCCGGAGGCGTTCGACGTCGACGGTGCCGGAGGGGAAGGCGAAGAACATCGGCACCACGTCGGGTCGTCCCGACCGGTCCAGCGAACGCACCAGTACGAAGCGCCGCTGTGCTCCGGTGACGGGCAGCAGGTCGTCTGTCCGGTCGCCGGCGGTGAGGTGCCGGTAGCGGGCCAGGTACTGGCTCGTGATGCTGAGCACGTGGTCCTCTCTGTCGTGGCCGCGGGTGCGCGGGAGGGGGCGATGGGTCGCGTTCGGGCGGGTGCCGCCGTCGGCCTTGCGCGTGCGACCGCCGCGGTGTGATGCGCGGTTCGTACGGCGTGTCCGCCGCACGGGCGTGTGACGGTGGTTCAGCGGGCGGGCACGGGCCGTTCGTCGCCGTCCGCGACCTCGCCGGATGCGCCGGCCCGGGGCGCCTCGGGCCCGGTGCCGCCGTGCCCGGCCGACTCGGGCACGCTGTCGTCCGGGAGGCCGTCGTCCGGGAGGCCGTGGGGCGTCGGCAGGTCGCGCATCCGGCGCATCGGGGACAGCAGCAGCGGCAGCGGTACCGCGAGGAACCCGGCGGCGCAGCAGGCGAGTGCCGTGCGCGGCCCGAAGGACTCGGCGAGGGCGCCGCCGAGGAGGGCCCCGAGGGGCAGGGTCCCCCACATGAGGAAGCGCAGGGTGGCGTTCATCCGGCCGAGCAGCCTGGGCGGGCACAGCGCCTGGCGGAAGCTGACCTGCGCGACGTTGTAGACGACGGCGCCGAAGGAGACGGCAGCGGACCCGGTGGCGAAGAGGACCGCGCCGGGGACGCCCGGGCCGGACAGGGGCCACAGCACGGCGAACGGTCCGGTCGCGAGGGCGGAGAGGCGGATGAGCCTGGCCTGCCCCAGCCGTGCGGCGAGCCGGGCGGCACACAGGGCGCCGAGGAGCCCGCCGACGGCCGAGGCGGACAGGACCAGGCCGAGCGCCCCGGGCCGCAGTCCGACGGTGCGGACGAGGTGGACCGTCTGCGTCGCCATGAGGACGGCGGTGCAGAGGTTGGCGAGGCCCGTCGTGAGGGCGATGACGCGGAGCAGCGGATGGCGGGTGACGAAGCGGACACCCTCGCCGATGTCCTGGCGCAGGGAGCCGCCGGGGGTGGGCTCGGGCCGTTCCTCGGGCCGTTTGACACCGAGGAGGAACAGCGCGGAGAGCATGTATCCGACGGCGTCGGCGATGACGGCGAGGTGCGCTCCGGCGAGCTGGACGAGTCCGCCGCCGATGCCGGGACCGGTCACCTGGGCGGTGGAGCGGACCGTCTCGAGCGCGCCGTTGCCCGCGACGAGCTGGTGATGGGGCAGGAGTTGCGGGAGGTAGCTCTGGTGGGCGACATCGAAGAAGACGGTCGCCACGCCGACGACGAGCGCGACGACGTAGAGCTGAACCATCGTCAGGACGTCGGCGACCGCGGCGGCGGGGATGCTCGCCATGGCGGCGGCGCGCACCAGGTCCGCCCGGATCATCAGGGGGCGCTTGCGCATCCGGTCGGTGAGGGCGCCGGCGGGCAGTCCGATGAGCAGGAACGCCGCGGTCTCCGCGGCGGTGAGGAGGCCCACCTGGAAGGCGGAGGCGTCGAGTTCGAGGACGGCCACGAGCGGCAGGGCCACCAGTGTGACATGGGCGCCGAGCTGTCCGGTGGCCGCTCCCGCGAGCAGCAGCCGGAAGTCACGTATGCGCATCGGGCCGCCGGCGGCGGCTCGGGATGTGACGGACATGTGAACGACATTCACTGAACGGCCGATCAGCAGTCAAAAGCTCACAGCCACTTTCGGTCGATTCTTGCGCTGCTTCGGCGATACTTCAGTAAAAGTTTCTCTGTACCCGAGGTACATCCGCATGAATGCCTTTCGTGCGGCGCCCGCACCGAATCCGGGCACCCCCAGCGACGAGGGAAGCACCCCGGATGTCCGCTCAGCCGTCCCCCACGGAGAGTGACCGCTCAAATCCTGACCGAAAACAGCCACCTCCGATCACCCCGGGACTGAAGCGGTCATTCCGCCCGCTATGGAACGTGAGTGACACTCAGGGACACACCCCGTGAGAGACTCGAACCGTGATCATCGAACGTGCGTACGCAGTCGGGGACTCGCGCCACGAGGACGCCTGGCCCTGGGACGTACCGTGCGTCCGTGACCTGCTGGCGGACGGGCTGCGCTTCACCGCGCCGGTGACCTTCCTCGTGGGGGAGAACGGCTCGGGCAAGTCCACCCTGGTCGAAGCGCTCGCCGAGGGCTTCGGGCTGGACTCCTGGGGCGGTTCGCACGACTGGCGCTACGCGAGCCACCGCCCCAAGTCCGCCCTGGGCGAGCGGATCCGCTTCGACGCCGCGCCGCGGGGGCGGCGCATGATGGGCAGCTGGTCGGCGCGCAGGGGCTTCTTCCTGCGCGCCGAGACGGCTCTGGACGCGCTGGACCGGGAGGGGTTCGCCCCGGACTCCGTCAGCCACGGCGAAGGCTTCCTGGCGGCCTTCCGGCACAAGTTCCTGCAGCCCGGGCTCTATGTCATGGACGAGCCGGAGGCCGCCCTGTCCTTCGGCTCGTGCCTGGAACTGATCGGGCACATCGACGAGTTGGTGGGGAAGGGCGGCCAGGTGGTCTGCGCCACGCACTCCCCGCTGCTGACCGCCCTCCCCGGGGCCGACATCGTGGAGGTCGGGGAGCACGGCATGCGCCGTGCCGCGTGGGACGAACTCGCCCTCGTGGACCACTGGCGCCGCTATCTGGCCGACCCCCGGGCCTATCTGCGCCACGTCCTCGGCTGAGGGCCCCTCCTCTCCACGACTCTTCCGCGCCCCGCCACGAGGGCGAGCCCCTGTCCCGCCGACGTGTGAGACAGGGGCTCCGGCGTCTTCTTCCGCCCCCGACCCCCCATCGGATGCACGGGAGTCCGGGGCCGGCCGTCAGCGCGGCGGCCGCCCCCGCACACGGGCGGCCGCCGGGTGCCCCCGGCTCAGGGCGCCATCTCGTACGCCCCGGCCAGCGCCTCGACGCGCTCCCAGACACGAGCCGAACGTGCCTCGTCGACGACCGGCCGGCGGACGGCGCCCAGGGCCCAGCTCTGCTGCTGCTCGGTGGCGGAGTCCTTCCCGTGGAGTTCGACGGCGTGGCCGGAGAAGTCGCGGACGAGGACCGAGAAGAGCTCGTCGAGCACGTCCTCGTCCAGGCCCGTCAGCCGGGCCTGCTCGAGGATCAGCTGGCCGTGCACGACGAGGGCGAACAACTGGCCGACGGCGAGGAGGAGGTCCAGGTCACGGCTCTGCTCCTCGTCGGGGGCCGCCGTGGTGACGAACTCGCACAGGGCGTCGGCCTGTTCGCGGAAGCGGGCGACGTTGGGCACCCCGGCACAGGCGTCGAAGGCGGTGCGCCAGTCGTGGAAGCGGATGGAGCCGAGGCCCCGCGCCGGGCCCTGCCGGAAGAGGAAGTCGTCGTCGGCGGCGTCGAGCCGGGTCGGCACCTCCGGATGGGCGACCGGGTCCAGCAGGTGGTTGCGCATGAACTTCAGGATCAGCGCGAGGTTGACGTGGACCGTGCCCTCGAGCTTCGGCAGGCCCCGGATCTCGACCGCCGCCTGGGCGAAGTAGTTGTCCTTCTCGAAGCCCTTGGCCGCGATGACGTCCCACATCAGGTCGATGACCTTCTCGCCCTCGGTGGTCACCTTCATCTTGGTCATCGGGTTGAAGAGGAGGTAGCGGCGGTCGTCCGGGCCGGCGGAGCGGAAGTAGTCGACGGCACGGTCGCTGAAGAGCTTCATCCCGACGAGGCGTACGTAAGCGTCGGCCAGTTCGCGCCGCACGTGCGGGAAGGCGGTCACGGGACGGCCGTACAGGATGCGGTTGTGGGCGTGGGTCACGGCCTCGTACATCGCGTGCTCGCAGATGCCGATCGAGGCGGTGCAGAGGTTGAACTTGCCGACGTTGACGGTGTTGAGGGCGGCGTCGAAGGCGGCGCGGCCGGTGTGGAGGACGTCCTCGGGAGCCACCGGGTAGTCCTCGAGCCGGAACTCGCTGACGTACTTCGAGGAGTCGACGACGTTCTTCACGAGGTGGTACGCCGGGTGCCGGCTGTCGGCCGCGAAGAACACGTAGCCGTCCGGCCCCTCGACGTCGGTGCGGCGACCGAAGACGGAGACGAGCCCGGCCGCGTTGCCGTTGCCGATGTAGTACTTCGAGCCGGTCGCCCGGAAGCCGCCGTCGCCGTCCGGCTCCAGCAGCATGTCCGTGGAGTAGATGTCGGCGCCGTGGCTCTTCTCGGAGAGCCCGAAGGCGAACACCTCGCCCTGGGAGAGGAGTTCGGCCGCGCGGGCGCGGGCGGCGGCGTTGTCGCTCTGCCACACGGGCCCGAGGCCGAGGATGGTGACCTGCCAGGCGTACCAGTAGTCGAGCCCGTAGAACCCGAAGATCTCGTTGAGGGCGGCGATACGGGCGGTGTCCCAGCGCTGGTCCGGCCGGCCGGCGTCGCGGGCCGGGGTGAGGAAGGTGGCGAACAGGCCCTCCTTGGCGGCGAAGGCGAGGAAGTCCTCCAGCCAGACGCGGGAGCGGTAGTCCTCGATCAGCCTGCGCTTGCCCCGGGCCTCGAACCAGTCGACCGTGGCGCGCAGCAGCCTGCGGGTCTCGGGGTCGAAGTGCGCCGGGTCGTAGGTGCGCGGGTTGAACAGGAGCTGGTCGGCCATGGGGTACGCCTTCCGGGGGTCGAGGGTCGGATGCGGTGCGTCGACGGTGCGAAGCGGTACGGGTGGGCTGCCGCGGGCGTTCGGCACGGCCCGGGCGGCCGCGCGGTTCAGGTGCCCGGAGGTGCGGCGCCGAGCCGGTGGAGGGTGGCGAGGACGTCGTCGAGCCAGGCGATGGTCATCCGCTCGTAGGCGATGCCGCCGCGCAGCACGACGTGCTGGAGCTCCTGCCCGGCGTCGAGCGGCAGGTGCGCTTCGGGCCCGGTGAAGTCCCGCCGCTCCCCCGAGAGGTAGTGCGCGAGCCGGTCGCGGTGGGTCTCGCGGTGCCGCTCGACCTCGGAGACCAGCGCCGCCGGGTCGTCGAAGGCGGCTCCCCGGATCTTCACGGCGAGTTCGTGCCGGATGCTCTCGGGTTCGACCGGCTCGTGCAGCCACTGCGAGAGGGCGGTGCGGCCGGGACCGGCGACGGAGTACTCCTTCTTGTCCGGCCGGCCCTGCTGGGCCACTTCGCGGGCCTCCAGCAGGCCGTCGCCCTCCATGCGCTTGAGGACGCGGTAGATCTGCTGGTGGGTCGCGGTCCAGAAGTACCCGATGGACCGCTCGAACCGGCGCGCGAGCTCATAGCCGGAGCCGGGCTTCTCCAGCAGGGAGACGAGGATCGCGTGTTCGAGCGCCATGCTCACGATCCTTCTATGCAACTCGTTGCATAGACAAGCGGCCGGGCGCGGATGAGACACGGCTCACCCGGCCCGGTGGCGACGCCACCCTCACGAGCCCTTCAGTCCCGACGGCGATGTGCCGATCCGCTGAAGAGCGCCCGCGCCACGGGGCCGTACGCGGCGGCCCCGCCCGACCGCCGCCCGGAAACCGCACGAAAGCACGATGCAGGGCTGCCCGTTCGAGCGGCGAAACAGTGACGCTGTTACACAAAACCACCCCTTTTCGCGGCGGCACACCCCCGCATGAACGAGGGGCGCGTGGGGCGCTGGAAACCGCTTGTTGTTGATCAATGAACGGATCGGTGCAACAGGAAACCACTTCCGTTCGGGACGGATGCGAAGCACATGCCCCTTGCAGGCAAGGGTTACGGACATGTCCGCATTTCGTCATAGCGTCCGGTTTGCGTCTCGTCGGGTCCGCGACCAGGCCACAGTGAGGGCCCTCGGCAGCAAGCCGGGAACCCGAACCGCCGCACAAGGCCCCCGAACAGGACCTTGTCAGGCACGTCCACGAAGGGGCATCCACATGTCTGCTTCCCGCATCACCCGCCGCATCGTCGCCACCGCACTCGCCTCCGGCGCACTGCTCGCGGCGGCCGCGCTGCCGGCGACCGCGGCCGACCACGACCGGCACAACGGCTTCCGGTCGACGGTCGTCATCGGACAGGTCCAGTACGACAGCCCCGGACGCGACGACCACTCCAACCGCAGCCTCAACGCCGAATGGGTCGAGGTCCGCAACACCGGCCGACACGCGGTCAACCTCCGCGGCTACACCCTCAGCGACCGCGACGGCAACCGCTACCGCTTCGACCACCTCCGCCTCAACGGACGCTCCAGCGTCCGCGTCCACACCGGCATCGGCCGCGACACCCGCACCGACGTCTACCAGGACCGCCGCAACTACATCTGGGACAACCGCGACACCGCCACCCTCCGCAACGACCACGGCCGCACCATCGACACCAAGTCCTGGGGCCGCTTCGGACACCGCCACTGACCCCACACCCCCGCAAACCCGAGGGCCGGCCGCACCACGCGACCGGCCCCCGGGCCATTCCCCGCCCCGAAGATCCCCGGGGGCGACGGCCGCGGGGACCGTCAGTGGTGCCCGACGAACCGCCGGGCGATCTGCTCGCGGAAGGCCAGGATGAGCGCGCCCACGGCCACCGCGACCGCCACCTCGACGACGACGAACGGCCGCCCGTCCAGGTTCGCCCCGGCCAGCGAGGCCAGCGACGTCACACAGTCCCCCGCGGTCACCGCGAGGAACCACACGCCCATCATCTGACTGCCGTACTTCTCCGGTGCGAGCTTGGTGGTCACCGAGAGACCGACGGGGGAAAGGCACAACTCGCCCACGGTCTGCACGAGATAGATGACGGCCAGCCACATGGGGGAGACCGGGGAGCCGCCCGAGGCGGCCGTGAGGGCCGGCAGGAAGACGGCGAAGGACAGTCCGACCAGGATGAGGCCGAGACCGAACTTGACCGGCGTGGAGGGCTCCTTGTCCCGCGCGGCGAGCCACTGCCAGAGCCAGGCGAAGACGGGTCCGAGGGCCATGATGAACAGCGGGTTCAGCGACTGGAACCAGCTGGACGGGAAGTCGATGCCCGCGACCACGGTGTCGGTGTTCTTCTCGGCGAAGAGGTTGAGCGTCGAGCCGCCCTGGTCGTAGATCATCCAGAAGACCGCCGCCGCCACGAACAGCCAGACGTAGGCGGTCATCCGCTGCTGTTCCGCCGGCGTGAGCTCCGGGTCCCTTCTGATGCGCATCAGCGTCCAGGCGGGGAACACCAGGCCGAGGACGGTGAGCGGGACGATGACCCAGTTCAGCGTGTAGTGGCCGGAGAGGCCGAGGACCGTGTAGACGGCGACGGGCACCAGGAGCCACAGGAGTCCCTTCCTCACCATGGCCCTGCGGTGTGCCGCGTCCATGGGCGAGGGCACGACGTCGCTGTGGGGGCTCAGCCAGCGCCGCCCGAGGAGGTACTGCACCAGTCCCAGGGCCATGCCGACGCCGGCGACCGCGAACCCGAGGTGGTAACCGACCTTCTGGCCGATGGTGCCGATCACCAGCGGAGCGAAGAAGGCACCCAGATTGATGCCCATGTAGAAGATGGTGAAGGCGCTGTCGCGGCGCCATTCCAGCGGGCCCACGTAGAGATGGCCGACCATGGTCGAGATGTTGGCCTTGACCAGGCCGGACCCGATGGCCACGAAGAACAGCCCGGCGAAGAAGAAGCCCTCGGTGGGGACGGCCAGGAGGAAGTGCCCGATCATGATGATCACGCAGGCGACCGTCACCGCCTTCCTCGGGCCGAGGAACCGGTCGGACACCCAACCGCCCGGCAGTGTCAGCAGATAGACCATCGAGAGGTAGACGCTGAAGATGGCGATGGCCGTGTTGTCCGGGAAGCCGAGGCCGCCCTCGCTCTTGGGCGCGGCGAGATAGACGGCGAGCAGGGCCCGCATGCCGTAGTAGCTGAAGCGCTCCCACATCTCGGTGAGGAAGAGCGTGGACAGACCCCTGGGGTGTCCGAAGAATGTACGGGTGGTTTCGGGAGCCTCGGGCGTACTGACCACTTTGCACCTTTCGGACGGCGGTGATGCAGAACCTATGCATCCGGAGCCCGTCCGGCCGTTCGCCACGCCTTCCCGCTCGCGCGGCTGACGGCGTTCGCCGGAACCGTGCCCCCTTGGGCGCGGGGGCACGGCACGGGCCCCGGGGAGGGCGCGGACGCGCTCCCCGGGGCCCCTTGTCGTGCTCGGCCGTGCTGCTGGGACGTGTTGCGAAAGCCCCTCCTGGCCCCGCCCTGCGGGCGGGACGGAGCTGCTTTCGCAACACGGCCTAGAAGGTGAGGTTCCAGGCGTCGATCCGGCCCGTGTCCTGGGCGGCGGTGTCCCGTACGCGCAGCTTCCAGGTGCCGGCGGCCGCCTCCGAGGAGGCGTTCACCGTGTACGTCTTCACGACGTTGTCGGCCCCGTCACCGTCCGGGACGTCCTCGAGCAGGTACACCGAGCCGTCGGGGGCGACGAGGGACAGCACCAGGTCACCGCGGTAGGTGTGCTTGATGTCCACACCGACCTTGAGCGCGGAGGGGGCGTTGCCCGCGACACCGGTCACGGTGATCGGGGACTCGACGGTGGCGTTGTCGTTCACGGCCACGTCGGCGGTGTTCTCGAAGTAGCGGGCCGGGGGCGGCGTGCCGCCGACCGCCTTCAGCGCGTCGACCTGACCCTCGCCGAAGAAGGCGTTGTTGGCGGTCGTGCCCGTGCAGCGGCTGTCGGAGGGGCAGGCGGTGTCGTTGGCCTGTGCGGCAAGGCGGGCACGCAGATCGGCCGGCGTCGCGCTCGGGTCGGTGCTCGCCAGCAGCGCGGCGACGCCCGCCACGTGCGGGGAGGCCATCGACGTGCCGTTCATGTTGCCGTACTTGCCGCCCGGGAGGGTGGAGTACACCCCTGACGCACCGTCACCACCGGGGGCGGCGACGTCGATGATGTTCCGTCCGAGGTTGGAGTACGACGCCTTGACGTTGCCGTTGCCCATCGCCGCGACCGTGACGACGCCGGGCAGCTCGGTCGGGATGTCGATGCACGCGTTGGTGATGGTGCGGGTCACCGGCGTCGAGTCGTTGGGGCTGGAGGTGTCGGTCCGCTTGTTCGCCAGGTCGTAGTTGGAGTTGCCGGCGGCGGCGACCTGGAGCGAGCCCTTGCCCTCCGCGTACTGCTGGGCCCGCTTCACGCCCTCGATGATCGCGGCCTGGTCGGCGTCGTCCGGGCAGTTGAACATCCACGGATCGGTGTAGTAGCTGTTGTTGGTGACCTTGAAGCCGTGGTCACCGGCCCACATGAAGCCGCAGATGGTGTTCTCGGCGAAGAACATGCTCGTGGTGGGTTCGGCGATACGGACGGAGGAGATCCGCACACCGGGAGCGACACCGATGACGCCCTTGCCGTTCTTCGCCGCGGCGATGGTGCCCGCGACGTGTGTCCCGTGGTCGCCGATGTCGCGCCAGGCACCCGCGCGGGTGTCGGGCCGGCCGTAGGCGCAGGAGACCGAGTCGGCCGCGTTGAAGTTGGGCGCGATGTCCTGGTGCAGGTCGTCGACGCCGGTGTCGAGGACACCGACCTTGACCGAGGAGGAACCGGTGCTGACCGCCCACGCCTTGTCCGCCTTGATCTGGGTCATGTCCCAGCGGTTGGACTCGGTGAGAGTGGTCGGCGACTGCGACGGGGTCGCGGGCAGCGCGGGGTTGTACGCGTCCGCGGGGACGTCCGAGGTGCGGGTCGCACCGACCTGCTGCACCCCGGCGACGCCGCGCATGGTGCCGGCGAACGCCGACGACGCGGAGTGCGCCACGATCACGCCGATGGCGTCGTGGTGCGCGAAGACCGTCCCGCCGTTGGCGGTGACGGCGTTGCGCACGGCGGACGTGTCACCGGGGGCGGTGATCACCAGGTACGCGCGGGTCCCGGCGGCCCAGACGGCCTGCGGCGCGGCGGGCGCCGCGGACGCGCTCGCCGCCGCGGGCGCGGCCGGCGCGGCCGGCGCGGCACTCGCGGGGACGGCCGTCAGCAGAGCGGCGCCGACGGCGGCGGCCGCCACGAGCGGACGTCTCAGGCGGCTGGATATGAGGGGGGTAGGCAATGCATCCTCCGAAAGCCCGGCCGCGCCGAGGCGCATACCGGGCGTGTGATGAACGGAATGGACGCAAGATCTCAGACCGCGACGCCGCAAGGGAAGGCGTTCCGGCGCCCAACTGGCCCCGTCGGACAAGTGGTTGGGTGCCATTCCGCCCGGTTTGAACCCGACTCGAACGGCTTGTCTCACCGGCAGACGGCCGTCCGCCCCCGGCATTCGGACAGCGAGCGGGCGTACGCCGTCGCTGTTCACCGCCGGCCGTCCACCCCGGACTTGGCAGCCGCGTCGCCCCACGTCCGGATGGCGGTGCGGTTCCGCCGGGTCGTCAGGTGCCCCCGGCCCCCGCGAAGCGGGGCGTCAGCCGCGTACCGGCGGGTGGAGTGCCGCGTACGCGCCCGCGCAGGCGGCGACCACCGTGACGCAGCCGGCGAAGACCAGACCCGCCGTGCGCAGGCCCAGCCCCATCGCCAGCGCGCCGACGCCCACCACGGGGAGCGAGATGCCGGCGTACGCGACGACGAAGAACGCCGAAATGGTGCCGCCCCGGTGATCCGGCGGCGCCGCGCCGCTGACCAGGGTGAGGGCGGCCCGGAAGGCGAGGCCCTGGCCGGTGCCGCCGAAGAGGGCGCCCAGGACGAGCAGGGGCAGGGACTCGGCGAGCAGGGACGAGGCCACCAGCAGCAGTCCGCCGACGAGGACTGCGCAGCCGACGGGGAGCGCACGGACGGCGCCGACCTTCGGCGTCAGCGACTGGCCGATGGTCGAGGCCAGGAACACGGAGAACACGACGGCTCCGGACACGGCGAGGTTGTGCACGTCCAGGGTCCGCGCCACGAAGCTGGGCGCCACCGCCGTGAACAGCCCGAGCAGGGCGAAGCCGGCGAACGCCGCGACGGACGCGGGCACGAAGACGCCTTTCACCCCGGGCGGTACGGAGATCCCCTGCGGGCTCAGCCGTGGCCATCGCCGCGGGTCCTCGACCGTCTCGGGCAGCAGCCACGTCAGTACGCAGGCCACCGCGATCAGGCCCAGGTGCACCCAGAAGACCAGGTGCAGCGGCCAGGGCGCGTACTCCGCGAGCAGCCCGGACAGCAGCGGTCCGCAGCCCAGGCCGCCCATGTTCGCGGCGGTGGCCGCGAAGGCGGCGCGCGCCTTCTTCCCGGGCGCGGCGAGTTCGATGACGGCGGCGGTCGCGGCGCCGCTGAGGAGCCCGGCCGCGAAGCCGGACAGCAAACGTCCCGCGAACAGCAGCGGCAGACCGGTCTCCAGCAGGAAGCAGCAGGCGCTGGCGGCCGAGAAGCCCATGGCGGCCAGCAGCACGGGCCGGCGCCCGACGACGTCGGAGTAGTTGCCGGCGACCAGCAGGGCGGTGATGACGGCGATCGCGTACACGGCGAAGACGACCGTCACCATCAGCTCGGAGAAGCCGATCTGTTCCTGGTAGAGCCCGTACAGCGGGGTGGGGAGCGTCGTCCCGGCCATGCCGATCGCGAACACGGCCGCAGCCGCCGGATATCCCAGCCGTGCCCCGCCGGCTCCGCCGCGGTCCGTCCCGGCTGTCCCGCCCGTGCGCTCGACCATCCCGGCACCCTACGAGTGACGGCCCGTCAGGACCGCCCGCCACGACGTGGGGGCGTCACGGTCCGCCGACCGGACGTGGTCCCGCCGCATGCCCGGTCACCCGTACGGTCCGCGCGGCCCGGGGCGCACGGGCCGCGCTGCCGTCCCCGCCCGGGCGTCGCCAGGCCGGCCCCGACGAGGCGCCTCCGTCCGGGATCCCTCGGAATCCGCGGGAACCCCCCGGCGGGCGGGCGGCGGCCCAGGGATCGGGGCCGCCGCCCGCATCGCGTACGGCGTCACCCCCGGAAGGCCGCCGGACGTTCGGGGGACGCCTCGGCCAGGGCCTTGCCCACCGCCTCCGCCCCGGCGCGCAGGCCGTACACGGGGGTACCGGGCTGCTGACGCCAGGAGTCGTCGATGCCGCCGGCGTCGACCGTGTCGAAGCCGAGCTCGTCGATCAGGGCGCGGACGACGCGCTTGGCCCGTTCGTCGTCCCCGGCGACGGGCAGGGCCATGCGCTCGGGGTCACCCGCGGGCCGGGGGCGTTCGAGGAGGTCCTGTGCGTAGGTGCCGTTGAAGGCCTTGACGACGGGGTGGCCCACGTGGCTCTCGGTCCAGCGGCTCTCGGTGAGTCCCCCGTCCTCGATCTCCGGGATGCGGCCGTCGCGCTCCCTGGGGTAGTAGTTGCCGGTGTCGATCACGACGAAGCCGTCGGCGGCGCCCTCGAACAGGCCCGACGGCAGGTCCGGGACCCTCTTGAGCGGCACGGTGACCACGACGACCTCGGCGTCGCGAGCCGCGTCCTTCGCGTCGGCCGCGGTGGCTCCGGTCTCCTCGACGAGTGCGGTCAGGGTCTGCGGACCCCGGGAGTTGGCCACCGAGACGTCGTGGCCCAGGGCGGTCAGCCTCCGGGTGAGGTTCCCGCCGATGTTGCCCGCTCCGATGATGCCGATCTTCATGGTTGTCCCCTCGGATGGTGGGTCGTTGGACACGGTTCCCCGGCAGGGCGCAGCCGCGCCGGGGTCAGACGGCCTTGGCGAGTTCCTCGAACTCGTCGTCGGTCAGGTCGATCTCCGCCGCCCGGACGTTCTCCTCGAGGTGCGCGACGCTCGACGTGCCGGGGATGGGGAGCATGACCGGGGAGCGGCGCAGCAGCCAGGCCAGGGCCAGCTGCGCGGGAGTGGCCCCGTGCCGCCGGGCGGCGGTGTCGAGAGGTCCGCCGGGGCGCGCGAGTTCGCCCGTGGCGATGGGGAACCACGGGATGAAGGCGATGTTCCGGGACTCCGCGTAGCGGACGACGTCCTCGGCGCCGCGGTCGGCGAGGTTGTACAGGTTCTGCACGGAGACGACGTCCGCGTACGCGCGGGCCTCCTCGAGCTGGTCGACGGTCACCTCGGAGAGGCCGATGTGGCGGATCTTGCCCTCCTGGCGGAGGAGTTCCAGTTCGCCCAGCTGGTCGGCCGTCGGCACCTTCGGGTCGATGCGGTGCAGCTGGTACAGGTCGATCCGTTCTACGCCGAGGTGGCGGAGGCTCAGTTCGAGCTGCTGACGGAGGTACTCGGGGCGGCCCAGCGGGCTCCAGCCGTCCGGTCCCGAGCGGGCCAGACCGGCCTTGGTGGCGATGACGAGACCGTCCGGGTACGGATGGAGCGCCTCGCGGATCAGGCGCTCACTGACGAAGGGGCCGTAGGAGTCGGCCGTGTCGATGAAGTCGACGCCCAGATCGACGGCGCGGCGCAGCACGCGCACGGCCTCGTCGGGGTCCTCGGGTTCGCCCCAGATGCCGGGCCCGGTGAGCCGCATGGCTCCGAATCCGAGGCGGTTGACGGTCAGGTCGCCGCCGAGGGCGAAGCTGCCGGATGCGTCGGCCGGGCGGGAGGCTGTGGTGCTCATCAGAGCGTTCCTTTCGCGTGCCGCGGGACACTGACGCTCTGGGTGAACCCGGCCGGCGGTCGCCGTATTCCGTCCGTTCCGCATTCCGGACGGATTGCGGGTGCCGGCGCCGTCGGAGGGAAGCTGTCGGGCATGGGTGACGCGGTGAGGGTCCTCGGGGTCGACGCCTGCCCGGGCGGGTGGGTCGCGGTCGCGCTCAGCGACGGGCGGTTCGACGGTGCGCGCTTCGGCACGGGCCTGCGTGCGCTGGTGGGCGGCGCGGGGCACGGCGAGGCGACGGATGACGCGCGTGTCGTGGCCGTGGACATTCCGCTGGGGCTCCTGGACACGGGGTGGCGGCGCGCCGACGCGGACGCCGCCGCCCTGCTGGGGAGGCTGCGCGGCAGTGTGTTCCGGGTACCGCCGCGTGCGGTGTGGCAGGAGGAGGGGTACGAGGCGGCGAACCGCCGTTGCCGGGAACTGACCGGCGCCGGGCTGAGCCGGCAGAGCTGGGGCCTGGCCGCCAAACTGCGCGAGGCGAACGCGTGTCTGGCCGACGCCGGGGGCGACCGTCTCCGCGAGGTGCATCCGGAGGTGTCGTTCCGGGCGCTTGCGGGTGGGCGCCCGCTGTCGTACCGCAAGAAGAGCTGGGCGGGGCAGATGACACGTCGCTCGCTCCTCGAGGACGCGGGCATCGTGCTCCCCGGTGACCTCGGCGACGCGGGGGCCGTGCCTCCGGACGATGTGCTGGACGCTGCCGCCGCCGCCTGGAGCGCCGACCGGATCGCCCGGGGCCGGGCCCGCAGCCTGCCGGACCCTCCGGAGCCCGGCGACGGGGGCCGCCCGATCGCCATCTGGTACTGAGCGTTTCCGGGGTGGCGCCTTCCCGTGACGCGGTCACCGGGAGGGGCGGCCACCGGTGCGCCGCGACGGCGTGACGTCCCGCCGCCGCGTGCGGGGCGGGAGGGCCGAGAGCCGCGGGGCACACGCGTGCCGGGCGGGGAAGCCGGGATGAGTATCCGCACTCATGACACCTCCAGGCCGTGGCGGGAGACTCGACTCATGCCCCTCGGACGATCAGCAGCGGCGGCCGTGCTCGTCGCGCTCACCGTGACGGCGTGCGGAGCCGAGCGGGACGGTCGGGGACCGACCGAGGAGGCGGCCCCCTCGCCGTCCTTCAGCCCACGGCCGACGTGCGCGCGGCCCCCCGAGGTGCCCGCGGCTGTGCCGTCGTCGCCGGACCCGGGCACGGACGGCGGCCGGGCGCAGGGCAACGGCCGCACGAAGGGGAACCGTGACGCTCCTCCCCACTACGCCGACAACCACACCTACCGCGTGCAGGCTCCGCTCACCGCGGACAGGCGCGCTCAGGGCGAAGCGTCGGCCGCGCTGATCCGCGGGGAGTTGGAGCGGGTCCGTCGCGAGGGTGACCTCGGGGACGAGCGGATCGCGGCCGCGCTGAGGAGGCTCGGCTGCCGGGAGGAGCACGGCGTCCACGTCGGGCACGGCTTCTACAGCGTCCACACGGTAGCCGCCTGTGTGTCCGGGCGGGTCACGCAGGAGGAGTCGACCAGCGAGGTGCACGGCGCCTACGCCGAGCCCCAGCCCGGTACGGGGCCCTGTGTCGAGAACCGGGGAGGCCACTGACCGGCCTGGTTTCCCTCACGGCCCGGTCCCCTCACGACCCTGTCCGCTCACGGCCCCGGTCCCCTCACGGCCCCGGTTCTCTCACGGCCCCGGTTCTCTTACGGCCCCGGTCCCCTCACGGCTCCGACGGCTCCCCCGGTCCCGACGGCTCATCGGTGGCGCAGCCGTCGAGCAGCGGGCCGAGTTCCCGCGCCACGCACGTCAGGGCGCGCACGTCGCGTTCCGCGCGGGCGATGAGGATCGCGCCCTCCAGGGCGCCGATCATGAGGGTGGCGAGCGCCTCGGTACGGCCGGCCGGCACCCCCATCGTGCCGAGGGCGCGGGCCAGCGGACGGTTCCAGCAGGCGAAGGCGTCGGCGGCCGCGGTGCGTGTGGACTCGGTGGAGGCCGTGCAGTCCACCGTCGCGGCGGCGACGGGACAGCCCGTGTCGAAGCCGTGCTTCTCGTACTCGTCGGTCCACTGGCGCACCATGGCGGCGAACAGCCCTCCCGGCGTGGGGTGGGCCATCCCGGCGAGGAAGCGGTCCACGCGCCCGGCCGCGTACCGGCCCGCCCATGCGACCGCCTCGTTGACCAGTTGCTCCTTCCCTCCCGGGAAGTAGTGCTGGAGCGAGCCGCGCGGCGCCGCGGCGTGGGCGGCCACGTCCCGCATCCCCGTCGCCGTGACACCGTCGCGCCGGATGAGCTGGGCAGCGCTGAAGACCATCCGCTCCCGCGGTCCCCGCCCGGAACCCTCCATCTTCGACCTCCACACCGACCGGCGAACACGGGCGCGTGGTCAGCGCCCGTGCGGTCTCAGCCTATAGACGCCGGTCAGACCGTCCCGGTCGAGGGACGAACTCTCGGGCTCGAGGTGGCGCGCCAGCGCGTCCAGGAGCCGGGAGCGGCCCGGCAGGACGGACGCCGACACCCGTTCGACGCCGCGTCTCCGGGCCCGGACGAGGAGTTCGTCGACCATGGCCGCGCCCAGGCCCCAACCCTGGCAGGCGTCGGCGACGAGCACCCCGAGCACGGCCGCGCCTCCGGGAGCTGCTTCGGCGGGGGCGGCGAGACTCGCGAGACCGGCGGGACGCCGGCGGTCGCCCTGGTGGACCAGGACCGCGTCGTGCTCTTCCGGCCGGCAGGCCAGCACGCTGTCGGCGTACTCGCGCGGGAGCTCGCGCAGGTACCCGAAGAAGCGCAGGCGGACCGTCTCGGGTGAGCATCGGGCGAACAGGTCGTGCAGGGCATGCCCGTCACCGGGCCGTACGCCCTCGACGCACCACCCCCCGGTGCCTGGGAGCCGGGTCGCCGCACCGGGCCCGACCCGACCACGACCGCAAGGGGCAGGAGGTACCGCGGAATCCACTATGACACTCGTCATGGAACCCAGTATTATGACGAGCGTCATAGACGGCAAGGCGACGCTGGCGGTGCTGCGTGGACACGGATGTGGGCTTCGTGGGGCTCGGCATCATGGGGCAGCCCATGGCCCTCAACCTGGTGCGGTCGGGCCGGCCACTCGTCGTCTGGAACCGCAGCGCCGCCCGGTGCGAGCCGTTGCGCGCGGCGGGCGCCCGGGTCGCGGCAGGGCCCTCCGAGGTCTTCGCCCGGTCCGGAGTGGTGCTGATGATGCTGGCGGACGGACCGGCGATCGACTTCGTACTGGGCCGCGGGACACCGGAGTTCGCCGCGAACGTCGAGGGGCGCACGATCGTCCACATGGGGACGACGTCCCCCGAGTACTCCCAGGGTCTCGAGTCCGATGTGCGCGCCGCCGGCGGACGCTACGTCGAGGCGCCGGTCTCCGGTTCCCGGGGGCCGGCGGAGGCCGGGCGGCTCGTGGCGATGCTGGCGGGAGAGGGGGCCGCGGTGGAGGCGGTCCGCCCGCTGCTGCGGCCGATGTGCCAGGAGACGTTCGTCTGCGGCACGGCACCCGGCGCCCTGCTGATGAAGCTGGCGGTGAACCTGTTCCTGATCACGATGGTCACCGGGCTGACCGAGGCGTACCACTTCGCCGACCGGCACGGCCTGGACCGGGAGCGGTTCCTCGCGGTGCTGGACGCGGGCCCGATGGCCAGCGGCGTCTCCCGGATGAAGGCCCTGAAACTGAGGGAGCGCGACTTCGAAGCGCAGGCCGCTGCCGTGGACGTGCTCAAGAACAACCACCTCATCGCGGAGGCGGCACGGACGTCGGGACTGGCTTCACCGCTGCTCGACGTCTGCCACAGCCTCTTCGGGGAGACGGTGGCACTCGGGCACGGCGCGTCCGACATGATCGCGGTGCTGCGGGCGATCGAGGGGCGCACCGAAGCGGAGCCGCCCCGCTGAGGTGAACGGCCCACGGGGCGCGGCAGTTGCCGCCGCGGCCCGCCGTCGCGAGGCGTGGTGCCCGCGGACTCCGTCCACGGTCCTCGACCGGCCCGGCCGTTCGGCCCCGTCCCCCTCGGCCGACGGCGATCCCGCCACCGCGGGCGGGACCACCGGCCGGAACCGGGCCACGGCGCCCCGGCCTGCCCCACCCGATCTCGGTCCACCCGCTGCAGCCGCAACCGGCCGGTGCCGGGTGCCTGGCAACGGCCGGAACCGGTAACCACGGCGCACCGGCCCGGTCCTCCGCCTCGACCAGGGCGGTCCCGGGCTACCCGCCGTGGTCGAAGAGGAGCTTGATCACCGGTCGTGCGGCCGCCTCGGGGTCGTCCCCCAGGGTGTCGGGCAGAGCACCGGCCAGCCACAGCGTGGCGAAGCCGTGCACGATCGACCACGCCGCCGTGGACGCGTGCGGGGACGCGGGGCCCGGTCCGGCGGGCATCCGCCCCAGTCCGCCAGCGAGGACCAGACCGGCCCGCTCACGCGCGGCACGCACCTCCGGGGCGTCGGCGTGGTAGAGGTTCGGCCGGAACATCACCTCGAAGTGCGCCCGGTGCGTCACGGCGAAGTTCACGTAGGCCACGCCCACGTCCAGGAGTTCGTCACCGGCCCGGCTCAGCGCGTCGGCGAGGAGTTCGTACCCCTGGCACGCCACCGCGGTCAGCAGCCCGGCCTTGTCCCCGAAATGGTGCTGCGACGCGGCGTGCGAGACCCCTGTCCGACGGGACAACTCCCGCAGGCTCATGGCACCCGGACCGGACTCGCCGATCACCTCGACCGCCGCGTCCAGGAACGCCCTGCGCAGGTCACCGTGGTGATAGGACTGACGCGCCATCGGAGCACCCCCAATCTTTCCCCTGGCAAGTTACTACAGCGCACACACCCTCCGGCCCCCGGCGAGCGCCCAGGGCCGCCCGGTCCGTCGACAGCGGCCGGCGGTCGCGGGCCGGGCTCCCGGGACAGACGTACGCCCGCGGCCGCCGTGGCGGTCGCGGGCGTACGTTCGCGGTGCTCCGGCACTACCGGGCCTTCGGTGCACCCGCGACCGGGCCGGTCGCGCGGGCCGGTCAACTGGCGCGGGCCGGCCTCGGGCCGGGGACGGTGATCCAGTGGAGGATGGTCTCCACCGTCCGGTCGTCGAGCGCACTGAGGATGTTGATCGCGTCCAGGTCGCCCGGCAGCGGCGCAACGCCGTTGGCGGTCAGCGCCGAGTGCAGGTCCAGTCGCCTCCGGTCGTGCGCCGCCAGCGGGATGGACAGCCGCTGCGCCGGTGCGGGCGGCAGGAGTTCGGCTTCGTCGCCCGCCATCGCGGGGTACAGCCCGTCGATGTCACGCGCGCCGGGGACCCGGTAGGGGTCGGCGCCCGTCTCCGACAGCACCGACGACAGCGAAAGAAGGGGCTCAGCGGTCATGGAAGCCTCCAGGGTTGCGTCACTGACACCACTGAAGGCGCTACCTGGCGGGGCGGCGGTTCCTCCTCGCCCCGCACATCACCCGTACGCCCCCAAAACCACGTCATCACACCATCGCGCGGGCCGGGACCCGCGACGACCTCGGCGCACCGCCTCCGGCCTGCACGGACACCGCGGACCAGCAGGTCCCCGGCCTGTCAAGCCACGGGTTCCCGGACGTGTTCCCGGGCGCTTCGCGCCGCTTCACTCGGGGTGGGGCCGCAGCCGCGGCCATCTCCGGATTGGAGCGACCATGGACACCCGAGCACCCGGCCACGACCACCCCGGCGGGCCGACGGACGCCGCCCCGGTCCACGGCGCGCCGGCCCCCGCGAGCCGGGCGGTACGGCGCCGGGCGGCCGGACTGCGAGGGGCGCTGTACCGGGTGGTGGTCGCCGCCGGCACACCGTTCGGACACCCCGGCCGTGCCCGGCCCTCGGGCATACGCGGTCGCCGTGGAACGGCACTGCTGTCGGCCGTGCCCCTGGCCCTGGTCGCCGGAGCGGGGCTCCCGAACGCGGCGGCCGCCGACGACGGAGCCGCGGCGACACACTCCCAGGGCACCCCGGCGAGCATCCCCGCCGCCGTGCCGGAAGGGCTCCGCCCGTTCTACACACAGCGGATCGACTGGGAGAACTGCGGCGCGGACGTCCAGTGCGGCGGCCTCGAGGTGCCGCTCGACTACGCCGACCCGGCCGCCGGCACCATCCGGCTCGCGCTCGCGCGGGTGCGGGCGGGCGATCCGGCCGGCCGCGCCGGCTCGCTGGTCTACAACCCCGGAGGACCGGGCGCGTCGGGCGTCGACGCCCTCAAGTCCGCTCCCGAGCCACCGGCCACCCCCGAACTCGCCGCGCGGTACGACCTGGTGAGCTTCGATCCGCGCGGGGTCGGCGAGAGCGCGCCGGTGCGCTGCGCGCCCGTCGGAGCGGCCGGTGACGCCGGCCCGGTCGACATCACCCCCGACACATCGGCCGAGGTCGACGGACTCGTCCGGTCGGCCCGCGAGACCGGCGCCGCCTGCCGTTCCGCGACGGGTCCGCGTCTGGGTCATGTGTCCACCCTGGAGACGGCCCGCGACATGGACGTGCTCCGCGCCGTCCTGGGCGATCCCCGACTGAACTACCTGGGCGTCTCCTACGGCACGTATCTGGGCACCCTGTACGCCGATCTCTTCCCGGACCGGGTCGGCAGGCTGGCCCTGGACGCCGCCGTCGACCCCCGGCTGGACGCGCTGGAGACGCTCCGCGGTCAGGCCGCCGGTTTCCAGCAGGCCCTGGACGCCTTCCTCGCCGACTGCACCACCCGGCCGGACTGCCCCTTCGGTACCGATCCGGCCCGGGCCGCGAAGCGGCTGACGGATCTGCTGGCACGGCTGGACCGTGCCCCGCTCCCGGCGAGCGGGTCCGCGTTCCTCGACCGGGACAGCGCTGTGGTGATCATGGCGCAGGCGCTCTACAACAGGGACTCCTGGCCGGTGCTGGAGTCGGCTCTCGGCGCGGCGCTCGCCGGGAACGGGACCGAGTTCTCCGGACTGGTCGGGACCGCCGAAGGCGAGGCGGCAGACCAGTCGTTCCAGGCCGTCTCGTGTCTGGACCTGCCGCCGGCCGTGACCTCGCCCGAGCAGTTGCAGGCCGCGCTGCCCTCCTTCCGGCAGGCCTCCCCCGTCTTCGGTGAATGGCTCGCCTGGAACGGGCTGGCCTGCACGGACTGGCCGGTCGAGGCCGTCGGCGCCCCGCGCACGATCACCGCGCCGGGCACTCCCCCGATCCTCGTCGTGGGCACCACACGGGACCCGGCCACTCCGTACGCCTGGGCCGAGGCCCTGGCCGGGCAGCTGGAGTCCGGTGTGCTGCTGACCCGCGAGGGCGACGGACACAGCGGGTACAACATCGGCAGCGCCTGCGTCGACCGGGCCGTCGACAGGTACCTGATCGAGGGCCTGCCGCCGGCGGACGGCACCCGCTGCGGCTGACGGCCCACCGGGCGGGGCTGCCCCGGCCCGGCGGGCCTACTCCGGCGCGGTGGAGGTGGGGGCCGGCTCCTGGGCGGCGACGGGCCGCGGCGGCGCGATCCTCCGCAGGGAGTCCGAGGTCATGTAGTCCACCCAGATCCGCGCCGGGAAGAGACTGCCGCGGACCGAGCCCTCACCGCCCGTGCCGGCCATGGGGAGCAGCGGCCTGCCGGGCTGCGAACGGAACATCGTGACGGCCGTCGACAGATTCCCGGTGTACCCGGCGAACCAGGCGGCGCGCTGGATGTCGCTGCGGCCCGTGGAGGCCCCGGCGAAGCGGCCGAGGGCCGTCACGGCGGGCGCCGCCTCGGTGCCGAACGCGGTGTCCTCCAGCACGGACGTGACGCCGAGGGCGACCTCCGCGTTCATGACGCGCCGTGACGCCGGCAGGGAGAGACCGGCGACGGGCTCGTCCCCGCGGAGCACCTTGGTCACCGAGTACGGCTCGTGGCGCACGCCTTCGCTCGCGAACGTCGCGTACGACCCGGCCACGCGGATCGCGCTGGGTGAGGAGGTGCCGAGCGGGAACTCCCGGGTGCGCGGCGCCATGCTGCTCCGGAGCATGCCGGCTCCGACGGCCATGTCCTCGACCCGCGCCAGTCCGGTCGCCGAACCCAGGCGCTCGAACGGGGCGTTGACACCGGCCGCCATGGCCTTGCGCAGCGTCAGGAAGTCGCGGGTCCCCGCCAGCGGGGACAGGAACGTGCCGTCCTGCCGCACGGGCGGGAGGCCCGTGGTCAGCCTGCCGAACTCGTCGAAGGCGCTCTCGGTGGAGACGGCCTGCACGGAGCCGTCCTCGGCCACGGCACCGTGCTGGAGCGCGGCGGCGAGGACGAACGGCTTGAAGACCGAACCCGCGGGCACCCCGGAGGTGTCGGCGTTGTTGGTGAAGTGCGTGGTGGCGTCGGGGCCGCCGTAGACGGCGACGATCGCGCCGTCGTCGGGCCGCACGGAGGCGGCGCCCACCTGGACGTGGCGGTCCGCCGCACGTGTCCTCGGGTCGATGTTCCGCCGGAGGACGCCCCGGACGGAACGTTCGAGCTGCTGGACGGCCGCCCGGTCGAAGGTGGTGTGGATCCGGTAGCCGCCCCGGTCGAGGTCGGCGTCGGTGAGGCTCGTGCGCTTCTTCACGTAGCGCTTGGCGATGTCGACGAGATAGCCGGTCTGGCCGCTGAGATTGGTGGACTTGGACTCGGCCCGGGGCGCGGGGAAGACCTTGTACCGGGCCCGCTCCCCCGGGTTCATCAGGCCCAGTTCCACCTGGCGGTCCAGGATCCAGGACCAGCGGTCGACCGCGCGCTTGCGATGGCTCGCGCCGAGCGCCGGATCGTAGTCGTTGCCACCCTTCAACAGAGCGGCGAGGAAGGCACCCTGACTGGGATTCAGTTTTTCGGCGCCGACGCCGTAGTAGGCGTTGGACGCGGCCTGTATCCCGTAGGCGCCCCGGCCGAACCAGCTGGTGTTGAGATACCCCTGCAGGATGTCGTCCTTGGTCTTGCGGCTGTCGAGCTTCAGGGCGATGCAGAACTCCTGCACCTTCCGGGACAGCGTCTGCTCCTGGGAGAGGTAGGTGTTCTTCACGTACTGCTGGGTGATGGTGGAGCCGCCCTGGGTCTCCTGGCCCCGGGCCATGTTGGCCACGGCCCGCGCGAGACCCGAGACCGAGACGCCGGAGTCCTCGTAGAAGCCGGCGTTCTCGGCCGCGATGGCGGCGTTGCGGACGGAGACCGGGATGCGCGACAGCGGCACGTTCTGCCGGTTCACCGCGCCCACGCTCACCATCTGGGTGCCGTCGGCCCAGTAGTAGACGTTGGCCTCCTGGCGCGCCGCCGCGTTCTCGCTGGGCACGTCGACATAGGCATAGACGGCGGCGAAGAGCGCCAGGAGCCCGCAGACGACGGCGGAGAAGGCACCCAGGAGCAGCTTCCACGAGGGGAGCCAGCGGCGGAAACCCTGTCTTCCCCGGCGCGGGTAGTCGATCCGGCGGGGGCGCGGCACGCTCCGCCGTGGGCGCGAGCGGGACGGCTGGGTTTCTTCGCTCATGTGCGGCTGCTCCTCGGTCTGGCCCCGCGCGCACGCACCCGCGGCACGCGGATCTCACCGAGCAATACGACGGGTGCCGCCCCGGCGTTGCCCGGCCGCGCTGTGAAGGAGAGCACGCCGCGCGACGGGAACCCCGGAGCCCGTTTCGGCCTCGCGCCGTTACCGGCGGGTCAGGTCCGGGGGCGGGGTCGCCTCCGGCGCATGCGCGACGGCGCGCGCGGAGACCGTGGGGCACGGGCTCGGCACGGGCTTTCCAGGGGGTGCGGGCATCGGTGCCGGGGTGCCGCTCGCCCATGACAAGGGAGGACGAACCAGGCGTAGGCTGGTCGGAACGTCGCAATGCAGTGCGAGTGGACGACGGAGACGGCGCATGACCGACCCACGCGGCTTCCTCAGGATCCCCCGGCGGCCCGTCCCGCCGCGCCCCGTCGAGGAGCGCCTGGACGACTGGCAGGAGGTCTACGCGGGGCAGGCGCTGCTGCCGCTCGTGTCCGAGCAGGCCCTGCGCTGCATGGACTGCGGCATCCCGTTCTGCCACAGCGGCTGCCCGCTGGGCAACCTCATCCCGGAGTGGAACGCGTACGCCTCGCGCGGTGACTGGCAGGCCGCGGCGGAGCGGCTGCACGCGACCAACAACTTCCCCGAGTTCACCGGAAGGCTGTGTCCGGCGCCGTGCGAGGACGCGTGCGTCCTCGCGATCAACGCGGACCCGGTGACGATCAAGAACGTCGAGCAGACCATCGCCGACGAGGCCTGGGCGCGAGGGTACGCGCCGCCGCAGCCGCCGCAGCGGCTGAGCGGCAGGACCGTCGCCGTCGTCGGTTCCGGTCCGGCGGGGCTGGCGGCGGCGCAGCAGCTGACCCGCACGGGCCACACCGTGGTCGTCTACGAGCGCGACGACCGGCTGGGCGGTCTGCTCCGCTACGGCATTCCCGAGTTCAAGATGGAGAAGCGCCATCTCGACCGCCGCATCGAACAGATGCGGAAGGAGGGGACCAAGTTCCGGACGGGTGTGGAAGTCGGCGGTGAGCTGGACGCCGCCGAGCTGAGACGGCGTCATGACGCGCTGATCGTCGCCGTGGGCGCCACGGAGCGGCGTGAACTCCCCGTGCCGGGCCGCGAACTGGACGGCATCCACCAGGCCATGGACTACCTGACGTACGCGAACCGCGTCCAGGAGGGCGACTACCCCGCTCCCCCGGTGAGCGCCGAGGGCAGGCACGCCGTGATCGTCGGCGGCGGGGACACCGGCTCGGACTGCCTGGGCACCGTCCTGCGCCAGGGGGCGCTCTCCGCGGTGCAGTTGGACATCAATCCGGAGCCCGGAGAAGCCAGGCCCGATGCCCAGCCGTGGCCCGTCACCCATCCGAAGGTGTACCGGATATCCCATGCCCATGCGGAGGCACGCGGTCGTGAGGGGATCGATCCCAGGCTGTTCGCGTCGGCGACCCTTCACTTCGAAGGCGATACGGCGGGGCATGTGCGGGCCCTGTGCCTGACGGAGGTGGAACCGGCGGCGAGGAGTCCGCTGCCGGGGACCGAGCGGGTGCTGCCGGCGGAGCTGGTGCTGGTCGCCCTGGGCTTCTCGGGGCCCGAGCAGGGCTCGGGCCTGATGGAGCAGCTGGGGCTGACCGTGGACGGCCGGGGCAACTTCGCCCGGGACGACGACTTCGCCGCCCTGCCGGCGCCGGTCGGCGGGGACGGCCCCGGCGAACAGGGCTCCCCGACGGGCGCGGGCACCCCGGCGGGACAGGCCGAGCGCACGGGCGGGCAGACCCGGACGGACGGGGTGTTCATCGCGGGCGACGCGGGACGGGGACAGTCCCTGGTGGTCTGGGCCATCGCGGAGGGACGGGCGGCCGCCGCGGCCGCCGACCGGTACCTGACCGGCTCCACCGTGCTTCCCGCACCCATCGCCCCCCGGGACCGGCCCCTGGTCGCCTGAGAGCCGCGCAACCGGCTGCCGCCGGAGCGTGCGGCGGAGCGGACGAACGGTCGCCGCCGTGGCGGGCGCCCGGACCCGCACCTCGCCCGCGGGGCAGCGGCCACGGCCGGCAGACCGGCACGCCGGGGCGCGGCCGGGGGCGCGGCGGTGGCCGGCGACTGTGCCGGCCGGGAAGCACCGCGCGCTCCTCCGGCGCAGACGGCACGCCGGGGGCACGGGTCACCGGGCACCTCCGTCGCCCTGGACTCCCGCACACACACCCCGCCCGGGTGACGGCGCAGGGCACCCGCCTCGGCCGGAGAAGAGCAGCCGGGCCCGCATCTCGACGCGCGGGTGACGGCGGTCGCCGGACCCTCGCCTCGCCCGCTGGCCGGCGGCGCCCGGGCCTGCACCTCGCCCCGGGGAAGCGGCGCCCGGGCCGCACCTCGACCCGGGGAAACGGCGGCCGGACCCGCACCTCGACCGGAGTCACGGCCTTCGCCCCGACCCGCGTCTCGCCCGAGAAGCGGCGCCCGGGCCCGCGTCTCGCCCGAGAAGCGGCGCCCGGACCCGCACCTCGCCCCGGGGAAACGGTGCCCGGGCCGCACCTCGACCCGGGGAAACGGCGCCCGGGCCCGCACCTCGCCCCGGAGAACCGGGCCCGGGCCAGCACGCGCCCCGGACACGACGTCAGCGGGAGCGCTCAGCAGTCGATGCCCTTGCCGATGTACAGCTCGGCGAACGCGGCCGCGGCGGCGGGCGAGTCGAAGATGCGCCGGAGGCGGGCGTCCGCGGCGCCCGCGCGGAACGGGTCGCCCGACGAGGCTCCGTGCATCACCTCCGAGAGCCACTGCGAGAACTCCTGGTACTGCCACACCTGCCGCAGACACGCCGCCGAGTAGTCGCGAAGGCCCCGGGTCTCGCCCTTGGCGCAGTACGCGACGAGCGCGTCGCCGAGCAGCAGCGCGTCGTGCAGGGCCAGGTTCATGCCCTTCGCGGCGATCGGCGCGGCAAGATGGGCGGCGTCGCCGGCGAGGTGGAGCCGGCCGTACGACATGTGCTCCACCACGTAGTTGTGCATGTCGAGCACCCGCTTCTCGATGAGCCGGCCCTCGTTGAGCGGCGGGGCACCGTCAGCCGCCAGCCGGTGGTGCAGTTCGGACCAGACGCGCTCGTGCGACCAGTTCCCGGGGTCGTCGCCGGGCGGGCACTCGAGGTAGTAGCGGGTGACCTGGGGGCTGCGGGCCATGTGTGCGGCGAAGCCGTCGGGGTGGACGCCGAAGACGACGCAGTCGCTGGACGGCGGGGCCTCGGCGAGGAGGGCGAGCCAGCCGATGCCGTAGTCGTGCCGGGCGACGGTGGCGTGCTCCGGCGGGATGGCCCTCCGCGACACACCGCGTGCGCCGTCGCACCCCGCGACGGCGTCGCAGTCGATGCGCTCCCGCCGGCCCGTGTCCGGATCGGTGTACGACACCGAGGGCCGGTCGCCGTCGACGCCGTGCACCTCCACGTCGCGGACGCCGAACCGGATGTCGCCGCCCCTGTCGTCCGCGTACGAACGCACGAGGTCCGTCACCAACAGGGGCTGGGGGTACACGAAGTGGCGGCGCCCCGACAGTTCGCCGTACGGGAAACGGCGGCGTTCACCCGCGAACCGGAACTCGAACTCGTGGTGGGCGTGGGCCCGTTCGAGGAGGCCGTCGGCGAGGCCGCGCCGTTCCAGGGCGCGCACCGCCCATTCCTCGAGGAAGCCGGCGCGGGGCCGCTGCTCGATGAAGGCGCGGCTCTCGGCCTCGAGCACCACGCAGTCGACGGAGGCGGCCCGCAGGATGTTCGCGACGGTGAGCCCGGCGGGGCCGGCTCCCACGACGACGACACGGGTGCGGTGCCGGGCACCGGCGGAGGCGGCCGTCGGGGCGTGGGCGGGGAGCGGCGTGGGGGTGGCGGTGGGGGACGGCTCGGATATGGCCGGTGACGGAGTGGGGGTGGTGTCGGAAGTCACCCGGCCATTATGACGGTGATCAGTCAAGCCTCCCGGACCTTCGCGGCGGCCGCGGCCACCTCGCTCCGACCGGCGGCGACAGCCGCCCATCAACCTCATCTTTGAGACCCCATAAGCTTGACTTATGGGGTCATAAATTAGGGCCCCCTTACCTGACCAGGTCGTCCGGGTGAGAGAGTGATCGGCAAGACCGCCATTGCCGTTCGAAGGGAATCAGTCATGCCTCGCCCCCTGCGGGTAGCTGTCGTCGGAGCCGGACCCGCGGGGATCTATGCCGCAGACGCCCTGCTGAAGTCCGAGGCCGCCGCCGACCCCGGTGTGTCCATCGACCTCTTCGAGCGGCTGCCGGCTCCCTTCGGGCTGATCCGCTACGGCGTGGCCCCCGACCACCCGCGGATCAAGGGCATCATCACCGCTCTGCACCAGGTGCTCGACAAGCCGCAGATCCGGGTGTTCGGAAACGTCGACTACCCGGGCGACATCGGCCTCGACGACCTGCGCGCCTTCTACGACGCGGTCGTCTTCTCCACGGGCGCCAACGCCGACCGCGCACTCGACATACCCGGCATCGGCCTCGACGGCTCGTACGGCGCGGCCGACTTCGTCTCCTGGTACGACGGCCACCCGGACGTGGCGCGCACCTGGCCGCTGGAGGCGGAGAAGGTGGCGGTGCTCGGTGTCGGCAACGTCGCGCTCGACGTGGCGCGCATCCTCGCCAAGACCGCCGACGAACTGCTGCCCACCGAGATCCCGCCGAACGTGTACGACGGACTGGCCCTGAACAAGGCACGCGAGGTGCACGTGTTCGGGCGCCGCGGCCCGGCGCAGGCGAAGTTCAGCCCCATGGAGCTGCGCGAGCTCGACCACTCCCCCAGCATCGAGGTCATCGTCAACCCCGAGGACATCGACTACGACGAGGGCTCCATCGCCACGCGCCGCGCCAACAAGCAGGCGGACATGGTCGCGAAGACGCTGGAGAACTGGGCGATCAGGGACGTCGGCGACCGGCCGCACAAGCTGTTCCTCCACTTCTTCGAGTCCCCCGTCGAGGTCGTCGGCGAGGACGGCCGGGTGACGGGGCTGCGCACCGAGCGGACCGCCCTCGACGGAAGCGGGAACGTCGCCGGCACCGGGGAGTTCCACGACTGGGACGTACAGGCGGTGTACCGCGCGGTCGGCTACCTCTCCGAGGAGGTCGCCAAGCTGCCCTTCGACCTCGACAGCGGCACCGTGCCGCACGAGGCGGGCCGCGTCGTCGAGGCCGGGAAGCACCTGCAGTCCACGTATGTCACCGGCTGGATCAAGCGCGGCCCCGTCGGCCTCATCGGCCACACCAAGGGCGACGCCAACGAGACGGTCGCGAGCCTCCTCGACGACCACGCCAACGACCGGCTGCACACGCCGTCGGCGCCGGACCCCGAGGCGGTCGTCGCCTTCCTCGAGGACCGGAACGTCCGCTACACCACCTGGGACGGCTGGTACCGGCTGGACGCGGCGGAGCGTGCGCTGGGTGAGCCCGAGAGCCGCGAGCGGGTGAAGATCGTGGACCGCGAGGGGATGCTCCGAGCGAGCGGCGCCTGACGGACACAGCCGGCCCCCGCAATCCGGTGGCCCCCGACCACCGGATTGCGGGGCCGCACGGTGGCAGGGGCTCCTGCAGCCGCGCGGCCGAAGGGCCCGGCGGCGGTACGGCCGGGTGGGGCCCCATCGGCGCTCGCCCGCCCGCAGGATCCCGGGCCCGGCCGGAGCACCCGGCGGCGCGGCACGGACCCCTCACCTGGTCGCTGCCGGGGGTGGACATTCCCCCGCGCCGGCGCCGGGCCCCGTCGCCAAGTGCCGGGCGGGCGGAGCGGACAGCCCGGGGGCCCGGCCTCTCAGCGCGCTCGGCGCTCCACGTCGAACTGCATGTACGGGCACAGTCCGGCCGGGCAGGCCGTCGCGTGGCCGTGGGCGCAGTCCGCGGCGCGGAAGATCGCGCGGACCTCCTTGCCGCGGCTCGGCGTCCGGCGGATCTGCAGTGCCCCGCCGGCCTCACGGGCCAGGCAGTCGACGATCATCAGGCCCCGGCCTCCGTCCTGCTCGGGGTCGGTGGCGAACCGGAGCCGCGGCAGCGCCGGGTGCCCGTCGTGGACCGTCAGGGTCAGCGTGGCACTGGTACGCGTGAGCCTGACCGTGGCCCTGGTGGTGTGCGGTACCGCGTGCCGAACCGCGTTGCCGACGAGTTCGGAGATCACGAGCTGGGCGGTGTGCAGACCGTCCTCGCGCAGCCCCCACTCCCGCAGGACGCGCGCCGCCCTTCTGCGCGCCCCGGGGACCTCGGCCGGTACCGCGGGCAGACAGAACGCGTGGACGAACACCGCTCTGCCGGGTGGCCGGCAGGACGCCGGGGCGCCGGGGGCGGCCGGGCCGTGGCGCGTCGTGAACGGACTGCTGGAGATCGTTCCCATGGCGGTTCCCGGTTGTCAGCTCGATGACCACCCGGCGGGGTACGCCCGCGCGCGGCCCTGACTGCTCGCTCTGCTTCGACCAGCGGGGCGCCACGCTGCGTCAACCGCTGCACATGTTCGGTTCTGCCCTGACCGACCCTGCCCGACCGAGGGTCATCCCCGACCGTTGTTCGGCATTATCGAACCTTAAGCACGGTTCGGGTGAGGTGACAAGCGCCACGCCCGGCTGCACGGGACGACCAGGACGTCGAGGGGCGGCGGGACCGGTGCGACCGGAACGTGCGCGGCGCGGCCGGAAACGGGCCGGGCGGGTACCGGTGGCAGGGAATCGGCCCCGGCCGTCCCGCGCACGGCCGCCCCAATGGCGGAGCCTCGCCGTCCACCCCGCCAGGAAGAGATCCCGAGTGGCGCAGACGTACGAGATCCTCGATCACTCGGTGCACCTGGTGGCGGACATCTCGGGCATCTTCATCTTCGCGGTCACCGGTGCGCTGGTGGCCGTGCGCATGAGGTTCGACGTCTTCGGCATCATGGCGCTCGCCGAGATCACCGCACTGGGCGGCGGGATCTTCCGGGACCTCGTCATCGGCGACATCCCGCCCGCGGCCTTCCGGGACATGGGCTACTTCGTCACCCCGATCGTCGCGGGGACGCTGGTGTTCTTCCTGCATCCCGCGATCAACCGCATCGGCGGAGCGGTCCAGGTCGTCGACGCCGCCGGGCTCGGGCTCTTCAGCGTCTCGGGCACGGTCAAGGCCGCGGTGTGGGGCATCGAGCCGTTCCACGCCGCCGCCATCGGGGTCGCGACAGCCGTCGGCGGCGGGGTGCTGAGGGACCTGCTCGCGATGGAGGTCCCCTCTCTGCTGCGCCGCGACCGTGAGATGTACGCGCTGCCCTCCGTGCTCGGCGCGGGCACCGTCGCCGTCCTGCTGCAGTTCGGCCTGCTCGGACCGATCAGCAGCGCCGCCGCCATGCTCGCCACCTTCCTTCTCCGGTTGCTGGCCCTGCGTTACGGCTGGCGGGGCCCGCTGGCCTGGAAGAGCGAGCGGCCGGCGCCGTCCCGTCCGGAGGCGCGGCGCGTCGGCCGAGGCCGCCCGCCAGGGCGAGCAGGACCGCACTGAGCAGCACCAGGCCTCCGAGGGTCAGCAGGCTGACGTCGAGCGCGGCCACGAACGCGCTGTCGGCGGCCGCACCGACCCGTTCGTGCGCGGCGCCGGGAAGCCGGGCGAGCAGTTCCTTCCGTTCCTCCTCGCGCGAGAGCACGGTGTCGAGGGCACGCTGCTCCCGTGGGGTGAAGTCGTCCCCGTCACCGGCGGCCGAGGCCAGGAGGTCATTGCGCTCGTCCCACTCGGCCGTGGTGAACAGCGCGTTCAGCAGCGCCAGTCCGAGGGTCGCGCCGATCTGCCGGCTCTGTACGGTCAGGCTCGCCGCCACGCCTCGCGCCGACGCGGGCACGGAGGCCATGATCAGGGCGGTCGCCGCCGGATAGACCAGCGGCGGCGCGAGCCCGAACACCAGCAGCGCCGGGACCAGCAGGGTGCCGTGGCGGTGGGTCACCCCGTAGGTAAGCCACAGCAGGCAGCAGCCCAGCACGGCCAGCCCCGTCAGGATGAGCCGCCGCCCGTACCCCTGATCGGTGCGCCGTCCGACGAAGGGCGACAGCACGACCGTGCCGACGCTGGACGCGGTGAGCAGCAGTCCGGTGCGCAGCGCCCCGAGGTCCAGCACATGCTGGAGATAGAGCGTGATGTGGACGGCGACGGCGAGCGAGGTGCACTGGACGAGGGCCAGGGCGGCCATCGGCACGGTGACCGCCGGGGAACGCAGCGGCCGCAGGTCCAGCAGCGGCTCGGCGGTCCGCAGCTCCACGGCGACGAAGAGGATCAGCAGCACGCTGCCCGTGATGAGCGGCAGCAGGGTGCCGGGCGCGGCGAAACCCAGGTCGGAGGAGCGCTCGCAGGCGAGGACGACGAGGGTGAGGCCGACGGCGATGAGCACCGCACCCGTGACGTCCATCGACGCCCCGGCGGGCGCCCGGCTCTCCTCGAGGTGCCTGCGGGCCGTGGCGACGACCAGCGCACTGAGGGGGACGCAGACGGCGAACGCCCAGCGCCAGCTGCCGAACTCCACGAGCAGTGCGATCCCGAGCGGTACGGCCACGCCGAAGAAGCTGGTGAAGGCCGTCTGCACCCCGATGGCCCAGCCGTGCCGCCGCTCGGGCAGCGCGGCGGTCAGATTGGCGAGCGCGAGGGGGACGGCCAAGGCGGTGCCGAGGCCCTGCACACCACGGGCCACCACGAGGACGAGCCCGTTTGGTGCGGCCGCGCACAGCGCCGAGCCGATCCCGAAGCAGACCATGCCCGTCAGGAACACCCGGCGCCGCCCCAACACGTCGCCGAGGCGGCCGCTGACGACGGCGACGGCACACAGCGGCAGCAGGGCGGCGACGACGACCCAGTGAAGGGTGGAACTGTCCAGTCCGAAGTCCCGCTGGATCTGCGGCAGCGCGACGATGATGCTCGTCAGGCTGGAGAACAGCAGCACACTCGCGGTGACGGTGGCGATCATGGCCGCGCGCTGCCGTGGTGTCAGTTCCCTGAGGGTGCCCACCCGGACCACTGAACCGCGCCGCGGCGGGGACGGCACGTGGCCGCGGGCCGCCGGAGTGGGACGGAGGTGCCTCCGAACCGCGAGGGCGACGCCTCCGAACCGCGAGGGCGATGCCTCCGTTCCCCGAGGCTGGTGCTTCCGTGCCCCGGTGGCGACGGGTGCGGAGGCGTTACGGGGTCCCGGCCACGGCGCAGTGGCGCAGCCAGACGTAGTCGACCGGCTGGGCGGCGTTCCAGGCTGCGGCGAGGTGGGGGTCGACCGGAAGGAAGGAGGCGTGGCGGTAGCACCGCAGGGCGGGCTCGTTCTGGGGGTGGACCCGCATGAAGACGTCCTCGTGTCCCGCGTCCCGGGCGGCTGCGGTGAGCCGGCGGACGAGCTCCCTTCCGACACCGCGGGCGCGGACGGCGGGCGACACGATGAGCCGGGCGAGTTCGACCTCGTCCTCCTCGGCCTCGAACCACAGCTCCCCGTAGGCGACGAGCTCTCCGTCCCGCAGCAGTGCGTGGGCGCGCACGTCGTCGGCCGCCTGCCACTGGGCGACCACCCCGGCCGCGAGGGGGAAGTCGTGGCGCCCGCACCACATCGCGACTTCGCCCGACGTCGCGGGCCAGCCGGCGACCGTGGCCGCGTGCGTCACGTCGAAGGGGACCAGTTCCGTTCTCGCCATGGGGCGTCACTGTACGGCCGGCCTCGAAAGGCCCGGCGACGGCCCCTCCACAGGGAACAACGGCCGAGAACGGGCAGGATGGAGGACATCAGACGAAAGGTGCCGGGTGAGCCGTGGATCTGGAGAGCGTCGCGGACGAGTTGTACGGGCTGCCACCGGAGGAGTTCGTCGAGGCGCGCGGCAGACATGCCGCCGCCGCGCGGAACGCGGGTGACCGGGCGCTCGCCGGGCGGATCACCGCGCTGCGGCGGCCGACGCTGTCGGCGTGGGCGAGCAATCACTTCGTCCGCTCCGAGCCGGACCGGACGGCGGCGCTGCTCGGGCTCGGCGAGAGCCTGAGACAGGCGCACCAGGAACTGGACCGCGACCGGATCCGGGAGCTCGGCGCGCAGCGCAACCGCCTTGTCGGAGCGCTGTCCCGGCACGTACGGGAGCGGTCGGCCGAGGTGGGCAGGCCGCTCGGCGACGCCGCGGTGCGCGAGGTCGAGTCGACGCTCCAGGCGGTCCTCGCCGATTCCGAGGCGGCCGGGGAATGGGCGACCGGCCGGCTGGCGAGACCCCTGACGCCCCCGGTCGGCTTCACGGGCGCCGCGGTCGCCGGAGCGGCACGCCGCCCGGCCGCGGACACCGCTCCTGCCGAGGGAACGGGCCCGGGGAGGAAGGGGGAACCGGAGGCTGCCACGGAACCCGAGGGAACCGGGGAACCCCGGAGCACCGGGCGCCGGAAGGCGTCACCGCGGCCGGCCGCGGCACATGACACGCGGCAGGAGCGGCCGACCGACGAGGCCCGGGACGAACACCGTCGGCGGGAGCGCGAGCGGAAACTGGCCTACGCGCGCCGGGAAGCGGATGCGGCCGAGCACCTGGCACGCGACGTCGAGGACGAACTCCGGCAGACCGAGTCCGCACGCGAGGCCGCGGAGGAGCGACTGGCGCGGACGAAGGAACAGGCGGCCGCCCTCAGCGCGGAGGTGAAGCGGGCTCAGGAGCAGTTGCGCGTCCTCGGTGAGCGGCTGGACGACGCCAGGGCCGCCGTTGCTCCCGCCCGAGCGGGACTGGACGATGCCCGCAAGCGCGTCACCGCGGCGAAACGGACGGCCGGGCGGGCACGCCGGGCGGCCCGTACGGCCGCCGACCGGGTCCGCCGGCTCGAGGCGGACTCCCCGTAGGGCAGAGCGATGTGCCGTGACGACGACGCGAGTTGCCGAGCACGCGGGAGCCGACCCGCCCCGCCGCGTCCCTGTCGGACCGGATCGGTCCCGTCGGCGGGGCCGGTCCGGCCCTGCCCGGCCGTCGCGCCTCCTCCGCCCCCGGCCCCAGGCCGCCCCGGAAGCCGCTTCTGACTCCAGTCAGGTAGAACGATCACCTGACCGGATCACTGCGTGTCCCGGCGGCGCGCGGGCCTCGGCGCCGACGGCTGGGATGACCTCGTACGGGCCGTCGGTCCGCACGCTGTTCCCCAGCGCTCCCGCGCAGTCCTTGTGACCGCGGGGAAGGATGCCAAGAGATGAACACTCGTATACCGATGGGACTGCCCCGGGCGCGACGCGCTCGGGTCCTGCTTGCCTCAATCGCCGGTGTGGTCGCTGTCACCGGCCAGCTTCTGGTAACGGCTCCTGCCACTCACGCGGCCGACCCGGATCCGCGCGGCGACCAGCGGACCCAGGCCGACGCCCGCCCGTCCTCGCCCGATGACCGCGGTGAGGAGGAGGCCGAGAACCAGGACGAGGAGCGCGGTCAGGAGCAGGAGGGCGACCGCGAGGAGGGACAGGGCCGGGACCAGAGCGGCAACCGCGGCGAGGACCGCGAAGAGAACAAGACCGACGAAGACGAGGACGAAGACGAAGACGAAGCCCGCGACGAAAACCGCCAGGAAGAACAAGGCCGGGACCAGAGCGGCAACCGCGGCGAGGACCGCGAAGAGAACAAGACCGACGAAGACGAGGACGAAGACGAAGACGAAGCCCGCGACGAAAACCGCCAGGAAGAACAAGGCCGGGACCAGAGCGGGGACCGCGAGAAGGCGGACCAGCACGGGGACCGTGAGGAAGCGGCGCAGGGCGGGGACCGCGAGGAAGCGGACCAGCGCCGGGACCGCGAGGAAGCGGCGCAGGGCGGGGACCGCGGCGAGGCCAAGAAGGGCCACGGCAGGGAGTTCGGCTGGGACCACGGCAAGAACAAGCCGAAGCGCCCCGAAGTCCTGCACGGGATCAAGCAGTTCACCAATGACGACACGTTCACCCCTCCGGCCGGCGTCACCTCGGTGTTCGTCCAGGCGTGGGGCGGTGGCGGTGGCGGGGCAGGCGGAGGGGGCGGCGGCAGCGTGCCGACTGCCGACGGTGGTGCCGGCGGCGGCGGTGGCGGTGGCGGCTTCACCTGGTGCCTGGTCCCCGTCAAGCCCGGCAAGACCTACCTGGTCGACATCGGCACCCCCGGTGACAGCGGGTCCGGTGGCGGCCCCGGCCGGGACGGCCGTGAAGGGTCCGCCGGCGGCGCGACCTCCTTCCACTCCCCGAGCGGCGCCGAGCTCCTCTCCGCGGAGGGCGGCGGCGGAGGTGAGGAAGGTACGTCCGGCGACACCGATGCCGGCGCGCCCGGCGGCGGTGGTGACGGTGGCGACGGCTCCTGCTCGACCGGCGGCGTGAACCGTCCCGGTTCCGACGGCTCTTCGGGTGACGGCGGTGGGACGGTCGCCGACGGCATCGTCGCCCTGCCCGCCAATGCCGCCGTCGGTGGCAGCGGCGGTGACGGTGGCGAGGGCGAGGACGAGGAGTTCTTCGCCCGCCCCGGTGAGTCCGGCGAGGACGGCGGTTCCGGGTTCGCCGTCATCTACTGGTAGGGGCCGACACGGGCAGGCGTCCGTTGGACGCCGTCCACGGGTGGGTCCGTACGTCCCGGTAAGTCTGTGCGGGCAGACGTCTGCCGCCCCCGGCCGTGCGACGGCCGGGGGCGGCAGAGGTTCGGTGGTCACCGCGGCGCCCGATCACGCCCCGCGGGCCCTGCGCCCCCACGCCGTGATCATCCCCGCCGAGAGCGCGGCGCAGTCGTCGGAGTCCAGGTACGCCTTGGCCTCGTCGATCGTCGCGCCGTCCACCTGTCCCGTGGCCAGGATCGCGTCGCGTGCCCGGTCCCAGGTCTCGGCCCAGAAGCGGCTGACGGGGCTGCCGGGCAGCAGCGGCGGGACATGGATCTCGGCGCCCACGGACGCGAGTCCCGCGCGGCGCAGCAGTTCGGGGTAGCGGGGCACCCAGGAGATGTCGGTGCCGATGGTGTCCCGCAGCCCCTGCCACATCGCCCCCATCACCCGGGTGTACGGGTTCGGGGGCGCGGTCGCCGTGGTGAGGTCGATCGCGTCGCCGAGCACGAGGACTCCGCCGGGGGTGAGCAGGCCGCTGAGTCTGCCGATGAGTTCCTCGTGGCCGGGCAGGTGCATCAGGACGAACCGCGCGTGGACCAGGTCGAACCGGCCCGGGTCGAACGCCGGGTCGGTGACGTCTGCCTCCAGGGCGGTGAGTCCCGGCGTCGGCCGGGCGGCGAGGAACCGGACGTCACGGTCCACTGCGAGCACCGACCGCACGCCTGCCCGGTGCAGCAGGCCGCGCGCGACTGTGCCCGTACCCGCGCCGATGTCGAGGCAGCGCCAGTCCGGTCGCGCGCCGAGGTCCGTCAGGCGCGCCAGGGTCGTCTCGTCGTACGCCAGGGCACCGAGGTCGATCCGGTCGTCCTCGCCCGCCCGGCCGGGCGGGAAGACGTCCTCGCCGTAGCGGCCGTCGTCGTGCGCGTCCGGGCGGGCGGCACCGCCGTGCTCGGGGTGCTTCAACGCCTGGCGGCGCGGGCCGCGGTGTCGGTGACGGTCATGGCGGGCCCTCTTCGTCGTGCGGGCAGGGCCCCGGGTGACGCCGGCGCGGCCCCGGGGGGCGAATCCTCCTCGCGCCCGCGGCCGTCCGGCCGAGGCGCGCCGCGCGCGGGGCCAACCGGCCCACACCCCGGCCGTGGTCACACGTGCAACCGCCGCACCCCGGCGGCCGGTTCGACGCGGCACGCCGTTCGAGATCGTCGAGGGCCTCGGTGGCACGACGGGCCGCGGCTGCCGGGCGGTCCGTGTGGCCCCATCGGTGCCGCCCCGGCCCGTCACTCCGGCGGCGCCGGACGCGGAGGGCCGCCGTCCGGGCCGACGAGACGAGGGTGGGCGAAGTCCGTGTTGTCGACGATCGCGTCCACCCGGGACAGCGGGTCCGTCTCGTCGATGTGGACCCGCATCGCGGCGAGGTACCGGTCGCGGTGGACGGCCTCGGCCCCGGAGCCGGCCCAGTCCCCGTCACGGGCGGCGCCGCGGCGTACGGAGTGCTCGGCGTCGACGTCGAGCCAGATGCGGAAGTCCCAGTACGCGTCGATCCCGGGGCGGAAGGCGAAGACCCCGTCCACGATCAGCACGGAGTCGCGCGTCAGAGGTGTCCTCGTCGCCGAGAGGTCCTTCTGGGTCAGCGGGTCGATGCTGCACAGGGCGCAGGACTCGGCGCCCGGGGTGCGGCAGGGGTCGAGCAGCAGCCGCCGGGCGGCGTCGTAGTCGTACGCGTCGCGGTAGTAGCCCTCGCCCGACTCCCTGTCGTACAGGTGCCGGTCCTTCCAGGGCCGCTTGAAGTCGTCCAGGGTGGCGCGGAGCACCGGTCGGCCCGCCGCGCCGATCCGCGCGCCCAGCTCATGGCCGAAGCTCGTCTTGCCGGAGGCCGTGAGCCCGTCGATGCCGACGAGCACCCGGCCGTCGCCGATCGCGAGCACCCGCTCCGCGATCCCCGCCACGAGGGCCGCGCGCCCGGGGGACGCCGGGGCCGGACACGGTTGCTGCCAGGTGGAGGCCGAGAGGTGCATGGGGGCATGCCGCGTGGTCATCGCCCCACCGTATCCATGTCCCTCACCTGCGGAAAGGCCACCTCGTCGGGGCAGGGTCCACGATCTTCCGGGCCGGGGCGGCACCGGTGGCCTACGCTCATGTGTGGCGGTGCCATCCACCGTTCCCTGCGCCCATGGAGGTCACCATGTCCAGGACTGCCGGCGGCCGTGCCCACCCGATCCGCGTTCTCGCCCTGCTCGCGGCGGCGGGCCTGTCGCTCACCGCCGGCTGCTCCTCCGGGGAGGAGGGGCCCGGCGAGGCGGCGGGCGGAGTGCCGGTGGTGGAGAAGGGGAAACTGACCACCTGTACCCACCTGCCCTATCCCCCGTTCCAGTTCGAACAGGGCGGCAAGGTCGTGGGCTTCGACGTCGCCCTCGTCGACCTGGTGGCGAAGGACCTCAAGGTCGAGCAGAAGATCCTCGACACACCTTTCGAGAACTTCAAGACGGGCGCGTTCCTGAACTCCGGCGAGTGCGACCTGGCCGCCGCCGGTATGACCATCACCGACGAGCGCAAGAAGAACGTCGACTTCTCCGTCCCGTACTTCGACGCCACCCAGGCGCTGCTCGCCACGAAGAAGAGCGGCGTCACCTCGCTGGCCGACGTCAAGGCCAAGGGCGCGAAGCTGGGCGCGCAGGCGGAGACGACCGGCGAGAGCTACGCGACGTCGCAGGGCTTCGACCCCGTGGCCTTCGAGAGTTCGGACGCCGTGCTCAACGGGCTGCGCACGGGGCAGGTCGACGCCGTCGTCATCGACTACCCGGTGGTGCAGGGCTGGCTAAAGGACAAGGCCAACGCGGACGCCTTCGTGCTCGGGCAGAACATCGAAACCGGCGAGCAGTACGGCTTCTCGGTGAAGAAGGGCAACGACAAGCTCCGCGCCGCCATCGACAAGGCGATCACGGACGCCAAGGCCGACGGCACGTACGACAAGCTCTACCGGCAGTGGATCGGGCCGCTGCCCGAGGGCCGGTCGTGACCTCGCGGCTGACCCGGCGGCAGCGCCGCCGGGTGTCGCAGGGGATCCAGTACGCGGTCTTCGTCGCCGCGGTGGTCCTGATCGCCGTGCTGGCCGACTGGGACCGGCTTCGGAACCAGTTCGCGCAGAAGGACCTCGCGAGCGAGCTGTTCCCCGACATCATCACGATCGCGCTGCGCAACACGGTGGTGTACACGCTGTCGGGCTTCGCGTTCGGTCTGGTGCTGGGCATGGTCGTGGCGCTGATGCGGTTGTCGTCGGTGGCACCGTACCGCTGGGTGGCGAGCGTCTACATCGAGCTCTTCCGCGGTCTGCCCGCACTGCTCATCTTCATCTTCGTGGGGGTGGCCGTGCCGCTGGCCTTCCCGGGGACGGAGATCCCGGGCGGGGTGTACGGCAAGGTCGCTCTCGGTCTCGGGCTGGTGGCCGCCGCGTACATGGCCGAGACGATCAGGGCCGGGATCCAGGCCGTGCCCAAGGGGCAGATGGAGGCGGCGCGTTCACTGGGGTTCTCCCATGCCCGGGCTATGGTGTCGGTGATCATCCCGCAGGCCTTCCGGATCGTGATCCCCCCGCTGACGAACGAGTTGGTGCTGCTGTTCAAGGACTCGTCGCTGGTGCTCTTCCTCGGAGTGACGCTGAGCGAACGTGAACTGACCAAGTTCGGCCGGGACCTGGCCAGTCAGACCGCCAACTCGACGCCGATCCTCGTCGCCGGGCTGTGCTACCTGCTGGTGACGATCCCGCTGAGCCTCGTCGTGCGCCGGCTGGAAGCCCGTACCGAGAAGGCCAGGTGAGGACCGGGATGGCGGAGAACGAGATCGAGATCCGCGGACTGCGCAAGTCCTTCGGCGAGAACGAGGTGCTCCGCGGCATCGACCTGGACGTGGCCCGGGGCGAGGTGGTGTGCGTCATCGGGCCGTCGGGCTCGGGCAAGTCGACCCTGCTGCGGTGTGTGAACCTGCTGGAGGAGCCGACCGCGGGCCGGGTCTTCGTGGGCGGTACGGAGGTCACGGACCTCGACGTCGACATCGACGCGGTTCGGCGCCGGATCGGCATGGTCTTCCAGCAGTTCAACCTCTTCCCGCACGTGACGGTGACGGAGAACCTCACCCTGCCGCAGCGGCGCGTACTGGGGCGCGACAGGACGCGGGCCGCCTCGGTGGCCCGGGAGAACCTGGAGCGCGTGGGGCTGGCGGACAAGGCGGACGCGTATCCGGCGCAGTTGTCCGGTGGGCAGCAGCAGCGGGTGGCGATCGCGCGGGCCCTGGCGATGAGCCCGGAGGTGATGCTCTTCGACGAGCCGACGTCGGCGCTGGACCCGGAGCTCGTCGGGGAGGTCCTCGCGGTCATGCGGATGCTCGCGGCGGAGGGCATGACCATGATGGTCGTCACCCACGAGATGAGCTTCGCCCGGGAGGTCGCCGACCGGGTCGTGTTCATGGACGAGGGAGTGATCATCGAACAGGGCCCGGCGGAACGGGTGGTGGGCTCACCGGGGCACGAGCGGACGAGGAACTTCCTGACCCGCATCCTGGATCCGGCGGCCGCGGAGGAGCCCGGCTCCGCGGCGGGCGGGGACGGGAGCCCCGCCACCGATGCGGATTCCGGCCCGGGCTCCGGCTCCGGCTCCGGCTCCGGCTCCGGCTCCGGCAAGAAAATCGGCTGAATCAGGCGCTACCACGGCGACCATCCGGGTGTCGGAAGTGTCCTCCGTTGATGACACCACTGTCCCCGTGCAGGAGATATGGGGGACGTTCATCAGGACCCAGCCAGGGGACGCCCCGCTTCGGCGGGGTGGGGAACGGGTTCTGAGTCCCTGCTCCGACCTCAACTGGGTGCACGGATCCGCACTGTTCACCTGAGCCAGCCTTTCTGCCGCGCTGGACAGCGGCGCGTGTGACTGTGACCAGGAAGGTTCGCCGATTCTCCGGCGGTGTGCAGGACCTCGGGCTCCACGTGGTGTGGTGCCCGAAGCACCGCGAATGCACGGCGCGGCCAACGCGGACCACGTCGGCGCGGCGAACGTCCTCAACAGGGCCGGGCCGGTCCTCTGCGCGGCGGCTTGGCCACCACGCAGGAAGCCCGCGCGTTTACGCGTGGGCGGAGTCACGACGGGGGACTTCGAGGGCTATGTCACCTTCGGCGCGGCCTTCGACTCCAAGCCGCTCCACAGGACCACGCGCCTCCACCCGCCCGAACGGGTGGTGATCGACGTCCGGCACCCGCCCGCCGGGGGCGGGGTCTGACCGGGAACGGCGGGACCGGGTACCGAGCACCGGCCGCGGACGGCTCCGGGCCGCCGCGGCCGGCACGCGGTCGGACCGTGCGGTGCGGCCGCCCGGCGGGCGGACTCGCTCACGCGGCGAAGATCTCCTCCAGCCGCCCCCGCCACGCCAGTTCGGCCTTCGCCGCGTCGGCCCCCGGCGCGAAGTCGTGGACACTCACGCCCACCGGGGCGCCGAAGTGGTTGCGGCCGAAGACGCGGTACATCGCGTCCTCGGTGCGCAGCCCGACGAAGTACCGGTTGCGGTAGTCGAGGACCGCGTCGACCGGGCCCGTGCCCGGGAGGTCGAACCGCACGGTCGCGCCCTCCGCCGCACCGTCCGGGATGCCGAGCGCGCGGGTGACGACGTCGAGGGCGTCGGGAGCGACGGAGGCGGCAGGCGCGTCCAGGGTGGCGAACGCGGCGGGACGGCCGGCGAAGTACGTCAGGTACTGGCGCAGGGTGTGCAGGTAGAAGTCGGTGTGCTTGTTCGCGCCGTCGTACTGGTTGTCCCAGTCGTCGACGAGGATTCCGCTGTGCACGTACCGCACCCGGCAGCCGCCGCCCTCGAGCGGCTCGACGAGGTGGTCGAGCTGGTTGAGGGTCTGGACGTCGATGCCCTCGACGTCCTCGGTGCGCGCGGTCAGCCGGCGCGGCGGGTCCCAGGCGGTGACGGTACCGCCGAAGGGTGCGGCGCCGCCCTCCCGCGGCTCGTACTCGACGGGCCACAGCCATCCGCCCGTACCGGTGGTGATGGCCTCCCAGACCTGCTCGGGGGCAGCCTCGACCTCGAATTCGCGGACGATCTCGAACTCCCCGGACCGCATGGGTTCCTCGGACATGGTGACTCCTCGTGCTCGGCCGTCAGGCCGGTTCGGGCGGCGCCTCGACCGAGGCGGCGCGTGCGGGGTTTGCGGGGGACGCCTCGGGGCCGGGCCTGACCGTCGGATGGAGCGCCACGACGATCCGGTGGTCACGGCCGCCCTCCGCGTGCGGATCGTGGTACTTGGCGACGAGCGCGCTGACGCCGTGCGTCAGCTCCTCGACGAACGCGGCCCGGTCGGCGGCGGAGGCGAACCGCACGTCGGCGTCGAGGGCGTAGGTGGCGAGCCGCTTGCGGGCCTTCGCCGCCCCGGTGATCAGCGCCCCCACGTCACGGACCAGTCGGGCGGCGAGAGCCAGCAGCCATCGGGCCGAGAGCTGGTCGCGGAAGCGGTCCGGATCGGGCTGCACCGGGGCCAGCGCGAGCGGGGAGATGACGTACGAAGCGGCAGTGGCGCGCATCAGCCGCTCGGTGACATTGCCCTTGCGGCGCTCCCCGGCCAGCTCGACCAGGCCGTGCCGCTCCAGGGCCTTCAGGTGGTAGTTCACCTTCTGCCTGGGCAGCCCGACCCGGCTCGCGAGCATGGCGGCCGACGCGGGGCCCGCGGCAAGCTCGGCGAGCAGCCTGGCCCGCATCGGGTCCAGCGACACGACGGCCGCCGACGGGTCCTCGATCACGGTCACGTCCAGCATGGGTCCCACCCTTCCACCGAAAACTTTATTTGTCCAGAACTCTTTCCTTGTCGGTGGGCCCGCCGTCGCGACCGGTGGCTCAGGACGGCTGCTTCCGGAGCGGATCCCGGTGGATCGGGAAGCGGGCGCTCCGGGGCGGCGGCCGCACTGGCCCGGCTCGTGCCCCGGCCGGGGCTGCTCGGCCCCCGTGCCCCGGCGCGGCTCGGCCGGACGGGCACGGGCGCCCCGTACCAGGGGGGCCGCATCAGCGGGTGACCGTCGCGGACGAGGACGGCGCGGGAGACCCTCCAGCCGTGGTTGCCGGCGATCTTGCTGTCCGGGTACGTGATGCCGGGGTCGACGGTCTCGGACACCCAGCCGTGGCCCGGGCCGCGCGTGGGTTCGAACGCCGGTCGACAGCCGCGCAGTTGGTCCGGGTCCGTCGATCCGGGCGACGAAGGAGCCGCAACCCGGCGGAGTGGATCCGGACGTGTGCGCCGCCGTTCCGGCCGGATCGCCGCGCCCACCGGCGGGCGGTCCTGGCAGAGTGGTCGTGCACACGTCGTGCAGGCGGAGACGCCGCCGGGTGCCCGGCGGTTCACGGCTCGGGGAGGCATCAGGGATGACGGCGGAAACCGCACTGCCCGGACCGGATTCGGTGGTACGCGGTCCGCGGCGGCTGCCCGGCCTCGGCAATCTGCCGGCGTTCGCCCGCGATCCGCTCGCCTTCTTCACCGGGCTGCGCGACCGCGGGGACCTCGTGGACTGGCGGCTCGGGCCGCAACGGGCGCTGTTCGTGTCGCGTCCCGAGCACATCGGCGAGCTGCTCAAGGGTGTCGAGACGGTCTTCCGCCATCCCGAGCTCGGCTGGGCGTTCACCCTGCTTCTCGGAGACGGTGTGGTGACGTCGGAGGGGCCGGCGTGGCGGCGCAAGCGGGCGCTGGTCCAGCCCGCGGTCCGCCCCCGGCAGGTGCGGTCGTACGCCGGGACGATGGCGGAGTGCGCCGCCGCGCTGGCGGACGGCTGGCGGCCGGGCCAGTGCGTCGACGTACGGCGCGAGATGCTGGCGCTCACTCAGCGGATCGCCGTGCGCACGCTCTTCGGCGCCGAGACCGCGGGCCGGGAGGACGTGATCGGCTCGGCCATGGACGTCGCCCAGCGGGCGATCGGCGCCGAGTTCCGGGGGCTCACGCTGTTCCTGCCGGCGTGGGTCCCGACACCCGGCCGCCGTGCCCTGCGCGGGGCCGTCGGGGTGATCGACGCCGAGGTGGGCCGGGTGACCGAGCAGCGGCGGCGCAGCGGCGAGGAGCGGGACGACCTCCTCAGCAGGCTGCTGGCGGCGCGGGACGAGGAGGGCCGCCGGCTGTCGGACAAGGAGGTCCGTGACGAGGCGGTGACGCTCTACATCGGCGGGCACGAGACGACGGGGACGACTCTGGCCTGGGCCTGGTACCTGCTCTCCCGCAACCCCGGGGCACGCGCCAGGCTGGGCCGGGAGCTGGCGGACGTCCTGGGCGGCCGGACGCCCTCGTTCGACGATCTGCGCCTGCTGCCGTACACCGAGCAGATGGTGAAGGAGACCCTGCGGCTGTACCCGCCGGTGTGGCTGATGACGGGCATCGCGAAGGAGGGTTCGACGCTGGGCGGGCTGCCGCTGGCCGAGGGCACGGTCGTCTGGTCCAGCCAGTGGAGCGCGCACCGGGATGCGCGGTGGTTCCCCGATCCCGGTGCGTTCCGCCCCGAGCGGTGGGAGGTGGACGCCGAGCCGGCGGTGCCGGATCACGCCTGGTTCCCGTTCGGCGGGGGTGCGCGCGCCTGTCTGGGGGCGCGGTTCGCGATGGTGGAGGCGGTGCTGGTGCTGGCGACGCTGGCGCAGCGCTTCCATGTCGATCTCGGTCCCGGCGAGGTTGCACCGCGTACGGGACTGACGCTCCAGCCCGGGTCGCCGATGCCGGCGCGGCTGCGGAATGTCGAACAGGACATTCCGGAGGCACGTCTCACGAGGACTCAGGAGTAACAGGGAGGCCGATTATGGCTGGTGGGACCTACCGTGAGCCATTGACATATGCCAGGTGCACCACCGTATCGAGTGTTGCCAAATCCCTTACGCGCCCCCGTTACCTGTGCAACAGTCGTAACCGGTCCATCTACTGAGACCTGGCCATGCCGCGCCTGCATCGGAGTACGACATGCCGTCCCATCTGTTCGCGGACCGTTCCGCCCCGCAGCCTCCCCGGCGCGGCTCGGTGGACGAGCTGATCACGCAGACCCGGCGGCTGCGCGGAGACGTGGACGCGGTCCGGCGCGACGCCGTGGTGGACGAGGACGACCCACAGGGTCGCTGGCAGCGGGCCCTGTGCGACCTGGCGGTCCACCAGCTCGACGACCTCGGGGCGCACTTGGGCCAGCTCAAGGAGGGGCTGCCCGCCCTGCGGGAGTCCGAGGAGTTGCTCGGCCCTGAGGAGTCAGCCCCGTACGAGGGGCCGGACCGTCGTACGGGTTCCCTCCTGAGCCGGGTCGGCAGTGCCGAGTGGAATCTGCTGACGGACGAGGCGAGTTGGTCCGAGGAACTGCACCAGATCTTCGGACGCCCCGCCGGCAGCGAGCCGATGACGCTGGACGAGCTGCCCTCCGTGGTGTTCGCCGAGGACCAGGGGTTGCTCACGGAGATGGTGACGGACTGCCTGGTCGACGGGAAGCCGATCGACGGGGAGTTCCGCATCGTCCGCACCGACGGACGCGTCCGTACGCTCCACATGATGGGCGAGCCGGTCCTCGACGCCGACGGCTGCACCGCCTCGATGTGGGCGGTCCTCCGGGACGTGAGCGAACTGCGAAGGTCGCAGCGTGCGGTGCGCGAATCCCAGGACACACTGGCCCGACGGCAGCACGTCGACCGGACCGAGCGCCGGGTCGCGGCAGAGATGCACGAGGCGGTCCTCCCGCCGTGGCGCGGCTCGCTCAGCCTCCCGGGGAACGGTCCGGCGGTGCTGGACCTGGCGGGCCACCACCTCCCTTCGTCGGACAGCGCGCTCATCGGCGGACAGTGGTTCGATGCCCGGGAACTGCCGGACGGAAGGGCCCTGTTGAGCGTGGGCGACCTGACCGGTCAAGGGGTCGCCGCGACCTCCACGATGGCGATGCTGCTGGGTGCGCTGCGGGCACTCGCCGTGGCGGGTATCCCACCGGGGCCTCTGATGGGCCATCTCAACGGGCTGCTGGACTCCTCGGCACATCCCGCGCTCGGCAGCGCGGTCTGCTGCCACTACGACCCGTCGACCCGGGTGCTCTCCTGGTCCCAGGCGGGACACCCTGCCCCGCTGCTGTTCCGCGGCGGGACGGGGCGTGCGCTGCCCCAGCCGGACGGCGTCCTGCTCGGTGCGACTGCCGGAGGGGCTTACGAGCAGGCGGAGACGGGCCTGCTGCCCGGCGATGTGCTGGTTCTGCACACGGACGGGCTGACGAGGGGGACGGGAGCCGCTCATGACGGCTCCGGTCGGGACCGTCTGCTCGCTCTCGCCCCCGGGCTCACCGTGGCCCGAAGCGCACAGGACTGCGCGCGGTTGATCGTGGAGGAGTTCGGGGAGAGCGAGCGTCAGGACGACGCCTGTGTGATGGTGGCCAGGGTCGGTCGCTAGGGGCGGTCACTACGGGCGACAGCGGGAACGCGCACCAGTCGTCCCGCGCACGGTGCAGCTGTCTTGGTCCTTCCCGGGCGCTCCTGACGCGGTCCGGCGCCGAGGTCCTCGGGCGGCGGCCCTCAGATCCTGGCGCTCCGCGCGCCCCTGGACGGGCTGGTGGGCAGCGCGTGCTGGATCTCCTCACGGAGGTCCTCGATCTTCGCGTAGCCCGAGAACTGCCCGGTGAGGCGGTACATCTCCCGGAGCCGGTCCCAGGTGCGGTGCGAGGAGGTCTCCCCCATCGACACCAGCGCCAACCGGGCGTACCTGTCGGCCTGTTCCGGGTCGTCGGCGATGAAGCACGCCGACGCCATGGAGATGTAGTCGAAGATCTTGGACCGCTGGCGGCCGCCCTCCCTGAGCTCCAGCGCCTGCTTGGCGTGGCGTTGGGCGATGCCTGCGGCCGCGGGGTCGTACTCGGCGAGCGTGCGGTAGGCGAGCGCCTGCATGCCGTGCATGTCCGCCTCGTCGAACATCTGCATCCAACTCGGCGGGGGTACGTCACCCTTGTCCGAGACGAACAGCTCCTCGGCCTCCCCGAGGGTCCGGCGCATGGCCTGGGCCCGCCCCATGGACGCCTGCGCCCATGCCTCGATGGTGTGCAGCATCGCCCGTGATCGGGGCAGGGTCTCCTCCCCGGAACCGGACTTGGCGAGTTTCATCAGGTCGAGGGCGTCGTCCGGCCGGCCCAGGTGCACCATCTGGCGCGCGGCCCGGGAGAGGGCCTCGCCGGCGCGGGGGCGGTCGCCGCCCTCGCGCGCCGCGTGGGCCGCGATGACGAAGTACTTCTGGGCGGTGGGTTCGAGGCCGACGTCGTGGGACATCCAGCCGGCGAGTACGGCGAGGTTGGCGGCGACGCCCCACAGGCGGCGCTGGAGGTGGTCGGGGTGATGGTAGGCGAGCATGCCGCCCACCTCGTTGAGCTGGCCCACCACGGCCTTGCGCTGGAGCCCGCCGCCCCGGGAGGCGTCCCAGGCGCGGAACACCTCGACGGAGCGCTCCAGTGCGTCGATCTCCTGCGACCCGATGGGGGCGGCCTCGTAACGGTCGAACCCAGCGGGGTCGGCGTGCAGGGGGTCGTGGACACGAAGAGCGTCGGTGCTGAGAGCGGGGTCGGTGTGCAGCCAGTCGTACATGGCGCTGCTGAGTGCGGAGCCTGCGGCGAGCGCGGCGCCCGCGCCCACCAAGCCGCGTCGGTTGAGCATGAGGTCCATTCCCGTGAATTCGGTGAGGACCGCCGCCGTACGTTCGGGTGCCCAGGGCAGGCCGTCGGGGTGGCCGGCGCCGCCGGCCTCCCTCCGCTTGCGCGTGCGCCCGTGCCGTACGAACCCGAGGTCCTCGATGGTCACGACACGGCCGAGTCGCTCGGTGAACAGAGCCGCCAGCACCTTCGGCACGGGATCGCGGGGGGATTCCCCCATGTCGATCCAGCGCCGCACCCGCGAGGTGTCGGTCGCCAGCTGCGGATGGCCCATGGCCGCCGCCTGCCGGTTCACGAGCCGCGCGAGCTCGCCCTTGGACCAGCCGGCGAGGCCGAACAGGTCCGCGAGACGGGTGTTGGGTTCTCCGGTCACGTCAAGCCCCCAGGTTCTCGGCTGAGTTGACAGTAACCCCCTGTCAGATGCGCCGCGACTATTCGCCAGGGTTCGCCAGGGTCCGCCAGATGGTGTGCCACCCGCGGCCGGGTGTCAGGTAGGAAAGCGCCACCCCGCCCCGGGAGCGAGACCGCATTCCCCAGGGTGCCGAAGGCTTCCGGGGCAGGGCCGCGCACGCGACTTGTCGGCACACGAAGGGATCTGTATCGCCCATGTACACAGCATCGTCCTCCGTGTCCGCCCCGTCCCGCCCGCGCTCCCTGCAGGCAGGCGGCGGGCCGTTGCTCGAGCCCTCCACGACCGGCAGGACCCGGCGGTGGCCGGGGGCGGTCGGCCAACCGCTCAGCGGGAGAATCGACTTGTCCGGCCCCCAGGGCGCGCAGCTGCGCATGGCGATCGCCTCGGTGCACCGCATCTGCCCGGAGTTCAACCCGGTGCAGGTGCTGCGCAGGAGCGGTCGCTCGGTGCTGCTCGTCGGCACGACGGGGCGGACCACGGCCGTCGCCAAATGCTTACTGGACCAGTCGCCGGCGTGGGCGGAGCGGTTCAGGCACGAGATAACGGCATATCGTGCGTTCGTCCGGCACCGGCCGCCGGTGCGCGTACCCCGGCTCATCGCCGCGGACCCGGACAACTGCACGCTGGTCGTCGAGCGGATGCCCGGCCGTCCGGCCGCCCTCGCCAGGCATCCCTCCGAGGCTCCGCCGCGGTCGGACGTCCGTGCCGTGCTCGGGGCGATCGCCCGGCTGAACTCGTGGCGGCCGCCGGCCGGGATGTTCGACGCACCGCTGGACTACGCGTCGCGGATCGCCCGGTACCACGAGCTGGGGCTGTTCACGGACCGTGATCTGGGTGATCTGCAGAAGCTGCTGCACGGTCTCGCGCACTCCGGCGGACGGCAGGGCGGTCTGGGGCAGTTCTGTCACGGCGACGCCCTCCTGTCGAACATCCTCCTCGCGCCGACGGGCCCCGTGCTCGTCGACTGGGAGCACGCGGGCTGGTACCTGCCGGGCTACGACCTCGCGACGCTCTGGGTGGTGCTGGGGGACGCCCCGGTGGCTCGTCGCCAGATCAGCCAGCTCGCCCAGCAGTCGGGCCCCGCGGCACGCGACGCCTTCCTGGTGAACCTGATGCTGGTGCTGACCCGGGAGATCAGGACCTACGAGACGGCGGTGCAGCGGACGATGCGGGAGGCGCCGCCGGCGGGCACCGCCCCGTCCCCGCACGCCGGACTGTCCTCCGGGGAGGAGCAGCGGTTGCTGTTGCGCCGGCTGCACGATGACTGCGCGCTGGCACGACGAGCCGTGCGCGCGGCGGTCGGCACCCGCTGACCGCGACGAGGGGGAAGAGCGCTGTGTGCCCAGTGCCGACACTGGACGCACAGCGCTCTGTCGTCTGGCGAGGCCACACCGCGCCAGGTGTGACGGCCGCCCCCGCGACGGCCGTGGCGGGATCACCTGCCCGGCGGACCGGCTGTCCGCCACGGGAGGGCGGGCCGTGGTGCCAGGTGTAGCGGATCCGGCGCGGGGGAACTCGTTACCGGTCGCAGCCGGTCCGGGCGGCGCGGCGGGACGGCTCCGAGATCGGGAGCCGGCCGGCCCCGCCCGCGGATCCGGGGCCGGTCCGGCGACACCGACACGCACAGGGCGGCCCGCGCGGTCGAGCCCGGACCACGGACGGAGGCACGACCCCCATGGCCGGACCCATCACTGCAGGAGTGGACGGATCACCGGAGAGCCGGGCAGCGGTGCACTGGGCGGCCCGCGAAGCGGCGCTCCGCGGGCTTCCGCTCCGTCTGGTGCACGCATGGCTGTGGCAGCCCCTGGATGTGCCGATCGTGCAGGACCGGGAGGCACAGGCGCGGTCGGCCGAGAGTCTGGTGCGTGAGGCGGAGTCGGAGATCACCGGGCGGTACCCGGACGTTCGGGTCTCCGCGGAGGTGGTGCCGGACACCGCGGTGGCGGCCCTGCTCGACGAGTCCGAGCGCACCTCGATGCTGGTGCTCGGCTCCCGGGGCCATGGCGCGATCGTCGGCTTCATCGTCGGCTCCTACGGCCAGCAGGTGATCGCCTCCGCGGCGTGCCCCGTGATCGCCGTGCGCGCACCGGCCGGGGAGGAGGACCCGGCCACGTTCCCCGAGCCCCGCACGGGCGACGAGGTGGTGGTGGGTCAGCACGGCTCGCCCGACGACTGCGACGCGGTCCTCGGATTCGCCTTCGAGACCGCTGCCGCGCACGGCGTGGGTGTGCGGGCGGTGCGCGCCTGGAGCCTGCCGACGCTGTACACCTACAGCCCGGGGTCGATGCGGCTCGCCGACGAGGCCGGGGGCCTGGAACCGTTCGAGAGGAAGGCACTTGCGGAGGCGGTGAAGCCCTGGCGGGAGCGCTACCCCGGCGTTCCGGTGACGGAGCATGTGGAGATCGGCAGCGCGGGACAGGTACTGATGTCCGCCACGGGCCGTGCGCTGCTGCTGGTGGTCGGCCGGCGCGCCCGCCGCTCCCCCATCGGCTCACGGATCGGTTCCGTCGCCCATGCCTCGCTGCACCACGCGCCCTGCCCCGTGGCGGTCGTGCCGCCGGGCTGACGCGCCGGTGTCCGGCGGCCGGACGCCCCCCGTCTGACCCGCCGCCGCGGCCCGCAGCTGATCGCACGGCCGGGGTCGGCAGGCGGGCGGTGCTGCGGGTGCCTCACGACGGCCGCGCTCCAAGCGACCTGCCCGACGGGCCTCTCCCGACGGGCCGTTTCCAAAGATCATTGGTCCACTCCACTGACGCTGCGCAGGCCGCGCCCTTCCCGTCCCTGACGTGGACTTCCGTGCCGCTGAGCCTCATTGACGGATCGTCCGGGAGCCGCTACCCCTGTACGGGTCCCTCGCGCACCATCCGTCACTGGAGGCTGCATTGCAGGCATCCGCCCTCGTACGACCGAGACATGCTCGCAGGCGGGGGGCGGTGGTCGCGGCGCTGCTGCTGACCCTGGTCTCGGCCGCTCCGTCCGCCACCGCGGAGCAGACGGCGCCGTCCGACGAACTCCAGCGCGCCTTCGCCGACGCCGCCGCCGAGTACCGGGTGCCGCAGAGCGTGCTGCTCGGTGTCTCCTATCTCCAGTCGCGCTGGGACGGGCACGGCGGCGCCCCGAGCGTCACCGGCGGCTACGGGCCGATGCATCTGACGGACGCGGCAACCGCCCTGGCCGAGGCCCCCCACCATTCGCACGGCTCGGAGGACGCCCGCGGCGACGCGGCCCGCGCTCCCCGCACGAGCGACGGCGCCCCGCTCACGGAGCGCGCCGCGCTGCCGCCCCGGCTGCGGACCCTGGAGCGGGCCGCCGGCCTCACCGGTATCCCCGCCGCACGACTGCGGACGGACGCGGCAGCGAACATCCGGGGCGGTGCGGCGCTGCTCGCCGATGCCCAGCGGAAGCTGGGCAGAACGCCCGGCGGCGGCGCGGCGGACTGGTACGCGGCGGTCGCCCGGTTCTCCGGCGCCGACGACACGGCGACCGCGACGACGTACGCCGACGACGTGTTCGACGTCATCCGCACGGGCCAGAACCGGACCACGGACAGCGGGCAGCGGGTGTCGCTGCGGGCCGACGAGGGCGTGCGTCCCGACAGGTCCGACGTCGCCCGCCTGGGCCTGCGCACCACCGACCGGACGCTCACGGAGTGCCCGGTGACCGTGGCGTGCGAGTGGATCCCCGCCCCGTACGAGCAGTTCGGTGAGGGCGACTACGGCAACCACGACAAGGCGAACCGGCCCGCTTCGCAGTCGGTCGAGTACATCGTCGTCCACGACACCGAGGCGACCTGGGACACCACCCTCCAGCTGGTCCAGAACCCGGAGTACGTGTCCTGGCAGTACTCGCTGCGGTCCTCGGACGGGCACGTCGCCCAGCATCTGCGGCTGAAGGACGTCGGCTGGCACGCCGGCAACTGGTACGTCAACGCCAAGTCGATCGGGCTGGAGCACGAGGGCTTCCTCGCCAGTCCCGACGCCTGGTACACGGAGGCGATGTACCGCAGCTCCGCCCGTCTGGTGCGTCATCTCGCCAAGCGGTACGACGTCCCGCTGGACCGGCAGCACATCATCGGGCACGACAACGTGCCGGGCACGCTGCCCTCGACGATCCCGGGCATGCACACCGACCCGGGGCCGTTCTGGGACTGGGCGCACTACTTCACGCTGCTGGGGCGGCCGTTCGTCCCGACGGCGGGGCCGGGCGCGGCCGCGGTGACGATCCGTCCCGACTACGACCGGCACCAGCCGGTGTACACGGGCTGTGAGAAGGCGGGCGACACCTGCGCGCCGCACGGTTCGGGCGCGGTCCGGCTGCACACCGCGCCGGACGCATCGGCGCCGCTGGTCAAGGACATCGGTCTGCGGCCGGGCGGCGGCGACTCGACGACAGGTGTCAACGACACCGGTGCGCGGGCCACGACGGGGCAGCAGTACGCCGTCGCGGAGCGCCGCGGTGACTGGACGGCCATCTGGTACCTGGGCCAGAAGGCCTGGTTCCACAACCCGCGCACCCAGCCGACCGCGGTGGGCGCGCGGGCTGCGCTCGTCACCCCGCGGGAGGGCCTGGCGGAGGTTCCGGTGTACGGCCGCGCCTATCCGGAGGCGTCGGCGTACCCGGCGGGTGTGCCGGTGCAGGCGGTGACGCCACTGCCGTACAGGCTGGCGGCGGGACAGAAGTACGTGACCGGTGGCAGCACGCAGGGCGAGTACTACTGGGCGACGACGTTCGACACGTCGAAGCACACCGTGGTGCGCGGCGACGAGCGCTACTACGAGATCCAGTTCGGGCACCGGGTCGCCTTCGTGAAGGCCTCCGACGTGCGGGTCGTGCGCCGTTAGCGGGCCCGCCGGCGGGCGACCGGTTCATCCGGACGGGTGATCATCGGGGCCGCGTGGTCCGGAGAGGCGACGGGTAGGGCTGGCCCGTACGCCGACCGGTCCGCGCGGCTCGCGCGCGGACGCTCACCGAAAGGCCGGGCACGTATGGCACAGCCCTTCGAACTGCCGGATTTCTACGTACCGTATCCGGCCCGACTCAACCCCCATGTCGACGCGGCACGCAGGCACACCCGGGAGTGGGCGCGCCGCATGGGCATGCTGGAGGGGTCGGGGATCTGGGAGCTCGAGGACCTCGAGGCGCACGACTACGCCCTGTTGTGCGCCTACACCCATCCGGACTGTTCGGCGGAGGCGCTGTCGCTGGTCACGGACTGGTACGTGTGGGTGTTCTTCTTCGACGACCACTTCCTGGAGGTCTACAAGCGCACGGGGGACACGGCGGGCGGCAAGGCCTATCTGGACCGGCTGCCGGCGTTCATGCCGCTGGACCCGGAACAGGGCGTCCCCGAGCCGGCCAACCAGGTGGAGGCGGGCCTCGCCGATCTGTGGGCGCGGACGGTGCCGAGCATGTCCGCGGCGTGGCGGGCCAGGTTCGCCGAGGCGACGGAGCATCTGCTCAACGAGTCGCTGTGGGAGCTGCACAACATCAACCAGGGCCGGATCGCGAACCCGGTCGAGTACATCGAGATGCGCCGCAAGGTCGGTGGCGCGCCCTGGTCCGCGGGGCTCGTGGAGTTCGCGGCGGGCGCGGAGGTCCCCGAGCGGGTCGCCGGCTCCCGGGCGATGCGGGTGCTGCGGGACGCGTTCTCCGACGCGGTGCATCTGCGCAACGACCTGTTCTCGTACGAACGGGAGGTCGGCGACGAGGGCGAGAACAGCAACGGCGTCCTGGTGCTGGAGACGTTCCTCGGCTGTTCCACCCAGGAGGCGGCGGACGCGGTCAACGACCTGCTGACGTCGCGGCTCCAGCAGTTCGAGAACACCGCCCTCACCGAAGTCCCGGCGCTCTGCGCGGAGAACGGGCTGGATCCGGCGGAGTGCGCGGCGGTCGCCGCGTACACGAAGGGCCTGCAGGACTGGCAGTCCGGCGGCCATGAGTGGCATCTGCGGTCGAGCCGCTACATGAACAAGGGTGCGGTGACGGGGCCTTCGCTGCCCGGCGGGGTGCTCGGGACGTCGGCCCTGGACGTCAGGACGCTGTTCGGCCGGCCGGCGGCGGCCCGGCCGCGCGGTCTGACGCAGGTCCCGCACCGGCCGACGGGCCCGTCGCTGCTGCCCGACTTCGACTGCCCGTTCCCGCTGACGCTCAGCCCGCACCACGAGGAGGCGCGGCGCCGGTCGGTCGCGTGGGCGAAGCGGATGGGGTTGCTCGGGGACATCTGGGACGAGGCGATGCTCACAGGCTTCGACTTCGCCCTCTGCTCGGCGGGGCTCGACCCGGACGCCACGCCCGAGGAGCTGGAGCTGAGCGCGGAGTGGCTGACGTGGGGCACGTACGGGGACGACTACTACCCTCTGGTGTTCGGCCGCCCCCGCGATCTCCTCGGCGCGAAGGCGTGCACGGAGCGGCTGATGGCGTGTGTGCCGCTCGACGACCCGGCGGCGGGCGCGGCGGTCGCGGTGAGTCCCATGGAACGCTCGCTCGCGGACCTCTGGGCACGGACGGCCGGACCGATGGGACCCGAGGCCCGGGCGGGGCTGAGGCGCGCGCTGGACGTGATGCTGGAGAGCTGGTTGTGGGAGCTGCACAACCAGGCGCAGCACCGGGTGCCCGATCCGGTGGACTACATGGAGATGCGGCGCCGTACCTTCGGGTCGGAGCTGACGATGATGCTGTGCCGGCTCCGGCACGAGGGGGAGCTGCCGCCGGAGATCTACGGGACCGGGACGGTGCGGAGCCTGGAGAACTCCGCGTCGGACTACGCCTGTCTGATCAACGATCTGTTCTCGTACCAGAAGGAGATCGAGATCGAGGGGGAGCTGCACAACGGTGTGCTGGTGGTGCAGAACTTCTTCGGCTGCGACTACCGGGCCGCCGTCGCGATCGTCGATGATCTGATGCGGTCGCGGCTGAGCCAGTTCCTCCATGTCAAGGAGCATGAACTCGCGCTGCTGCGGGAGCAGTTCGGCCTGGACTCCGGGGGCAGGGCGGCGCTTGACTCCTATGTGCGGGAGCTGGAGGACTGGATCGCGGGCATCCTGAACTGGCACCGGGGAGTGCGCCGTTACGGCGCGGAGGACGTGGGGTCGGGCGCGGGTTCGGCGCTGCGGGTCGACGGTCCCCTGGCTCTGGGGATGTCGGCGGCGAGGATCGTCGATCTGCTCCGCGCGGGTGCGGGTGCGGGCCCCGGCGGACCGCGGCCGATGGCCGGCACGCCGACGGGCGTGGCGGGGCCGGGGGTCGGCACGCCGACGGGTGCCGGGCGGCTCTGACCCGGGCGCGTCGGAGGGTGCGACCGGTCGGTGTCCTCGCAGGAGCGCCGTCCACCCGGGGCCGGGGCTCGCGGCGTCCGGTGCGTGCGACCGCCGGGACGGAGGGTGCCCTCGTACGGGGCGTACCCCGACGATCCCGGCGCCGGGGCGCGTACGTGTGCCGGGCGTCGCGGGCTCGGCGGGGCTCTGCGGTCACCGGGCCGGGTCACGCGCCGCGGGGCTGCACGGTGTCGTACGGCTCCGCGGCGTGGACGGAGGCACGGCGGTGCCGGACCAGGCAGCGCGGGAAGGCGGGCGGGGGCGTTCCGCCCGCCGGACGGCCGCGGGCCGGGCGGCGGGTCAGCCCTGCTGGAAGAGTTCCGCGGGCAGGGGCTTCAGCAGGGCGTACAGGTCGTCGGTGATCGGCCGGTCCCAGCTGGCGATGGTGACGAGGACGTTGTCGCTGCGGTCGAACTGCACGCAGGAGATCCGGCTCTCGGAGAGCTTGATCCTGCGTACGATCAGCAGGTTGTCGCCCTGCATGACGGGGACGTCCTCGGTGCCGACGACCGTGACCTCCTCGTCGTTCTCCAGCGCCGCCAGGAGCTGGGCGACCTCGAAGGGGGCCTGTCCCTCGCCGACCTCGCGGGCGGGCGATCCCTCCGGCAGATTGCCGATGATCATCGCGGGACCCCGGCCGCCGAACAGGTCGTAGCGCAGGAAGACGCCCTGGCAGCTGCCGTCGGGCGCGGGGAGCAGCCCGGCTCCCAGATTGCCGGGCCAGTCACCGGGGTCCATGGCCAGGACGTCGAAGTCCGGGCCCGCGGGAGTGGCGGCGCTGCGGCGGCGGAGGAAGGACATGCCGACATGGTACGTGCCCGGGAGGCGCTGCCGCCGACCGGGCACAGGCCCGCACGACACGCCGGAGCGGGGCCGCCCGGCCGGTCGCGCCGGGGCACCGCGGCCTCAGCCGGCGCGCCCCGCCAGCTCCTGCAGGAGGGTGACGGCCTCGTCCACGCGTTCGTACGGAACGAACAGGTGGTCGTGGTGGTGGCCGGCGACGACGTTGCAGCTGATGCCCGCGTCGGCCAGGGCGGTGGCGACAGCGGCGGTGAGGCCGACGGCGTCGAGTGCGGAGTGCACGCGCAGGGTGATCCAGCCGGCGACGTAGTCGTAGGCCAGCCCGGCCGTGTCGGCTTCCTCGCGGCGTACGACGAGGGTCAGGCCCTCGTCCTCGGCGACCGTGACCGCGGGGGCGAGGCCGGGCGGCGGGGCCCCGGTGACGGTGGCGAAGACGTAGCGGCCGGGGTTGAGTTCGGGCCGCATGCCGGTCAGGAGGCGGCCGAGGTCGCGTTCTGGACTCATGATCACCAGCCTAGGCCGCCGCACGAACCGCTCGCGCCCCGCCGGCCCCGCCCCACCCCCGCCGAGGGCCTCCGAACCCAGGATCCATGGAGATCCTGGCGCGGCGCCCTTTCATTCCAAGGTCGACCTCCGGAGTGGCGGCCCGTCCCGCATAGCACTCGGGCCGCCGGCCGGACGTGCGGTCAGGTGAGGTCGAACTCCCCGTGCCGGGCGTTGATGACGAAGGCGCGCCACTCGGCCGGGCTGAAGATCAGTGACGGGCTCCCGGGACGACCGCCGTTCCTCATCGCGATGAAGCCCTCGACGAAGGCGATCTGAACGTCGCCCGCCCCCTGGCTCCCCGACCGCCAGTCCGCCTGGCTGAGGTCGAGATCCGGCTTGTCCCCACCCGAAAGCGGCTGCTCCGTGGTGATGCTCTCGGCCACGTCCCCACTCCTCCCGGTCGTCGTCGGGGGTCAGCGTAGCGAGCGGGGCGGGTGGCGGACAGGCCGCCGCGGAAGGACTCGCCGACCGGCTCCGGGAAGGGCCCTCCGGGGCCGTCCGGAGCGGGGCGTCACCCTGCCCCGGGGCCCGGTGTTCAGGTCGCCGGGGGCTCCGCGCCCACCAGCCACATCGAGAAGAACTGCGAGCCGCCGCCGTACGCGTGGCCGAGGGCCCTGCGGGCCCCGTCCACCTGGTGTGCGCCCGCCCGGCCCCGTACCTGGAGGGCCGCCTCGGCGAAGCGGAGCATTCCGGAGGCGCCGATGGGGTTGGTGGAGAGCACCCCGCCGGACGGGTTCACCGGCAGGTCCCCGTCCAGTTCCGTGGCACCGGACTCGGTGAGCTTCCAGCCCTCGCCCTCCGCCGCGAATCCCAGGTTCTCCAGCCACATCGGCTCGTACCAGGAGAAGGGCACGTACATCTCGACGGCGTCGATCTCGCGGCGCGGGTCGGCGATGCCCGCCTGCCGGTAGACGTCGGCCGCGCAGTCCTTGCCGGCCTGCGGCGACACGAAGTCCTTGCCGGCGAACAGCGTGGGTTCGCTGCGCATCGCGCCGCCGTGCACCCAGGCCGGGGGGTGGGGTGAACGGGCGGCGCCGGCCCGGTCGGTGAGGACCATCGCGCAGGCGCCGTCCGAGGACGGGCAGGTCTCCGAGTACCGGATCGGGTCCCACAGCATCGGGGAGGACTGCACCTTCTCCAGGGTGATGCCGTGCTCGTGGAGATGCGCGTACGGGTTCTTCAGCGCGTTGCGGCGATCCTTGTACGCGACGAGGGAGCCGACGGTGTCGGGCGCGCCGCTGCGGCGCATGTACGCGCGTACGTGCGGTGCGAAGAACCCTCCGGCGCCGGCGAGGAGCGGCTGCTGGAACGGGATGGGCAGCGACAGACCCCACATGGCGTTCGATTCGGACTGCTTTTCGAAGGCGAGGGTGAGGACGGTGTGGTGGACACGGGCCGCCACGAGGTTGGCGGCGACCAGTGCCGTCGAACCGCCGACCGAGCCCGCCGTGTGCACGCGCAGCATGGGTTTGCCGACGGCGCCGAGCGCGTCGGCCAGGTACAGCTCCGGCATCATCACGCCCTCGAAGAAGTCGGGGGCCTTGCCGATGACGACGGCGTCGACGTCGGCCCAGCCGAGTCCGGCGTCGTCGAGGGCGCGCCGCGCGGCCTCGCGGACGAGCCCGGCGATCGAGACGTCGTGGCGGGCCGCGACGTGCTTGGTCTGGCCGACGCCGACGACGGCCACGGGCTCCTTAGCGGACATGCGGCTCTCCTTCGAGGACGGCGACCAGGTTCTGCTGCAGGCAGGGGCCGGAGGTGGCGTGGGCGAGCGCGCGGCCGGAGTCGCCGCGGTGGACGGCGGAGGCGGCCTCGCCGATCCGGACGAGCCCCGCGGCCATGACGGGATTGGCGGCGAGCGCTCCGCCCGAGGCGTTGATCCGTACGGAGTCGTCGAGACGCAGCGCCTTGCGCAGCACGACCTCCTGGGACGTGAACGGGGCGTGCAGCTCCGCGGTGTCGACGGGCCGCGCGAAGGCTCCGGCGCGTTCGGCGGCGAGCCGGGTCGAGGGAGAGTCGGTGAGGTCGCGCACGCCGAGGGCGTGCGGTTCGATGCGGTGGTCCATGCCGCGGATCCAGGCGGGGCGTTCGCACAGCTCCCGGGCCCTGTCACCGGCGGCGAGGACCACCGCCGCGGCGCCGTCGCCGACGGGCGGGCAGTCGCCGGTGCGCAGGGGGCGGACGACGTACCCGCCCTGGGCGCGGGGCCCGCGGAGCTGGGCGTGGGGGTTGTCCTCGGCGTCGCTCCGGCTGCGCGCCGCGATCGCGGCCAGGGCCTGTTCGTCCGTCTCCCCCGCGTCGATGAGCGCCTGGGCCTGGAGGGCGGCCAGGGCGACCGAGTCGGGCCACAGGGGCGCCAGGTAGTACGGGTCGAGCTGGCGGGTGAGCACGTCGCGGACGGAGCCGGGCGAGGACTTGCCGTAGGAGTAGACGAGGGCCGTGTCCGCCTCGCCCGTGAGGAGTGCGACCCACGCCTCGTACAGCGCCCAGGCGCCGTCCGTCTCCACGTGCGACTCCGGGATGGGCGGCCAGGCGCCGACGCCGTCGAGGGCCATCGTGAAGGAGAACGCCCGGCCGGCGAGGTAGTCGGAGGAGCCCGAGCAGGTGAAGCCGATGTCGCCGGTGCGCAGCCCGGTCCGTCCGAGGACGTCGTGGAGCACGGGCATGAGCATCTCGACCTCGGAGAGCTCCTCGCTGCTGCGTACGTGGTCGGTCTGGGAGAAGGCGACGATCGCGACGTCTCGCATGGCTACAGCAGCTCCTTGTAGGTGTCGTAGTCCGCGTCGGGTTCGCCGGTCGGCCGGTAGTGGTCGGGGTGCCGGCCGCTCTCGGTCCAGACCGGTTCGACGCGCAGGCCCATGCGCACCTGGTCGTACGGGATGCCCCCGATGCGGCCGTGGAGTGCCAGGCCGGCGCCGTCGAGGGCGATGTGGGCGTAGACGTACGGCACCTCGATGTCGAGGTTCTTCGCCTTGATGTTGACGATGCAGTACGTGGTGACGGTGCCGCGGGGGCCGACCTCGACCTGCTCGGAGGTGGCGATGCCGCACGTCGGGCAGGCGCCCCGGGGCGGTACGTACACCTTGCGGCAGGAGGGGCAGCGCTCGCCGGTGGTCCGCCGTTCGGCGAGGGCGTTGATGAAGCGGGCCTGGGCGCGGCCGGGCGTGTAGGTGTAGTCGAGCCGGGCCGGTGCGACGATACCGGTCACGGGATCGGCGAACTCGCCGCTGTGGGCGGGTGGTTCGGTCGCCGTGCTCTCGTCGGTGCCGGGGTCCGCCGCCGGGCCCGTCCCGCCGTCCTCGTGCGGCTCGAAGCAGGCGATGTCGGTGATGGCCCCGGCGCGCTCGGCGGCCCAGCGGACGCGGACGCGCATTCCGGAGCGCACGGCGTCGGGGCCGGGGGCGTCGAGTGCGTGGAGGAGGGCGGTGTCGGCGCCGTCGAGCCTGACCAGTACCCAGGCGAACGGGGTGGCGAGCGGCTGGCCCCGTCGCGGTTGCGGATTCCAGGCCCAGGTGGTGACGGTGCCGGCGGTGCCGACCTCGACGAGGTCGCGGATCTCCTCGGCGGTCTCGGGGTCGTACTCGACGGGCGGGACGAGGACCCGGCCGCCCGTCGTCCTGACGCCGAGCACGGTGCGCTCGCGCAGGCCGGTGAGGAAGGCGGACTGGACGGGGCCGAGGGAGCGGGTGAAGGGGAACTCGAGGACGAGCGGGGCGCGCAGCACCTCCGGTGCCGGGTGCGCCTCGGATGCGGGGGTGGCGGACATGGGACTCCTTCTGCCGTTGCGTACGGAGGGCCCTGCGGGTCCCCGGGGCTCCGTGGTGCGCCCGCGCGGGCCGGCGGCCGGGTGGCCGGCGGTGAGGCCGGGCGGCCGGTCGCCGAGGCGGTCAGGCCCGGCGGTACACGGGATCGCGCTTCTCGGCGAAGGCGCGGGCGCCCTCCTTCGCGTCGGCGGTGTCGAAGACCGGCCAGCCGCGCTTCAGTTCGGCCGCCAGTCCTTCGGTCTCGGTCATCTCGGCCGTCTCGTACACGGACGCCTTGACCGCCTCCACGGCGAGCGGCCCGCAGGAGTTGATCCTCCCGGCGATGTCCAGGGCCCGCTCCAGCGCCGTTCCGTCGGGCACGACGCTGCCGACGAGTCCGATCCGCTCCGCCTCGGCGGCCGTGTAGGGGCGGCCGGTGAGCAGCATCTCGAGTGCGTGGGTACGCGGGATCTGCCGCTGGAGCCGTACGGTCGAGCCGCCGATCGGGAACAGGCCCCTGCGGACCTCGAACAGCCCGAACACGGCACCCTCCCCGGCCACCCGGATGTCCGTGCCCTGGAGGATCTCCGTGCCGCCGGCCACGCAGGGGCCCTCGACCGCGGCGACGACCGGCTTGCGGGGTCGGTGGTGGCGGAGCATCGCCTTCCAGTGGAGGTCGGGATCGGCCTTGAGCCGGTCCCGGTACCCCTGCCCCTCCATCCCCCTGCCGGCCAGGGCCTTGAGGTCCATGCCGGCGCAGAAGGAGCCGCCCGCGCCGGTCAGGACGACGGATCGGACGCCGTCGTCCGCGTCGGCCTCCAGCCATGCGTCGTACAGCCCCACCAGCATGGGCAGCGACAGCGCGTTCCTGGCTTCCGGCCGGTTCAGTGTGAGCACCAGGGTGGCGCCCTCGCGCTGCACGGTGAGGTGTTCCGTACCCGTCATGACCGTCCTCCCGTCTCAAGACCTAGAACAGGTTGCAGGAGCCCGGGGAGCAGTTCAATAGTTTTCTGACAGTCAGTCAGTTTTCTTCTGCGGCACCTCTTCCCTGTTGTGCGCGGCGGCGCTCTAATGACCGCTCCGAGGCGGTTGCGCCGCACGGGCCGGGGTCAGGAGGAACGGTGGAGTACAACCTTGCCGACCTGTTCGAGTCGGTCGTCGACGTGGTGCCGGACCGCGAGGCGCTCCTCTACCTCGACCATCCCGGCACGGGTGCGGAGCGCCGGCTGACCTATGCGCAGCTCGACGCGGCGGCCAACCGGATCGCCCATCATCTCGCCGACGCGGGGCTGAAACCCGGGGAGCACCTCGGGCTGCACCTCTACAACGGCGTCGAGTACCTGCAGACGGTCCTGGGCTGCCTCAAGGCCCGGCTCGTCCCCGTCAACGTGAACTACCGCTATGTGGAGGAGGAACTGGTCTACCTCTACCGCGACGCGGACCTCGCCGCGCTCGTCTTCGACGCCGAGTTCACCGGCCGGGTGGCCGCCGCGCTCCCGCGGACGGAGAAGCTGCGGCACCTCGTGCGCGTCGGCGCACCGGGCCGGGACGCGCCGGACCTCGACTGCACGGCGTTCACGGACGCCGAGGCGTCCGGCTCGCCGGAGCGCGGCTTCGGCGCGCGCTCGGCGGACGACCAGTTCATCATCTACACGGGCGGCACGACGGGGATGCCCAAGGGCGTGATGTGGCGCCAGGAGGACCTCTTCTTCGCCGGGCTCGGCGGCGGCGCACCGACCGGTGAACCGGTGAAGCGGCCGGAGGAGCTGGCGGAGCGGGTCGCCGCGGCCGGCGACGGCATCACCTTCTTCCCCACTCCCCCGCTGATGCACGGCACGTCGACGCTGACCTCCTTCATCGGGTTCGGCTTCGGCCAGCGGGTGGTGCTGCACCGCAAGTACGTGCCCGAGGAGGTGCTGCGCACGATCGAGCGGGAGCGGGTGACGTCGGTGTCGCTGGTGGGCGACGCGATGCTGCGGCCGCTGGTCGACGCGCTGAACGGCCCGCTGAAGGGCACGGACCTGTCGTCGCTGTTCAGTGTGTCGTCCTCCGGCGCGATCATGTCCGAGACCGTGCGCGAGCAGTTCAGGGCGCTGGCGCCGCAGGTGATGCTCCTGGACAACTTCGGCTCGTCGGAGTCCGGTTTCAACGGCACGGCCACGGAGGACTCGGGTCCGGAGAAGGGGTTCCGGCTGCGGGTCAACCACCGTACGCAGGTGGTCGATCCGGTGACGCACGAGCCGGTCGCGGTGGGCGAGCCGGGCCGTATCGCCCAGCGTGGCCATGTGCCGCTCGGCTACTACAACGACCCGGCCAAGACGGCCGAGACCTTCTTCCGCAGGGGCGACGAGCGCTGGGTGCTGCTCGGCGACATGGCCACGGTGGACGAGGAAGGCGTGGTCACCGTGCTCGGGCGCGGGTCCCAGTGCATCAACACCGGCGGGGAGAAGGTCTATCCGGAGGAGGTCGAGCAGGCGCTGAAGGCCCATCCGGACGTCTACGACGCACTGGTCGCCGGCGTTCCCGACGCGAAGTGGGGCAACCACGTGGCCGCTGTCGTGCAGCTGCGGGAGGGGGCGCCCGCGCTGGACCTGGAGTCCGTGCAGGCGCACTGCCGCAGCCGGCTGGCGGGGTACAAGATCCCGCGGCAGCTGGTCCTCGCTCCCGCCATCCAGCGGTCCCCGAGCGGCAAGGCGGACTACCGCTGGGCACGTGCGGTCGCCGCGGCCGCCGGCGGGACCGGGACGGACTGAGCCGGCCCGTCGCCGGGGGCGGACCAGGACGAACCGGCCCGGGTCCGGAGCGTGCAGGCCCGGACCCCGCCCCGGACACCACCGGACGCCCCGCGCACCGCATGCGTCACTCGCGTTGAGCACGGTCGTGCGGCCGTACGTATTCCCCGGCAGGGAGCAGCGAGCCACCTCCGGAGGACCCCCATGGCCGAAGCCGGCAGCAACGTCACCGAGCTCTTCCGCACGTCCACGGCGCACAGCCCGTCGTACGCGGCGCTGAGCCGGGCCGCCGGTGACCGGCAGCCGATCACCGACTTCTGCATCCCCTGCAACCCGTACTTCCCGACACCCGAGATGTTCGACGCGCTGGGCGACCGGCTGCGGGAGATCCTCACCTACTACCCCAGCAGCGCGGACACGATCACCGCGGAGCTGTGCTCCGTGCTGGGACTCAATCCGCAGACCGTGGCCATGGGCAACGGCTCCACCGAGCTGATCACCTGGATCGACCATCTCCTGGTGCGCGAGTCGCTGGCGGTGCCGGTGCCGACGTTCGGCCGCTGGACCGACCAGCCGATGGAGACCGGCAAACGCGTGGACATGTTCCCCCTGCCCGAGTCCCACGGCTTCGCGCTCGACCCGGCGTCGTTCGTCGACTTCGTCCGCTCGCGCGGCTCCCGCACCGCCGTCATCTGCAACCCGAACAACCCCGACGGCGGCCTGCTGCCGCGGCACGGCGTCCTCGCCCTGCTCGACCAGCTCCAGGACCTGGACCTGGTCGTCGTGGACGAGTCGTTCCTGGAGTTCGCCGACGCGGAGGCGGACGCCAGTGTCGTCGGCGACGCGGTGCTGCGGCCCAACACGATCGTGCTGAGGAGCCTGGGCAAGAACTTCGGGCTGCACGGGGTGCGCTTCGGCTATCTCGTCGCCAACCCGGGGCTCGCCGGGCGGGTGCGGGCCGCGCTGCCCAAGTGGAACCTCAACTCCTTGGCGGAGACCGTGGTGTTCATGCTGAAGGAGCACCGGCTGGAGTACGCGCACAGTCTGCGGCTGGTGCAGCGCGACCGCCAGGAGATGATCTGGCACCTGAGCCGGCTGCCGGGGCTCACCGTGTACCCGTCGCAGGGCAACTTCGTGTACGTGCGGCTCCCGGAGGGGGCCGACGGCGCGCTGCTGCGGGACCGGCTGCTGGAGGAGCACGGCGTGCTGGTGCGGGAGTGCGGCAACAAGATCGGCAGCTCCAGCAGATATCTGCGGCTCGTGGTGCGGCCGCAGCCGGACGTCCAGCGGCTGGTGGCCGGGCTGGAGCGGACGCTGTACGGGGCGCCGCACACGACCGGCCCGGCGCTGCTGCCCGACAGCCGGGCCCAGGAGCCCGGCCAGGCCCTCGTGCCGGCCGGCCGGCATCCCGGCCCCATGCCCATGCACGCCCACGCCGCGCCGGCCCACGCGCTGCCGTACGGCTCCGGTACGGCGGCGGTGGACCGGCTGGTGCAGGGAGCCTGAAGCCCGGACCGGGCGACGGCCGCCTCCCTCCGCGTCCCGGCACAACTCCGTTGCCGCGCCGGCCCGCCCGGTGCTGGACTGACCGGATGGATCGACATGACGCGGTACTCGCGCGGTACGACAGGCAGATGCGGCGGGGCGCGGTGGCGGACGGGCCGGGGGCACGGGTCGAGCACGTGGGCGGGGTCGTCCGGCAGACCGCCGGGCACGGCGGCTGGAACGGGGTCCTCTGGTCGGACCTGGACACGGCGACGGCCGACGCCGCGGTCGCGGAGCAGGTGCGCCACTTCACCTCCCTCGGGCGGGAGTTCGAGTGGAAGCTGTACGGGCACGATCTGCCCGCCGACCTGGGGGACCGGCTGCTCGCCGCCGGATTCGTGCGGGAGCCCGCCGAGACGCTGATGGTCGCCCCCGCCGCCGGTCTCCGGGACCTCGAGGTGGAGCTCCCCGCGGGCGTGGAGCTCCGCGAGGTGACGGACGCCGACGGAGTGGAGCTCGCGGTACGCGGGTACGGGCGGGCGTTCGGCACCGACGGCTCCTGGCTGCGGGAGCACCTGCTGACGCAGCTGTCGTCGGAGCGGCGGACCGTGGTGGCCGTGGTGGCGACGGCCGACGGGGAGCCGGTCGGCTCCTCGCGGCTGGAGCTGGCACCGGGCCGGGACTTCGCGGGTCTGTGGAGCGGCGGCACGGTGCCCGAGTGGCGCGGCCGCGGCCTGTACCGGGCGTCGGTGGCCTTCCGCGCGCGTCTCGCGGCCGAGCGGGGCCACCGCTTCCTCCAGGTGGACGCGCTGCCGACGAGCCGGCCGATCCTGGAACGGCTGGGCTTCACCGCGCTGAGCACGACGACACCGTTCCTGTACCGGCCGCAGACGCCGGCACGGGTTCGCTGACCCGGGGCACGGCCGGCTCCTCGCGGGCGGTCAGCCCGTGGAGAGGCCCTCCGCCGCCCGGGCCAGGGCCTCCAGGACCGGGCTGAGCAGCGGATGGCTCTCGGCGCCGCGCCGCACCGCCGCGAAGACGCGCCGGGTGGCGGCGGGGCCCGCGACGGGAAGCACGACGGTGTCCTTCAGCTCCATGCCGCGCAGGGCCGAGCGGGGTACGAGGGCCACTCCGGCGCCCGCGCCGGCCAGTGCCACCACGGCCCGGAAGTCGTCGGAGGAATGGGTGAGGCGCGGCTGGAAGCCGGCGAGTTCGCAGGCCAGGAGCATGACGTCATGGCAGGGGTTGCCGGGGTACTGGCCGATCCAGTCGCTGTCGGCGAGGGCGGCGAGCTCGACCTGGCCGCTGTCCGCGAGGGGATGGCCGCAGTGCAGCACCGCGTCGAAGGGCTCCGCGTAGAGCGGGACCCGGGCGAGTCGGCGGTCGTCCTCGCGCGGGGCGCCCCGGTACTCCACTGCCAGGGCCAGATCCGCGTCCCCGTCGATGACCATGGGCAGGCTCTCGTCGCCCTCGGCGTCCCGGACGCGTACCCGGATCCCGGGGTGGTCCTGGGCGAGCCGTCCGATGGCCGGGGCCAGCACCTCGGCGATCCCGGTGGCGAAGGAGGCGACGGTGACCTCGCCGGCGGCGCCGCCCGCGTACGCGGCGAGCTCCGCCTCCGCCCGTTCCAGCTGGGAGAGCACGGCGTGGGCGTGGCCGAGGAGGATCTCGCCGGCCGCGGTGAGCCGGACGCCCCGGCCGCTGCGGACGAGCAGGGTGTGGCCGGTCTCCTGCTCCAGCGCGGCGAGCTGCTGGGAGACGGCCGACGGGGTCAGATACAGCGCCGCGGCCGCGGCGGTCACCGTACGGTGGTCCGCCACGGCGCGCAGAATGCGGAGCCTGCGAGGGTCGATCACCCGGCCATTGTCGCCCGGGCGTCGACGAACGCCGCCACCGCCCGCTCCACGTCCTCGGTGGAGTGCGCGGCGGACAGCTGCACCCGGATGCGGGCCTGGCCCATGGGGACGACCGGGTACGAGAAGCCGATCACGTAGACGCCCCGTTCCAGCAGCAGCTCCGCCATGCGGCCCGCCTCGGCCGCGTCGCCGATCATGACGGGGGCGATCGCGTGGTCGCCGGGGAGGATCTCGAAGCCCTCCTCGGTCATCCGGCGGCGGAACAGCGCGGTGTTCGCACGGAGCTTGTCGCGCAGGTCGCCCGCGGACTCCAGCAGGTCGAGGACCGTGAGGGAGGCGGCGGCGATGACCGGGGCGAGGGAGTTCGAGAACAGGTACGGGCGGGAGCGCTGGCGCAGCAGCTCGACAATCTCGGCGCGGGCCGCGACGTAACCGCCGGAGGCGCCGCCGAGGGCCTTGCCGAGGGTGCCGGTGATGATGTCGACGCGGTCCATGACGCCGTGCAGCTCGGGGGTGCCGCGGCCGCCGGCGCCGACGAAGCCGACGGCGTGCGAGTCGTCGACCATGACCATGGCGTCGTACCGGTCGGCCAGGTCGCAGATCTCCGTCAGCGGCGCCACGTAGCCGTCCATGGAGAACACGCCGTCGGTGACGATGAGCTTGCGGCGGGCGCCGCCGTCGGACGCCTCCTTGAGGCGGGCCTCCAGCTCGGCCATGTCGCGGTTGGCGTAGCGGAAGCGGGCCGCCTTCGACAGGCGGATGCCGTCGATGATGCTGGCGTGGTTGAGCGCGTCGGAGATGACGGCGTCCTCCGGGCCGAGGAGGGTCTCGAAGACACCGCCGTTGGCGTCGAAGCAGGAGGAGTAGAGGATCGTGTCCTCCTGGCCGAGGAACGCGGAAAGGCGCCGCTCGAGCTCCTTGTGGACCTCCTGGGTGCCGCAGATGAAGCGGACCGAGGCCATGCCGTAGCCCCAGCGGTCGAGGGCTTCCTTGCCGGCGGCGACGACCTGCGGGTGGTCGGCGAGGCCCAGGTAGTTGTTGGCGCAGAAGTTCAGCACCTCGCCGGGGGCTCCGCCTGCGGTGACGGCCACCGAGGCCGACTGGGGGGTGCCGATGACCCGCTCGGGCTTGTGGAGGCCGGCGGCGCGGATCTCGTCGAGGGTGGCGCGGAGGTCGTCGCGCACGGAGGCGTACATGCGGGGTGCTCCCTTGGGGTGTGGCTGCGGGCGAGTGGCGGAGGGCGCGGACGGGCCCGGCGCACGGGCCGGGCCCGGGATCAGGCGGTCCAGTCGAGGATGATCTTGCCGCTGCGGGCGGTGGCGGCCTCGTCGAAGGCCGCGTCGAAGTCCTGGTAGCCGTAGCTGCCGGTGATCACGGGGCCGAGGTCGAGCCCGCCCTCCAGCAGCACCGTCATCGCGTACCAGGTCTCGAACATCTCGCGGCCGTAGATGCCCTTGATCGTGATCATCGAGGTGACGATCTTCGACCAGTCGACGGCGAACTCCTGCGCGGGCAGGCCCAGCATCGCGATCCGGCCGCCGTGGGTCATGTTGTCGATCATGTCGCGGACGGCCTCGGGACGGCCGGACATCTCCAGACCGACGTCGAAGCCCTCCTTGAGCCCGAGCGTGCGCTGCGCCTGGGCGATGTCGGACTCGGCGACATTGACGGCCAGGGTGGCGCCCACCTTGCGGGCCAGCTCCAGGCGGGGCTCGCTCACGTCGGTGACCACGACGTTGCGGGCGCCCGCGTGGCGCGCGACGGCCGCCGCCATCACGCCGATCGGGCCGGCGCCCGTGATCAGGACGTCCTCCCCGACGAGCGGGAAGGAGAGTGCGGTGTGGACCGCGTTGCCGAACGGGTCGAAGATCGCGGCGATGTCGAGGTCGACCTGGGTGCGGTGCACCCAGACGTTCGACGCGGGCAGGGAGACGTACTCGGCGAACGCCCCGTCGCGGCCGACACCGAGCCCGACCGTGCTGCGGCACAGGTGGCGGCGGCCGGCCAGGCAGTTGCGGCACTTCCCGCAGACCAGATGGCCCTCACCGCTCACCAGGTCGCCGACCGCGACGTCCTCGACGTCCGCACCGACGGCGGCGACCTCGCCGACGAACTCGTGTCCCGCCACGAGCGGCGTGGAGATCGTCTGCTGCGCCCAGCCGTCCCAGGAGCGGATGTGGAGGTCGGTCCCGCAGATGCCGGTGCGCAGGACCTTGATCAGCACGTCGCCGGGGCCGTACTCGGGCTCGGGGACGTCCATGAGCCACAGCCCGGGCTCGGCGTGCTGCTTGACGAGTGCCTTCATGAGTGCGGCTCCAGGCATGGCGGGAGGGGTTGACCAGGCATGACGGCCCGGCCGGCGGTGACGCGCACCAATCTGCCGAGCCTTGGGCGTTCAGTCCATCGAGATCTTCTTAAGCGGGCCGACAGCAGAGCTTCACGGCGGGCGTCCGTCCGCCTCCAGGAAGGCGGTGACGGTACGGCGGAAGGCGTCCGGGTCGTCCAGCCAGGGATAGTGGCCGGCGCCGGGCTGCACGGCCGCCGTGCCCCGCGGGAACAGCGCGGCGATCTCGTGCGCCCGGGCGGGGGTCGGTCCGCCGTCGTACTCCCCGGCGAGGACGAGGACGGGAGCCTCCCACGCGGACAGGGCCTCGCGCGTGGCGGCCGGATCGAACGCACCTTCGGAGTAGTAGACGCCGCGCGCCCGGGGGTTCGTCTGGTGCGCGTCGTCCGCCGCGTGCTCCCGGGCGGCGGCGTCCCAGCGGCCGTACAGGAACGGCACGATGTCCGGCCAGAGGTCGTCGAGCTCCGCCCCGCCGAGGAACGCCTCCCAGGCGGCGCTGCCCGCCTCGAACCACGGCTCGCCCCGGCGCAGCGCGACCGCGCCGCGCCAGTCCGCCTCGGTGGCCTCGATGCCGAGCGCGCGGGTGCCGGGGGCGACGAGGGTCAGGGAGCGTACCCGCCCGGGATGCGCCGCCGCGTACAGCAGGGCGAGGTTGCCGCCCGCGGAGTGGGCGAGGAGATCGGCGCGGTCGAGTCCGAGGTGCTCGCGCAGTGCCTCGACGTCGTCGACGAGCCGGTCGCAGCGGTACGTCGTCTCGTCGATCGGGACGGCCGAGTCGCCGGTGCCCCGCAGGTCGAACCGTACGAGCCCCCGGTGCGCGGTGAGACCGCCGAGATCGCCGAGGTACGCCGAGGCGCGCATGGGGCCGCCGGGCAGACAGAGGAGCGGGGCGCCCCCGCCCTCGGCGTGGTAGGCGAGCGCCGTGCCGTCGTGGGCGCTGAAGGTCGGCATACGGTGATCCTCTCCGGGCGGCGGCGATCCCGCCAACGGATCGGGTGGTCCCCGGAGCGCCCCTTGCGGCCGGCGGGCGGCCCCGCGGTGCCGATCCCTTGACGCCCGGCCGGGGGGCTGGATTACTGATCCCGGACAGCTCGACCGAATGATCGGTCGCCCGGTTTGCGAGTGACACGGGAGTCATCCGTATGACGGATCGGACGGACCTGACGGAGCCGACGGAGCCGACGGCAGCGGCGGACCTGCTGGACGCCGGCGAGCGCCTCGGCCGCGACGAGCTGCGGGCCCTGCAGCTCGAACGGCTGAGGACGACCCTGCGCCACGCGTACGAGAACGTCGGGTTCTACCGGGAGGCGTTCGACAAGGCCGGGCTGCGGCCCGAGGACTGCCGCTCGCTCGAGGACCTGGCCCGCTTCCCCTTCACCGCCAAGGCCGATCTGCGCGACAACTACCCGTTCGGCATGTTCGCCGTGGAGCAGTCGCGGGTGCGCCGCGTCCACGCCTCCAGCGGCACGACCGGGCGACCCACGGTGGTCGGCTACACCGACCGGGACCTGGACACCTGGGCGGACGTGGTGGCCCGCTCCATCCGCGCCGCCGGCGGCCGGCCGGGCCACAAGGTCCATGTCGCGTACGGGTACGGCCTGTTCACGGGCGGGCTCGGCGCGCATTACGGCGCGGAGCGGCTCGGCTGCACGGTGATCCCGGCGTCGGGCGGGATGACGGCCCGGCAGGTGCAGCTGATCCAGGACTTCCGGCCCGAGATCATCATGGTGACCCCGTCGTACATGCTGACGCTGCTGGACGAGTTCGAGCGGCAGGGCGTCGATCCGCGTTCCACCTCCCTGCGGGTGGGGATATTCGGCGCGGAACCGTGGACGGAGGAGATGCGGCGGGAGATCGAGGAGCGCTTCGCGATCGACGCGGTCGACATCTACGGGCTGTCGGAGGTGATGGGGCCGGGGGTGGCCCAGGAGTGCGTGGAGACCAAGGACGGACTGCACATCTGGGAGGACCACTTCTATCCGGAGGTGGTGGACCCCTTCACGGGCGAGGTGCTGCCGGACGGCGAGGAGGGCGAGTTGGTCTTCACCTCGCTCACCAAGGAGGCCATGCCGGTGATCCGGTACCGGACGCGGGATCTGACGCGGCTGCTGCCGGGGACCGCCCGGGCGTTCCGGCGGATGGAGAAGGTCACCGGGCGCAGCGACGACATGATCATCCTGCGCGGGGTGAACCTCTTCCCGACCCAGATCGAGGAGATCGTGCTCCGCACGCCGGGGGTCGCCCCGCACTTCCAGCTGCGACTGACGCGGGAGGGCCGGATGGACGCCCTCACGGTCCGGGCCGAGGCACGCGAGGGTGTGTCACCGGAGCAGCGGGAGGCGGCGGCCCGGGGGATCGCGGCGGCGGTCAAGGACGGGATCGGGGTGTCCGTCGGGGTCGAGGTCGTCGATCCGGAGACGCTGGAGCGGTCCGTCGGCAAGATCAAGCGGATCGTCGATCTGCGCTGAGCCCGCGGGCGCGGCGGGGCGGTTCGCAGGCGGGCGTGGCCCGGCAGCCACGGGGCCGCGGAGCCGCCCTGCGGTGCGGGGGAACCGCGCGCCGATCGGAGGGAGCGGTGCGGGGAACCGGGCGCCGGGCGATCGAACGGCGGCACCGGGGCGCCGATCGGAGAGTGCCGCGCGACCGCCGGCGATCGGAGGGCGCCGGGCGAAGGCCGGCGCCGGGGCGCCGTGCACCCGAACGGGCGCCACGCTTTGCGGGTCACGCGCGCCGGACGGAGCATCCTTGCGGAAGCGTCCCGTCACAGGCCGCCCCGGCCTGTCGTTCCCGCGGAGGGATACACCTTGGACACGACCTCACTGGCCGGGATCGAGTCGGTCGTCAAGCGCGGCAGAGCCGTGATGGCGGCCGACGACACCGCTGTCGTGGACGCGGTGAAGGAGACGGTACGGAGCGGCCGGACGGCGACGTTCTATCTGACCAGGTCCCAGTTCGACGCCGTCAACGCCTGGTACTGGACCCCCAGCCGGATGAAGCAGCTCGGTCTGGAGCCGGTGTCCGACGAGGAGATGGCCCGGATCACGGCGGAACTCGGCGCCGAGGCGTGCGGATCGGCCTACTCCAACCGGATCAAGTGCCCGTCGGGCCACGTCTACGGGGCGTTCGAATTCGTCAAGCAGGGAATCGAGGAGCACGGGCTCGAAGCCACCCGGGCCGTGTTCGCGCTCAAGGACACCGCCGTGATCCGCGCCAACCCGCACCAGCAGGTGCAGTGCGTCGAGTGCCGCCGCCGGCTCGCCACCCCGCACTACTACGTCTACTGGGGCTACGGCTGCTGCGTGGATCTGGACGACACGTCGACCGCGGCGTTCGCGCTCCGGCACCGCTGAGCCGGCTGCCGTCCCGGCGCCGACCCCAGCGCGCCGGACGGGCCGCTTTCGACGGACGGTTCGGCGGACGCTTCGGCAACGGTGCGCCGGACGGTCGGGCGAGCGGTCGGACGGGCCGGTTTCGGGCCCGCGCCGAGGACCGGCTAAGCTCGGCAGCCGCCTCCGGTACCGGTGGTGGAACTCGTCTGCGGAAAGGGCTGGTTGGCTGTGTGGCAGGAGGCGCCGATCTACGACCGGCTCGTCACCGAACGCGGTGACGTGCCCACTCAGGTGCGCCGGGAGGCCGAGCAGACTCTGCGCAGCCTGGAGCAGGTCATCCGGCTGGGTGCGGTTCCGGCCGGCATGCCGTCGCAGCATGCGCAGCCGTTCCCGCCCGGCCGGTAGACCCGTACCGACCGGCGGCAGGCACTCCCGGCCCGGCCGGGAAACCCGTGCCGCCCGGTCGGCGGAACCCCGGCCGGGCGGTGAGAACCGCTTCCCTGCTCGCGCGAACCGGTCGCGCTCACCCGCTCATGCGAACCGGTCGCGCAGCTCCCGCTTGAGGATCTTGCCGCTCGCGTTGCGCGGCAGCTCGTCGACGAACAGCACCCGCTTCGGCGCCTTGAACCCCGGCAGCCGCTCCCTGGCATGGGCGAGCAGTTCCTCCTCCGTCACTCCTCCCCGGGCGACCACCACGGCCGTGACGGACTCGATCCACCGCTCGTCGGGCAGGCCCACCACGGCCGCCTCGGCGACCGAGGGGTGTGTGTAGAGCACGTCCTCGACCTGGCGGGAGGCCACGAGGACTCCCCCGGAGTTGATGACGTCCTTCACCCGGTCGACGATCGTGTAGTACCCCTCCGGGTCGCGGACCGCGAGGTCGCCGGAGCGGAACCAGCCGTCCCGGAAGGCCCGACCGGTCTCCTCGGGCTTGTCCCAGTAGCCCTCGCAGAGCTGGGGCGAGCGGTAGACGATCTCACCCGGTGTCCCGTCCGGTACGTCCTCGCCGTCCTCGTCGACGATCTTCGCCTCGACGAAGCGCACCGGCCGGCCGCAGGACTCCATCCGTCCCTCGTGCTCCTTGGGTCCGAGCACCGTCGCCAGCGGCCCGATCTCGCTCTGGCCGAAGCAGTTGTAGAAGCCGAGCCCCGGCAGCCGGTCGCGCAGCCGCTCCAGGACGGGCACCGGCATGATCGACGCCCCGTAGTACGCCTTGCGCAGGGCGCTCAGATCGCGGGTGGCGAAGTCCGGGTGGCGGGACAGTCCGATCCACACGGTGGGCGGAGCGAACAGGCTGTCGGCCCGCCCCTCCTCCACCAGGTCGAAGATCTGTGCGGCGTCCGGCGCGTCGAGAACCGTGTTCTCCGCGCCGACGGCCAGGTACGGCAGCAGGAACACGTGCATCTGGGCGGAGTGGTACAGCGGCAGCGAGTGGACCGGCTTGTCGTCCTCGTCCAGGTCCAGGGCGGAGATGGCGCTGACGTACTCGTGCACCAGGGCCCGGTGCGTCATCATCGCGCCCTTCGGCTGGGCGGTGGTGCCCGAGGTGTAGAGCAGCTGTACGAGGGCACCGGGGCTCCGGTCGGCTTCGAACTCCCGTGGGTCGGCGAGTGCGGCCGACAGCGAGCCGGCGGAACCGCGCAGGTCGCGTACGGCGAAGTCGCCGGGAACGCGGTCCCTGAGCGCCGGGTCGGCGAGGACGAGCGAACTGCCCGACTGGCGCAGGACGTAGACCAGGTCGTCGCCGGTCAGATTGTGGTTCACGGGCACGTGGACGAGGCCGGCGCGGGCGCAGGCCAGGAAGGCGATGAGGTAGGCGTCGGAGTTGTGTCCGTAGGCGGCGACCCGGTCCCCGGGGCCGAGCCCGTGGCCGGCCAGAACGGCGGCCGCGGTGCTGACCGCCCGGTCGAGCTCCGCGTACGTCCAGCTCCGGTCGGCGTAGCGGACGGCGGTCCGGTCGGGGACGCGCAGGGCGCTGTCGCGCAGGATTCCGTCGACCGTGCTGCTGAGGAGGTGCTCCATGGCTGCCATGGCTGGATCCTGGGCGCCGGCCCGGACCGGGTCAAGGACGCGGCCGCTGCGGTCCGCCCGTGGGCTGCGGCCTGTCGCCCACAGGCCGTCAGGGGCTGAAGGACAGCAGGACGAAGGTGGCGAACAGTACGAGGTGGACGAAGCCCTGGAGCAGGGTGGCCCGGCCGGGGACCACGGTCAGGGCGCTCACCACGGCGGTGAGCGTGAGCAGCACCATGTGGGTGGCGCCGATCCCGAGGACCAGCGCGCCGGGCAGCCAGATCGAGGCGAGGGCGATCGCAGGTACGGTCAGCCCGATGCTGGCGATGGCGGAGCCGTACGCGAGGTTCAGACTGGTCTGCATCCGGTCCCGGCGCGCGGCCCGTACGGCGGCGAGGGTCTCGGGCATCAGCACCATCAGGGCAATGACGACGCCGACGACGGAGTTGGGCAGTCCCGCCGACTCCACTCCGCCCTCGATCGTCGGCGAGACGAGTTTGGCGTCCCCGACGACGGCCACCAGCGCCACGAACAGCAGCGCGACGCTCCACCAGGTCTGGCGCATGCCGGGCGGCGGCGCGTGTTCGTCGGGGTCGCTCGTGTGCCCCTCGCGCTCCACGGGCAGGAAGTAGTCGCGGTGCCGGACGGTCTGCACGGCGATGAAGATGGCGTACAGGCAGAGCGAGGCGATCGCGGCGAACGCCAGCTGCCCCGTGGTGAACTCACGGCCCGGGCGGCCGGTGGTGAAGGTCGGCAGCACCAGCGTCATGGTCGCGAGGGTGCACACCGTGGCGAGCGCCCCGCCGGAGCCCTCGGCGTGGAAGACGGCGACCCGTTTGTGCAGGGCGGTGACGAGCAGGGACAGCCCGACGATCCCGTTGCAGGTGATCATCACGGCGGCGAAGACGGTGTCCCTGGCGTACGTGGAGGCCTTCTCCCCGCCGCCCGCCATGAGGGTGACGACGAGTCCGACCTCGATGACGGTCACGGCGACGGCGAGGACGATCGAGCCGAACGGCTCGCCGACCCGGTGCGCGACGACCTCGGCGTGGTGCACCGCGGCCAGCACGGCACCGACGAGGCACAGTCCCACCACGGTCACGGCGAAGCCGGGAAGGTGCCTGCCCCAGCCGAGGACGAGCGCCAACGCGGCGGCGACCGGCACCCAGGTGGTCCACTGCGCGCTCAGCGTGTTCGTGCCGGTCTTCATGCGCGCCACGCTGCCAGGAGGCCGGGCGGGTCGCGCGGGCTGGTGCGCCGACGGGACCACGGGGGTCCCTCGGCCGTCCGGCCCGTCCGCGGCCGGGATGCGCCGCGGACACCGCTCGCGTCCCGCCGCCGGGGCGCCCGGTTCCGCGGCGTGCGGGTGCCGCTGACACCGCTGAGGTACGCGCCACCGTGTGGCCCCGACCCCTCCGCCCGACGGTCCGGCGGACACCGCACGCGTACGCGCCGGCGGGGTGCCCGACCCCTCCGCGTGCGGGTGCCGCAGGCATCTCGCGCGTACGGAAACGGGTCACGGCCCGCCCCTGCACCCGGGGCGCCGGGGGCACGACGCTCTCCCCGCACTCCTCAGACCGGGCGGTCGTGTCCCTCCCAGTACGGTTCCCGCAGGCGGCGTTTGTAGAGCTTGCCGTTGGGGTCGCGGGGCATGGCGTCGACGAAGTCCACGCTCTTGGGCCGTTTGTAGCCCGCGAGACACCGCTCGCAGTGGGCGAGGATCGCGGCGGCGAGTTCGGGGCCGGGGGCGTGACCCTCGGCAGGCTCGACGACGGCCTTGACCTCCTCGCCCCAGTCGGCGTGCGGAATGCCGAAGGCGGCGGCGTCGGCGACGGCGGGGTGGGCGAGGAGCGCGGACTCGATCTCGGCGGGGTAGATGTTGACTCCGCCCGAGATGATCATGTCGATCTTGCGGTCGCGCAGGAACAGGTAGCCGTCCTCGTCGAGGAGGCCGAGGTCGCCGACCGTGAAGAAGTCGCCGATGCGGTTCTTCCGGGTCTTGGCCTCGTCCTTGTGGTAGCTGAAGCCTCCGGTCGACATCTTCATGTAGACGGTGCCGAGTTCGCCGGGCGGCAGCCGGTTGCCGTCGTCGTCGAAGACGGCGAGTTCGCTGATGGGCCAGGCACGGCCGACCGTGCCGGGCTTCTTCAGCCAGTCCTCGGCGGTGGCGAAGGCGCCCCCGCCCTCGCTCGCCGCGTAGTACTCCTCGACGCAGTCCCCCCACCAGTCGATCATCGCCCGTTTCACGTGGTCGGGGCACGGCGCGGCGCCGTGGATGGCGTGCCGCATGGAGCTGACGTCGTACCGGTCGCGGACCTCCTCGGGCAGCGCCAGCAGCCGGTGGAACTGGGTCGGGACCATGTGGGTGTGGGTGCAGGCGTGGGTGTCGATGAGGCGCAGCATCTCCTCGGGCGTCCATTTGTCCATCAGCACCAGCCGGTGGCCGATGTGCAGCGACGCTCCCGCGAACTGGAGCACGGCGGTGTGGTACAGCGGCGAGCAGACGAGGTGGACGTTGTCGTCGAACGGTCTGATGCCGAAGATGCCCAGGAACCCGCCGAGATGGGTCTCCTCCGGCGGCCTGCCGGGGAGCGGGCGGCGGATGCCCCGGGGGCGGCCGGTGGTGCCGGACGTGTAGTTCATGACCCAGCCGAGGGTGCGGTCGGCGGGCGGTGTCGCGGGCTGCCCGTCGAGCAGTTCGGCGTACGGCCGGAAGCCGTCCACGTCGCCGACGGCGTAGCGCCGGTGGGCGGGCAGCCCCGCCTCGTCGGCGGCGGCGGTCGCTGCGGCGCCGAAGCGTTCGTGCGCGATGAGGACCCTGGCCCCGGAGTCGGCGACGATCCAGGCGATCTCCGGGCCGACGAGATGGTGGTTGACGGGGACGAGGTAGAAGCCGGCCTGCGAGGCGGCGAGGTACGCGGTGAAGAACTCGACGCCGTTCGGCAGCACGACGGCGAAGGCGTCGCCGCGTTCCATCCCCGCCGCGCGCAGCCCGTGCACGAGCCGGTTGACGTCGTCGTGCAACCGTCCCGCGGTCCACTCCTCGCCGCCGGGGGCGATCAGCACGGTGCGTTCCGGGTCGGCACCGGCCTGCGCCCAGAAGCCTCCCGGGGATTCGGTCCGCGGGGCTTCCGCCGGCCGCTCGCTCATGATCCACTCCTTCCGGCGATGCGCTGGATGCGGTCCACGGCGCGTTCGAAACCGCGGGTGAGCTCGTCGAACACCTGCTGGACGCTCCGCTCCGAGGTCATCCGGCCGACGATCTGGCCGACCGGGGTGCCGAGGAGCGGTTCGGTCCCGTGCTTCTGGATGCGCGAGACGGCTTCGGCGACGAGGAGGCCCTGGAGTGGCATGGGCAGGGCGCCGGGGCCGTCGGGGTCGTCCCAGGCATCGGTCCACTCGGTGCGCAGCTGGCGGGCGGGTTTGCCGGTGAGCGCACGGGAGCGGACGGTGTCGCCGGAGCCCGCGGCGAGCAGTTTCGCGGTGAGGGCACGGGAGTGGAGGTCGGCCTCGGTGGTGGTGAGCCAGATCGAGCCGAGCCAGACGCCCTGGGCTCCCAGGGCCAGTCCGGCGGCGATCTGTTCGCCGCTGCCGATGCCTCCGGCGGCGAGCACCGGCAGCGGGCCGACGGCGTCGACGACCTCGGGGGTGAGCACCATCGAGGCGATCTCGCCGGTGTGGCCGCCGGCCTCGTAGCCCTGGGCGACGACGATGTCGATGCCGGCTTCGGCGTGGCGGCGGGCGTGTGCGGAGCTGCCGGCGAGGGCGGCGACGAGCACTCCGCGGTCGTGGGCCCGGTCGACGACGTCGGCGGGCGGGGAACCGAGGGCGTTGGCGAGGAGCTTGATGGGATAGTCGAAGGCGACGTCGAGCTGGCTGCGGGCGACGTGCTCCATCCAGCCGGTGATCCGCCAGCCGGAGGCCTCGCCCTCGGGAAGCGGGGGTACGCCGTGCTTGGTGAGGAGTGCCTCGACGAAGCGGCGGTGCCCCTCGGGGATCATGGCTTCGACCTCGGCCTCGGTGACGCCCTCGACCTTTCCGGCCGGCATCACGACGTCGAGTCCGTACGGTCTGCCGCCGGAGTGCTCCTGCATCCAGTCGAGGTCCCGGGCGAGGTCGTCGGGGGCGGTGTAGCGGACCGCGCCGAGGACCCCGAAACCACCGGCCCGGCTGATGGCGGCGGCGACCGCGGGGAACGGGGTGAAGCCGAAGATGGCGTGCTCGATTCCCAGTCTCTTGCTCAGCTCCGTCTCCATGGGCGCAGGATGCCGCAGGGGAACGGCCGAGGGAAGAGATTTTCTGATGCAGTGTCAGATTCTTGGACGGCCTTGACTCCCCCTCACCGCGGTAAGAAAGTTTCACGTGTTACAGGATCGCCCGAAGGATTCCTTCAGGGAGGGTGCGGTATGACGGAGGCCTCGGCAGGCAGGGGGATCAGCCGCCGCCGGTTCGGCGGCGGAGTGCCGGCACTGGGAGGAGCTCCCCCGGAGCTTCACACGGGAGGTACCCCCAGGTGATCGGACCGGTCCCGGGAGCCGCCGCCGCGGCCCCGTCCGCGGGCGGGGGGCGCCGGCGTACGACGCTGCGGCACGGGACGCCCGAGCAGGCCGGGCTCCTCACCGGGCCCCTGGACCGGCTGGTCGCGGACGCCGAGGCCTTCCTGTCCCCCTCACCCCGGCGTCCCTGGTACGCCGGAGCCGTCCTGCTCGCCGGGCGCGGCGGCACGGTCGCGCTGCACCACCCGATCGGGAAGGCCGTGCGCTACTCCGCCTACGACGAGAAGACCGACACCGGCGTGGAGTTCCCGCCGGATCGGCAGATCCCCATGACCGAGGACACCGTGTTCGACCTGGCGTCGGTGTCCAAGCTGTTCACCTCGATCCTCACCGTGCAGCAGATCGAACGCGGCACGCTGGAGCTGGAGGAGAGGGTCGTCACGTACCTGCCGGAGTTCGGGGCGGCGGGCAAGCAGGACGTCACCGTACGGCACCTGCTCACCCACACCTCCGGATTCCGGGCGTGGATCCCGCTCTTCAAGGAACCCACGCACGAGGGCCGGCTGCGGCTGCTGTGGAACGAGGCACTCGCCGGCCCGCCCGGAACCAGGTACCTGTACTCCGACCTGAATCTGATCACGCTTCAGCTGATCCTGGAGGAGGTCACCGGGCGGGGCCTGGACACCCTGCTGCGGCAGGAGGTCACGGCCCCGCTCGGCATGGACCGCACCCGCTTCAACCCGCCCTCCTCCTGGCGGCCGGGGATCGCCGCGACCGAGGACGCCCGGCTGCCGTGGTCGGGCCTGGACCGCGGGCTGGTGTGGGGCGAGGTCCACGACGAGAACGCCCACGCGTTCGGCGGGGTCGCCGGGCACGCCGGGGTGTTCTCCCGCGCCTGGGACCTGGCGGTGCTCGCCCGCGCCCTGCTCAACGGGGGCGCGTACGGACGGGCCCGCATCCTCGCCCCGGAGTCCGTGGAACTGCTGTTCACCGACTTCAACACGGCGTTCCCCGGCGACGAGCACGGGCTCGGGTTCGAGCTGTACCAGCACTGGTACATGGGCGCGATGGCCACGCCCCGCACCGCCGGGCACACGGGATTCACCGGTACGAGCCTCGTGATCGACCCGTCGACGGACTCGTTCCTGGTCCTCCTCGGCAACTCCGTCCACCCGGTGCGTACATGGCGCTCCGGCAGCGCACCGCGCGTGGCCGCCGCGAACAACCTCGCCCGTGCCGTCCCCGTGCGGCCCGCGCACGGACGCACCGCCTGGTTCTCCGGGATGGCGTCGGCCGCCACCGCGACCCTGGCACTGCCCGAGGTCACCCCGTCCACCGGGCGCGCCCGGCTGCGCTGCGCCCTCTGGTGGGACACCGAACCCGCCTCCGACAAGGTCTTCCTGGAGGCCTCAGCCGACGGCGGGACCACCTGGCAGGCCCTGCCCTTCGCCACCGTGCGCCGGGGGGAGCGGGCGGTGCCCCGCCCCGAGGGCTGGGTCAGCGGCTGGTCCGACCGGGTCTGGCACGGCGTCGATGCGGGTCTGTCCTCGTGGCGGGGCCGACCGCTCCGGCTCCGCTGGCGGTACACGACGGACCAGTTGTACGTCGGGCGGGGGGCGTACGTGGACGGCCTGCGGGTCGACGACGGCGGCAGGACGCTGTTCGACGGGACCAGGCCCGGTGACGCGGCCCGGATCGAGGCGTCCGGCTGGAGCCCTTCCGCCGACTGAGGGGCGGACGGACGGGGAACGGGCCCTTCCCGCCGGCTCGGATGCGGCCGGACGGGCCCTCCGCAGGCTCCGGGGGCGGACAAGCCTGTTCCGCGGGCCCCGGGGGCGGCCGGACGGGCTCGTTCCCCGGGCCCCCAGCGTGGGCGGCCGGGCCGGGTTGAGTGGAGGCACCAGTGCCGAACCGGGAACGCCGGCCACGGCCGGGACGGGCGCCGAGGCGCCGGTCCCGGACCGGGCCAGGCCGGACCGGGGTTCGGCGGTCGCCTCGGGCCCGGCCGTACGCGCGCCGTGCGAACGGGTCAGACGTCCGCGACCGTGAGCACGATCTTCCCCCGGGTGCGTCCGGTCTCGCCCAGCCGGTGGGCGTCGGCGGCGCGCTCCAGCGGCAGCACGGTCTCGACGACCGGACGCAGCCTTCCCTCCGCCGCGAGGGACGCGAGGGCCCGCATCCCGGTGGAGTCCGGCTCCACGAGCGTGAATCCGGTGCGGATGCCCCTCGGCACACCCCCGTCGGGGACCGGCACCTCGTCGGGCGAGGGCAGGGTGAGGAGCGTGCCGCCGTCCCGCAGTACCCGCAGGGACCGGTGACCGTAGTCCCCGCCGATCGAGTCGAGGACGACGTCGACGTCCTGGCTCCCCAGCACGTCCGCGAAGTCCTGCCGGGTGTAGTCGACGAGTTCGTGCGCGCCGAGTCCCTTCAGCAGTGCGTGCTTCTCCTCCCGGGCGGTGCCGATGACGTAAGCGCCGCGGGCCGCCGCGATCTGGACCGCCAGATGGCCGACGCCGCCCGCCGCCGCGTGGACGAGCACCCGCTGACCGGAGACGAGCCCCGCGGTCTCCACGAGGGACTGCCAGGCGGTGAGGCCGGCGAGCGGCAGGGCGGCCGCCTCCACGTGGCTCAGGACCGCGGGCTTCGGGACGAAGTGCCGGGCCGGGCCGGTGACGTACTCGGCGTAGCCGCCGGCCTGGCGCGGGAACTCCGGCATGCCGAACACCTCGTCGCCCGGGCGGTGGAGGGTGACGCCCGGTCCGACGGCCTCGACGACGCCGGAGACGTCGTACCCGAGCACCGGCGGCTCGCCGTGCATCCCGAAGCCTCCGGTGGCACGCGTCTTCCAGTCGATGGGGTTCACCCCGGCCGCGTGCACCCGCACCAGGATCTCGGTGGGGCCGGGGGCGGGCCGGGCGAGGGTCACCTCGCGCAGCACCTCGGGGCCGCCCCAGGCGGCCGGGCTGATCGCGCGCATCGTGGACTCGGTGTCGAGCATGAGAGGTCCTTTCCGTTCTCGGTACGCCCCCACCATCGGCGTCCACGGCGCCGCCCAGAACTGGCCGGATGGCCATGATGTGACAGAATCTGGCCATGAGCACTTCGGGACGGGGCAGGGGGCGCACGGCGGACCGCGCCGACCGCCAGCGGAACGCGAGCGGCGAATGGGACGTGCACGAGGGCTGTGTCGTACCCCCCGGGCCGGATCCCCATCGCGTGGTGGTCCTGGCCCTCGACGGGGTGATGACCTTCGAACTCGGCATCCCCGCGCGGATCTTCGGCAGCGCCCGGTCCGCGGACGGGACGGCGCTGTACGAAGTGATCGTCTGCACACCGGACGGCGGTCCCGTCCGTACCGAGGCGGGCTTCACGATCGACGTGGCCCACGGTCCCGAGGCGCTGGAGAGCGCCGGCACCGTGATCGTCGCGCCCACCCACCGGCTCGGGACCATCGCCGAGGAGGGGGTGCTGCCGGCGCCTCTCGCCTCCGCCCTCGCGCGGATCCGGCCCGGCGCCCGCACGGTGTCGATCTGCACGGGCGCCTTCGTCCTCGCCGCGGCCGGACTGCTCGACGGCCGTCCCGCCACGACCCACTGGGCCGAGGCCGGGCACTTCCGCCGACTGTTCCCGCGGGTGCGGTTCGACGAGGACGTCCTGTTCGTCGACGACGGCGACCTGCTCAGCTCGGCCGGCGCTGCGGCGGGCGTCGACGTGTGCCTGCACCTGGTCCGGCGTGACCACGGCAGCGCGCTCGCCAACCAGGTGGCACGCCGCTGCATCGTGCCGCCGTGGCGTGACGGCGGGCAGGCGCAGTACATCGAGCGGCCCGTTCCGGAGCCCACGACGGCCACGACGGCCCCCACCCGGGCCTGGGCGCTGGAGCGGCTGGACCGGCCGCTGACGCTGGGCGAACTGGCCGCGCACGCGCGGATGAGCGTACGGACGTTCACCCGGCGCTTCCGCGACGAGGCGGGCGTCACCCCCGGCCAGTGGCTCACCGCCCAGCGGGTCGAGGTGGCCAAGCAACTGCTGGAGACGAGCGACCTGTCGATCGACCTGGTGGCCGACCGCGCCGGGTTCGGCAGTGCCAACTCGCTGCGGCAGCACATGCGCGAACTCGTGGGCGTCTCCCCCGCCGTCTACCGGCGTACCTTCCACACCGAGGCCACCGGCGGCCGGGCCGGGGCGCTGAACACCGCGAAGGCCTGAACGGCCCACGCCCACACCACCGCCGACGGTGTCCGAACGAACCGCGGGCTCCGGCACCCCCCGGGTTCCGGCCCACCCCGGGTTGCGGGCACCGCGGTGCCCGGCGGCCGGTGCCGGCCGCCCGCCACCGGAGGGGAACGGTCAGCGGCCCAGCGCAGCCATCGCCGCGTTGTGCCCCGGGATGCCGCTCACGCCTCCGCCGCGCACGGCTCCCGCCCCGCACAGCAGGACGTTGGCGTGGGCGGTCTCCACGCCCCAGCGGCCGGTCGAGGCGTCGGCCCAGGGGAAGGCGAGATCGCGATGGAAGATGTGCCCGCCCGGCAGCCGCAGATCGTGCTCCAGGTCCAGCGGGGTCTTCGCCTCGATGCAGGGGCGGCCTGCCTCGTCGAGCGCCAGGCAGTCGGTGATCGGCTCGTCGAGATGGGCGTCGAGTTCGGCGAGGGTCGCCTTGAGCAGCGCGTCGCGGGTCGCGTCCGGAGCCTCGGTGAACAGCCGGGCCGGGGTGTGGAGCCCGAAGAGGGTCAGGGTCTGATAGCCCTGGGCGGCCAGTTCCGGGCCGAGGATGGACGGGTCGGTCAGCGAGTGGCAGTAGATCTCCGAGGGGGGCGCCTCGGGCAGGCGTCCCGCCGCGGCCTGGGCGTACGCCGCCGCCAGCTGACCGTAGCCCTCGGCGATGTGGAAGGTGCCGGAGAACGCCTGCCGCGGGTCGACGGAGCGGTCCCGCAGCCGGGGCAGCCGCCGCAGCAGCATGTTGACCTTGAGCTGGGCGCCCTCCGCCGGGGGCGGTGCGGGCTCGCCGAGGAGGGCGGACAGGGCCTGCGGCGACGCGTTGACCAGCACCTTGCGGGCGGCGACAGTGCCTTCGCCGTCCTCGGTGCGGAAGACGACCTCGGCGGCCGTCCCGTCGGTCTCGATCCGGATCGCCTCGTGGCCGGTGACGATCTCGGCTCCGGCGCTCCGGGCGGCCCCGGCGAGCGCGTCGGTCAGCGCGCCCATGCCTCCGACGGGCACGTCCCAGTCGCCGGTGCCCCCGCCGATGACGTGGTAGAGGAAGCAGCGGTTCTGGACCAGCGACGGGTCGTGGGCGTCCGCGAACGTGCCGATGAGGGCATCGGTCAGGACGACGCCGCGGACCAGGTCGTCGGCGAAGTTCTCCTCGATCGCGGCTCCGATGGGCTCGTCGAACAGCATCCGCCACGACGTCTCGTCACCGACGCGGTCCCGCAGTTCCTGCCGGGTCGGCAGCGGCTCCGTCAGTGTGGGGAAGACGCGCTCGGCGACCTGCCTGGTCCGCTCGTAGAACGCCTCCCACGCCGCGTACTCGCGGTCGGAGCCGGTGAGGGCAGCGAACGACTCGCGCGTACGGTCGCCGCCGACGAGCAGTCCGGTCGCCCGGCCGTCGCGCACGACCGGGGTGTACGAGGAGACGGTGCGCTTGCGGACGGAGAACGACAGCCCCAGGTCGCGCACGATGCTGCCGGGCAGCAGGGACACCAGGTACGAATAGCGGGACAGCCGGGCGTCCACCCCGGCGAACGGGCGGGTGGAGACGGCCGCTCCCCCGGTGGTCCCGAGGCGCTCCAGGACCAGGACGGACCGTCCCGCCCGGGCCAGATAGGCGGCGGCGACGAGCCCGTTGTGGCCACCGCCGACGATGACGGCGTCGTACACGGACCGGCTGAACGTTTGGGAGGAAGCTGCTCGCATGCCTCTTGGTAACACGCGATGATCGCGCGGACCAGAGAGCGGCGTCACGTTTGCGGCCGCGGGACGGCGGAGGTGACGACGGTGGAAGGGCGGCGCTCCGGATGACGGCACCGCGGACGGCCGGGACGCGCGCGGATCGGCGGACGGGCCGGGCACGGGGCAGCCGGGCGTCCCGCGGCTCGGAAGGCGTCCGGAGCACGTAGGGCGGCCTGGGCCCGCGACGCGGGAGCCCGGAGCCGGAGCAGGCCGGCCACGGGCGGCAGTGGCACGCCCGCGAGGCGGAAGGGCAGCCCCGAGCCGGAGGGGCCCGTACGCGGAGGCCGGCGGGCGCCGAGCGGAAACAGCCCCGGACGCCGGGCCACACGCGAGGCTGCCCCGCGCGGACGGCGGCCTCAGACTCCGGAGGTGGCCTCCACCGCCCCGGACTCGATCGCCGCGCGGAGGGCCTGGTGGTCCTCGACGGTCCGGTCCGCGTACGCCACGGCGAAGTCGGCCATGGCCCGGTCGAAGGTGTCGGACGCACCGAGGTACGCGGCGATCGCGATGCGCTCGCCCGACCGGGCGTGGGCCCGGGCCAGGGCCCTGCCGCACAGTGCGGCGTAGTCGCGCAGCAGCGTCGGGGACATCGTCGCGACGTCCGCCGAGCCCTTCATGTCGCGCAGCTGGCGCCAGTAGAAGTGCCGCCCGCCCGGACCGCTGACCCAGCCCAGGAAGATGTCGCTGGCCGCCTGCAGCAGCCGCTGTCCGGCGACGACCCGCTGGCCCTGGTGGCGGTAGGCGGACTTCGGCAGATGGGGCTCCAGCACGGACCGCTGGGCCTCCTTGATCTGCAGGAAGAGCGGGTCCTCGGTGTCGCGGCCGGTCATCAGCGCGACGAAGCAGCGCGTCCCGACGCTGCCGACGCCGACGACCTTGCGGGCCGCCTCGACGAACCGGTACCGGTCCAGCAGGACCCTGCGGTCCTCGGGCAGGGTGCTGCGGTAGTCGCTGAGGATCTTCCGCACGGAAGCGGCGTCGAGTCCCGCCACGGCCTCGAGCAGCGGGGGATCCTGCACGATCCTGCGCCGCCCCCCGACGACCTCGGTGAGCTTGTCCAGGGCCTGCAGACTCGTCCGGCGCCGCGCCTTGGCCAGTTGTGCCTCGATCCGCGCCCGCTCCAGGTCGCGCACGAGGGGCACCAGGTCCTCCGCGGCGATCCGCTCGTACCAGACGTCGAGTTCGCCGAGCCCGGAGAGGCGGCGCAGGGACAGCCGGTACGACTCGGCCGCCGCCCGCGCGGCCCGCCGGGCACCGGCGTCGGGCTCGCCGTTGTCCCGTGCGGCGACCGCGACGCTGGCGACGAGGCGTTTGACGTCCCACTCGAAAGGGCCGGGCAGGGTCTCGTCGAAGTCGTTGAGGTCGAACAGGAGGGTGCGTTCGGGAGAGGCGAAGACCCCGAAGTTGAGCAGGTGGGCGTCGCCGCAGAGCTGGACGCGCAGCCCGGTGTTCCGCTGGACGGCGAGGTCGGCAGCCATGACGGCCGGAGCGCCTCGCAGATAGGTGAACGGCGAGACGGCCATCCGCCCGTACCGCACGGGCACCAGGTCCGGCTCACGGGTCCTCGCCTGTGCCTCCAGCACCGCGAGCGGATCCGGCCGGTCGGCGGCCGGGATCCAGCGCCCGTGGGAGGACCTCGGCACCTCCTTGCGCACGGCGCGGCCGCGTGCCCTCTCCTCGGCCAGGTCCGTCATGGTCACAGTGTGCGGTCGCGGCGGGGACGACGCGACGCGGGGACCCGCGCGCGGGGGATCGTACGGGCCCGCGCGCGGCGGTTCCCGGGACCCCGCGCGCCCCAGCTCGTACCGGGGCTCGCGCGCCGCAGCTCGTACCGGGACCGCCTCCGGGTCGTACCGGGCCCGCGGGGCCGCCCGTCAGCCCGCCCCGCCCTGGCGGCGCAGCGCCGCCACGCGGCGGTACAGTTCGACCGCCTCGCCGCCGCGGCCGAGTTGCTCCAGGCAGTGGGCCTGGTCGTTGCGGCTGGCCAGGGCGTCGGGGTGGTCCGGCCCGAGGACGCGTTCGCGGGACTCGGCCACCTGCTGGTAGACGGCGAGCGCGTCGCTCCAGCGGCCCAGCCAGCCCAGTCCGACCGCGACCTCCCGGCGGCTGACGAGGGTGTCCGGGTGGTCGGGCCCCAGGACCTGCTCGCGGATCGCGCAGACGTCACGTGCCTCGGCCAGCGCCTCCTCCCAGCGGCCGAGCCGGCCCAGGTTGACGCCGAGCCCGTGGCGGGCCCGCAGGGTCTCCGGGTCGGCGGCGCCGTGCACCCGCGTGCGGTCCGCCACCAGCGCGCGGTACTGCTCCAGTGCCTCGGCGCTCCGTCCGAGGCGGCCGAGGCTGATCCCCGTCTCGTAGCGTGCGGCGAGGGTGTCCGGGTGGTCCGGGCCGAGCGCCTGCGCCCGGGCCGTCGCGACGTCCCGGTAGGTCTGCAGGGCCTCGGTCCAGCGGCCCAGCTGCCCGAGGGCGTACGCCACCTCGTACCGGGTCACGAGCGTGTCCGGATGCGCGGCGCCCAGCACCCTGGTGCGGGCCTCGGCGACCTCTGCCGCCATGCGGTACGAGTCCTCGAGCCGGCCGAGGCGGCTCAGGTTGAAGGCGAGGTTGTGACGGCACCGCAGGGTGTCGGGGTGGTCCGGGCCGACGGTGCGTTCCCTGGAGGCGAGCACCGACGTGTACACCTGGTGGGCCTCGAAGTGCCGGCCGAGCCGGCCGAGGACGTACGCCATCTCCTGGCGGGCGGCCAGGGTCTCCGGGTGGTCGGGGCCCAGGGCGCGTTCACGGCCCTCGGCGACGCGGCCGAACTCCCGCAGCGCGTCGGCGGCCCGGCCGGTCCTGCTGAGCGTGAAGCCGACCTCGTACCGGCTGGCGAGGGTGTCCGGGTGGTCGGGGCCGAGGGCGTGCTCGCGTTCGGTGGCGACCGCGCGGTGCACCTCGCCCGCCTCCTCCCAGCGGCCGAGCCGGCCGAGGCTGAGGCCGGCGTTGTGCTTGCCGGTGAGGACGGCCAGCAGTTCGGGCGACGGGGTGGGCCGCTCGGGCCGGGGTAGTCGGACGGGCGCGGGGCCGCGCAGATCCACCCCCGTGGTCCACTCGCCGGTCAGGCCCGCCGTGAAGTCGGGCGGAGGCGTCCGCAGCGCGGCGACGGTGACCGCCTTGTGGCCGGTCGTCATGCCGCGGGTCCAGGACGGCAGTCCCGGTTCCCCTCCGACGTGCGCATGCGGATGCGGGGGCGACGCCGCGGTGCCGGCGGCGGGCGTGGCGGTCGCACGCCCGGCGCCGATCCTGCGACGCAGGTCCTTGGCGTCTACGGGCCGCTCCTCGGGCGTCTTGGCGAGCAGGTCGAGGACGATCTCCTCGATGAAGTCGGGGAGTTCCGGCCGGTGACTGCGCAGCGGCCGGGGCGAGGTGTCCCGGTGGCCGACGAGGATCGACCAGGCGTCGCCGAGGTCGAAGGGCGGCACGCCGGTGGCGATCTCGTACAGCACGCACCCCAGGGAGTACAGATCGCTGCGGTGGTCGACGTGGCCTCCGCCGATCTGCTCGGGCGACATGTAGTGGGGGGTGCCCATGGCGATGCCCGTCCCGGTCAGCCGGGACGTGAATCCGATGTCGTGGCCGAGCCGTGCGATGCCGAAGTCGCAGATCTTCACCGTGCCGTCGGTGAGCCGCATGATGTTGGCGGGCTTCAGGTCCCGGTGGACGATGCTCTGTTCATGGGTGTAGGCGAGGGCGTCGGCGACCTGGTCCGCGATGTCGACGACGTCGTGCACGGGCAGCGGATGCTGCTTGTTGTCCTCCATCAGCTGACTGAGGTTGCGGCCCTCGAGCAGCTCCATCACCAGGTAGAGCACGCCTTCGTGCTCGCCGAAGTCATGGACGACCGTCACCCCGCGGTGCTGCAGGGCGGCGGCCACCCTGGCCTCCCTGCGGAAGCGCTCGCGCAGGACGGGTACGAACGTCTGGTCGTGCTGCGGCCCGAGCGGTTTGAGGCACTTGACCGCGACCCGCCTGCCCAGCGACTCGTCGCGGGCCTGCCACACCTCGCCCATGCCGCCCCGACCGATCAGTTCAAGCAGCCGGTACCGGCCCTGGATCAGCCTGGTGTCCGCCATCGCGTGCCGTCGCCCCCGTCGCTTCGCTACGCCCTCCCCGGCCCGTCCAGTATGGCCGCCTGTCTGCGCAGTTTGTACGGTGCGGGCCTGCTCCCGGGCCCGAGTCGCGCCATTGCCTTCAAGATGTGACCTGGCGGAAGCTGCCAGCGCAGCCGCGAGGGGACGCAGCGCAGGGCGGTTCCGGCGGCGGCGAGCCGTCTGGTGACGCGCTCCGGCGGGGGCGCGGGCCGGCCGTAGAGCTCGTGGGCGTACGGGGGCAGCGAGTCGTACGCGAGCGCGGCGACGCGCCGCCAGACCAGTTCGCGTGCCGGGACGAGCAGGGTGTGAACGGGGGGACGCCGCAGGAAGTCGTCGACGACGCGGGCGTCCGCACCGGCTTCCAACGCGGGCCGTACGGCGGCGAAGTAGCCGGCGAGGGCGGCCCTCGTGGCGGGGACGCCGGCCGGGTCGAGCCCGACGAGCCGGGCGCTGGTCCGGTGCTCGTCGACGTACCGGTCCGCCTGGCCGTCGGTGAGGGGGAAGCCGGAACGGCGCAGGACGTCCAGGTACGAGTCCACTTCGGCGCAGTGCACCCAGAGCAGGAGGTCCGGGTCGTCCACTCCGAGGAGGCGGTGGATCCTGCGGACGCGCGCACCGGCCCGTTCGGCGGCCTCGGTGGTGCCGTAGGAGATGGTGCCGACGAAGTTCGCCGTGCGCAGCAGCCTGCCCCAGGCGTCCTTGCGGAAATCACTGTTGATCATGACTCCGCGTACGGCGCGGGGGTGCAGGGCCTGCAGGTAGAGCGCCCGGACCCCGGCGATCCACATCATGGGGTCGCCGTGCATCTGCCAGGTGACCGACGCGGGACCGAACAGGCCCGGGTCCCGGTCGTCGGCGTTGTCGGTCATACGTCGACTGTGCCCCGTCGCCCCGGCCGGCACGCACGTGTCCGCCTGACCGGGAGGCTGCCTGCGCCGGGGAGCGGGGGCGCCCGGCCCTCCGAACCGGAGGGCCGGGCACGGGATCCGGGGCCGGCAGACGCGGCCGTTCGTCCAGGGCGGCGTCTCAGGACGCCGCGTCCTCGGCCCGCGGGGGTCCGGTCAGCGTGCAGGTCACTCCGACCACTCCCTCCACCGCCTGCGTGAGACGGGCCGCCACGGGGACGAGTCCCCCGTCGCGGACCTCCGCCGAACTCGACGAATCCGTCGGTGACAACGACCGTGACGCCCCGACGGGACACCGGGGGACGACGGTCTCGGTCGTCACGTCCTCCACGGTGTCGGTGCTCTGCGCCATCACGGCTCCTCCGGCGTCATGCGCCATCCGCTCCACGCGTCACCCCGTCCCCGGGAGTGAGGCCGCTCCTCCGGGGCACGCGCCGGGGGCCGGGAGCCGTCGGAGGGTGCGGCGAGGTGCTGGCTCACCGACACCACCCCGTCCATCTGCTCCGTCAGCTTGACCAGGACCGGGATCTGGCCGGCCGTCTCCACACGTCCTTCCAGGGTGACCCTTCCGTCGACGACATGGACGTCGATCGCTTCGGGGTCGAGGCCCATGGCGCCCGTCAGCACTTCCTCGATCACCAGGAGACGGATCTCGGGGTCCGGCCGGAGGAACACCTGCAGCAGGTCGCGCCGGGTGACGATGCCGACCAGGCGGTCCTCCTCGTCGACGACGGGCATCCGCTCGACGCCGCGCCGCAGCATGGTGCGGGCGGCCTCGGCGATGGTGTCCTCGGCGTGAACCGTCACCGCGGGCGCGGACATCAGCCGCCCGGCGGTGAGCCCGTCGCGGTCGTCGTCGGGGAAGCCGCCGTCGCCGCTCCACGCTCCGAGCACGGCGGCACGGGCACCGCCGGCGGAAGCCTGGCGCACCAGAAGATCGGTCTCGGAGACGACGCCGACCACCCGGTCGTCGTCGTCGAGCACCGGCAGGCCGCTGATGTCGTGCTCGGCGAGCCGCTTGACGACCTCCTTGAACGGGGTCGACGGCACGGCCGAGACGACCTCCCCGACCATCAGGGTTCCGACCTTGCTGTGTTTCATGTTCGCCACTCCTGCCGAGCCGGCGCCCCCAGGGCCCGGACGATCGGGCGGACCACGACCCGGGTGTCCGCAGCGCCGTCCGCGCGTACGACACGGCCATTCAATCGCTGGGGACCAGCGCCCACAGGGGCCGAACAGGCCGCCCGCCGGGGCCCAATGGTCCCCACGGTCCGCCCCCGGTCAGGGCCCCGCTCCCCCGGCGGGTCGGTCGACCCGTCCGCCGGGGACGGCCGGCAGCCGGGCGGGACCGTTCGGCCCCCGCCTCCGCCCGCGCACGCGTCGGATCGTGGAGGAACGAGGGCAATCCACGACATCGCGAGGAGGAGCCGGTCGCGCACGGGTACGGCCACGGCCCGGAAGGCTGGTTCGCCGCACTCATGGCCGTCGGCACCGCGGTCTTCCGGATCCTGCTGCTGCTCGGGGTCCTCCTCCTGGCACGCCGGACCCCGACCGGAGCCGTCGGCACACCGCCCGGCGGAGCCGAGCGGCCCCGGCCCGGGAGGGTTCGCCCACGAGGGCCGAGGAGATCCTCGCGGAGAGATTCGCCCACGGCGACATCGACGACGAGGAGTACCGGCGGCGCGCCGTAACCCTGCGACACCTCGGCGGGCCCGCACGGCGGGGCTGACGCGGCACAGCGGCCCCGGGGCCGGGGCCGGGGATAGCGCCTTACCGCGTCGTTCGGCCACGGCGACGGTGGGTGTCCTCCGGTCGCTCGGCCACGGAGGGGGCCCTTCGGCCCCGACGTTCGGGCTCGTCGGCCCTGCCCGTCCGGCGGCCGTCCCGCTCATGCTGGGGACGTTGCCGCCGGGCCGACCCGGAAGGAGGCGCACGGACATGACTCGCCCTGTGACCGTCGGAGTGGACGGGTTCCCGGAAAGCAGCGCGGCCGCGGACTGGGCCGCGAGGGAAGCCCTGCTGCGGGAGGCCCCCCTGCGCGTGGTGCACGCCGACGAGTGGCCGCGCATTCCCGCCGTGCCCCCGGTCGACCGGGAGGAGCACCAGCGCTGGGCGGACACCGTGCTCGACGAGGCGTCGGGCGCACTGCGCCGCCGGTACCCCGAGCTGGCCGTCTCGTCCCGACGGCAGGCGGGCCGGGCGGCGGCCGTGCTGGCCGTCGAGGCCGCCGATTCCCAGATGCTGGTTCTCGGGTCGCGCGGACGCGGCGCCGTCGAGGGCTTCCTCGTCGGCTCGGTGAGCACGGCCGCCGTCGGGCTCACGGACACCCCGGTCGTGCTCGTCCGTCCCCCCGGCACGTCCCGTGGCGAGCCGCCGGAGCCACGTCGGTCCCGTGACGCGGTGGCGGGACGGGACGTCGTGGTGGGAGTGGACATCCACGAGAACGCCGATGCGGTGCTCGCCTTCGCCTTCGACGAGGCGGCGCGGCGCGGCTGCGGGGTCCGTGCCGTGCACGGATGGTCGTTGCCGTTCGCGTTCAGCTACGCGCCCCGGCTCGATCCCGGTGTCCGGCAGGAGGTGGCCGACGGCGTCGCAGGCGCCCTCGCCGAGCGGCTCCGGCCGTGGCGGGGGCTGTACCCCTCGGTCAAGGCCGAGGAGAGGGTGCTCGTCGGCGCGCCCGCCGAGCAGGTGCTGTACGAGGCCGAAGACGCGGAACTCGTCGTCGTCGGCCGCCGCATCCGGCGGGCTCCGGTCGGCGGGCACCTCGGGCACGTCGCCCACGCCGTACTCCACCACGCCACCGCTCCGGTGGCCGTCATCGCCCACGACTGACCACCAGCACGCCCGACCACCGGCCCTGGAGCGCCCCATGACCGCAGAACCCCTCGACGCCAGCGTCGTCACCTCCCTCGTCCGGGACGCGACGGCGGCCCCGTCCATGCACAACGCCCAGCCGTGGAGGTTCCGGTACCTCACGGACCGGGTGGCGATCCGGCTGTTCGGGGATCCGGAACGGGCCATGGCGAAATCCGACCCGGAGCGGCGCTCCCTGCACCTCGGATGCGGCGCCGCGCTGTTCAACCTGAGGGTGGCGGCCGCCCACGCGGGCAGGGAGCCGGACACCGTGCTGCTCCCCGATCCCGCCGAGCCGTGGCTGCTGGCGGAGGTCCGCCTGGACCGCCCGGTGCGGCCCGACGACGACCTCGCCGCGCTCCACCCCGCGCTGCACCGACGCCACACCAGTCGCTTCCCGTTCACCGACGAGGAGGTCCCCACCGGCGTTCTGGACGGACTGCGCGCCGCCGCGCGGAAGGAGGGGGCGCGGCTCCGCGTGCCAGGCGCCTGGCACGTACAGGAGGTGCTGGACCTGCTCCACGAGGCCGAGGGCCGCGAGGCGCTCGACCCGGAGGCGCGGGAGGAACTGCTCCGCTGGACCGGTGCGCCCGGCGACGCGCCGTCGCCCGGGGACGGCATCCCCGCGCACGCGTTCGGGCCTCGGCAGCACGATGTCACCGCCCCGGTACGGGACTTCGCCGCCGGACGGACGGTGGCCGGCCGCGGCAGCGCCACGTTCGAGAAGCGGCCCCTGCTCGCCCTGCTGGGAACGCCGAACGACGGCACCCTCGACTGGCTCACGGCCGGACAGGCGCTGGAACGCGTCCTTCTCCAGGCCACCTCGGACGGTCTGGTCGCCTCCCTGACGTCCCAGGCGCTGGAATGGCCCGAACTCCGCTGGGCCCTGCGCGATCCCGCCTCCTCGATGGGGCACGTGCAGATGGTGATCCGCCTCGGCTACGGCCCCGAGGGCCCGCGGACTCCACGCCGTGCCGTCGAGGACGTGCTGGAGATCGCGTAGGAGAGGTGCCGGGCGCGGGGGACGGACCGAGGACCGCGCGGGAGCCGGGCCGGCGTTCGGCCCCTTCCCGGCCGTACGCGTACGACCGGGCAGCTCGGCGCCACGGTCGGGCCCGGACGGGTCGGCCCGAGTTGCTCACGCCGGGCCGCCGGCCTCCGGTCGATGTCGCTGCCCGGCCGCCACGAGGTCCCGGCACCCGGTCCGTTCGTGGCCGGGGCGCCCGGTCCGTTCGGGGCTCCGCTCGTTCACCTCTCCTCGGACGGTCCGGGGTGAAGGCCGTCCGACGGTCCCGGTACCGGGCTCTCCGACGGTCCTGGGCCCGGGCTCTCGGGCGTTCCGGTGCGAAGTCCCAGAGCGTCGTGGGCCGGTCCCCCGAGCACCACCTTCAGTGCGCCGGTGTCCGCGGGACGCGAGAACACGTCGTAGGCCTCCTCCATCCGCCCCAGGGGGAACCGGTGGGTGACCAACGCGGAGGAGGGGAGCCTGCCCGCGGCCGTCAAGCGCAGGAGCAAGGGAGTGGAGTGGGTGTCGACGAGACCCGTCGTGATGGTGACGTCCCTGATCCAGAGGTCCTCCAGATGGAGCGCGGCGGGCCGGCCGTGGACCCCCACGTTCGCCACGCGGCCGCCCGGCCTGACCATACGGGTGCACATCTCGAACGTCTCCGGGACTCCCACGGCCTCCACCACCACATCGGCCCCCAGCCCGTCGGTCAGGTCCCGTACGAGATCCTCGGGGCCTTCCGCCGCGTTGACGGTGGCGTCCGCGCCGAGCCCGCGGGCCGCGGCGAGCCGGGCCCCGGCGAGGTCGACGGCGATGATCCGCCCCGGGGTGAAGAGGCGGGCTGTCGCGATGGTGGCCAGGCCGACGGGACCGGCACCGACCACGACGAGCGTGTCGCCGGGCCGCACCTGCCCGTTGAGGACGCCGACCTCGTAGCCGGTGGGGAAGATGTCGGCCAGCAGCACGGCGTTCTCGCTGTCGACGGCTGCGGGCAACGGGTGGACGGACAGGTCCGCGAAGGGGACCCGGACGTACTCGGCCTGCGTGCCGTCGACGAGGTGGCCGAGGATCCAGCCGCCGCCTCCGAGGCACTGCCCGTACCGGCTCTCGCGGCAGTAGCGGCAGCGCCCGCACGCGGTGATGCAGGAGACGAGCACACGGTCACCGGGCCGGACCGTCCGCACCTCGCCGCCGACTTCCACGACCTCGCCGACGGCCTCGTGCCCGAGGACCCGGCCGGGCTCCACTTCCGGGACGTCGCCCCTGACGATGTGCAGATCCGTTCCGCAGACGGTGACCGCGTCCACCCGGACCACGGCGTCGGCGGCGTCCTCGATGCCCGGATCGGGAACGTCCTCCCACGACGTCTTTCCCGGTCCGTGGAAGACGAATGCCTTCATGGTGACGAACCCTTCCTCCCCGCTCCGGTGGTCCTCCCTGCCAGCGTGTCCGGCGCCCGGGCCCGGCCGCTTGGGCCGGACGGTCCCGCGGTGGTGCCTCTCGGCCCATCCGGGACGAACGCGCCGTCCCGGCCGACGACATCGCGGACCGGCGGTTCCCCGCGCCCGTTTCCGGGGCACGCGGTCCGGTCGTGCGCCGGCTCGTGCGTCAGTCGTGGGCGACGACGGCCACGGGAGCCTCACAGTGGTGGATCACGGCATGGGCCACGGGCCCGAGACGGGCACCGAGGTGCGACGTGCGGATCCGCCGGCCCACGACCACGAGCGCGGCGCCCTCGGCGGCGCGCAGCAACTGCTCGGCGGCCCCGCCGATCGGTGTGAGGTCGACGACGTCGACCGAGGGGTACTTCTGCCGCCAGGGGGCGAGGACGTTCCTGAGGTGTCCGACGACATCCGGCCGCATCTCCCGCAGGGCCATGTCGAGGGCCAACGCGTCCCGTCCGAAGGGCGGAAGCGACCAGGCGTGCACGGCCCGGAGGCGGTCACCGCGCAGGGCCGCCGCGCCGAAAGCGAAGTCGAGTACCGGTTCGCACGCCTCGCGGACGTCCACACCGACGACCACACTGCCGGCGGCCGCGCCGGACGCCTCCCCACCGCGCTCCGGGCGCGGCTCGTGCTCCGGCCGCACGAGCACGACCGGGCGGTCCGTCCCGACGATCGTCGCCATCGCGACGGACCCGAGGAGGAAGCCCCGTACGCCGCCGAGGCCACGGGAACCGAGCACGGTGAGCTCGGCGTTCGCCGCTTCGCGCGCGAGGACGGGCGGTGGCCTGCCGGACAGCCGCTCCGTGCGGATCTCGAGCCCGGGGTGCCTGTCGTGCAGGGCTTTCGCGGTGCCGGCCAGAACCTCGTCGACGGCGTCCGGCCCGCCTGTGGCGCCCGGGGCCGGTTCCGGCGCGTCGGTCACGAGCAGCAGGTGCAGGACGGCCTTCCGCAGCAGGGCTTCGCGGGCCGCCCACGCGGCCGCGGCGGCACTCTCGGCGGATCCGTCCAGTCCGACGGTCACGTGCTGCGGCATCGGCGACACCTCGGGAGGATGGGAGGACGCAACGAAGGAAGGGCGGAACGAAGGAAGGGCGGAACGAAGGAAGGGCGGCCCGCCGGCCCGCCGGAGCAGCAGAGGCGGGACGGCGGAAACGGCCGGGCGACTTCGTCCCGCCGAGGACCCAGCCTCCTCCTCCGGCGGCCGCGGCGGCAGAGTCCGAACGGCCCTCGGAAGGGCCGACCGGCCCAGGGAGGGGGACGGTCGCCCCTACGAGACGTCCCGGCGAACGACGGAGAGTGGGGCGCGACCATCACGCCGCACTCCCCGGCCACGGGCGGTACAGCAGGGAGGCCCGTCATGCCGCATGATCTCTCCGAGCCCCGACAGCGAGGAACGGCGAGGAACGCCCTGTGGCGGCATCTGCGCCGCGCCGTCGGCCGGGACGCCGGGCCGCTCGTCCGCCCGGCCGACCGCGTGCGGAGCCGGCTGGTGGCGGGATGCGCGCTCGCCGTGGTGGTGGCCCTGGCGCTGGCCGTCACCGCCGCGTGCGGGACCTGGAGCGCCGAGCACCGTCGTGCGCTGAACGAGCGGCAGGAGCGCCGGCAGGTGACCGCGACGACCGTGCAGAAGGCGGTGACGGGCACGAGTGACGGCGGGTCGGGCCCGGCCGACGAAGGGCTCGCCGATGCGACGTGGCGGGGGCCGGGAAACGCCCGGCACAAGGGCGTCGTGGCGGTCCCGCTCGGCACGCCGGCCGGTAGTCCCGTCCGGGTCTGGGTCGACGCGAGCGGCGGGGCCACGACGAGCCCCCGGACCGACTCCGATGTGGTCATGGCGTCGGCGCTCGCCGGCGTGGCGGTGTTCACCGTCCTCTCGGCCGCCTCCCTGGGCGTCTACTCCCACCGTGCGCGCCGGCTCGACCAGCGGACACTGGAGGCATGGGAGACGGAGTGGGACCTCGTCGAACCGCGTTGGTCGGGTCGCCCGGAAGTCTGACCCGCCGCGCGGCCGCTCGCGTCCCGGCCTGAGCGGCGCGCGGAGCCGCACCGAGCCGCACGCCGGCGACTTCGATCGTGACGGCGACGACGGGCGGCGCGGCGGAAAGCGGCGCCGCCGGGCGGCAGGCCCCGTGAGGCCCGGCGGAGCACCCCCGACCGCGAGCCCGGACGAGCGGCCCGGACCGCGAGGGCGGCCCAGGGCGCCGCCGAGCAGGGCCGGACGGCGCCGGTCCGCGAGGACGAGCACCCCGCGACTGCGCGAGGGAGGGAAGCATGGACGACGGAGCCACGAACGACGTCACCGGCAGCCGCGAGGTGATCGTCGGTCTGGACCCTCGGGACGGATCGCGCGCGGCGATCGCCTGGGCGGCGGAGGAGGCTCGCCTCAGGGGCCTGCCCCTGAGACTCGTGGTCGCCGTGCCGTGGCTCGGGGACACCCAGCACGTCGACGCCGAACCGCGGCGCGTGTCGTTGCGCGCGCAGGCGGGCCAGGCGCTCGAGGCGGCCGCGGCGTGGGCCGAGGACACGTACGCGCTCCCGGAACTGATCATGGAGCTGTACGACGGGAGCGCCGTCGCCGCGCTGATCTCCGGGTCCGCTCACGCACAGTCGGTCGTGGTCGGTTCACGCGACCTCAACCGACTCAAGGAGGTGCTGAGCGCGGGTTCGGTCGTCGTGCCCCTCGCCGCCCGGGCCCTCTGCCCGGTCGTCGTCGTACGGGAACCGCGAACCGCGCCGGCCCGTCAGCCGCGTCTGGTGGTCGGGGTCGACGCGGACTCTCCCTCTGCCGCCGCCCTCGCGTTCGCCTTCGGCGAGGCGGCCGTGCGTGGTGTCGCGCTCGGCGCGGTGTCCGTCGGTGAGCCGCCGGTGCTGCCGTTCACCCACCGGGAGCGGGCGAGGGAGCGGCAGCGCGGGCTGCTCGCGCGGACCGTCGCCGACTGGTCGCGCCGGCATCCCGACGTGGCGGTCGCCGGAGAGGTGGTGAGCGGCGACCCGGTGGAGGAGCTCGTGAAGGCTTCCACGACGGCGCTCGCCGTCGTCGTCGGCAGGTCCCGTCGTCATGCCGGCACCGGGCGCAGGCTGGGACGGGTGGTGCACGGGCTTCTGCACCGCGCGGGATGTCCGGTCATCGTCGTTCCCCCGCAATAGGGACGCCGGACCGCCGGCCGGTGCCCGGGTCGTCACGGCGCCGCGGGTCACGGTGGTCCGCCGCGGCCAGGGCGGGACGCGTTGGCGCGACATGGTGCGCGGGGCGATTCTGGAGGGGGTGCACGCGTACCGGCGAGCCCGGCGCGCACCTTGTCGCTCCTCGGAGTCCGCACGGCAGTTCCCCGGAGTCCGCACGACAGCGAGGAGGCGGACCGCCGATGGTGGACGCAAGGGCCGTGGACACAAGGGCCGAGCGCATCGCGCGGCTGATCGAACCCCTGCGGGTGCAACCGGGAACGCGGGTGGACCTGCACAAGGACTTCGACCCCCGCTTCAGGGCCGGACTGAAGAAGGAGACCGGTGTCGAGCTGCTGAGGGCCGGGGTCTCACTGCTCGCCGAGTACCAGGACCGCCTGGCCGCCCAGAGCACCTTCGGGGTGCTGCTCTGCCTCCAGGCCCTGGACGCCGGGGGCAAGGACGGCACGATCCGGCACGTCATGAGCGGGGTGAACCCCCAGGGCGTGAAGGTCAGCAGCTTCAAGGTGCCGTCGGCCGAGGAGCTCGACCACGACTACCTGTGGCGCTATGCGCGCAGACTGCCCGCCCGCGGTGACATCGCCATCTTCAACCGCTCCCACTACGAGGAGGTCCTGGTCGTACGGGTGCATCCGCAGAACCTGGACCGGCAGCGGCTGCCGCGGGAGGCGCGGGGCCCGGACATCTGGGACCGCCGGTACCGGGAGATCAACGACTGGGAGCGCTATCTGACGGACAACGGGTTCAAGGTGGTGAAGGTCTTCCTGAACCTCTCGCAGGAGGAGCAGCGCGTCCGTTTCCTGAAACGGATCGATCTGCCCGAGAAGAACTGGAAGTTCTCCGCGTCGGACGCGCGGGAGCGCCGGCGGTGGGACGACTACCAGTACGCGTTCTCCGAGATGCTGTCGGCGACCAGCACCGAGTGGGCGCCTTGGTACGTTGTGCCCGCGGACCGGAAGTGGTTCGCTCGCATCTGCACCGCGGCGGTGCTCGCCCATACGCTGATGGACATCGATCCCCGCTACCCGGTCGTCGGGAAGGAGGCCCGGCGGGAGCTCCGGGCGGCCCGGCGCGAACTGGTGGACGAGGCTCCCGAAGGCGCCGCCGCCGATCCGTACGCAACAGCGCATCCCGGCACCGGCGGGCGGGGCGGTCGCGGGGCCGGGCCGAAGGACTCCTCGGCGGGGGCGCGGCGGGCGAAAGGGCACAAGCGGGCCCAGGGCGTCTGACGAATCCCGGGACCGGGCGGACCGATCCGGACCGGAGGTCGAAGATGACAGCGCAGCCGAAACGGCCGTCGGGGCAACCCGTGGCTCCCGCCTCCCGGTACTCCCGCTCCCCGCAGGAGGTCGCGACCGCGCTCGGCGTGGAACCGGCGGTCGGTCCCTTCCCGCCCCGGCCGGGCGAACCGCCGACCGCCGTCCCGGCGCCGGAGACCGGATCCGGGGCCGCACCACGGTGCGGGGCACGGACGAGGTCCGGGGCGGCGAGGGCCCACGAGAAGCGGATCCATGGCTGACCGGACCCCCGTCCCGGGGGGCGGGTGGCGCCGTGCCGTTCCCGGCCTCGCGGTGCTCGGGGCGTACCGGCGGGACTGGTTGCGCGGTGATCTGCTGGCCGGGTTCACCGTCGCCGCCTACCTCGTGCCGCAGGTCATGGCGTACGCGAGTGTCGCGGGGCTGCCGCCGGTCGCGGGGCTCTGGGCCATCCTCCCGGGAATCGCGCTGTACGCCCTGCTGGGTTCGTCACGGCTGCTGTCCGTCGGCCCCGAGTCGACGACGGCGCTGATGACCGCGGCCGTCGTCGCGCCCCTCGCCGGGGGCGACCCCGTGCGGTACGCCGTGCTGGCCTCCGCCCTGGCCGTCGCCGTCGGCCTGATGTGCCTCGTGGCGTGGGCGGCCCGGCTCGGCTTCGTCGCCGATCTGCTGTCCCGGCCCGTGCTGGTCGGCTATCTCACCGGCGTGGCCCTGATCATGATGGTCGATCAGCTGACCAAGCTGACGGGCGTACCGACGGAGGGCTCGGGCTTCTTCCCTCAACTGGTGTCCTTCCTGTCGCACCTGCCCGAGGCTCATCCGGCGACTGTCGTGCTGAGCGCCGTCGCCCTGCTGCTGCTCTTCGCCGCGCTGCGTCTCCCCCGCGCCTTTCCCGGCCCGCTGCTGGTGGTCGCGCTCGGGACGGCCGCCGTGGCGGTGTTCGACCTGCAGACCCGCGGGATCGCCGTGGTCGGCGACATCCCCGCCGGTCTGCCGGGCTTCGCCCTGCCGGACCTCGCCGAGGTCCCCCGGCTGCTGCTGCCGGCCGTCGGGGTGCTGCTCGTCGGCTACACCGACTTCATTCTCACGGCACGCGCCTTCGTCACGGACGACGACGGGCCGCGCCTGGACTCCAACCAGGAACTGCTGGCCCTGGGTGCCGCGAACCTCGGTGCCGGGATGCTGCGGGGGTTCCCGGTGAGCAGCAGCGCCAGCCGGACCGCGCTCGCCCAGTCGGCGGGGGCCCGCACCCAGGTGTACGGGCTCGTCGCCGGTGCCGCCGTGGTGGCGGTGCTGCTGTTCCTCAGTCCGCTGCTCCGCAGCACACCGACGGCCGTGCTGGGGGCGCTGGTGGTGTACGCGGCCGTCCGGATGATCGATCTGGCCGGGTACCGGCGCCTTGCGTCCTTCCGCCGCCGGGAGCTGCTGCTCGCGGTCGGCTGCCTCGTCGGGGTGCTCGTCCTGGACATCCTGTACGGAGTGCTGGTGGCCGTGGCCCTGTCGGTGGCCGAGCTGCTGAGCCGGGTGGCGCGTCCGCACGACGCCGTCCAGGGCCTGGTTCCGGGGGTGGCGGGGATGCACGACGTGGACGACTACCCCGAGGCGCGGGTCGTCCCCGGGCTGCTCGTCTACCGCTACGACTCACCGCTGTTCTTCGCCAACGCGGAGGACTTCCGCCGGCGCGCCCTGGCCGCCGTGGAGGAACAGGAGATCCCTGTGCGGTGGTTCGTGCTCAACACCGAGGCGAACGTGGAGGTCGACATCACCGCGCTCGACTCCGTCGACGCCTTGCGGGAGGAACTGACCGGCCGCGGCATCGTCTTCGCCCTGGCACGCGTCAAGCAGGACCTGCGCGCGGAACTGGACGCCTACGGCCTGACCGCATCCGTCGGCGAGGACCGGATCTTCCCCACGCTGCCGACCGCGGTGGAGGCGTACCGCTCCTGGGTGCGTGACCCGGGGAACTCGGAGCAGTAGACGGGGGCGGGAAGCGGCACACGGCGTGGCTCAAGCACTGCCGACTCTCAGCAAAGCGGCGAAACCCTCTGCAAATAGCCGATTGCACCCTCAGGGCCGTCGATCATGTTGCGCATGCCAGCTTCCAGTTCCACCTCCGGCACCCGACCGTCGTCACGTGCGGACCGGCGTCACCGCTCGCCGTTCCGTCTCGCCGTGGTCGCATCGCGGACGAGATCCGGAGAACACGACGGCGCAACCGCCCCCCTCCGGCGCACCGGCCGCGCCGGGGAGCCTGCCGGGTGTCCGACCGGCGGCAGCTACCCGGCCGTGTCCCGGACGGTCGTCGCGGGCGCGCTGCTCGTCGCCGGCTTCGCCGTAGCCTCGTGCGGCGGCGACGGCGCCAAGTCCGACGCGAGCGGCAAGGTCACGATCGTCTACGAGGACGGCGCGATCAAGCCGAAGGACCGGCACGCCGTGACGGTGGTCCGGGAGTCCCGCGTGCTCGAGGAGGTCGCCGACTGGGTCAACGAGTCGCTCGCCCTCCCCCACGACATGGTCGTGAAAGTCACCGACAGGGTCCCCCCGGGGGTCACGGACGCGGTCACCCAGCCCGACGGCAGGACCGTCTACGTACCGCCCGCCTTTCTGACCCGGATCGAAGGGGTTTTCGGCGAGGTGGTGAAGACCGTCGAGCGCCCCGCCGTGATCCCCGGCACCGAATGGAACGCCGACGACCTGACCGCACTGTCGACCCAGTTCGTCTTGGGCCACGAGATGGGCCACGCCCTGCAGCGCCAGCTGCTGCTCCCGAACCTCGGCCTCGAGGAGGACGCCGCTGACGGCTTCGCGTCCTTCCACACCGTCAACGAGGTCGGTCCGGGGCCGTCGTTGGCCACCGCCGTTCTTTTCGACGAGCTCGCCCGCGAGGAAGGGGAACTGACGCTGGAGGGGCTTTCGAGCGATCACCCCGTCACCCAGCAGCGCGTCTTCAACTTCCTCTGCTACCTCGAGGGGAGCGACCCGAAGAAGTTCGACGCACCCCTGGTCGGCGCGGGATACCTCCCGAAGTCCCGCGCCCCCCTGTGCCCCCAGGCCTGGGCAATGCTGGACCACGGCTGGTGGACCCAGCTCCAACCGCATTTCAGCGAGGGGTTCAGGGAAGAGGGAGACCGTGCGCAGCAGAGGTCACGCGACCGCCTGATCGCGGAGACGGAGGCGCTCGCGAAGAAGCTCGACGAGATCCGCAGCGGGCAGTGAGCGCCGGGGCCATCGGCTCCCGTCACCGCCGGGCACGGTCTCGCGGCTGACCACGACGGCCGCCGCCACGGGTGGTCCCGGCGACGGCGGTCGGCCCTTCGGACCGGCCGCCGTCTCCGCCGCGGGGTTGCGACGCGGATTGGTAGTTGACATCAGGCGACTGGCTTCAGCAGTCGGGGGGCCGGAGCCGGAGAGATGGTGCACTCTGGTACAGCGCACGTCACGTGGAGCGTCGCAACAGCAACGACAGCTCTGCGGCGACGGACTTCCCATCCGCTTTCTTGCTGATGACCCGTGCGGTGTTGCACAAGACGGCCACGTCACAGAGCCGGAGCACATTGTTGGTCTCAGGGGGTTGACCGGCCTGCTGTAGGCCGGCCATACCCACCCGGACCGATCGGGTTCCTGCCAGGCGACGGCGGTGGGGTACTCCTCGGCCTCGTCCTGGCGCTGGAGGCCCATGGCAACGGGGCACGGGTCCGTATCGCCGAGCGGCGGCCTGATCCCTTCCGGCCCTCGCACGCCCCCGCTCGACCCTCGTCCAGCAGTTGGTGCGCCCAGTCGCGTGGGACGTCGTCGCCGGTGCAGTCGAAGTATCCGACGTAGAGCAGGACCGCGGGGCGCGGATCGCGGGCGGTGCGCGCCCGAACGATGAACATGCGGCTCAGGTGCGGTGCGGAACTGTGACGGGGGCCAGTGGCCCTCGAGCCCCGTGATCAGACGCGGGCGGCGTACAGGACCAGACGTCGCCACTCCTCTGTCCTGGTACAGGAGGCCGGTTCTTTGTGGCGGGGCCAACTAAGTGTGGATGTGCCAGCAGTTGCCTTGGCCAGTCACATACCGAGAACCCGTCGGGTCTCGACGGCGATCTGCTGTGTCTCGCCGGTCGCGACCACGAGGACCGGGACACCGCTCACCGCCTGATCGATGCGTCGGAGGCCTTCCCGCATCAAATCTTCCAGTTCGGGGACGAGCAGCCCGCCTCGTACACCGATGACAGTCAGGGCCGAGCAGATCTCCTCGCGTACCTCGGGTTGGTCTTCGCCGATCTCCCCGGTGAAGACCAGCGCGTCCAGCCGGTCCAGCGAGGCGGCCATCGAGGCGATGCCCCTGCGGCAGCTGAGTGTGAACGTCTCCAGCGCCAACGCGGCCGCGGCATCACCCTCCGCGCGGGCGCGCACCAGGTCCCGAGTGTCTGCCGAGGTACCGGAGAGGCCGAGCAGACCTGAATGCCGGTGGAGTGCGTCATCCAATTCGTCCGTGCTCAGACCGTGCCGCCGCTGCAGCCACAGCAGCGCGCCGGGGTCGAGGCTGCCGCTGCGCCGGCTCATCACCAGGCCTTCCAGCGGAGTGAGGCCCATGGTGGTGTCCACGCTGCGTCCGTTCCGGACGGCGCAGGCCGAGCAGCCGCCGCCCAAGTGCACGAGTACGACCTGGAGGTTGTCGACGGGTCGGCCCAGGGCCTGCGCCGTCCTCTGCAGTGCCCACGAGTAGGAAAGCCCGTGGAAGCCGTACCGGCGCAGCCCGTATTCGGCTCGCCACCGCTCCGGCACGGCGTACGTGCGCGCCTGTGCCGGCAGATCCTTGTGAAAGACAGTGTCGAAGCAGGCGACGTGAGGAACGTCGGGCAGGAGTTCTCGTGCGGCATCGACCACAGGCAGGGCAGGGGTCACGTGCAACGGCGCGAGATCGGCGACGTCCGCCAGCAGAGCCCGTACGCGTGCGTCGATCAGCGTATGGCCAGTCAGGTGCGGGCCGCTGTGGACGATGCGGTGACCAACCGCCGCAGGAGCGGGCACCTCGCTGAGGAAGTTCCGCAGTTCCGCCACCGCAGCAGGTCCCGGGGGCTCCGAGGCGTCTCGATCCGCCACCCGTTCGCCGTCCGCCGCGAACAGAGCGACGTGAAGGCTCGAAGAGCCGGCGGCAAGGACCAGTACGTGACCATTACGGCTCTCGTGGGAGCGGTCAGCACTCATCCCACACCTCCAGTGCACTCGCGTCCTCCGGCACGGTGCGCCCGCCACGGAGTGCGACCCTGTGCTCAGGGTCGGCCTCGATGCGGAGCGGGTTGTGCTCTACCCGACTCGGCAGGTCGGTGAGGAAGACGCCGATGTCCCCGTCGCCGTCCTCCCGGCGGGTGCCGACGTTTCGGCCACGTCGGACACGGCGACCTGCTCGTTGGCTGCCAGAGGCGCTGTCGGCGCCCGCATCCGGGCGGGTAGCACTGGCGGTGGGGCGGCGCGGTTCCTCCCGCAGGCCGGAGGCGAGGTCCCGGGCCGTCTCGGAGGGCAGACCCCGGGTCGGCGCCAGGACGGGCCGCAGGTTCCTGCCGTTCGTGTCCGCGTCGGGCTGCCTCATAACCCTTGTCCTGCCGCCTGGTAGGCCTCGGTGATGCCGCGCCTTGCCGCTTCCTCCAGGCTGCCACCACAGGGAGGGATCCGCTCGTTCCCCCGTTCGGCAGCACGCCGCGCCTGCGAGCCGGGGCGCACCTAGCATGCTGACTGTGCGACCCATTCCCCCGAAGATCGAGGGCGGCCGGCTGCAGGGCCTCCTGCAGCTCATCGAGGACGGCATCCACCTCGTCGTCGCGGCGCTCCTCGTACTGCTCGCGGGGCTCCTGACGGTCGGGGTCGTCCACGACGTCATCAGGTCGATCCAGGGGCCGTACCGGGAGGAGACGGTCGTTCTCTCCGCCCTCGACAACGGCCTTGTGCTGTTCATCGTCGCCGAGCTGCTCCACACCGTCCGCCTGACCATCAGGAACCAGACCCTCGACGCGGAGCCGTTCCTCGTCGTCGGGCTGATTGCCGGCATCCGCAAGGTGCTCATCGTGACCGCCGAGGCGGAGAAGTCCTTCCGTTGGAACGTCGAGGGGATCGAACTGCTCGTCCTGGCGGGTCTGATCCTCGTGATGGCGGCAGCGGTGTACGTGTGGCGGCGCTCGACGCGGCCGGCAGACTACTTCCCGCTCCAAGAGGCGCGGCGTTCCCCGTCACCGCCGCCGTCACCCACCCCGGTGCGCGGGGCCTGATCCTCACCTTCCGCAGCCACGGCCGCCCGCACCCGCTGCTCCTCGTGAGCAGAGCCGACGCCCCGCTCCAGGAGTGCGGCTCAGGGGCATCGCGAGGTCCTCCAGGGCCCGCTTCTGCAGTTCCGTCCCGCGCCGCAGCACCGGGCTCCGGACCCCGGCGGCGACGCCTTCCCCGTTGTCGGGCGTACCGGGGAGCGGGCGCCCGCGGGCCTGCCGGCGCGGGCGTCTTCCCGCGCGTCGCCGCTCCCTGGCGATCCCCCTGACGCCTGGCCGAGCACGGCGGCCCCGTCGACCGACTCCCGCCCGCGGTCCCGCCCGGGTCCCCGGGCGCCGACGTCCGGTCGGCGAGCACGGCGACGACCGGACGAATGCGCTCGGCGAGGGCTCGAGGGCCATGGAGGGCCGGGGGCGGGTGCGTGCCTGTGATGGCGTCACGGCGGCAGCGTCCCGGGCCGTCATCAACGGCTCCGGGCCGAACGGAGCGGTCAGGTCGTGCCGCAGCCCGACGAGCGTACTCCGCCACACCGGCCAGGGCGTCGGCGAGCGCGTCACGCTGGGCTCCCGACGGCGGATCGGAAACAGCAAGATCAGCACGGCCTCCGCCCGGTTGATCACGTCCATGGGGCCGTCGGTGCTGCGCCGGGCGCCGGTGGGGAGGACGACCGTGTGGTGGGCCGGGTGGGCCGGGCCGCCCAGGGGGTCCGTCAGAGGGAGAGGCGTTGCCTGGACTCGGACTCGCCCGCCACCACCCGACGCCCCTCGGGGCCCGCGGTGCGGACCAGGTTGCCCGTCTGCTCCCGGTGCTCGTGCACGAGGTGGATCGCCATGGCACCCTCACCGGCCGCCGAGGCCACCCGTTTGACCGAGCCGCTCCTGACGTCGCCGGCGGCGAAGACTCCGGGAAGGGTGGTCTCCAGCGGCAGCGGACCACGGCCGAGCGAGACCCACCGGGTCGCGTCGGCCGCCGCCTGGGCGTCGGCGCCGGTGAGGACGAAGCCCTTCTCGTCCAGGGCCAGCACGCCCCTGAGCCATTCCGTGCGCGGCCGGGCCCCGATGAACACGAAGAGCGCTGTGGCCGGCAGCTCCCGGCGCTCGCCGGTTGCGTTGTCCTCAACCGTCAGCGCCTCCAGCTTCTCCTCCCCGGAGACGCCCCGGACCTCGGTGTGGAGCAGCACCTCGATCTTCGGGTGCCGTTCCACCTGGTCCACCAGGTAGCGCGACATGTCCGCGTTGAGGTCACCGCCCCGGACAAGGAGGTGGACCCTGGACGCGTGGTTCGCGAGGAACAGCGCCGCCTGTCCGGCGGAGTTCCCGCCGCCGACCACGGCGACCGGCTCCGACTGGCAGAGACTGGCCTCGTGGATCGTCGCCGCGTAGTAGACGCTGGTGCCCTCCAAGCGGTCGATGCCGGGCACCTCGAGCCTGCGGTACCACACGCCCGAGGCGAGCACCACGGCGCCGGCCCGGGTCTGGGACCCGTCTGTGAAGGTGACGACGTACTCGTCGTCCTGCGGGGTGAGCCCGCTGACCTGGGCCGGCACCATGAGGCGGGCACCGAACTTGTGGGCCTGGAGTACCGCGCGTTCGATGAGCTCGCCCCCGGAGATGCCCGACGGGAAGCCAAGGTAGTTCTCGATGCGAGACGAGGTACCGGCCTGGCCTCCGGTGGCCACGGCGTCTACTGTGACCGTCTTGAGGCCGTCGGAGGCACCGTACACGGCGGCGGCGAGTCCCGCGGGTCCCGCACCGATCACCATCACGTCGCACCGCCCGGCCTCCGGCGAGGGGGCGGGCAGCCCGATGAGCCGGGCGAGTTCGGCGTTGCTCGGATTGCGCAGCACACGCTCGCCCTTCCAGATGACGACTGGAGTCTCCTCGGGACGGATGGAGAACCGACGCAGCAGCGCCTCCGCCTCCCGGTCCTTCTCCAGGTCCACCCAGCGGTGGGGCAGCCGGTTGCGGGCGGCGAACTCACGCAGCCGCAGCGTGTCCGGTGAATAGCACGACCCCAGGATCCGGAAGCCGGCCCCCAGGCCGATGAGCAGATACCGGCGGCACAGGTAGGCGCGGAGGATCAGGTCGCCGAGGACGTGATCGCGGTCGACCAGGGCGCGCTGCCGGTCCACCGGTACGGCCAGTATTTCGCCCGCCTCGCGTACCACGGCGGTGTCGAACGCCGCCTGGCCCTCCAGCAGCCCGAGTTCACCCAGGAACCTGCCGGGTCCGTGCACCGCCACCGTGCGCTCGTCGGGCCCGCCGTGGTCGTGGAGGATCTCGACGGTTCCGCTGAGGATCGCGAGGAACTCCCGGAACGGCTCGCCCTCGCGGTACAGCACCTCGCCATCGGCGGTCCTGCGGCGCTCACCGTGCGCGGTCAGGTCCTCGAGCTGCTCCGGTGTCAGGCGCGGGAAAGCCCCGTGCCGGTCCGGTGTCTCACTCTGTTTGTGCTCGGCCGTGCTCATCAGACCAGGGCCTCGTGGACGTAGCACCAGCGCCAGTCCTCTCCCGGCTGGAAGGACCGCACGATTGGGTGACCGTCGCTGCCCGCGTGCCGCCTGGCGTGCTTGAGGGGCGAGGAGTCGCAGCAGCCGACGTGCCCGCAGGTGAGGCAGAGTCGCAGGTGCACCCATGGGGAATGCTCCATGAGGCACTCCTCGCAGCCCTCCGGGGTACGCGGCGTCACCGGGCGCACCATCGCGAGGTGCGGGTCGGGAATCGTGGCCATGAGGGGTTCTCCTTCCGTGGGCGGACTGCTCGGCCGCGGCCCGCGATGGTCTCGTCCACCCAGCGGCGCAGCCCCGGGGCGAGACCGGTCCGGCGGGACATCTCCGCTCACTTGTCGAGCAGGACCAGGGTCGGCACGGCCGTGACCTGGAACCGCTGCGCGAGCGCCGACGACCGGTCGACGGCGACCTTGACGAGCTCGAGCTCGCCGGCAGGCTGCTGTCTGTCTCACCGAACTCAGCTCGGTCCCGGCCTTGTCCGCAGCCTCGAACAGCCGCTGCAGCGCGTACGGGCCCTTGCGCAGGTCGATGCCGTTCCCCTGCTGGAACTTGTCGGCGATGTGGTCCACCAGGCGCCGGTCGAAGCCGTCGCCGCGCAGGTGGCTGCCGCCCGCCGTGGACGCACATCGACCACGTCATCGCCGACGTCGAGGAGGCTGACGTCGAAGGTACCGCCGCCCGGGTCGAAGACGTGCCCGGTCTCGTGCTGCTTCCTGTCCGGACCGGAGGCCGGTGCGGCCGCGGTCGGCTCGTTGGCATGTGCGGCACGACGAGGCCGGCCATACGTCCGGCTTGCTCGGGGCGGCGCCGTGCGCTGGGCGTCGTTGAGATGGGCGGACATGGTGATGACCGCCTCCGTCACGCGTTGCCCGCGGCGTCGGCGAGCTTTCGTAGCACCAGTGTGGTGATCTCCTCCGGTGCGTACACCTTGTCGCGGACGTTGAAGCGGGCGTTGCCGTGCTCGGCGGGGGCGATGTCGAAGCCGACAGACGGTTCCCTCGGGGTTGGGGATCGCCTGCCTGCGGGCGAGCCGGCCGACAAAGGGTTCGCCATTGTGATGACCGCGGCCTCCCCGCCCTGCCATGCGGCGATCGCGGAACTGATCGGGCCGAGGCCGATTCCGACTGCCTTGGACATAGGAGTCCTCATTCGTCGAAAATCCTGCAACATGGGGGTGGGCCCGCAAAGCCGCGTGCGGCACTGGCAACCGGTCAACGGCGCGGAGCTGGACGCGTCGAAGCGAGTTTCCGGGCCTCTGGGCGCTCCAGCCGATCGAGCGTCGCGGCGCCGGGGTACATGCGGCCTGGCGTTTCCGCCCGGGTCCCAATTCACCCGGCTGCCCGAGCCGACCAGTACAAACAACGATAACAAAGTGGGCCCCCCGCGGGGTATGGGTGGGTGGCATCTTGGTGGAGAGCCCGCACCACCTCACCTCCCTCCCCAGCGGCACAAGCGCCGCCTGACCAGGACGCTGCGGTCCGGCTGCGCTGCGGCCGGCCTGGATCGACGGATCGCACGCCCGTCCGACTGCTCGGGCAGTCGGACGCCTGGGCCTGGCAGGGTAATACGGGGAGGCTAATTCGCCCCGACATGCGCATGCGTTCTCGCGTCCCGTCGGCAAGGCTGACTGGTAAGCCCAGGAGCCGGGAAGCACCCCGGCTCCCGCAGCCGGAGGTTGCCGTCATGACCGTGATGTCCATCGCCAGGTTCGAAAGGTTCTTCCGCGCGGCCGCGGGGCTGGACGTCGACAAGAACGATCTCAAGCGCTACAGCGACTTCGTCGACGCCAAGCTCTACGACCTGCTGACCGTCGCCCAGGCCACTGCCAAGGCCAACGGGCGCGACATCATCCGGACCTGTGACCTACCGATCACGAAGGGCCTGCAGGAGAGCATTCACGACTTCCAGAAGATCGACCAGGAAGTGGAACTCAAGCCGATCCTTGAACAGCTCGCCACCCACCCCGCTCTGGACCGGACGCCCGACGAGGAGACCGAGGCGGCCTATCCGGACATCGTCGGCGGACTCAGCCTGGCCCTCGCCCAGAGCTTCAAGATCCTCCACCCCGACCTGAAGAACCCCCAGACCCAGCACTGGGAACAGGCCCGAGCCGTCTTCGACCGCCTGCTGTGAGCGGCGACCGCACCATGCGGTGCAGGCCACGGCCGAACCCGCGCTGCGCTTTGCGCCGCTGTTTCGATACGCCGGTCGTCACCTGCCGGGCGCCGGGTGCCTGACCGGAACGGCGGGCCAGGAACCCTGCGTTCGTCGCCCTCCGCTTTTCGATGCCGCCCTCGACCATGTGGGCCAAGCCGTCCCGGACGCGGGAGGAATTCCAGGGTCGGAAACTGCGCGCCATCCATGGTGTCGAAGGAGGAGAAGCCCGTTTGGGCCGTCTCACGGCCCCTTTCGGTCCCGGGCGGTGCCGGACCGTGGTCCCGCACCGCCCGGCTCCTCGGCTCAACGACCGCCGCTCTCGCTGCTTTCGGTGATCTGGATATGACGGGGCTTGGCGACCTCCGCCTTGGGGACGGTGACCGTGAGCACACCGGCCGACATCTCCGCTGTGACCTTCTCGGCGTCCACATCTCCGGGCAGCCGCAGCCGGTACTCGAAGGCACCGGTTCGGCGGGTGCTACGGCGCAGGACGCCCTTGCGCTCCTTTTCCTTGATCTCTCCGCTGATCACCAGCTCCTGTCCGTTGGCCTCGACGTCGATGTCCTTGCTCTTGACGCCAGGGAGTTCGATCTCGACCACGATGGCATCATCAGTCTCCGTGACGTCCGCGAGGGGGGTCCACGCCACCGCGGGCGCGGCGCCGCCCACCGTGGATTCGAGCAATCCGCTCATCTGGGTGAGCAGTTCGTCGAATTCCGTCAGCGGATTGCGGGCCCACCCGAGGGGCCGCTCCATCGTTCCGCCACTGCGGTGGCGCCGGACGGGCAAGGTCATCGCCCATCACCTCCGTCTTCTCGTGGGTTCGCGGCAGTACCGCCTTCCTCGCCCGGCGCGGAGGGCCGGCCGGGCGGAGCACAGATGTCATCGGGCAGGCTCTGCGCACGCGATTCGCGGGCCGCTTCGCGCAGCGCCTTATGGAAGCGTCCAGGGCCCCATGCCCGTCCCCCCACGATGCGCTCGAGATCCTCGCGTCCGGTCGGGCCGCGCTCGGCGAGAGCCTGGGAGACCTGCTCGATCTCGTCGTCGAGGGCTTGATCGGCCATGGCCGAGGTCCGGCTCGCCGTGCCTGCGGTGCCGACCAAGCCCCGGCGAGTAGAACTGCCGGTTCCGGTCCCGGGACGGCACCTGAGCCCGCCTGCGCGCTCGCGCTGTGTGCGGCGGGCCTTGCGGTCTGCGATCCGCTGTTGCCGCTCGCGCACCGCCCGCCGGACATCTTCGGGGAGGTCGCGCTCGCGTACGGCTGCCGGGGAGGGTTCGTTCCGCGCGTCGGCGTCCGCCTCCTCCGCGGTCAGCGGCCTGGCGATGTTCTCCAGGGACTGCTGTTCGGCACGGACGCCGAAGAACAGCTCGGCGAGTCCGCCGAGGGCCATGGCCACGGCTCCGATGACGAAGCCGAGGGCCACCAGACCGGAGTCGCCGCTGTGAACGAACCGTCCGAAGAGCAGTGGTCCGGTGATGCCTCCGATGGCCGTACCGACGGCGAAGAAGAGCGAGATGGACAGTGCGCGAGTCTCCATGGGGAACACCTCGCCGACCGTCAGGTACGCCGAACTCGCTCCCGCCGAGGCCACGAAGAAGGTCACCGACACCAGCAGGAAGAAGGTCCATGCGGTCAGGGAGCCGTTGCTCGTCAGCACAGCGAGCAGGACGGAGGCGGCCGCCGCACCGAAGTAGGTTCCTGTGATCATCGGCTTCCGGCCGACCGTGTCGAAGAAGCGGCCCAGAAGCAGCGGCCCGAGGAAGTTGGCGACGGCGAAGAGGGCCATGAAGTACGGGACCGAGCCCGAGCCGGTGCCGAAGAAGCCGCTGAGGATGGTCCCCAGGCCGAACACGATCGCGTTGTACAGGAATGCCTGGCCGATGAAGAGCGCCAGTCCGAGCAGGGCGCGGCGCGGGTACCGTCGTATGGCGACCCGCGCGATCTCGGTGAACGGGATGACCTTGGGCTGCCGGACGGTGATCGCCTCGCCCGGCTCCGGCAGGTCCCCGGTCGTGAGGGACATGCAGCTCCGGACCTGGCCCTGCAGCCAGCGGTGCGGCAGCCGGTTGCGGGCTGCGAACTCCCGTAGCCGCAGGGTGTCGGGCGAGCAGCGGGAGCCGAGGATGCGAAACCCCGCGCCGGAGCCGATGAGGGCGGTGCGGCGGGCCGGGTAGGCACGCAGGATGAAGGAGTCGAGGATGGGATCCCCGGCGACGAGGCCCCGCGACCGGTCGACCGGGACGGAGCGGACCTCACCGTCCTCCCGCGCCCACGCCGTGTGGAAGGCCACCTGCCCCTGGAGCAACCCCAGTTCACCGAGGAGGCGGCCGGGACCGTGCACGTTCATCACGTGCTCTCCCGCGGTGCCATGGCGCTCGGTGATCGCGATCGAACCGCTGTGGACGACGAAGAACCGCTCGCACGGCTCTCCTTCCCTGATCGGGAGCTGACCGGCGCGAACGGCCAGGCCGTGAGCGCGACCGGTGAGGAAGCCGACCTGCGCGTCCGTCAGCCGGGGATTCGCTCCGTACAGATCCGGGATCTCGGGGAGTGCGGTCTCCTTGGGCTCCTCCGTCGGCCGGCCCACCGTGTTCACCCTCCCGCGGCGGTTTGCCGGCCCGCCACGGCCTGTTCGACCCACTCACGCAAAACGTGCGCGGGTGCCGCCCCGGCCTGCCGGGCGACCGTCTCGCCCTTGTCCAGGACGAGCAGCGTGGGCACCGCCTGCACCTCGAACCGCCGGCTGAGCCGCGGGTTCCGATCGACGTCGACCTTTACGAGCTTGATCCGTCCGGCGAGGTCGAGGGCGACCTGTTCGAGGGCGGGGCTGACCATGCGGCAGGGACCGCACCAGGTGGCCCAGAGATCGACCAGGACGGGCATGGTGGCGTTGTCGGCGACCTCGGCGAAGTCGTCGTCGCCCGCGTCGACGATCCAGGGCAGGGGCTGCTTGCAGTGACCGCACTTGGGGCGTCCCTCGGCGGCCACGGGAACCCGGTTCCCGCGCTCACAGTTCGGGCAGGTCACCGTCGTCGTTCGGGTGGTGTTCACGCCGCCCTCGCTTCCCGAGCTCCCTCCGGCTGATCGTAGGTGACCACCAACTCTCCGTGCTCGGCGTCGACGCGGACCGTCGCGCCGTCCTGGACGTCGCCGCGCAGCAGGGCACGCCCGACGAGCGTCTCGACCTCGTGGGAGATGTAGCGCCGCAGCGGCCGGGCCCCGTACACCGGGTCGTAGCCCTGGTGGGCGATCAACTCCCGAGCGCCGTCGGTGAGTTCTACGGTGATACGGCGCTCGGCGAGCCGCTGCCGCAGCTCGTCGAACTGCAGCTCCACGATCCGCTCGATCTGCCGCTCACCGAGCGGCTTGAACAGCACGATGTCGTCGACGCGGTTGAGGAACTCCGGGCGGAAGTGCCCGCGCAGCTCGCCCATCACCAGGGCACGGGCGTCCGGCTTGATCTCACCCTCGGCGGTGGCCCCGTCGAGGAGGTGCTCGGAGCCGATGTTGGACGTCATGATGATCACGGTGTTGCGGAAGTCGACCGTCCGGCCCTGCGCATCGGTGATGCGGCCGTCATCGAGGATCTGCAGCAGGGTGTTGAAGACATCGGGGTGCGCCTTCTCGACCTCGTCGAACAGCACCACCGAGTACGGCTTGCGGCGTACGGCCTCGGTGAGCTGACCACCCTCCTCGTAGCCGACGTATCCGGGCGGTGCGCCCATCAGCCGGCTGACGGTGTGCCGCTCCTGGTACTCACTCATGTCGAGGCGGACCATGTTCTCCTCGGAGTCGAACAGGGACCGGGCGAGGGTCTTGGCCAGCTCCGTCTTCCCGACGCCGGTGGGGCCGAGGAAGATGAACGAGCCGATGGGGCGGCGAGGGTCGCGGATGCCGGAGCGGGCGCGGATGATGGCGTCGGCGACGAGCTTGACGGCCTCGTCCTGGCCGATGACGCGCTCGCGCAGGATCTCGTCGAGGCGCAGCAGTTTCTCGCGTTCGCCCTCTTGGAGGCGGGCGACGGGGATGCCGGTCCAGGCGGCGACGATCTCGGCGATCTCCTCCTCGGTGACGACCTCGCGCAGCAGCCGCTCCTGCCCTTGTTTGGCGGCCAGTTGCTCCTCCTCTGCGGCGAGTCGGCGCTCCAGGTCCTGGAGGCGGCCGTAGCGGAGTTCGGCGGCGCGGTTGAGGTCGTAGGCGCGTTCGGCCTCCTCCGCCTCGTGGCGGACCTGCTCCAGTTCCTGGCGCAGTTCCTGCACCCGGCGGATCGCCTGCCGTTCGGCCTCCCACTGGGCGTGTTTGGCGTCGGCCTCGCCGCGCAGGTCGGCCAGTTCCCTGCGCAGCTCCTCCAGGCGAGCCTTGCTGGCGGGGTCGGTCTCCTTGGAGAGGGCCGCCTCCTCGATCTCCAGGCGGGTGACGCGGCGGGTGATCTCGTCGAGTTCGGCGGGCATCGAGTCGATCTCGGTCCGCAACCGGGCGCACGCCTCGTCGACGAGGTCGATGGCCTTGTCGGGCAGGAATCGATCGGTGATGTAGCGGTGGCTGAGGGTGGCCGCGGAGACCAGAGCGGTGTCCTGGATTTTCACGCCGTGGAAGACCTCCAGGCGTTCGCGCAGTCCGCGCAGGATGGAGATGGTGTCCTCCACGCTCGGCTCGTCGACCTGGACCTGCTGGAAGCGGCGTTCGAGGGCGGCGTCCTTCTCGATGTGCTTGCGGTACTCGTCGAGGGTGGTGGCGCCGATCATGTGGAGTTCGCCGCGGGCGAGCATCGGCTTGAGCATGTTGCCCGCGTCCATGGCCCCTTCGGCGGCGCCCGCGCCGACGACGGTGTGCAGTTCGTCGACGAAGAGCAGGATGCGGCCCTGGGCGGCCTTGACCTCGCTGAGCACGGCCTTGAGACGTTCCTCGAACTCACCGCGGTACTTGGCGCCGGCGACCAGGGAGCCCATGTCGAGGGCGAACACGATCTTGTCGCGCAGTCCTTCGGGCACGTCGCCGCGGACGATGCGCTGGGAGAGGCCCTCGACGATGGCGGTCTTGCCGACGCCGGGGTCGCCGATGAGGACGGGGTTGTTCTTGGTCTTGCGGCTGAGGATCTGGGTGACGCGGCGGATCTCGGCGTCCCGGCCGATGACCGGGTCGAGTCTTCCCTCCCTGGCCTCGGCGACCAGGTCCCGGCCGTACTTCTCCAGGGCCTCGTACGCCACTTCGGGGTTGGCCGAGGTCACACGCTGGTTGCCGCGGATCTGGGTGAGCGCGCTCAGGAACGAGTCCCTGGTGATGCCGTGCTCCTTGAGCAGCCGTCCGGCGGCGGTGGACGAGCCCTCCTCGGCCAGGGCGAGCAGGAGGTGCTCCACGGACACGTACTCGTCCTTGAGTCGTTTGGCCTCCCGCTCGGCCGCGTCCAGCAGGCGCGCGAGCCGCTGGGTGACGAACACCTGACCGGGGGCCGCGCCGGGTCCGGTAACCCTGGGGCGGCGCGAAAGCTCGTCGCGCACGGCCGCCCGAAGCTCGCTGGGCTCCCTGCCCGGCTGCTGCAGCAGCCGGGGGATCAGGCCGCCCTCCTGGTCGAGGAGCGAGAGCAGCAAGTGCTCACCGTCGACCTCGGTCTGGCCCATGCGGACGGCGGCGGTCTGCGCCTCCTGGAGGGCTTCCTGGGACTTCTGAGTGAGACGGTTCATGTCCATGGGGGTGAGTCACTCCTCCTGCCGCGGGCGCGCAGTGCGGCTTCGAGCAGGCTGATGCGGTCGAGCAGGTCGAGCACCAGACCGATGGATGCGTAGTTGAGGCAGAGCCCGGAGCGCAGCCGCTGGACGCGGGCGAGGACCGCCGGAGCGTTGGTGTCGAACACCAGGCGCCCCGAGGCGTCGCGCTCGGCGTCGACCAGTCCGAGGGCCACGAACCGGCGGACCAGGTCGGGGTGGAGGCCCGAGCGGCGGGCCACGGCGTCCACGGACAGCCTGGGCACGGGCACGAGCGCGTAGCGCACGGCCGTGGCGTCGGCGCTCGTCCGTACGGGACGCTCGCCCGCGTCGGCCCGGGCGGTCCGGCCGCCGGTCGCCGGTCCTGAGGGTCGGTGGCTCATCGCGACCTCCTGGGGTCGTACGAAGAGGTGGCGGCGAGCTCCTCGAACAGCTCGCGCTCCCGGTCGCCCAGGGTGGGCGGCACCATGATGCGGAGTTCGGCGTACAGGTCGCCGTTGGCGCCGCGCGGGTTCGGCATGCCCTCGCCGCGCAGCCGCAGCCGCCGGCCGCTGGAGGAGCCCGCGGGCACGGTGACCTTGGCCGTGCCGCCGCCGGGGGTGGGCACCGGCACGGTCGCGCCCAGGGCCGCCTCCCAGGGGGTGACGGGGACCTGTACGTGGACGTCGCGGCCGTCCAGTCGGAACTTGGGGTGGGGCTGGACACGGACCCGCAGGTACAGGTCTCCTGCGGGTGCGTCACCGCCGCCGCGGCCGCCCTCGCCGGCCAGGCGGATGCGCTGCCCGTCGGTTACGCCGGGCGGTACATCGACGCTGTACTGCCGCGGCTGCCCGGTCGGACCGGCGAGCGTGACGGTGCGGCGGCCGCCCCTGTACGCCTCCTCGACGGTGAGCGGCAGCTCGGCCTCCTGGTCGGCTCCCGGTACACCGCCGGGGGCGGCGCCTGCTCCGAAGAGCGAGCCGAGCAGGTCCTCGATGTCGATGCCCTCCGCCGCGAAGTCGTCGCCGAAACCGGTGGTGTACCGGACACGGGGGCCGCCCGCGCCCGCGGTCCTCCGAGCGCGGAAGCCGCCGCCCGCTCCGGCCGCGACCCGTTCGTCGAAGTCCTCGGGGATCTTGCGGAAGTCCTCACCGAAGCGGTCGTAGCGGGCCCGGGTCTTCGGGTCCGAAAGGACGCTGTATGCCTCGTTGAGGTCCTTGAAGCGTTCCTCCGCCCCCGGGTCCTTGTTGACGTCGGGGTGGTACTTGCGGGCGAGCTTGCGATATGCCTGCTGGATCTCGTCCTGGCTCGCGGTCCTCGACACGCCCAGTACCTCGTAGAAGTCCCGTGCCATGACCGCTCACTCCCGCTTCGCGACGGTCACGGCGGCGGGCCTGAGCTGCCGTTCGCCGTCCCCGTAGCCCGGGCGCAGCACCTTGACGACGGTGCCCGGTACGGCGTCGGGGTCGTGGACGACGCCGACCACCTCGTGCCGGGCCGGGTCGAAGGCGACGCCAGTTTCCGCGTGCCGCGGGTAGCCGAGCAGTTCGAGGACGTTCACCGCCTGGTCGCGGACCGCCCGGACGCCCTCCACGATCGCGCCGGCGTCGGCTCCGGCGTGGGCCAGGGCGAGTTCGAGGTTGTCCAGGACGGGCAGGAAGGCGGCGGCCGTACGAGCACGCTCGACGCTCCGCTCCCGCTGCAGTTCCCTGGCGTGGCGCTTGCGGAGGTTGTCGAGGTCGGCGAGCGCGCGCCGCCAGCGGTCCTCGAGTTCCTGGAGCTCGGCCGTGTACTCGTCCTCGGACGGTGCGGGACCGCCGACCGCGTCGGGGCCGGGTTCCCCGTCCGCAGGCCCGTTCGGCGGGCCCCCGCGCGGAAGATCCCCGCGGGGAGGGTGCACGGCGCCCTCCGGGGCCGAGCCGGTCTGGTCCGGCACGGCCGGGTCGGGTTCCCTGGGGTGGCTCGGCATGGCGCTTCCTCAGCTCTTGTCGAACTCGGCGTCGATGACGTCCTCGTCAACGCCGCTCGGGCCGCCGCCGGTCGTGTCGCCCCCGGTGGTGTCCTGGCCGGGACCACCCGTGGCGGCGCCGACCTGATGCGCCGCCAGCCCTGCCAGCAGCTGCTGGAGTTCGGAGGTCAGGGGCCGCACCCGCTCCACGCCCGCCTCCTCCTTGACCGCCTCCCGGGCGTCCGCCACCAGCATCTCGGCGCGTGCCTTCTCGTGCGCGGGTGCGGCGTCGCCGAGCTCGGCGAGGCGCCTCTCGACCTGGTACGCGACGGCGTCGAGCTCGTTGCGGGCGTCGACGGCCTCGCGCAGCGCCTGGTCCTGGCCCCGGTTGCGCTCGGCCTCCTGGACCATGCGTTCGACCTCGCCGCGGTCGAGGTTGGAGCTCTCGGTGATGGTGATGCCCTGTTCCTTGCCGGTGTCCCCGTCGCGCGCCTTGACGTTGAGAATGCCGTTGGCGTCGACGTCGAAGGTGACCTCGATCTGCGGCTCGCCGCGCGGCGCCGGACGGATGTCGGTGAGCTGGAAGCGGCCGAGCACCCGGTTGTCGGCGGCCCGTTCGCGCTCGCCCTGAAGGACAACGATGTCGACGGCGGGCTGGTCGTCCTCGGCGGTGGAGAAGGTCTCGGTGCGGCGCACCGGGATGGTGGTGTTCCGTTCGATGATCTTCGTCATCACGCCGCCGCGTGTCTCGACACCCAGCGACAGGGGTGTGACATCGAGCAGCAGGACGTCCTTGACCTCGCCCTTGAGTACCCCGGCCTGGATCGCGGCGCCCAGGGCCACGACCTCGTCGGGGTTGACGCTCATGTTGGGTTCCTTGCCGCCCGTCAGCCGGCGCACGAGGGCCTGGACGGCGGGGATGCGGGTGGATCCCCCGACGAGGATGACCTCGTCGATGTCGCTCTCGCCGACCTTGGCGTCGGCCATGGCCTGCTGGACCGGGCCCAGGCACCGCTCCACCAGGTCGCTGGTGGTCTGCTCGAACGTGGAGCGCATGATCGAGTCGGTGAGGTGCTTGGGGCCCGAGGCGTCGGCGGTGATGAACGGCAGGTTGACCTGCGTCTGCGTCACCGAACTGAGCTCGGTTTTGGCCTTCTCCGCCGCCTCGAACAGACGTTGCAGGGCCTGCGGATCCTTGCGCAGATCGATGCCGTTCTCCTTCTGGAAGTCGTCCGCGAGGTAGTCCACCAGACGCCGGTCGAAGTCGTCACCGCCCAGGTGACTGTCGCCCGCTGTGGACCGCACCTCCACCACGCCGTCGCCGACGTCGAGGATGCTCACATCGAAGGTGCCGCCGCCGAGGTCGAAGACCAGCACCGTCTCGTGCTGCTTCTTGTCCATGCCGTACGCGAGGGCCGCCGCGGTCGGCTCGTTGATGATCCGCAGCACCTCAAGACCCGCGATCCGTCCGGCATCCTTCGTGGCGGTGCGCTGGGCGTCGTTGAAGTAGGCGGGCACGGTGATCACCGCCTCCGTGACCCGCTCCCCGAGCTGCTTCGAGGCGTCGTCGGCGAGCTTGCGCAGCACCAGGGCACTGATCTCCTCCGGCGCATAGAGCTTGTCGCGCACCTTGAAGCGGGCGACGCCGCCCGGGCCCTCGACGACGTCGTACGCCACGGCTCTGGCCTCGTCCGGGATCTCGTCGAAGTGCCGGCCGATGAAGCGCTTGGCCGAGTAGATGGTGCCCTTGGGATTGAGGATCGCCTGGCGCCGGGCCAGCTGGCCCACCAGACGCTCCCCGGTGTCGGTGAAGGCCACCACGGACGGTGTCGTACGGCTGCCTTCGCTGTTGGGCACGACCGAAGGTTCGCCGCCCTCCCACACGGCGATCACCGAGTTCGTGGTGCCCAGGTCGATGCCCACTGCCTTGGCCATGAGGAACTCCTCCCGGTGCGGCGGCATGCGCCGACACTGCGGATCCGATTTCGATCAGGTGGGGGTGGGACGTCCGCCGGCGCCGGTGGTCTGCAGCCCACCGAGCAGCCGTACGGCCTCGTCGGCGACCGCTTCGTCGACGAGGACGTCGTACCGGCTGGGCTCCATCGAGCGGACGGAGGCGAAGTCGCGGCGGCCGCCCTGCAGGGCGTGCAGCAACATGCCGAACAGCGCGCCCAGGATCGCTCCGAAAATCAGGCCGTAGAGGGCGACGAGCAGGGCGGAGACGAGGGGGTTCACCCAGTCGAACAGGCCGAAGAGCCAGCCGATCAGGGCACCGGGAAGGGCCCCGCTCGCCGCTCCGTTCAGGGCGGCCCTGCCGTAGTCCATACGGCCGACGACCTGCTCGACGAGGCGGACGTCCTGGCCGATGATGGCCACCCTCTGAACGGGAAACCCCTGGTCCGCGAGGTGGTCGACGGCGCGTTCGGCTTCTTGGTACGTCTCGTACGTGGCAACGGACCTACGAGGCTGCTCGGTCATCACCCCAGTCCTTCCTACCGGTGAGTACTGCGGCCCCGGGCATGTCCCAGGCTCGCGGACCGAGCAGCGTTACGCCTGCCCCCGGGAGGTCAAAGAACAACGGGACCCGTCGCCCCCCGAGCACCAGACGAAGACTCCGAACATCTCGGGTAAATTTGGTCCGAGAGGCGTACAGGAAGTGCCGCTGTCACCTCTCTCAGGGCTCGGGGAACGGAGTGATCCCATGGCCGACTGGGCCCGGAACGAGTCCCGACGCTGTCCCGACGGGGAAGGCAGCCTTCCGGGGGACTGTCCCGGGCGGCACCCCGTTGTGATCTCGCGGAGAGGGTCCCGCCCGCCCCTTCCCGCCCGGGCCGACCCGACATCCCACGGACTGCCCGCAGTCTCGCGCGCCCTGTTCGACACCCGGGACGAAGGCGAGGTCCTGCGCCTGGCCATGGACCACGTGTCCGCCGTCGGCCCCTACAGAGCCGAGGCCGGATACCTCAGGGTGGAAGGCCATCTGGTCCCCAGCCCGCGGATCGGGCCGGGCCATTCGTCAGCCGTCGACCGGACGGTGCGAGAGCTGACGGGTCGGGACGGCCCCGTGACCGTTCCCGGCCGGTCCTGGGGCCGGGCCCTGGCCCTGCGCGGACCCGATGGACTGCACGGCTACCTCGTGGTGACGTCCCGCTCCCGGCCCACCGAGGCCCAGCACGTCCTGCTCGCCACGCTCGTACGCCACACCGCCGCGGCCCTGTCGGTCGCCGTCGCGCACCGCCGCCGGCGGGAAGACGCCCTGGAGCTGCACCGACTGCGACGGGAACGGGCAACCCTCCAGCGGCGGCTGATCTCCCTTGTGGTCGAGGTGGGATACCAGCGGGCCGTGCACGCGGCCCTCGCCGAGATCGCGGCCTCGGGCGGCGGCGAGGAGGCCGTCACCAGCGCACTGCACGAGCTCACCGGACTTCCCGTGCTGGTGGAGGACCGCTTCGGCCGACTGCGGTCCTGGACCGGTCCCGGCCGGCCCGACCCCTATCCGGAACCGGACCCCCCACGCCATGAGGAGATGCTCCAGGCGGTGGCCCGGACAGGCGGACCCGTGCGGATCAAGGACCGGCTGATCTCCCTGGTCCGCCCCCACGGCGAGGTCCTCGGCCTGCTGGCCCTGGTCGATCCCCGGGACGACGCCGACGAGTACACCGTGTTCGCCCTGGAGCACGCCGCCGCCTACCTCGCCCTGGCACTGTCGCACCTGCGCCATCTGGCGGAGCTGGAGCTGAGACTGCGCCGCGACCTGGTCGACGATCTTCTGGCAGGCACGGACCAGGCGAGCGCCTACGCCCGGTCCGAGGCGTTCGGACACGACCTGCACCGCACGCAGTACGTGGTAGTCGTGCAGTGGCCGAGCCGGGCCGCGGACGACGCTTTCGCGCGGACCGTGGACCGGGCGGCATCGGCCGTGGGCATGCCGTCGCTGGTGACCGGGCGCGCCGACCACGTGGTCCTGGTCGCCGACGGCAGGCCCCAGGACCACGCCTTGTACGAGACGCTCGCCCGGGAGACCGGGACACCGGACGGGACGATCGGGGTGAGCGCCCGGTGCGACACCCCGGACGGCATCCCCGGCCGCTACCAGGAGGCACTACGTGCCCTGGAGGTAGGCCGACGGTCCCCAGGGCGATACGGCACGACGTTCTTCGACGATCTGGGCCTCTACCGCATCCTCGGGCCCGGAAACGAATACCGGGAGCTGGAGGCGTTCGTACGGGAATGGCTCGGACAGCTCATCGACTACGACGGCCGGCACCGGACGGCGCTCGTGGAGACCCTGTCCCGGTACTTCGACTGCGGCGGCAACTACGCCGAGACCGCCGAATCCCTCGCGATCCACCGGAGCACGCTCCGCTACCGGCTCCAGCGCATCCGCGAGCTCAGCGACCATGACCTCACGAACGTGGAGGACCGCCTCAACCTGCAGGTCGCGACCCGGGTGTGGAAGATCATGCTGGGTGGACCCGGTTGAGGCACCCACGACCGCGGGGCCGGATCCGCTGTCCCCATCACCGTAAGGATCAGGCTGCGCTCCGCCGAAATGGCTCGTCCGGCATCACGAAGACCACCGGCGGCGGCCTCGCAGCGGGGCTTCAGCGCCGCACGCGCGGCATGCCGAGTCCGATCCAGGAGATGATCTCGCGCTGGATCTCGTTGTTGCCGCCGCCGAAGGTGAAGATCACGGCGGACCGGTAGCCGCGCTCCAGCTCGCCGTGGAGGACGGCTCCGGCCGAGCCCTCCTTGAGCGGGCCCGCCGCCCCGACGACCTCCATCAGCCAGGCGTAGGCGTCACGGCGGGCCTCGGATCCGTACACCTTCACCGCAGAGGCGTCCTGCGGGGTCAGCGTGCCGTTCTGGACGGCGCCGACCATCTGCCAGTTGAGCAGCTTCATCGCGTCGAGCCGGGTGTGCGTGCGGGCGAGGCGCCCCCGCACCCAGCCGAGGTCGATCACGCGCCGCCCGTCGGCGAGCTTGGTCCCCGCCGCCCAGCGCTGGACGTCCTGGAGGGCGCGGATGGCCATGGTGCCGTGGGCTGCGAGGGTGACGCGCTCGTGGTTGAGCTGGTTGGTGATCAGCCGCCATCCCTTGTTCTCCTCGCCCACGCGGCGGGAGACGGGCACCCGGACGTCCTCGTAGTGGCTGGCGGTGGTGTCGTGAGAGGCGAGGGTGTTGATGACCGTGCAGGAGTAGCCCGGGTCGGAGGTCGGCACGAGCAGCATGGTGATGCCCTTGTGCGGCGGGGCGTCCGGGTCGGTGCGGACCGCGAGCCACACCCAGTCGGCGGTGTCGCCGTTGGTGGTCCAGATCTTCTGGCCGTTGACGACGTACGTGTCGCCGTCGCGTACGGCACGGGTCCTGAGCGCGGCGAGATCGGTGCCCGCGCCCGGCTCGCTGTAGCCGATGGCGAAGTCGATCTCGCCGGAGAGGATCCGGGGCAGGAAGTACGCCTTCTGCTCGTCGGTGCCGTACTGCATGATCGTCGGGCCGACGGTGTTCAGCGCCATGAGCGGGAGCGGCACTCCCGCCTGCGCCGCCTCGTCGAAGAAGATGAACTGTTCCATCGGCGTCATCCCGCGTCCGCCGTACTCCTCCGGCCAGCCGACGCCGAGCCATCCGTCGGTGCCGAGGCGGCGGATCGTCTCCCGGTAGAAGCGCTTCTGCGCGGCGGGGTCCCCGTAGCGGGCGTAGGCGTTGTCGGGGACGAGTCCGTCGAAGTAGTCACGCAGCTCGGCGCGCAACCGCTGCTGTCCCGGCGTGTATTCCAGGTGCACGGGTCCCTCCAGGCGTCTCGTGCCGGCGTGCGTCCCTGCGGCGGCACAGAGTAGAACGCGTTCCAGGAATCCGGAAGAGACGTGCGCGGCCGGATACGGGAGGGCGGTCGCGGCGGCACCCGGCGGGGTCGGCGCGGGCATGCCGCCCCGGCCCCTCCGTGTCCGGATCTCGCCGTTCATGCGTACGGACGGGGCGGAGCGCCGACGGCCCGTACGTGCGTCCGCAGGACGACGGACTCGCCGGTGCGCCCGGTAGGTCGCCGTGCGCACCGGGCGCACCGACGTCGCACGGCGAGGCCGTCCGGGCCCGGCGTCCGGCCCAGGGGCGCGGCGAGCCCGTCCGGTCCCGCGCACCGCCCAGGGGCGCGTCCATCCGGGCCCGGGTACGGTCACTCGCGCCCCTCCGGATCCCACCGCCACAGGAGCGCGATCCACAGCCCTCGAGGAAGGTGACACCTCGTGGCACACGGGCGACGCATGCGCCGTACGGGTCACCCCGGCCGGTCCTCCCCCGCCGCTCCTCCACCCGCGACCTCATGGCCGGCACCCGCGCCCCATCCGCCCCGCTTTCCGGCGACTGGCTGAAACTGCATCAAAAACCTCTCGTGGCAAGGTGTTTCCGGAGAAGCCGCTGGTCATCCTCTAGGGAACGGTCCGCATCCCCTGGGAGGCTCGCATGGAACGCAGGCGGTTACTGCACGCCGGAGCCGGGCTCGTCGCGGCGTCGGTGGTGGGGCCCGTGCTCGGCCCGGCCGCCGCTCATGCCCGCACGGCCGACGGCACGGGTGCGCCGGGCGCCCCGGGCCCGGAGAGCAGAGCGGCCTCGGCCGGCACGGCCGGGCACTGTTCGGGTCCGGCGGTCTCGACGTACGGCATAGCGACGTACACGGCGGCGATCGTCGGCATGACCGTCCTGGGCGGTCACGCCTATGTCGTGGCACGTGGTCAGAACCCTCCGCTGCTGGGCGAGATCGACCTGGCGTCGGGGAAACTCACGAGGACGGTACGGCTCACGCGCGGCGAGGGCGGCTGGGCGGCGACGGTCTCCGGAGGACAGGTGTACGTGGGCACGTACCCGGTCCCGGACCTCTACCGCTTCGACCCGGCGACGGGGTCGGTGACCCAGCTCGGCACGATAGGGCCGTCGGGCGGTTTCGTCTGGTGCCTGACGACGGCTCCGGACGGGACGGTGTACGCGGGCACCTATCCGCGCGGCGAGGTCTGGGAGTACTCCCCGGCGACCGGCGTGCTGCGCAACCTGGGTGTCGCGAGGCCCGGTGAGCAGTACGTGCGCGCGATCGCCGCCGACGACCGCTACGTCTACGCGGGCACGCTCCCCCTCGGCCACATCGTGGCGTACGACCGGGCCACCGGCGCGAAGCGGTCCATCACGCCGACGCCGTACGGCGGGGCCGCGTGTCTGCTCGCCCGGGGCGGACGCGTGGTCGGCGGGTTCGGCAGGTCCGTCGTGGACCTGGCACCCGACGGGAGCGACGCGCGGGTCATCCCGATACCGGCCGCGGAGCGCCTGGTCGACGCGATCACCTCGACCGACGACGGCACGGTGTACTGCGTCGGCCGGCCGACGGGCACGGTCTACCGCCGCGACGGCGACGCCCTCGTGCCGGTCGCCGCGCCCACGCCGCTGGACGAGCACCGTGCGCTCTTCCCGCTCCCGGACGGCAGACTGCTGGGCGGTGCGGGCAGCGGCCGGCTGTGGTGGCTGGATCTCGACGACGGCGGGTCGACCACGCTGGAACTCATCGACACGGCGATGGCGGGTCCGGACCCCGTGCAGTCGCTGACCATGGGCACGCGCGGGGCGGTGCACGTCGGCGGGCACTTCTCCATCACGACCCACCGTCCCGCCCAGGGCACGAGCCGGCGGATCCCCGTGTCGGGCGAGCCGAAGCAGCTGCGCACGGCCGGCGACCGCGTCTACGCGGCGCTCTACCCGAGCACGGAGGTGCTGGAGCTCGACCCGGACCGCGGCAGGGTCCGGTCGCTCGGGTTCATCGACAACGACCAGCAGCGGCCGACGGACATGGTGTACGCGCGGGCGATCGACCAGTTCCTGATCGCGTCCGCCCCGCCGGCCGGCCGGCTCAAGGGAGCGCTGACCCTGGCGGACCGGGCGAGACGGCGGCTGACCGTGTACCACGACGTGATCACGGACCAGAGCGTGATGTCCCTGGCCCTGGACGACCGGCTGGGCGCCCGGATCGCGTACCTCGCCGGTGACACCTGGGGCGGCGGGAGCGTGACCCCCGCCCGGCCGAGCGCGACGATCGTCGCCTTCGACCTGTGGCGCCGCAAGGTGCTGTGGGAGGTCGCGCCGTTCGAGGGCTACGCGAGCCTGCAGCACATCGAGGTCCTGGACGGAGTGCTGTACGGGGTCTACAAGCGTCTGGCCGGCACCTGGTTCGCCATGGACCTCGAGACCCGGACGGTACTGCGGTCGGGGAAGCTGCCGAGCTACGGCGAGCTGACCGTGCACCGCGGGGAGGTCTTCGCCTCCGTCTTCGGCGGCCTGGTGTACCGGATCGGACCCGACCTCGACGAGGCCCAGCCCGTCCTCTCCGGTCTCGGCGACGGCTGGTACAACCCGCCGCAGCTGGCCTGGGAGCGGTGGTCCTGGCACGCCTGGGGCGTGTCCGGCCGGGAGCTGGCGCGGCTGCGCCTCGACCCGGACTGCGTCTCCCTGAACCGGGCGGGGATCAACCCGCCGGACGAAGCGGTCCTGGAGTCGCTGCTGGCCAACTGAGGCGGGAAGGGCCAGGACGACGACGGCGACAACGGCGGCCCCCGCGCGGGAACGCCGAGGAAGGCGGCAAGGGAAGACGGCGACGCCGGGAACGGCGCCGCTCCGGCGGGCCCCGCGCCGTTCGACGCGGGGCCGCCGGCCCGTGCCGGTGGGCCCCGTACGCCCGGTCGGGACGAGGTGGTCCCGCCGATGGGGCCGTTCGGCCCATGTGCGCCGGTGCGCGGGCGGGCCAGCGTGGTGGGAGCACGACAGGAGCCACGCCATGGATCTCCGTACACGTATCGCGCTCATCGGGCTGGGAAGCGACTCCAGACGGGACGACGGAGTGGGGTGGGCCGTCGTCGACGCCGTGCGCGAACGCGCCGTCGAGCGGCCCCTCCCCCCGGAGGTCGACCTCGCAACCTGCGACGGGGAGCCCGCACGGCTGGTGGGCCTGTGGCGCGACGTTGATCTGGCGGTGGTCGTGACCAGCGCGCACGCGTATCCCGGTGAGCCGGGCAGGGTGGTCCGCAGCGAGTTCCACGCGGACGGGACAGCCCCGGCCGTACGGGGCGAACCGCACAGCCGCGTGCTGAGCGAGGCCGTGGAGCTCTCCCGGCTGCTCGGCAGACTGCCGGACCGGCTGGTGGTCTACGCGGTTCAGGGAGCCGACTCGTCGCTCGGCGCCGGCCTGTCCCCGACGCTCGCGGCCATGGTCGAGCCCCTAGCCGACTGCGTGGAGCGGGAGTTCGCCCGCGAGTGGGCACCGGCGGCGGCCGTACGGCCGTGTCCCTGGTGAGCCGGGGCGGCGGCGGATCCGCTCCGGGTCGCCCGGCGAGGTGCCGCCGGGTGTCGCGTCCGGGCGGCGGGGACGGCCCGGCGGGGAACGGGGGTGTGTACGGGAGGGCCGGTGACGGTGTTCCGGCGGTGGGAGCGCAGATGCAGGGTCCGGCCCTGTTGCCGCGATCGCGGGTGCCGACGTGATCAGGTGGGACGACACACCAGGAGGGCTCAGATGTCCGAGGCACCGGTCTTCTCCGAGGAGTCGCCCATCAGGGTGTTCCTCCTGGACGACCACGAGGTCGTCCGTCGGGGGCTGCACGACATGCTCGATGCCGAACCCGACATGGAGGTGGTCGGTGAGGCGGCGAGTGCGGAGCAGGCCCTCGCCCGGGGGCCCGCGCTGCGCCCCCACGTCGCGGTCCTGGACGTGCGGCTCCCCGACGGCGACGGCGTCACCGTGTGCCGCGAACTGCGCTCCCGCATGCCGGAGCTCGCGTGTCTGATGCTGACGTCCTTCGACGACGAGGACGCGCTGCTCGACGCGATCATGGCGGGCGCCGCCGGCTATGTGCTCAAGCAGATCAAGGGGTCCGACCTGATTTCGGCCGTGCGGACGGTGGCGACCGGGAAGTCGATGCTCGATCCCGCGACCACGGCGCGGCTGATGCACTCGCTCCGCGACCCCGAGACCGCGCAGCCGGTCGAGGACGGACGTCTCGCGGCGCTCTCGGAGCGGGAGCGCGACGTACTGGAACTGATCGGCGAGGGGTTGACGAACCGGCAGATCGGCAAGCGTCTCTACCTCTCCGAGAAGACGGTCAAGAACCACATCTCGCGGCTGCTGTCCAAGCTCGGCGTGGAGCGGCGGGTGCAGGCGGCGGTCATCGCCGCGCAGGCCCACGAACACGACGAGCCGCGCGCCTGACGCACCGCACGCGCCAGATGCCCCGACGCACCGGACGCACCGGAGCGGCCACGGCAGGTGGTGTGGGCGCCGGCCGGCCGCCCGGTGCGTCCCCCGCACGGCATGCGGGTCGACCCGGCGCTGCTCGCCCATGTGGCGTCGGTGGTCCGCAGGGCTCTGGCCGAGCGGGACGGGGACGTGCTCTGTTTCCTGCCGGGGGCCGGGGAGATCGGGCGGGTCGCCGGACTCCTCGGGGACGTCGGGGGCGCCTTGCTCGGGCCGGGCGGAGCTCCTCAGCCGTCGGCGTGCAGCGGTACGGACCAGACCAGCCGGGTGCCGCCCGCGATGCCGCGGGTCGCGACGAGCTCGCCGGACAGCCTCTCGGCGCGTTCGGCCATGTTGCGCAGTCCGCTGCGGCGCCCGTGCGGGGTGATGCCGATGCCGTCGTCGGTCACGGTCACGGACATCCGGTCGGCACGCGTCGCGACGGTGACCTCCGCCCGCGAAGCCCGGGCGTGGCGGGCGACGTTCGCCAGGGCCTCGCCGAGCACCGCCACGGCCTCGTCGGCGACCCGGCGCGGCACCTCGGTGTCGATGAGGCCCTCCATGCGCAGTGCGGGGGCGAAGCCGAGGACCGGGGTGGCTTCCTCGACGGCCCGTACGGCGCGCGCCCGGAGGCCCGGCAGCACACCGGTGGCCTCGTGCTCGCGCAGTCCGAAGATCGTGGAACGGATGATCTTGATCGTGGAGTCGAGGTCGTCGATGGCGCGCTCCAGCCGCTCGGCAGCAACCGGATGGTCCACGAAGCGCCGGGCGCTCTGGAGCGTCATCCCCGTCGCGAAGAGCCGCTGGATGGCGAGGTCGTGCAGGTCCCGGGCGATACGGTCCCGGTCGGCGAGCAGGCTCACCTGCTCGGCGTCGCGGCGCCGGTCGGCCAGTTCCATGGCGAGGGCCGCCTGCCCGGCGAACCCGGACAGCGGCGCGGTCTCGGTGTCGCCGAACGCGGCCCGGCCCGAGCTGCGGGCCAGCATCAGCACGCCGCGCAGCTTCTCCGGGGCGCCCACCAGCACCGCCATCACCGCGCCGAAGTCCTTCCAGCGTTCCGGCCGGAACGTGACCCGGGGGTCGTCCGCCGCGTCCGGCGTGGTGATCATGCCGTGCTCGCTGAGCAGCGCCGCCCTGGCGAGCGTGCCCTCGCCGCTCGGCAGTACGACGCCGAGATGGCGCTCGGCGCCCTCGCCGTGCGCGAGGGCGCAGCGCAGGTTCCCGTCCGGTTCGGTGAGATAGACGAGCCCGAGGTCGGCGCAGGAGATCCGTCGGGCCCGGTCGAGCATCATCTCCAGCACCTCGGACTCCGAGGCACCGGAAAGCAGTGCGCTGGTGCACTCGGCGCTCGCGGCGAGCCACTGCTCGCGGGAGCGGGTCTCCTCGAACAGCCGGGCGTTCTCGATGGCGATTCCGGCCGCGACGGCGAGCGTCGACAGGACCGCTTCGTCCTCGTCGTCGAAGGACGCACCACCGCGCTTCCCGGTGAGGTAGAGGTTTCCGAACACCTCGTCGCGCACCCTGATGGGGACGCCGAGGAACGAGTGCTCGGAGGGGTGGTGCCCGGGGAAGCCGGAGGACGCCTCGTGGTCGGCGAGTTCGGCGAGCCGGAGCGGCGCGGGATGCCGGACGAGCTCACCGAGGAGTCCGTGTCCGGAGGGCAGGTCCCTGATCCGTCCACGCAGTTCGTCGCTGATCCCCACGGGCAGGAACTGCGACAGGCGCTTGTCGCCCCCGATCACGCCGAGGGCCCCGTACTCGGCGTCGACGAGGACGACGGCCGCTCCGACGATCTCCCGCAGCACCTGCGACAGGTCCAGCCCGCGGCCCACCGAGAGCACGGCCTCCAGCAGGCCGTTGAGCCTGTCCCTGGTGCCGCGCACCTCGTCGATGCGCACCTGGAGCTCTTCGAGCAGTTCGTCGAACCTCAGTCGCGGGATCCGGCCCCCGCTCGGGACCGCTCCGCTCCGGATGTCCCCGCCCATGACACCTCCGCCGGTGTCGAACGGTCATGACGCGCTACGCGCAGTTCTCACGGTAGCCCGGCGGAGGTGGAGGTGCGCGGGCGGCGGGAGCGCGTACGGAACGGTGGCCCGAGCCACCGGGGCCCCTCGTGCCGGTCCCCTGCCGCACACGGAAGGCGGAAAGGGCTCATCCACTTCTCGTGGATCCTGATTGCGCGGTGAGCGTTCCGACCGCTTCTCCGCGTCCTCTGCAGAAGCCCTTTCCGTCCCTTCCATGGAATCACCGGCCGGCGGGTCCCGCCAGGGCCCGACGGTCCCGATCGCCCCGGCACGGTCCGGGTACCCGCAGTGCGGGGCTCCGCCGGGCGGGCGGACCCGGCCTCACAGGGCAGTACGCCTAGGCCGAGGGCCAGCCGTAGGGAGCGGCGACGGTGCTCTCCGGCCCGGCGCCCACCGCCTCCAGGTCCTGGTCGGCCACCCGCATCAGTTGCCGGGCGAGGTCGGTCATGGCCCGGCTCGCCGCGAGCTCGTCGCCGATCTCGGGCACGTCCACGTCCTGCGGGTTGCAGCGCGCGGTCCCGCGGCCGGTGAGCTTCGACGTGCCGGTGTCCAGTTCCATCCTGGCCCTGGTCGTACCGTCCTCCTCGGACAGGTACATCCGGACCTTCCATTCGAGCGCCCGTGTCATCGCGTACCTCCTCGCCCGCGTCCGGGCCGCACCGCCCGCCCCGGCACCCTCCGGGCCGCAGCGCCACCGCCCTGGCTCCAGGATCCCCCGCGCCGGTGCACCTGCGCGACCGTGCCGCAGGGGGAACCGCGCGGCTCGGGCGCCGCGCCGCTGCCGGCACCGAAGTCGCACGCCGTCACGGCGGCTGGCACGCTGAGCTTGGATGTCCCACGGTTGCCGACTGCCGGAGGTGCGCCATGCGGCGGTGGCGGGCCCTGCTCGTCCTCGGGACGGCCCAGTTCCTCATGGTGCTGGACACCTCGGTGATGAGCGTGTCGATCAGCCGTCTGGTCGAGGACTTCGACACGGAGGTCACCGCGATCCAGGCCGTGATCACCCTCTACACCCTGGTCATGGCCGCGTTCATGATCACGGGAGGGCGGCTGGGGGACGCGTTCGGGCGACGCCGGGCGTTCGCGGTGGGACTGGTCGTCTACGGGGCGGGCTCCGCGCTCACGGCGGTCGCCCCGACGCTGTGGGTGCTGGCGGTCGGCTGGTCGGTCGTCGAGGGGCTCGGCGCCGCCCTGGTCCTGCCCGCGCTGGCCGCCCTCGTGGCGGGCGCCTACCGCGGCCGCGACCGTGCCGTCGCGTACGGCGTCATCGGCGGGCTCGCGGGCGCCGGCATCGCGGTGGGTCCGCTCCTCGGAGGGTGGGTGACGACCTATCTGACCTGGCGGGTGGTCTTCGCCGGTGAGGTCGTCGTGGTCCTGGCGCTGTTGTGCTGCGTGCGCTGGATCGACGACCGCCCCCCGACCGGGCCCAGGGTACGGATCGACGGTGTCGGTGCCGCGCTGTCCGCCGTGGGCCTCGGGCTGGTGGTCCTGGGGGTGCTGCAGAGCAGTTCCTGGGGGTGGGTGCAGCCGCGCAACGCCCCGTTCACGGTGTTCGGCTTCGCCCCGACGCTCGTCGTCATCGCCGCGGGCGCGGTCGTTCTCATGCTGTTCCGGGCGTGGGAGCGCCGCCGGGAGGCGCGCGCCCGGGACCCGCTCGTACGGTTCTCCCTCTTCGGCATCCCCCCGCTGCGTGCCGGACTGGCCATGCTGCTGTGCCAGAACCTGGTGCTGCTCGGACTGTTCTTCGTCATCCCCCTCTATCTGCAGGTCGTCCTGGGCTTCGACGCCTTCCAGACCGGCCTCCGGCTGCTGCCCGTCTCGCTCACCATGCTCGTCGCCTCCCTGAGCGGGCCGTTCCTGGGCCGGATCGCGGGACCGAGAACGGTGGTCAGGACCGGCCTGCTCGTCCTCTTCGCCGCCGTGTTGTGGCTGCTCGCGGGGATCGAGCCGCAGCTCGACGACGTCCAGTTCGCGCTGTCGATGGCCGTGCTCGGTCTGGGCATGGGGCTGCTCGCGTCGCAGCTCGGCAATGTGGTGCAGTCCGGCGTCGGGGAGGCGGACCGCAGCGAGGCGGGCGGTCTGCAGTACACGGCCCAGAACCTCGGATCCTCCTTGGGCACGGCGCTCATGGGCTCGATCCTGATCGGTGCGCTGGTCGCGGTGTTCACCACGCGGATCGAGGACGACCCCCGCGTCTCGGGTGCCGCACGGGAGCAGACCGGCATCGCCATCGAGGCCGGGGTCAGCTTCGTGAGCACCGAGCAGGTTCGGGCCGCTGCCGAGCAGGCCGCGCTGCCGCCCGCCGAGGTGGACGCTCTCGTGTCCTCGTACGCCGAGGCCCAACTGGGCAGCCTCAAGGCGGCCATCCTGACGGCGGCCGGGGTGACGCTCGCGGCGTTCCCGTTCACCCGCCGGCTGCCCGACGGCAGGCCGTCCCGGGAGCGGGACGGTGACGTCGGCGACGACGGCAACGGCGACGGCGACGGCGACCGGTCCTCGGTGTGAGGCCCGCCGTGGCGCAGGGCACGCGGTTCCCGCCGGCGGCAGGGGCCGGCCTGCGGAGGCCCGTGGTGGGCAGGCCCGGGGCATGCCGCTCCGTCGCGGCGGCTCCGGCGGCTCACGTCCACGCGAGGTTCCGGACCGGCATCCAACGGACGAGCGGGGCGTCCGGGGCGGCGGTTCACGAGCGCACCGCCCACGGCGCGGAGGCCGCAGGGAGGCGGACAGAGGTGGCCGGGCCTGCGGGCCGCGCCCCGCGGTACGCCCCCACCGCCGTGCCGCGGCACGGCGGTGGCGCGCACGAGCAGGCCGCGGCCGCGGCGGTCCCGCGCCGGGGCGGCGGGCGCGGTGGATCAAGCAGCGGCCTCGGCGGGCTTTACCCGCACCAGCGGTCCCACGCCGGGCGGCGGCCACGACGGATCAGGCCGTGGCCTCGGCTGGTTCCACCCGCACCTGGCGGTCCCGCGCCCGGGGCGGCGGCCACGGCGGATCAGGCCGCGGCGGCCCCGCTGCCGCCGACCTTCACGTCCGGCCGGACGATCACCACGGGGCAGGGCGCGTGCTGGCTGACCTGCTGGCTCACCGAGCCCAGGAGCATCCGCGCGAACCCGCCGCGGCCGCGCGAGCCCACCACCAGGAGTTCGGCCCCCTCCGCGGCGATCAGCAGGGCCTCGGTCGGGTTGCCGTGCACCAGACGCTCGTGGACCTGGGTCTCACCGGTCTCGCCGAGGACCTTCCGCACTTCCTCCACGAGGCCGCGCTTGGCCTCCTCGGCGTCGAACTCCGTGTCGACCGCGGGGGCCGACCAGCCGTGCGCGCCCGGCAGTTCGTACGCCGCCACCGCGTCCACCGTCGCCCCGATCAGCCCGGCATGCCGGACGGCCCAGCGCAGCGCGGCGTACGACGAGGGCGAGCCGTCGATGCCCACGACCACCCGGGGGGCCGGATCGCTCGTGCTCATGCCGTTCCACCTTTCTCGCAGACCCCGTCATCCACGCTGCGCGACCCCGCGCGGTTCCGCCAGGCGAGAGCCGCCGGCCGGGGGTCCGGCGGCCGGCGGCTCTCGGGCCGTTCGCGGCTGCTCAGCCGCCCCAGCTCCATTCGGCGACCTCGGGCATGTCGACGCCGTGCTCCCGGATCCAGGCGTGGTGGCGGGTACGGGCGTCGGCCATGGCCTGGCGCACGGCGACCGCGCGCGCCCCGAGACCGGGCACCCGGTCGATGACGTCCATGACCAGCCGGAAGCGGTCGAGGTCGTTGCTGACGACCATGTCGAAGGGCGTGGTGGTCGTGCCGAACTCCTTGTACCCGCGGACGTGCAGGTTCCCGTGGCCCGCCCGGCGGTAGGCGAGCCGGTGCACCAGCCACGGGTAGCCGTGGTAGGCGAAGATCACGGGCTTGTCCCGGGTGAAGACGGCGTCGTACTCGAAGTCGGGCATTCCGTGGGGGTGCTCGTCCTTGGGCATCAGACGCGTCATGTCGACGACGTTGACGACCCTGAGGACGAGTTCCGGGAGGTGCCGGCGCAGCAGTTCGGCGGCGGCGAGGGCTTCCTGGGTGGGGACGTCCCCGGCGCAGGCCAGCACCGCGTCGGGTTCGCGCTCCCCCGTCTCCGTACCGGCCCAGTCCCAGACCCCGACACCGCGGGCGCAGTGCGTGCGTGCCTCGTCGAGGCCGAGCCAGTCGAAGCATGGTTGTTTGCCGGCGACGACGACGTTCACGTAGTCGCGGCTGCGCAGGGCGTGGTCGGCGACGGCGAGGAGGGTGTTGGTGTCCGGCGGCAGGTACACGCGGACGACCTCGGGACTCTTGTTGAGGACGTGGTCGACGAAGCCCGGGTCCTGGTGGGAGAAGCCGTTGTGGTCCTGGCGCCAGACGTGCGAGGTCAGCAGGTAGTTGAGGGAGGCGATGGGTGCGCGCCAGTGCAGCCGACGGGAGGTCCTGAGCCATTTGATGTGCTGGTTGACCATCGAGTCGACGATGTGGACGAAGGCCTCGTAGCAGGAGAACAGCCCGTGGCGGCCGGTGAGGAGATAGCCCTCGAGCCAGCCCTGGCAGCAGTGCTCGGACAGGATCTCCATGACCCTGCCGTCACGTGCCAGGTGCTCGTCGGTGGGACGGAACTCGGCCTGCCAGGCCTTGCCGCTGACGTCGTACACGGCCTCCAGCCGGTTCGAGGCGGTCTCGTCCGGGCCGACCAGCCGGAAGTCGCGGCGGCTCTCGGTGTCCTTCATGATCTGCGCGAGCAGCCGGCCCAGTACCCGGGTGGGCTCGTGCAGGGTCGACCCGGGCTTGTCGACGGGCACCGCGAAGTCCTCGAGCGGGGAGACGGGCAGGTCGCGCAGCAGGAGCCCCCCGTTCGCGTGCGGGGTGGCGCCGAGCCTGCGGTCGCCGTCGGGGACGCAGGCGAGGACCCGGGGACGCGGGCTGCCGTGCTCGTCGAAGAGCTCGTCGGGGCGGTACGAGCGCAGCCACCGCTCGAGCTGCCGCAGGTGGGCGGGGTCGTCCCGGACTCCGGCGAGCGGTACCTGGTGGGCGCGCCAGGTGCCCTCGACGGGCCGGCCGTCGACCTCGGCGGGGCCCGTCCAGCCCTTGGGGGTGCGCAGGACGATCACGGGCCAGCGGGGCCGCTCGGTCCTCCCCCGGTCGCGGGCCTCGTGCTGGATGGCTGCGATACGGTCCAGGGCCTCGTCCATGGCGGCGGCCATCGCCCGGTGCACCTCCGCCGGCTTGTGGCCGGTGACGTGCAGGGGTTCGTGGCCGTAGCCGCGCAGCAGCGCGTCGAGTTCGTCCTCCGGGAGCCGGGCCGGGATCGTCGGATTGGCGATCTTGTAGCCGTTGAGATGGAGGATCGGCAGCACCGCACCGTCGTGGACGGGGTCGAGGAGCTTGTTGGAGTGCCAGGAGGCGGCGAGCGGGCCGGTCTCCGCCTCACCGTCGCCGATGACACAGGCGACGACGAGCCCGGGGTTGTCCAGGGCGGCTCCGTAGGCGTGGCTGAGGGAGTAGCCCAGCTCGCCGCCCTCGTGGATGGAGCCGGGTGTCTCGGGGGCGACATGGCTGGGGACGCCACCGGGGAAGGAGAACTGGCGGAAGAGCCGGTCCATGCCCTCCCCGTCACGGCTCACGTCCGGGTAGGTCTCGCTGTAACTGCCCTCGAGCCACGAGTTGGCGAGCACGGCCGGTCCGCCGTGGCCGGGACCCCAGACGGCCAGGGCGGACAGATCACGTGCCTTGATCACCCGGTTGAGGTGGGTGTGGACGAGGTTGAGTCCCGGACAGGTGCCCCAGTGCCCGAGCAGCCGCGGCTTGATGTGCTCCGGACGCAGGGGCTCCCGCAGGAGCGCGTTGCGCATCAGGTAGATCTGGCCCGCCGAGAGGTAGTTCGCCGCCCGCCAGTGCGCGTCCAGCTCGGCGAGCTCCTCCCTGCTCAGCGCCGTCCGGCCGTGCCGCTTGCCCTTGAGCATCGAGACCTCCGAAACGTCGTCGCTTGTCGGTGAGGTACCGCCGCCGGAGCCAGGCGCCCTCGCGCCTCGCACGGCCGCTGATCCGCCCGGCGCCGGGGGATCCGCCGCGGACGGCCACTCGGTACAGTTTCCCGCTCGCGGCGGAACAGTCGTGCCGTACGCCCGGCCGTGGCGGAACGGTCGCGCCGTACGGGTGGGTTCAGGCCACGCACCACCCGAGCGGGCGGTGCGCGCCACGCGCGGCGCTCACACCCGGGCCGCGGCCCTCAGGTCGTGGTCGAAGGCCCGGATGTCCTCCTCCGTGAGCGTGGTGCGGGTGTGCGCCACCGCCTGCAGGTAGTCGTCGGTGAGCCGGCCCTGCTCTCCCTCGGACGGCGAGCCGTCGGCCAGATGGCGTTCGAAGGCGCTCTGGGCGGCGGTGCGCGCCGCGAACTCGATGTCCGCCGGGGTGAACCGGTCGCTCGCGGCGACCAGCGCCTCCAGGTCGATGCCGGAGAGGCGGTCGGGACCGATGTACCGCGTCCAGATGGCCTGCCGGGCGTCGGCGTCGGGCGGTCCGACCGGGATCAGGTAGTCGAACCGTCCGGGCCGCAGGAAGGCGGGGTCCAGGCTGCGGACCGCGTTGGTCGCGCAGATGAGCAGCCGGCGCTCGCCGCGCCGGAACTGCGGGATGAGCTTGAGGAGCTCGTTGGTCACCCGGTGGGCGAGCGTGGTGGGGTCACGGCGCTCGGAGGCGATCTCCTCCGCCTCGTCGAAGAAGAGGACGACCCGGTCGAGGTGGGCCACCCGGGAGAACAGCTGGCGCAGCCCGGCGGCCACGCCGTGCGGGTCGGCGGCGAGCTGGTACGGGAACACCTCGATGAACGCCCATCGGAGCCGGGACGCCACCGCTCGCGCGAAGGTGGTCTTGCCCGTGCCCGGCGGGCCGAACAGCACAACAGCGCGCGGCGGCACCAGCTGGAACCGATCCGCGGCGTCCGGGTGCTCCAGGGGGAGCACCAGCCGCCGCTCGATGAGCGTCTTCTCCGCGTCCATGCCCGCGATGTGGTGCCACAGACCCGCCTCGGGGACCGCGCCGCCCAGCTGCTCCAGGATGGTGGTCTCCGCCGAATCCGCGGACAGCACCTTCTCGAAGTAGCTCAGATCGGGCCGATGGGTGTAGCGGGAGTTCAGGAAGGCCTGTTCGCCGACCTCGCCCTCGGGCAGCAGGGCGCCGATGCGACGCACACCCGCCTGGGCGAGGCGCTCCTCCAGGGCCGCGAGGAGCGCGGATCCGATGCCGTGTCCGCGCCACTCCCGGGCGATCGCCAGCCGCAGCACCCACGCCCGCTCCTCGGCGGTGGAGGACACCGCCGCGCCCACGACCCGGTCCCCCACCGCGGCGACCACGGCGGGGGCGTCCGTGCGTATGGCGCTGACCACCTCGGCCAGCGTCACGGCCGGCTCGGAGGGTGTGTCCCGCGCTTCCTCCCAGATGCGCACCACCTGGTCGAGGTCGCCGTCCTCCAGGTCCCGGACCCGCCATGGAGCCATGACACTCACCTCACCGGCCCATTCTCACCCGGCGGGCGCGGGCTCACCGCTCCAGATGCGCCTCGGTGACGGCCAGCGCCGCGGCCATGATGCTGAGCTGCGGGTTCACCTCGGGGCAGCCGGGCAGCACGGAGGCGTCGGCGACGAGCACGCCCGTGACGCCGCGCAGCCGCCCGGTGGCGTCGGCCGGGGAGCGCTCCGGATCGGAGCCGGCCGCGACCGTGCCGGTGGGGTGGTACGCGGACAGATGCAGTTTTCCGGGGCCGGCTCCGGCGAGGACGGCGTCCAGCTCGGCGAGGTCGTGGGCACGCGGCGCGGTGGGGATGCCGGTGAGGACCTCGCGGGCCCCGGCCGCGAACAGCATCTCCCCCATGGCGCGTACGGCACGCATCAGCCGGCCGCCGTCCCGCCGGTCCAGGTCGTAGCGCAGCAGTGTGCGGTCACGGCCCAGGACCCGGCCCGAGGGGCGGTCGGCGATCATCGCGCCCAGGGTGGCGAGCCGGTCGGCGCCCTCCAGTTCGCGCCGCAGCTCGCCGCCGAGTCCGGGCAGGACGAAGGACCCCATGCCGGGCGGGGTCGCGGTGGCCTCGATGAGCACTCCGCCGTCGTGGTGCTCCTCCACGCCGACGCTCTGCAGCACGCCCTCCCAGGCCGTGACGGGCTCGTCGAAGCGCCCGGCGACGCTGGTCGCGGGGTGGACGCTGAGATTGCTGCCCAGCCGCGGATGTCCGCCGAGGCCGGACCGCCGCAGCAACGGCGGTGACTGGAGGGCGCCCGCGGCGACGACGACCAGCGGGGCGAGGATCTCGAACTCGCCCCCGTCCTCCCGCCGTACGCGGACCCCGGCGGCTCGGGGCCCACCAGGGCCGTCCGCGTCGACGAGGACGCGCCGCGCCCGCGCCCCGGTGACGATGCGCGCGCCGGCGGCGCAGGCGTCGGGCAGCACGGAGAGCTGCACGCTCTGCTTGGCCCCGGTCGGACAGCCGACGACGCACTGGCAGGAGCCCAGGCAGCCGGGCGCGTTGCGCCGCAGCGGCGCGGCCCGCCAGCCGAGGTGCTCGGCGCCGGCCAGTGCGATGCGGCCGTTGCGGCCGAGGACGTCGAGCGGCTGGGTCGCGACGTTCAGGGTGAGCTCGGTCTCGTCGAGGTACGGGCCGAGGCGTTCGGCGAGGACGAAGCCGAAATCCTTGGTCCATCGTTCGACGACATGGTCCGGCGTGCGGTAGCAGGTTCCCGAGTTGACGACCGTGGTGCCGCCGACGGCCCGGCCGACCGGCAGCAGCAGCGGCGGACGGCCCAGGGCGACCGTGGCCCCGCCGTCGCGGTAGAGCTCGGTGAACCGTTCGAGCGGGGCGCGCCCGGCGAAGGAGGCTGTGGAGTGGTGCCGGCCCTCCTCCAGCACGACGACGTCGAGCCCCGCGCGGGCGAGGGTCCTCGCGGCCATGGCACCGCCGGCGCCGGAGCCGACGACCACGGCGTCGGCGGTGGAGCGGTCGGGCCACTCCCCGGCGGGGGTGCAGTCCAGCGGCGGGTCCGTCCGCACGAGCCGCGGGACCCGCGGCGGCCGCTGGAGCATGTGTTCGGTGCCGGCGGCGAGCAGGACGGGCACCTTGAGCACGTCGAGCAGGGGCAGCAGCGCGGGGCGCGCGGCGAGGGAGGCCAGGACGGACTCCCGTTCGACGGTCGTGAGGGCGGCGAGACCGCGGCCGGTGCGGACGGCGGCGTAGGCGTCGAGGGCCCGGGCGGCGGCCCGTACCCCGGCACGCGCGGGCAGCGGCATCGAGTCGAGCACGGCGTCCAGCCGTGCGGGCACCCGGGCCGGCCACCCGGCGGTGCCGTCGTCGGCGATGAGGGAGGCGACGAAGCCGGTGAGGTTCATCGGCTCCCCACCTCCGCGTGAGCGGTGCCGTCCAGGGTCCACTCGGCCTCGGTGCGCCAGCCCCCGAACCACCAGCGCTCCAGCAGGACGTGGGCGTCCGCGCGTTCGCTGTTGCGGCACACGGCGGGAGAGCCGTCGGGATCGGTGTAGTCGAGCGCGAGGGTGCGGTCCTCGGGCTGGGTGACCTCGACCCTGATCCTGCGCAGCCCCGCGCGCCCGCTGACGGTCCAGACGGGCAGGCCGACGGCGGCGCGGAAGCGCCCGAGTCCGGCCCAGCCGACGGCCGAGCGCTCCGCACGCCGGGGCCAGGTGCGCGCGCCCCGGCGCAGGCGCAGGAAGACGAGCGGCGGAAGTCGGCGCAGCCCCGGCCGCATGGAGACCGCCGCGACGATCTCCAGTACGTCGCCGCCGCCCAGGTCCGCGTGCAGCCAGGCCCAGCGGCGGGCGTTGCCGTGCCCGTAGATGCGGGCGGAGGCGCCGGGTGCGGCGGTGGGCGTGAGGGAGGTGTCGTCGTACGAGAACGTCCCGTCGTACGAGGCCCGGGCGGCCGGGAGGATCTGGGCGGCGGGGAGCAGCGGCCGGCGCCAGGACCATCGGGGGAAGGTGAACAGCGGCGCGTCCGCGGCCCGTTCGGCGAGGTCCCAGCGCAGCGCGCCGGCCGAACCGGTCAGCCGGCCGGGGACGGCCTCGACGCCCTCGGCAGTGAAACCGTTCACCGCGGGCGTCCACGCGGCGGGGCCGAAGCGGGCGTGGCGCACCGGCCCGTCCTTGGGGAACACCGCGGCCCAGCCGTGGGCGTACGGTTCGGTTCCGTCGGCGGGCGCGGTGAGTTCGTGGTGGAGCCACAGTCCGGTGCCGGTCGCCGGGTCCGTCAGCGTCGTGTACCAGACCTCGGTGCGTCCCGGCTCGCCCTTCCAGCGGGGCGTCATCAGCGTCTCGGGGCTCCCGGCGGCGCGGGGGAAGCGGAAGCTCGCGAGGAAGGGCAGAAGCCCCGTGGTCAGCGGGAAGCGCAGGGTGCCCCGGCCGGCCGGGGCGCCGTCCTCGTACAGGGTGAAGGGCAGGACCGTCATGGAGGCGACCGGTCGCCGCGGGGTGACGGACTTCCAGCCGTCGAGCGTGAACCGGCGGCCGTCGGCGGTGAACGAGATCCGGTAGCGGATGCGGCGGCGGGCGAGCGGCGAGATCTCCAACTCGCCCTCGGCGTGCGCGTCGTCGGCCCATCCGGCGATGCGTATCCGGCCGCCGGCCCGGGCCGCGGTCGTACCGAGCGGACGCATGACGCGGTCCGCGGTCACCCGGAGGTCGAGGCGGACCCGGCGGGTGCGGTCCTCACCGTCGAACCGGACGGTGCCGAGCATGGTCTCGCCGAACACGGTGCCGCGCCGGCCGCCGCCGGGCACGCTCCGGGCGGTGGGCGGCGGCGTGACCGCCGCCGTGGTGTTCGCCGCCCCGGTCGAATCCGCGACGGCGCTCGCGCCCTCGACCTCACCGCGCGGCGTCCGGACGCCCGCCACCGCGTCCGATCCCGCGGCACGCGCCATGTCATCACCCCCCACCGCGCCCGTACCTGCGTCCACCGCCGCCCGCGTGTCCGAACCCCCCGGGGCACCGGCACCCACCGCCGGGCCGGCGGCAGCGCGCGGCGCGCCGGCGCCCACCGTCGCGTCAGCGCCGGCCCTCATGCCCGCGTCGCCCGTCGTACCGCCGCTCACCACCACGCCCCTGCCGTCCCCCGTCCTGCCGGCACCCACCGCCGTGCCCTTGTCCAGGCCCGTGCTCGTTTCCTGGCCCGTGCCCCTGTCCTTGCCCGTGCCCGTGCCGCTCCTGCGCGTGCTCATCGGAGGCCCTCCAGCATGATCCGCTCGGTTTCGGTCAGATAGGCCTCCGCCGCCCGGCGTGCGGCGCCCGCGTCACCGGCGCCCACCGCGGCCACCACGGGTTCCAGCCGCGCGTGCGCGGCCGCCGCGTCGGTGAACGGGCCGACGAGCGCGGCGCGTACGGGCAGATAGGCGTTGAAGAGCGTGTTGGTGAGCAGGCCGTAGACACGGTTGCCGGTGGCGCGGGCGAGCGCCCGGTGCACCTCGATGTCCGCGAGTTGCACGGCGTCGCCGCTCTCGGCGGCGCGTACGGCCGCCAGCAGCGTGGTCAGTTCGGCCCGTTGCTCGGTGGTGGCCCGTACGGCGGCCCGCTCGGCGATCAACGCACCGATGCTGCGCCGCACTTCGAAGATCTCGCGGATCCAGGCCGCGTCGTGGCGCACGAGCATCGGCAGCAGGTCCGCTCCGCCGAACCGGGCGAAGTCACGGACCCGGGTGCCCACTCCGTGCCGGGTCTCCAGCAGTCCGGCCTGGACGAGACGGCCGAAGGCGTGCTTGAGGGTCGTGCGGGTGACGCCGTACCCGTCGGCCAGTCTGCGTTCCGGCGGCAGATAACTGCCCGCCGGATGGAGGCCGGTGAGGATGTCCTCCCGCAGCCGGCCCTCCAGGACGTCGACGATCGTCTCGCGGGGCAGTGCCTCCACGCCGTTCCTCCCCAGTGGCTCAGTGGATGAGCCACTGAACCAATGTCCTGCCGCTGAAGTCAATGGGGCGGCGGGAAACGGTTGTTGATCCGGTGGCTCCGGGCACCGGACGGACGGGGGCGTGGAGAATGGCCCGGTGACGGATGAAGCCACCGGACAGACGGTCGACCGCGACCCCGTCGAGCTCGAACTCCCCGTCGACGGCGGGAAGCTGCGCGTCCTGCGGTTCGGCTCAGGGCCGCGCACGGCGGTCGCGGCGCACGGCATCACCGCGTCCGGGATGTCGTTCCGCGCGCCGGCCCGCCATCTGCCCTCCGAGTGGTCGCTGTTCGCCCTCGACCTCCGGGGCCGGGGCGGCAGCGCGGACATCCCGGGCCCGTACGGCTTCGACGCCCATGCCGCCGATCTCTGCGCGGCGGCCGAACGCTGGGGCGGCGGCGCGCCGGTCGCGGTCACGGGCCAGTCGATGGGGGCGTGTGCGGCGCTGCGGGCCGCGGCGCGGCGCCCGGAGCTCTTCGACCGGCTGCTGCTGATCGACGGCGGTCTGCCGCTGCCGCTGGCGGAGGGCACCGATCCCGACGCCCTGCTCGACGCGTCGATGGGACCGATCCTGGCCAGGCTGACCCGGACGTTCGAGAACGACGAGGCGTACGTGGACGTGTTCCGCGCCCATCCCGCCCTCGGTCCGGAGTGGAACGCCGACATCGAGGCGTACGTGCGTGACGGCATCACGGGCCCCGCCGGCGCCCGCCGCTCCAGCGCCCGGGAGGGTCCGGTCCGCCGGGACGGCCGTGAGCTGATCACCTCGGGCCCGGCCTTCGGTGAGGATCTGGTGGGGCTCGCCGTGCCCGCCAGGCTGCTGCACGCGCCCCGGGGGCTGACGGGGGCGGCGCCGGGCGTGCTGTCCGACGCGCTGGTCGCGCACTGGACGGCCCGGGCGCCCCGGCTGACGGCGGAAGCGGTTCCGGACTGCAACCACTTCACGATCCTCATGGGCCCGCAGGCGAGGACGGTCGCCGACCGGCTCGTGGGCATGGTGTGAGGCGGGGCGCCGGGGCGCGGGCCGCGGTGCCCGCACCGGTCCTGGTGCCCGCGCAGGCAATCCGACTTATGGTGCATAGAGTCGGTTTCAGCTCGTCGCACTCCGGTGCGGACAGCCGGCCCTCCAGTGCACACGTGCTCGGAAAGGGTGGTCTTGATGCACCCAGCTCTCAGCTCCGACGACCTGGTCCGGCTCCGCCGGCAGCGCCCCTACCCCGCGGTGTCGGTGCTGATGCCCACGCACCGCCGCGAACCGGACAACGCGCAGGACCCGGTCCGGCTGCGCAATCTGATGGCCGAGGCCAAGGAGCAGCTCAAGGCCGATCCCGCCGTCCCCCGTGACACCCGGATCGACGTGTCCGAACAGCTCGACCGGGCGCTGGCCGAGATCGACCTGGTGCACGCGGAGGACGGGCTGGTGGTCTTCGCGGCGGCAGGCGAGCACGAGGTGTGGACGCTGGGCCGTCCCGTGCCCGAGCGCGTGGTGCTGTCGGACACGTACCTGACCCGCAATCTCGTCTCGGCGCAGGCCGCGGAGCGCCCCTTCTGGGTCCTGGCGGTCGCCTCGGACCGGGCCTCCCTCTGGAGCGGGACCGCCGACCGCCTCGCCGAGGAGCGCACCGGCCCGTTCCCGATGTCCCGGCCCGAGGAGAACTTCGACGCCGAGCGCCAGGAGCGGATCGGCGACGTGCCCAGCACCTTCCGGGACGAGGACACCCGGCACTTCCTGCGGGAGGCCGACACGGCGCTGGCCTCGGTGCTGAAGGCCGACCCGCGGCCGCTGTACGTGACGGGCGAGCCGGCGGCGCTCGCCCTGCTCGACGACGTCGGCACGGCCGCCAAGGGCCAGGCCGTCCACGCCCCCCGCGGCGGGGTGGCGGGCCGCTCGGCCGACGCGGTCTGGCAGGCGGTGCGCCCGTTCGTCGAGGCCCGTGCCGAGCAGGAGGTGTCCGGCGTCCTCGAGGAGCTGGACCGGGCCAAGGGCAGGCGCGCGTTCGCCGCCGGGGTCGACGAGATCCGCCAGAACGTGGAGACGGGCCGGGTCGCGCTGCTCGCCGTGGAGGAGAACTACCGGGAGACCGTGCGGGACACCGGCGCGCACCTCCTGCCCGCCGAGCCCGGCGACCTGGACGCGCTGGTCGACATCGTGGACGAGATCGTCGAGAAGTCCCTGGACACGGGGGCGCAGGTGCGGTTCGTCCCGGACGGCACCCTCGCGGGGATGGGCGGGATCGCGAGCGCCCTGCGCTACTGACCGCCTGCCGGGCGGCCGCCGTCGGGGAACCTCCGGCCGCGCCCGTGGACCGTGCCGACGGGTTCGCGGGAGCGCGGTGCCGCGCGGGCCGTTTGCGCCGATACTGGCAGAGGGTGTGCGGGCCCGTACCGCCACGGCCCCGCCTGAGAGGACACCGTCCGGAGTGATCGTCGCCAGTCTCATCAGGAGGTTCCCATGCGGATGCTCATCAATGTCCCCGAGACGGTCGTCGCGGACGGGCTGCGCGGCCTGGCCGCTGCGTACCCCGGACTGAACGTCGACGTGGAGAACAGGGTCGTGGTGCGGGGGGACGCCCCGGTCGCGGGCAAGGTGGGCCTGGTGTCCGGCGGCGGTTCGGGGCACGAGCCCCTGCACGGCGGCTTCGTGGGGTTCGGGATGCTCTCGGCGGCGTGCCCCGGCGAGGTCTTCACCTCCCCGGTGCCGGACCAGATGGCCCGGGCCGCGGCGGCGGTGGACAGCGGGGCGGGTGTGCTCTTCGTGGTGAAGAACTACACCGGCGACGTGCTGAACTTCGACATGGCGCAGGAACTCGCCGAGGACGAGGGCGTCCAGGTGGCCAAGGTGCTGGTCAACGACGACGTGGCCGTCCAGGACAGTCTCTACACGGCGGGCCGGCGCGGTACGGGCGCGACGCTGTTCGTGGAGAAGATCGCGGGCGCCGCGGCGGAGGAGGGTGCGCCGCTGGAACGGGTCGAGGCCGTTGCCCGCCTCGTCAACGAGCGGTCGCGCAGTTTCGGTGTGGCGCTCAGCGCCGTCACGACCCCCGCCAAGGGCAGTCCGACGTTCGATCTGCCCTCGGGAGAGCTGGAGTTGGGGATCGGCATCCACGGCGAGCCCGGGCGGGAGCGACGGCCCATGATGACCTCGCGGGAGATCGCGGACTTCGCCGTGCACGCGGTCCTCGAGGACCTCCAGCCGTCGAGTCCGGTACTGGCGCTGGTCAACGGCATGGGCGCGACACCGCTGCTGGAGCTGTACGGGTTCAACGCGGAGGTCCACCGGGTGCTGGCCGAGCGCGGAGTGCCGGTGGCCAGGACCCTGGTCGGGAACTACGTCACCTCGCTCGACATGGCGGGCTGCTCGGTGACGCTGTGCGAGGCGGACGAGGACATCCTGCGGCTGTGGGACGCCCCGGTGGAGACGCCCGCGCTGCGCTGGGGCCGCTGAGCCATGCCCGGCCCGGCCGACGACGGCGCCGCGTCCGCGGGCCGCGACGACGCGCGCCGGGAAGCCGACGTGCCACGACAAGGAGACGCTGTGCTCGACGCGGATTTCTTCCTCCGCTGGATGAACGCCCTCGCCGAGGCCGTGGACCGCGAGGCAGGCCGGCTCACCGAGCTCGACGCCGCGATCGGGGACGCCGACCACGGGACCAATCTGCAGAGGGGCTTCACGGCGGTGAAGGCGGCGCTGGAGAAGGACGCGCCGGCCACCCCGGGTGCCGTACTGATGCTGACCGGACGGCAGTTGATCTCGACGGTCGGCGGCGCGTCGGGGCCGCTGTACGGGACGCTGCTGCGGCGTGCGGGCAAGGCGCTCGGCGACGAGCCCGAGGTGTCGCGGGCCCAGCTCGCAGAGGCGCTGCGCGCGGGGATCGCCGCGGTGGCCCAACTCGGCGGCGCGAAGGCCGGGGACAAGACGATGCTGGACGCGCTGGAGCCCGCGGCCACGGCGCTGGACGAGTCCTTCGCGGCAGCGCGGGAGGCCGCCGACGAGGGTGCGGCCGCGACCGTGCCGATGCTGGCCCGCAAGGGCCGGGCGAGTTATCTGGGCGAGCGCAGCATCGGGCACCAGGACCCGGGGGCGACGTCCTCCGCCCTGCTGATCGGCACCCTCGAGGAGGCCGCACGATGACGATGGTCGGGATCGTCCTCGTCTCGCACAGTGCGCAGGTCGCCGCGTCGGTCGCCGATCTCGCCCGCGGGCTCGCGGGCGCGGGCGACGCCGTGCCGGTCGCCGCGGCGGGCGGGACCGCCGACGGAGACCTCGGCACCAGTGCGGAGCTGACGGCCCGCGCCGCGCACGAGGTGGACCGGGGCGCCGGGGTGGCCGTGCTGGTCGACATCGGCAGCGCGGTGCTGACGGTGAAGACGCTGCTGGCCGAGGGCGACGAACTCCCGGAGGGGACCAGGCTCGTGGACGCGCCGTTCGTCGAGGGAGCCGTCGCCGCGGTGGTCACCGCGGCGGCCGGCGCGGATCTGGACGCGGTGGAGGCGGCGGCGGCGGAGGCGTACGGATACCGGAAGGTGTGACGGTACGCATCCGTGCGCGGCTTGTGATGCACCTGGTCAACGCACTAATGTCGCAGGGCCTTGGTGAACGGGAAACCGGTGGAGTACCGGTGCGGCCCTCGCCACTGTGATCGGGAAGTCCGGCTCTCTCCGCAAGGAAGCCACTGGACCACCACGGGAGACCGCGGTGTCCGGGAAGGCGGAGCCCGGGCGGCAGGACCCGTCAGCCAGGAGACCGGCCAGGGCGCGTTGTCCATCCACGAGGTGCTGGAGAGGGTCTCCCAACCATGCATATAGCCGAGGGGTATCTGCCCCCTGTGCACGCGGCCGCCTGGGGCGTCGCGTCCGCACCCTTCGTGATCCACGGCGTACGGGCGCTCACCCGTGAGGTCAAGGCGAACCCCGAGTCGACACTGCTGCTCGGCGCGTCCGGTGCCTTCACGTTCGTCCTGTCGGCGCTCAAGATCCCTTCCGTGACCGGCAGTTGCTCGCACCCGACCGGCACCGGTCTGGGCGCGATCCTGTTCCGGCCGCCGATCATGGCGGTCCTCGGCACGATCACCCTGCTCTTCCAGGCACTGCTGCTGGCCCATGGCGGACTGACCACGCTCGGCGCGAACGTCTTCTCGATGGCGATCGTCGGGCCGTGGGCCGGATTCGGGGTGTACGCGCTGCTCCGGCGGTCCGGGGTTCCGCTGATGGTGAGCGTGTTCTTCGGAGCGTTCGTGGCGGACCTGTCCACGTACTGCGTCACCAGCGTGCAGCTGGCGCTGGCGTTCCCCGACCCGGGCAGCGGCATCGCGGGTGCGCTGGCCAAGTTCGGCGGCATCTTCGCCGTCACCCAGATCCCGCTGGCCGTCAGCGAGGGCCTGCTCACCGTGCTGGTGATGCGGCTGCTCGTGCAGTCCAGCAAGGGTGAGCTGACCCGGCTCGGAGTGCTCCTCCAGGGCGGGACGACGAAGGAGGCCGCGGTCCGATGAGCCGTGACGCGAAGATCAACACGCTGCTGCTGGCGATCGTGGCGGCGCTGGCGGTCCTGCCGCTCGCCCTGGGCCTCGGCGACCACAAGGAGGAACCCTTCACGGGCGCCGACGCACAGGCCGAGACCGCCATCACGGAGATCGCGCCGGACTACGAACCCTGGTTCGCGCCGCTGTACGAGCCGCCGTCCGGCGACGTCGAGTCGGCGCTGTTCGCCGTCCAGGCGGCCCTGGGTGCCGGTGTCCTCGCGTACTACTTCGGGCTGCGCAAGGGCCGCCGCCAGGGTGAGGCGCGGGCGGCTGCCGCGGCGGAGACACCGGCCTCCGGGTCCGCGGGGTCTGCCGGGACGGGCGATTCCGTCGCCTCGGGCGCGTAGGCGCCGATGTTGCCGATCGATGCGGCGGCGCACAGCAGTCGCTGGCGCCGCCGTCATCCGTGCGAGAAGGCGGCACTCGGGTTCGGGCTGACGGTCTGCGCCGTCTCGCTGCCGCCGTGGCCCGGTGCCGTGCTGGTCGCCGCGGCGGCCGTGGCCGTGCTGCTCGGCCCCGCGGGCGTGGCCCCGCGGCAGTTGTGGCGGGCCTGGCGCATTCCGCTGGGGTTCTGCGTCACGGGCGCGATTCCCCTGCTGCTCGCCGTGGGCGGCCCGGACGGCTTCGTGGCGCTCGCGCCCGACGGCCCGCTGCACGCGCTCCGGCTGCTGCTGCGGACGTCCGCCGCCTCGCTCGGGGTGCTGCTGTTCGCGTTCACCACGCCGGTGTCGGACGTGCTTCCCCGGCTGGTCCGGGCCGGGGTCCCGGGGCCAGTCGTGGACGTCGCCCTCGTGATGTACCGGATCAGCTTCCTGCTGCTCGATGCGGTGCACCGGATCCGTCAGGCGCAGGCGGCCAGGCTCGGGCACACCACCCGGGCTGCCGCATGGCGGTCCCTGGCGGGGCTCGCCGCGACCGCCTTCGTCCGCGCCTTCGACCGGGCCGAGCGGCTGCAGACGGGCCTCGCCGGGCGGGGCTACGACGGGGCGCTACGGGTCCTGCTGCCGCCCGCGACGGTGTCCGTGCGCTTCCTGACGGCCACCGCCGGGCTGCTCACGGGGATCGTCGCCCTCAACCTCGTACTGGAAAGGTCCGTACTGTGAGCACGTCCGTGGACTCGAGCGCGCGCGAGAGCGTGACGCCCGTGGTGGAACTGGCCGGCGCGGGATTCTCGTACCCGGACGGCCCGCCGGTGCTGCGCGGTGTCGACTTCGCCGTGGCCGGAGGCCGCTCCCTGGCGCTGCTGGGCCGCAACGGGAGCGGCAAGACGACCCTGATGCGGCTGCTCAGCGGCGGCCTGCGGTGCGGCGAGGGCCGCCTGCTGCTGGACGGCGAGCCGGTGACGTACGACCGCGGGGGGCTTACCCGGCTGCGGACGACCGTGCAACTGGTCGTGCAGGATCCGGACGACCAGCTGTTCGCGGCGTCCGTGGCCCAGGACGTGTCGTTCGGGCCGATGAACCTGGGGCTGCCGGAGCCGGAGGTACGGGCCCGGGTCGCCGAGGCGCTCGACGCCCTGGACATCACCGCGCTGGAGGACCGGCCGACGCATCTGCTGTCGTACGGGCAGCGCAAGCGGGCCGCGATCGCGGGCGCGGTGGCCATGCGGCCGCGCGTGCTGATCCTGGACGAGCCGACGGCGGGACTCGACCCGCACGGGCAGGAGCGCCTGCTGGCGGTGCTGGAGCGGCTCCGGGAGAGCGGTACGACCGTGGTGATGGCCACGCACGACGTGGATCTGGCGCTGCGCTGGGCGGACGACGCCGCGGTGCTCTCGCCGGCCGGGCTGCGGACCGGGCCCGTCGCGGAGCTCCTGGGGGACCGCCGGCTGCTGGACGCGGCCCGGCTGCGCAGGCCGTGGGCGATGGCGGCGGCGGAGGTGCTGCGGGCGCACGGGTTGCTGGAAGCGGGCAGTCCGGGTCCGCGGACGCCGGAGGAACTGGACCGCTGGGCCGTACCGGCGTAGCGCATCTCACCCACCCCCCGTTATGCAACTTGTTGCACAACGGGGGGTCCGGCGTCTACAAAAGGGGGCGACGCTGATCGCGCGAGGAGGCGCCCCGATGACCCCCACCCCGTACCCGCATCTGCTCAGCCCGCTCGACCTCGGGTTCACCACGCTCCCCAACCGGGTGCTGATGGGCTCGATGCACATCGGCCTGGAGGAGGCGGAGAACGGCTTCGAGCGCATGGCCGCCTTCTACGCCGAACGTGCCCGCGGCGGTGTCGGGCTGATCGTGACCGGCGGCATCTCCCCGAACGACGCGGGGCGCCCGTACGACGGCGGCGCCAGGCTCACCACCGAGGAGGAAGCCGCGCAGCACCGCACGGTCACGGACGCGGTCCACGCGGCGGGCGGCCGGATCGCCATGCAGATCCTGCACTTCGGCCGGTACGCGTACCACCCGCAGCTCGTCGCGCCGAGCGCGCTGCAGGCCCCCATCAGCCCGTTCGTCCCCCACGCCCTCACCGACGAGGAGGTCGAGCGGACCGTCGAGGACTACGTCCGCGCGGCCGCGCTGGCGAAGTCGGCGGGGTACGACGGCGTCGAGATCATGGGCTCCGAGGGCTACCTCATCAACGAGTTCATCGCGAGCGCCACCAACCACCGGGACGACCGCTGGGGCGGCTCGTACGAGAACCGCACCCGCTTCCCCCGTGAGATCGTCCGCCGCACGCGCGAGCGGGTCGGCGACGACTTCATCATCGTCTACCGGCTGTCGATGCTCGACCTCGTGCCCGGCGGATCCTCGCTCGACGAGGTCGTCGCGCTCGCCAAGGAGATCGAGGCGGCCGGCGCGACCATCATCAACACCGGCATCGGGTGGCACGAGGCCCGGATCCCGACCATCGCGACCTCGGTGCCACGCGGCGCGTACACCTGGGTGACCCAGAAGCTCATGGGAGCGGTGTCCGTGCCCCTCGTCACCAGCAACCGGATCAACACGCCCGAGGTCGCGGAGCAGCTGCTCGCCGAGGGCCGCGCGGACATGGTCTCCATGGCACGGCCCTTCCTGGCCGACCCGGAGTTCGTCGCCAAGGCCCGGGCCGGCCGCGCCGAGACGATCAACACCTGCATCGGCTGCAACCAGGCCTGCCTGGACCACACCTTCAGCGGGCGGATCACCTCCTGTCTGGTCAACCCGCGGGCCTGCCACGAGACCGAACTGGTCCTCTCCCCCACCCGGCTGCGCAAGCGCCTGGCGGTCGTCGGCGCCGGCCCGGCGGGCCTGGCGTTCTCGGTATCGGCGGCCGAACGCGGCCACGACGTCACGCTCTTCGACGCCGCCGACGAGATCGGCGGCCAGCTGAACATCGCCAAGCGCGTTCCCGGCAAGGAGGAGTTCGAGGAGACGCTGCGCTACTTCCGCACCCAGCTGGAGCTGCGCGGAGTCGAGGTCCGGCTCGGGACCTTCGTCACGCCGGACCTGCTGACCGGCTACGACGAGATCGTGGTCGCGACCGGCGTCACGCCCCGTACGCCCGTGATCGACGGCGTCGACCACCCCAGCGTCGTCAGCTACCTCGACGTGCTCCGCGACGGCGCCGAGGTCGGTGAGCGCGTGGCCGTCGTCGGCGCCGGCGGGATCGGCTTCGACGTCGCGGAGTTCCTCACCGACGGCGGCGAGGGCGCGAGCCTCGACCCGGAGACGTACTTCCGGCAGTGGGGCGTGGACACCGGGTACGCCGAGCGGGGCGGGCTGCGGGCCCCGGAGCGGCCGCGGCCCCCGCGCACGGTGCATCTCCTCCAGCGCAAGACCTCCAAGGTCGGCGCGGGCCTCGGCAAGACGACGGGCTGGATCCACCGCACGGAGCTCAAGCACCGCGGCGTCACGATGGTCGCCGGGGCGGCGTACGACCGGATCGACGACGAGGGCCTGCACATCACGGTCGACGGCACGGCGCGGACGATCCCCGTGGACACGGTGGTGCTGTGCACCGGCCAGGAACCGAGGCGCGACCTGTACGAGGAGCTGACCGCGGCGGGCCGCACCGTGCACCTCATCGGCGGCGCCGACGTGGCCGCCGAGCTGGACGCCAAGCGCGCCATCGACCAGGGCACCCGGCTGGCGGCGGCGCTCTGACGGCCCCTCCTTAGGATGCCGGTCATGTCACTCCCGCACGCGATCCTCACCGCCCTGCTCGAAAAGCCGTCCTCGGGGCTGGAGCTGACCCGACGGTTCGACCGGTCCATCGGCTACTTCTGGTCGGCGACGCACCAGCAGATCTACCGGGAGCTGGGGAAGCTGGAGGAGGCTGGGCTGATCCGGGCCCTGCACCCTGCCCAGCCGGCCAGGGGCAGGCGCAAGGAGTACGAGGTGCTCCCCGCCGGCCGTGCGGAACTGGCCGACTGGGTGGGCAGGGCTGAGGACCCCAAGCCCATCCGGGACGCCCTGCTGCTGCGGTTGCGCGCGGCCGCGGTCGTGGGCACGGAGGGGCTGGAGACGGAGCTGCGCCGCCATCTCGGCCTCCACCGGCGGCAGCTGACGGAGTACGAGGACATCGAGAAGCGCCACTTCCCGCCGGAGCGGGACGCGGCCGAGGACCGGCTCAGGCACGTGGTGCTGCGCGGCGGCATCGAGCTGGAGCGGTTCTGGATCGGCTGGCTCACGGAGGCGCTGGGGGAGCTGGAGAGGCTTCCCCCGGCGCCTCGATAGCCGGCGGGCGTCGGGACGGGCGGGGAGGGGGGCGGAGGCGTACCGGGTGGTGGGCGCCTGGACGGATGGGCCCGCGTGCAGGGCCGGGGCGGGCGTGCGCGGTGGAGCGGGCCGAGTGCGCGCGCGGCGGAAGAGGCCGTCGCGGACACCCCGGTATGCGTCACGGACCCGCTCCCCCGGGAATCGTCACCCGCCGAGAAATATCTGTTCCCGTGAAGTGAGAATGTGAGAAGCCGCGCGGCCAGATTTTCTCCCCGCACAGCGGGCCGCACATTTCGGCCGCCCGCACCGGACGCCCCGACGTGCTACTGTCGATATCAGCTGCAGTTGTGGTTCCCAGACTTCAAGTGCGCTTCGGCCGGCTCTTTGCCGCTGGAAGCGCCTTTGCATTTCCGGTCATTTCCGGCGGGTTAATCATCGCGGCGACAGGGTGTCCGCACGGTGCGGATCCCGGTGTCCCCCAAAGGAGATCGACATGGCTACTGGAACCGTGAAGTGGTTCAACGCTGAAAAGGGCTTCGGCTTCATCGAGCAGGACGGCGGCGGCGCCGACGTGTTCGCCCACTACTCGAACATCGCCGCTCAGGGATTCCGTGAGCTGCTCGAAGGCCAGAAGGTCAGCTTCGACATCGCGCAGGGTCAGAAGGGCCCGACGGCAGAGAACATCGTTCCCGCCTGAGACTGACGCGTACGACGTAGCTGGGGCCCGCATCCTCCGGGGTGCGGGCCCCAGCTGCACGCATTCCACCTGACGGTTGCCGCCCCGCGGGTCACATTTCAGCGCCGCGTGCACCTTCCGCCGCGGACGCCCCTCGGGACTGCCGGGCGGAAGTCGACGTCCCGGACCGTCACGATTCACCATCTCGTCATCCGTTCGGGCGCCGGTACTCCTGCGCGAATTTCCGCAGGCCCAGCCCATTCCGCATTCGCTTGCGTTCGGTCCGTTCCGGTGATTCCACGTGCCGTTCATCCGCTCCGGGAATTTCCTGCCGTGCGCCGCATCGAAAGGCTCCGTATGACCCCACTTTCACGAACCGACCACCGCTCCTCCCGCAAGCGTGACCGCACTCCCGGCTCCGCCGGCGGCAGCCGCACCGGCGCGCCGCGCCGCTCGGGCGGACACACCCGCCGTCCCGCCGCGGCCCAGGGCGAGTTCGCACTCCCCCGGACGATCACCCCTGCGCTGCCCGCCGCCGAGTCGTTCGCCGATCTCGAGATGCCCAGGCAGCTGCTCGCGGCGCTCGTGGCGGAGGGCGTGACCGTACCGTTCCCGATCCAGGGCGCGACCCTGCCGAACACCCTCGCCGGGCGAGACGCCCTGGGCCGCGGTCGCACGGGCTCAGGCAAGACACTCGCCTTCGGGCTCGCGCTGCTGGCCCGTACCGCCGGCCGGCGCGCCGAGCCCCTGCAGCCGCTCGCCCTGGTCCTCGTCCCCACTCGCGAGTTGGCGCAGCAGGTGACCGACGCGCTCGCGCCGTACGCACGGTCGCTGAGCCTACGGCTGACCACGGTCGTGGGCGGTGTGTCGATCGGCAGGCAGGCACGCGCGCTGCGAAGCGGTGCCGAGGTCGTCGTCGCGACGCCGGGCAGGCTGAAGGACCTCATCGACCGCGGCGACTGCCGGCTGGACCAGGTGGCCGTCACCGTGCTGGACGAGGCCGACCAGATGGCGGACATGGGTTTCCTGCCCCAGGTCACCGCGCTGCTCGACCAGGTGCGTCCCGGGGGGCAACGGATGCTGTTCTCGGCCACCCTGGACCGCAACGTCGACCTGCTCGTCCGCCGCTATCTGAACGACCCCGTCGTGCACTCGGTGGACCCCTCGGCCGGCGCGGTCACCACGATGGAACACCACGTACTCCAGGTCCGCGGCACCGACAAGCACGCCGCCACCACGGAGATCGCCGCGCGGGACGGCCGTGTGATCATGTTCCTGGACACCAAGCACGCCGTCGACCGGCTCACCCGGGACCTGCTGGGCAGTGGCGTACGGGCCGCCGCGCTGCACGGCGGCAAGTCGCAGCCCCAGCGGACCCGTACACTGGCGCGTTTCAGGACCGGGCACGTCACCGTCCTGGTCGCCACGAATGTCGCCGCTCGCGGCATCCACGTCGACGACCTCGATCTCGTCGTCAACGTCGACCCGCCGACCGACCCCAAGGACTACCTGCACCGCGGTGGCCGTACCGCCCGTGCGGGGCGGTCCGGCAGCGTCGTCACCCTCGTCACGCCGAACCAGCGCGGTGGCATGCTGCGCCTCATGTCGCATGCGGGCATCAGCCCGCGCATCACGGAAGTCCGCTCCGGCGAGGCCGAACTGCACCGCATCACCGGCGCGCAGGCTCCCTCGGGCACCCCCGTCGTGATCACCGCCCCGGCGTCCGAGCGCCCCGAGCGCGACACCGCCTCCCGCGGCCGGCGCAACCGGCCCATGCGCGCGACGCGCCGTACCACCCGTCGGCGGTCCACCGCCGACGCGGCCGCGTAGGCCCATCGTTCGCAAGGCCGTTGTTCCCCCATCACTGCAGGAGGCATTTGTGACACCGATTCACGCGCAGGCCCGCCCCACGGGGACCACATCGGCGAGCCTGGCAGTGGCCGGGGCGGCGGACGAGGCCGCACCGCAGGTCTGGGGCGGGATGACGGTCGAGGTGGCCCTCTCGGTCATGGCCAGCGCTCGCGTCGGCCACCTGCTCCTCTGCGACGACGACGGCCGGTGCACCACCCTCATCACCTCGGCGCAGCTCGCCACCGTCCGCGGCAGCGCCGCGTACACCGATCGGGTGCGCCTGGGCGACGTCCTCGGCGACCACGGAGCGTTCTCCCCGGCCGTGGCCCCGTCGGCCGAGCAGGCGCACCGCACCGTTCTGTTCGCAGCGCCGCACACGCCCGGCGAGCCGGGCACCTCCGCGGTCCCGCTGCACTGAAGCGCCGCCCTCGCCACTCCACCTCTCCGCGCCACCCGCTGCTCCCCTCCCCCTGTGAGGCCACATGCGCTGTGTCATCGCCCGCTTCCCGTTCGAACTGACGAAGGGCGTCGTACTGGAAAAGATGAAGGGGGTGCGCCCCGAACCCGTCACCGGAGTGTCCGTGGTCATCGGGCGCCGCCGGTACCCCGTCATGCAGGCGGGTGCGGTCATCACCCGTCAGGACCGCCGTGACTTCACTCCGGGCGAAGTCATCCGGGCCCTCACCCTGCTCGGATTCGTCTGCCGGCCCGGCCCGTCGGCCGCCCCCGCCGACCTCGTCGGGCTTTTCCCACAGGTGTCCGACCTGCTCGGCGGCCCCGCGGCCTGACCGCCGGGCCGGCGCGAGCCGTACGACGGGAAGTCGGCCCGACCGGAGCGTGTTCGGCCGGGTCCCGTGGTGCGCCCGCCGCTCTCCCACCGCCGCGGCGGCTCGGTGGCCGGAGCAGCCGGGTCTGCCCGCTCCCCTGTTGCCGACGTCCTCGATGCAGACGCAACGGCACGGCACGGGCCGCCGCGGGCCCGCTGCCGGGGGGAACCGGCCCGTGCCTGCCCACGATGCGCCGGTGCCGCGGCACGGCGCCGGTGCCGCCGGTGCCGCGGCCGGATACGGCCGTGCCCGGCGCCCGTACCGGCGTCGTGGTCCGCGGTGGTACTAGGGTCGTCGGTGGTGCGGTTCGGCGCCGTGGGCCCGGAGGTGCGGTTCGGCGCCGGGCTCCTCCACGTGTTCCCCGGAGAGGTGAGATGACAGCGGACGACTCGGTCGGCCGTCTCGAGGACGACGACTATCCCGCCTACACGATGGGGCGGGCGGCGGAGATGCTCGGCACCACCCCCGGCTTCCTCCGCGCCATCGGCGAGGCACGGCTGATCACCCCCCTGCGCTCCGAGGGCGGTCACCGGCGCTATTCCCGATACCAGCTGCGCATCGCGGCTCGCGCCCGGGAACTCGTCGACCAGGGGACCCCCATCGAGGCCGCCTGCCGCATCATCATCCTCGAGGACCAGCTCGAGGAGGCCCTGCGGATCAACGCCGAATACCGTCGGGCTGCAGGCGAGCCGCACCCGCCGACGTCGACCTGAGGTGGCTCCGCCCACCGGAGTGGGCTCACTCCGCGTGCCGGTTGCCCGCGTCGGGCCCTGCCTCGCGTCGGCGAGACGGCCCCTGGCCCGTCGGCATCGCGTTCCGGGCCCGGTGGGTCTTCACGCGGGAACCGGGGCGCAGCGCCATGAGGCTCCATCCCGTTGCCGCCGACAGGGCGATCGCCGCCATCAGGGCAAGTGGCAGCCACTCGGGACGCCAGCCGAGCGACAGCCGGGTCCCCAGCCAGACGACGCCGACGGCGATCGTCTCCGGTGCGTGGACGGGCACGCGGGCGGCCGCGGCCCGCAGCACGGAGGCCGCCACCAGACCGATCGCGGTCCAGGCGGCCAGGTAGGGCAGCAGACGGCCGGGGGCGACACTGGGCAGGCCGTACTCCTCGGGGCCGATGCGGAACAGGCCGGACCACCAGCCGAGTGCCACACCGGCGGCGGTGACGGCCACCACCCACACGGCATGGCGCCAGAGCGGCCCGGGCCTGACCTCCTCGTCCGCGTCGTCGAAGTCGTCGTACGGGGCGGGGCCGAAGTCGTCGATCACGGCCGTGAGGACGCCGCCGGGGGGTCCGGGGTTGCCGGGCCGGCGGGCCGTTCCGGCGTCTTCGGGGTCGCCGGGCCGTCGGACCCGTCCGGGGCGCCCGGAGCCGACCCGCTGCCCGAGGGCCGATCCGGGCCGTCGGACCGGTCCGGGGCGCCCGGGGCCGGCCCCCGGGAGGGCCGATCCGGGCCGGGTGACGCGGCCTTGCGCCAGGCCGATTCCCGTAGCAGTCGAAGGCCGTTGAGACCGACCAGGACGGTGGAGCCCTCGTGGCCCGCGACGCCCAGGGGCAGCGGGAGCCGGCCGGCGAGGTCCCAGACGACCAGCACCGCGATGCAGACACCGGCGATGACGAGGTTCTGCACGACGAGGCGGCGGGCGCGGCGGGACAGCGCCAAGACGGCGGGGACGGTGGTGAGTTCGTCGCGGACGACCACGGCGTCGGCCGTCTCCAGCGCGAGGTCGGACCCCGACCGGCCCATCGCCATCGAGGAGTGCGCCGCGGCCAGTGCCGGCGCGTCGTTGACGCCGTCGCCCACGACGAGCACACGCTCGCCCGCCCGTTCCCAGGCCCGCACCGCGGCCGCCTTGTCCTCGGGCAGGAGTCCGGCACGCAGTTCGGTGATGCCGCTCTCGTCGGCGATGTGCCGTGCGGCCGGTTCGTTGTCGCCGGTCAGCAGCACCGGCGTGGTGCCGGTGAGCCGACGGAGAGCGGCGACGGCCTCGGGGGCGCCGGCCCGCAGCCGGTCGGCGACGGCGAGGACGCCGGCCGGTTCTCCGTCGACGAGGACGACGACGGCCGTGTGCCCGTTCCGTTCGGCCTCGTCGACCGCCGGGCACCCGCCGCTGAGCAGCGCCGCGGGGCTGCCGACGCGGACCTCGCGGCCGCGCACGACCGCGCGCACCCCGCGGCCCGGTTCGGACGCGAACTCCTCGGCGGGGGCGGGTTCCAGGCCCCTTTCCCGGGCCGCGGCGACCACGGCCCGGGCGAGCGGATGCTCGCTGGGATGCTCGGCCGCGGCGGCCAGCGCGAGCGCCTCGGCCGCGGCGAGGGAGAGTCCGTGCACCTCCGTCACCCGCGGCGCGCCCTCGGTGAGCGTGCCGGTCTTGTCGAGCGCGACCCGGTTCACCTCGCCGAGCCGCTCCATGACCACGGCGGACTTGACGAGGACACCGTGGCGACCCGCGTTGGCGATGGCGGAGAGGAGCGGGGGCATCGTGGCGAGGACGACCGCACACGGCGACGCCACGATCATGAAGGTCATGGCGCGCAGCAGCGTCTCCGTGAAGTCCGCGCCGAGCGCGAGGGGTACGGCGAGCAGCGCGAGCGTGGCGGCGACGACGCCGACCGAGTAGCGCTGCTCGATCTTCTCGATGAACAGCTGCGTGGGTGCCTTCGTCGCCCCCGCCTCCTCGACCATGGCGACGATCCGCGCGATGACCGAGCCGGCGGCGTCGGCCTCGACCCGGACGCGCAGCGCGCCGGTGCCGTTGAGCGTGCCGGCGAAGACCTGATCCCCCGGTGCCTTGGCCACGGGCAGCGGTTCACCCGTGATGGTGGCCTGGTCGACGTCGCTCGCCCCGTGCAGCACGCTGCCGTCCGCGGGAAGCCGCTCCCCGGGCCGCACGAGGACGGTGTCACCGACGGCCAGTTCGGTGACGTCGACGGTCTCCTCGGCGTCCACGGCCTCGCCGCCACCACCCGTGAGCCGTACGGCCCGCGCGGGCGCCAGGTCGAGGAGTCCGCGCACGGAGTCCGCGGTGCGCCGTGTCGCCACGGCCTCCAGCGCTCCGGACACCGCGAAGATCACGACGAGGAGCCCGCCGTCGAGGTACTGCCCGACGGCCGCGGCGCCGATCGCGGCCACCACCATCAGCAGGTCCACGTCGAGGGTCCTCTCGCGCAGCGCACGGAGTCCCGCCCAGCCGGGCTCCCAGCCGCCCGCCGCGTAGCAGAGCGCGTACAGCGGGCCCCAGGTCCACGCGGGCGCCCCGGCCAGATCGAGCGGGAACGCGCACAGGAACGCGACGGCGGAGAGGGCCGCCCAGCGCACCTCGGGCAGGTCCGGCAGCCGCGCGGCGCGGTTCGCCGGGCGCGGGAGTGGTGCGGAGGGCGGGGTGGAGGACCGCGTGTCGAGGGCCGGGGAAGGCATCGGGGCGCACACCTCTTCGTCTCGTGGCCGGCTCGGGCCGTACGGGGCCGTGTCGTGCGTCGTCCCGCGGGCGCGCACGGTCGCCCCGGCCGTGCGGGGGCACGCGGCCCCCTGCGCGGCGGAGCGACCCCCTCACGATAGCGGAACACATGAAGAGGTCTTCATTCATGCCTACGGACCGTCCGGTTACGATGTGCCCCATGGGACATGGAGCCGACGGCCGGGCCACCCCGGCGGCCAATCTGGACGCGGACTCCGCCGCCACCATCGCCGCCACCCTCCAGGCGCTGGCGACCCCTTCCCGTCTGATGATCCTCACGCGGCTCAGGCAGGGCCCCTGCGGAGTCACCGAACTGGCCGAGGCGGTGGCGATGGAGCAGTCAGCCGTCTCCCACCAGTTGCGACTGCTCCGCGCGCTGGGCCTCGTCACCGGCACACGACAGGGTCGCCGGATCGAGTACAGCCTCCACGACAACCACGTCGCCCAACTCCTGGACGAAGCCGTCTACCACATCGAGCACCTGCGGCTCGGCGCCCGTGATCTCCCCGTCCCCGCCGGGGATACTGGTCAGCCGTAGACGACTCGCTGACCACGAGGGGCGGCCATGGTGAACCACGTGCGGGACAAAGGCAGTTGGGGCCGGCGAGGCGACGGGCGCCACGCCGTCGTCATCGGGGGCAGCCTCGCGGGACTGCTCGCGGCGCACGTCCTCGCCGGGCACGCCGACCGGGTGACCGTCGTGGAGCGCGACCGCGTCCCCGACGGCCCGCAGCCGCGCCCGGGCGTCCCGCACAGCAGGCACGCCCATGTGCTGCTGGAGAGCGGGCAGCGGGCGCTGGACTCCCTTCTGCCCGGATTCATGGCCGAGTTGCGGGCGGCCGGAGCACCCCGCGTGGGCATGCCCGAGGACATGGTGGCGTGGAGCGGCACCTGGTTCCGGCGCACCGCCCCGACGACACACATCCACACCGGCTCCCGCGCCCAACTGGAGCACCTGGTGCGCGAGCGGGTGCTGGCCAACCCGGTGATCACGACCGTCGGGTCCACGGAGGTCGTCGGGCTGGCCGGCGACGCCGGCCGGGTCCGGGGTGTCCGGCTGCGGGAGCGCGGCGGCGCCGACGGCACCGCGGACGGCGCCTCGGCGCGGCAGTCCCGCACACTCGCGGCCGACCTGGTCGTGGACGCCTCCGGGCGGAGTTCACGGGCCCCGCGGTGGCTGGCCGCCATCGGGGCAGAGCCGCCCCACGAGGAGACCATCGACACCGGCCAGGCGTACGCCTCGCGCATCTACCGCAACACCAGCGCCCATCTGGGCACGGAGGCGCTGGCGTACTGGTTCTACCCGAACCCTTCCCAGACGTACGCGGGCGGCGTGCTGCCCCTGGAGGACGGCAGCCACCTCGTGGCGTTCGCGGGCCTCCGCGGCCAGGAACCGCCCACGGACGACGCCGGGTTCACCGCTTTCGCGGCCCGCCTCCCCCACCCGTTCCTCCACGAGTGGCTGCGGACCGCCGAGCCGCAGACCCCGGCGTACGGCTTCCGGTCGACGGCCAACGTGCGCCGCCGGTACGACCGCCAGGGCCGGCGTCCCGCCGGGTTCCTCGCCACCGGCGACGCGCTGTGCACCTTCAACCCGATCTACGGACAGGGCATGTCGGTCGCCGCGATGAGCGCCGTGGCGCTGCGCGACGCGCTCGCCGACCCCCGCCGCACGCCGACGACCCGACGTGTCCAACGCGCCCTCTTCGACGCCTCGCGCCAGGCCTGGGACATCTCCGCGGGCGCCGACCGGGCCATGCCCGGCGCGGTGGGGAACGCCGTCGCCTCACGGGCCGTGGACCGCCCGGTCGGCTGGTACCTGGACCGCGTCCAGCAGCGGTACGTGGGCGATCCGGTGCTCGTGGGCCCGGTGTTCCGTTCGGTGCTGACGCTCACCACGCCCCTGAGTGCCCTGTTCGCTCCGAGGATGGCCCGCGCGGTGCTGTTCGGCCCCGTCACGCGGACGCCCGCGGCGCCGCCGATGCGGGCGGAGACGGCGGACGGCTGAGCGACCGGGGCCCTTCGAGGCCCGGTGGGGCGCTGCGGCCACGTCGAAGCCCGACCCCGATCGGCGCGCGGCAGCTCTCCTGGTCGACATGGAGCGGCTGCGGGAGTTGCTGAACGTCGACCGGTGGCTGCTGTACGGCGGGTCCTGGGGATCGTCGCTGTTGCTCGCCTACGCCCAGCGGCATCCGGAGCGGGTGTCCGAGATCGTCGTCAACGGGGTGACGACGACCCGCCGTTCGGAGATCGACTGGCTCTACCGCGGCGTGGCGCGGTTCTTCCCCGAGGAATGGGAACGCTTCATGGCCGGCGTCCCCGAGGCCGGACGGGACGGCGACGCGGTCGCCGCTTACGCCCGCAGGATGAACGACCCGGACCCGATGGTACGGGCGAAGGCCGCGGACGACTGGTGTGCCTGGGAGGACGCCGTCGTCTCATGCGAGCCCAACGGCCCGTCGGGCGTCTACTCCGGCCGCGCCCCTGCGGCCCGGATCGCCCTGGTCCGGATCGCCTCGCACTATTTCGCGCACGGGGCGTGGCTGGAGGAGGGCGCGCTGCTGCGGAACGCGGCGCGGCTCACCGGCATCCCCGGGGTGCTGGTGCACGGCCGACTCGATCTCTCCAGTCCTCCGGACACCGCGTGGGAGCTGTGCCGGGCGTGGCCGGACGCACGACTGGTGACGGTCGGCGACGCGGGACACCTGGGCAGCGACGCGGCGGACGCCGAGGTGCTGGCCGCGCTCGACCGCTTCGCCGGCCGCCCCTGAGGGTCCTGCGACGGCGGCGCTCGACCGCCGGTCCGCACGATCGGACGCCGCACCTCGCCGCGGGAGGTCGCCGCGGGACGTCTCCCGCTCACCACCGCGCCACGCACCGCCGTCGCCGGTGACGTCCCGGACCGCCCCTGCCGCGCGAGCCGTGCCGCACGGCGGCCGGGGGCGTGGACCGTCCCGCGCGACTCGCGCCGGACAACTCCCGTGGCGAAGGCCCGTAGGCCCACCCTCACGCCCGTGAGCCCGGCGCGCGGGAGGGATGCCGGCGCTACGCGCCGCCGCCCGTCGCCGCCCCCACCGCGTCGGCGACGCGGTCGAAGAAGCGCGCGTGTGCGCCGTCGCTGCACGGCGCCTCGGGGTTCCACGCGACGACCTGGGCGCCGGACGCCGCCTCGCGCCAGGCGGGGTTGCCGTCCAGGGCGTCCAGGGGGTACGCGTTGGCGCGCGCGTCGACGAGGAGGACGCCCGCGGAGAGTTCCGCGACGTGCGACCAGTCGGCGGTGAACCAGTTGGTGCCGGGACCTCCCTGCGGGGACACCAGGTCGAGGCCGAAGGCCCTGAGTTCCCTGAGGTCGGGCCAGGACTGCGGCTTGGCCAGGTAGGTGCTCTCGGCCGAGGCCGGTGACAGGGCCAGCAGGGCCGGGCGGGGGGCGCCGTCGTGTGCGAGGGTCCGGAGCCGGGCCGTGGCGCGGGCGAGGGCTATGGCACCCGCCGTGTCCTGGGCGGCGCCCAGGGCTCGGGCCAGGGCGGCGAACCGGGCGCGCACGTCGCCGAGCGACCGGCCCTGTCCGACGTCGAGCACGACCAGCGGCACCCGTTCCTCGACGTGCTTCGCCGTGTCCGGGTCGAGCCCGTAGACCTGCCCGCCACCGTAGGTGACGGCGACGACCAGGTCGGGGTCGTCGCGGAGCAGCACGTGGGCGTCGAGCGCGGTGCCCGAGCCGAGATAGCCGAGGCCGTCGAGCGGCAGGGACCCGGCTTTGACCGGGTCGGGCCCGTCGCCGTCGTGGTTCGAGCCGAAGAGTCCGGCCGGGCGTATGCCGTGCTCCCAGAGGGTGGCTCCGGCCTGGATGTAGGTGACGACCCGTTCGGGCCGCCGGTCGTACGTGGCCAGATGGCCCCGGTCGTCGAGGAATTGCCAGTCGGTCTGCCTGTCCATGATCGAGTGCTCCTGCCCCTCGCCTGCGACGCGCTGCCCCTCTTCCTGCCCACGGATCGCGCACGACGAACAGCCGGTCAGGGACACGTGGTGCGGGGTCCCGGACCGGCCGCCGGAGGGTCCGGGACCGGGGGCAGGAGCGAGGAGGCGGCGGTGCGGAGGCCGGGCCGCCGGGTCAGACGATGCCCTCGGCGATCTCCGCCTGTTCGCGCGCGTTGCCGTACGCGGCAGGGGTGCTGTACGAGCGCCGCGCGACGTACCACCACACGCTGGCCAGGACGAGGACGACGGCCAGGGCGATGGAGGCGTAGTTCATGGAGTTGACGGTGAGCGGCGAGGACTGCGGCAGGCAGAACAGCACTGTCACGAAGGCGACCCAGGACACGGCGGTCCAGCCGATCGGCTTGCTCCAGCGGCCGAGTTGCCAGGGCCCCGGCTGGAACCGCTTCCCCGCCCGCAGACGCAGATAGACGGGGATCGCGTACGCGGGGGTGATGCCGATGACGTTGATGGCGGTGACCGCTCCGTACGCCGTGGCGGAGTACAGCGACGGCAGCGCCAGCAGCGCGGCGACGGAGACGGAGAGCCACACGGCGGGAACGGGCGTCTGGGTACGGCTGCTGACCCTCCGCCACAGGGACGAGCCCGGCAGGGCGTTGTCGCGGCTGAAGGCGAACACCATCCGGCTGGCGGCGGCCACCTCGGCGTTGCCGCAGAACAACTGGGCGACGATCACGACGAGGAGCAGCGCGGAGGCGCCTGCCGTGCCGAGGGCGTCCAGCAGGATCTGGGCGGGCGGCACCCCCGTCGCGCTCTGCTGGGTGCCGGCGTAGTCCTGGATGGCGAAGGTCAGTCCGGCGAGGAGCACGAATCCCGCGAGCCACGAGACCCAGATGGCCCGGACGATCCCGCGCGCCGCGGTCACCGAGGCGTTGGACGTCTCCTCGGACAGATGGGCGGACGCGTCGTAGCCGGAGAACGTGTACTGGGCGAGCAGCAGTCCGATCGCCGCCACGTAGAACGGGTTGGCCCAGCCGGTGTCGTTGACGAACTCGGTGAACACGAAGGACGGGGACTGGTGGTGGTCGGGCACGATCGCGAGGGCGCCCACGATCACGGCGACCCCGGCGAGGTGCCACCAGACGCTGATCGAGTTGAGGACGCTGACGAGGCGGACGCCGAAGAGATTGAGCGTGGCGTGCAGCAGCAGGATGCAGAGGAAGATGAGGAACGTCGAGCCCGGCGTGGGTGCGAAACCGAACCGCAGATTGAGGAACGCGCCGGTGAACAGGGCTGCGCCGTAGTCGATGCCCGCGATGGCGCCCAGCAGCCCGAGCAGGTTGAGCCAGCCGGTGTACCAGCCCCAGCGGCGGCCGCCGAGCCTGTCGGCCATGTAGTACAGCGCTCCCGAGGTGGGGTAGGCGCTGGTGACCTCCGCGAGGGCGAGGCCGACGCAGAGGACGAACAGGCCGACACCCGCCCAGCCCCACATCATGACCGCCGGACCGCCGGTGCTCAGCCCGAAGCCGTACAGGGTCATGCAGCCGGACAGGATGGATATGACGGAGAAGCTGATGGCGAAGTTGCCGAAGCCTCCCATCCGGCGGGCGAGGACCGGCTGGTAGCCGAGTTCGCGCAGTCGTTGTTCCTCGTCCCTGGGCGGGGCCTGGTCCTGGGCGGACCATGCGGTGCGGGACATGAAGGGACCTCCGGGGAAGAGAGTGGACACGTCGGGGACAGGCGAGGGACGGGCGGAGCCGCGGGCCGGGTGCGTCATGGTCCGGAGAGGGGTCGGAGACGGTCCGCCGCAGGCGACGGACGGGGGACGCGGCCGTGCCGGTCGGCGCCGGTCAGTCGCCGGGGGCGTCGCGGGCCGCCGCGAGGCAGCGGCCGCGTGCTCTCAGGTACAGCTCCTCGGTGAGCACCGGGTCGCCCGGGTCCTCGGTGCGCAACGACCACGGCAGCGCGGTGTAGTAGGGCCCGAGGGCACGGAAGACGCGACCGGCCTCCTCGAAGTGCAGGGCGCCCCACAGCGCGTGGGCGAGGTGGCCGAGGTCGAGCAGCGAGCTGGTCGCGGGCTCGGCGTGGTCGAACCAGCCGTGCAGGGCCCGCACCGAGTCGCGGATGGCGTCCTCGGCGACCCAGTGGAGGTCGAGTGCGCGTCGGTGGCCCTGCTCCCTGCGGTAGCGCTCGACCCGGGCGTACAGCGGCAGGGCGTGCAGCGGGGAGCCCGGGGCCGCGGTGGACGCGGCCCACTGCACGAAGTTCACGGCCTCCGACAGTGCTCCGGCCCGGCGGGTGCAGAGGAACTGCAGCATCCGGTGGTACGCCTCGCGGTTGCCGGGGTCGCGCTTGTCGGCCTCGGCCAGCAGGCCCCAGGGGCCCGGCGGCAGCATCGGGCCGGGCGGGGCCATCCGGTGCTCCTCCATGTGCTGCCGCTCGTCGAGCTGGGCGAGGGCGAGCAGGCAGACCCAGGGAACGGGGTCGTCGGGTGCCGTACGGGCGGCGGCGCCGCAGGCGTCCCACGCCTCGTGCCACAGGTCGCGGGTGCGGGGGTGGCCCTCCCGGTGTGCGCGGACGGCCCGTTCGACCGCGACCCTCGCGTGCATCACGGCCGCGGCGACGCTGTGCGGCTCCTCCGCCCGCCAGGCGCGGACCACGTCGGTGCCGGCCGCGACCGCCGCGAGGACCTGTGTGCGCTGGGTCCACAGGAACGCGTCACGGGTTTCCGCGAGGAGGTCCCGCATCGCCACCCAGCGCCCGGTCCGCAGGTCCTCGATCGCCACGCGCAGGGCGTCGTCGTGGCCCGCGGGGTGGTAGACGGGGCGGAAGTGGTCATCGGCCATCACCCCTCCCCGGCACGGTCGGCCGTCGCCTTGGTGCGGCTGCGTTCGGTGCGTAATCGGGGGTCGGCGTGCGTCGTCATGGGTCCTCCAGGACGGTGGGGGCGTTGACGGCGGGGCGACCGCCGGGGCGTCCTGCTGTTGATCGACGATCAGTGTAGGTGTGGTGGCGCTCCGTGGGACACATTTTCGGATCTTGCACAACTATTCGCGCCCACAAGAGAACTGACGACTCATCAGATGCACTTCCGGTGCGGCTTGCGGGCCTTGACGAAGACCGCGGGCCGGGCCAGGCTGGCTGTCGGTGATCACGCCGCCACTACCTGTGCCGGTGCCGTTCGCCGGACGGCCGCCGTCCACCGGCCGGTGACCGCCCTCGCCCACAGAGGAGTCGGGACATCCCGCGCCCACCGCACCCGCACCTACCGCACCTACCGCACCTACCGCACCTACCGCACCTACCGAAGAGAACAGGACATGGTGTCTGCCGAGCCTCGCCCCACCTCGCCCGTACTCGCCGTCGACCAGGGCACCTCGGGCACCAAGGCGCTCGTCGTCTGCCCCGAGCGCGGGGTGATCGGTTCCGGCTCGGCGGAGGTCCGCCCGCGCTACGGCCCGGGTGGAACCGTCGAGGCGGACCCGGCCCGGCTGCTGGCGTCGGTGGTCGACGCGGGACGCCGGGCGCTCGCCGAGGCGGGTGAGCCCGTCGCCGCGGTCGGCCTGGCCAACCAGGGCGAGACGGTACTCGCCTGGGACCCCGCCACCGGCACGCCGCTCACGGACGCGATCGTGTGGCAGGACCGGCGGGCGGCGTCCGTGTGCGCGTCGCTCGGCGAGGCCGAGGCGGAGGAACTGCGCGGCCTCACGGGGCTGCCGCTGGACCCGTACTTCGCGGCGCCGAAGATGGCCTGGATCCGCCGGGAGGGAACCCGCGAGGGTGTCGTCACCACCAGCGACGTCTGGCTGGTGCACCGGCTGACCGGTGCGTTCGTCACCGACGCGGCCACCGCCGGCCGTACGCAGCTGCTGGACCTCGACCGCGTGGAGTGGTCGCGGCGGGCCCTGGAGATCTTCGGACTGGACGGTGAACGACTGCCGCGGGTCGTGGACGCGGCGGGCCCGGTGGGCACCACCGGGGCGTTCGGGCCCGAACTGCCCCTGACCGGACTGCTCGTGGACCAGCAGGCCGCCCTGTTCGCCCAGGGGGTGACCGAGCCGGGCACCGCCAAGTGCACCTACGGCACGGGGGCGTTCCTGCTGGCACACACCGGTGACCGCCCGCGGCGCGGGAGTTCGGGCCTGGTCAGCTGTGTGGCGTGGCGGCTCGGCGGGCGGACCGGCTACTGCCTCGACGGGCAGGTCTACACGGCCGCGTCCGCGGTCCGCTGGCTGACCGATCTCGGCGTGGTCTCCGGGGCCGCGGACCTCGACCGGGTGGCCTCGTCCGTTCCGGACTCCGGGGGTGTCACCTTCGTCCCGGCGCTCGCCGGACTCGCGGCGCCCTGGTGGCGCGCCGATCTGCGCGGATCACTCACGGGCCTGGGCCTGGACACCGGTGCCGGGCATCTGGTGCGGGCGCTGTGCGAGGGCATCGCCGCCCAGGTCGTCGCACTGGCCGACGCCGTGGCCGCCGACACGGGCGCGCCGCTGACGTCCCTGCGGGTGGACGGCGGGCTCACGCGGTCGGCCGTCCTGATGCAGACCCAGGCGGACCTGCTCCAACTCCCGGTCGAGGTATCGGCGTTGCCCGATGCCACGGCGCTCGGGGTCGGCGCGTTGGCACGGCTCGGTCTCGATCCCGCTCTCGGCGTGGCCGCCGCCGTGCCGGACCGGAAACCGGCGGCCGTGTACGAGCCCCGCATCCCCTCGGACCTGGCGCGGGAGCGGCTGGCGGCGTTCCGGGCCGCGGTGGACGCGCTCACCGCCCGGACGCCGCACCCCGTCGGCGTCCCGGCCGCGGACACCCCGCCCCCGTCCCCGTCGTCCCCGTCCCCCTCCGACGGGAGCCCCGCGGGAGCCCGGAGCGGGTCATGACGGTCACCACGGCCGGCCCGGTCGACGAGGGCGTCCTCGACGTCGTGGTGGTGGGTGCCGGAGTCGTCGGCACGGCCATCGCCCGCGAACTGGCCCGGTACCGGCTGCGGATCGCCGTCGTCGAGGCGTCCGGGGATGTCGGCGACGGCACGTCGAAGGCCAACACGGCGATCCTGCACACCGGTTTCGACGCCGTGCCCGGCTCGCTGGAGGCCGGACTGGTCCGCGACGGCAGCCGGCGGCTCGCCGCGTACGCGCGGGAGGTCGGCATCCCGCTGGAGCCCGTCGGCGCACTGCTCCTCGCCTGGGACGAGGAGCAGCTCGCGGCCCTTCCCGGCCTGGCGGACAAGGCGAAACGCAACGCGTACGGCGAGGCCCGCGTCATCGGCGCCGGTGAGCTGCGTTCCCGGGAGCCGCACCTGGGGCCGGGCGCCCTCGGCGCGCTCGCCGTCCCGGGTGAGAGCATCGTCTGCCCGTGGACGACCACGCTGGCGTACGCCACCCAGGCCGTGCGGTCCGGTGCGGCGCTGCACCTGAACTGCCGCGTGACGGCCGTGCGTTCGGCGGACGGACTGCACGTGGTCGACACGGACCGGGGCCCGCTGCGCACCCGGCACCTGGTGAACGCCGCCGGTCTCCACGCGGACGAGGTCGACCGGATGCTGGGTCTGGAGACGTTCACCGTCACACCGAGACGCGGTCAGCTGATCGTCTTCGACACGTTCGCACGCGGTCTGGTGCGGCACATCCTCCTCCCGGTGCCCACCGCGCTCGGCAAGGGAGTGCTCGTCGCGCCGACCGTTTACGGGAACGTGCTGCTCGGCCCCACGGCCGAGGACCTCGACGACAAGACCGCCACCGGCACCACGGCCGAAGGGCTCGCACAGCTCAGGGAGAAGGGCCGCACGATCGTGCCCGAGCTGCTCGACGAGGAGGTCACCGCCGTCTACGCCGGGCTGCGGGCCGCGACCGGCCGGGAGGACTACCGCATCGACGGCCGGCCGGACCGCCGGTACGTCACGGTCGGCGGGATCCGTTCGACCGGGCTGACGGCGTCCCTGGCCATCGCCTCCCACGTGCGGGAACTGCTGGCGGACGCGGGGCTCGCGCTCGGCGCGCCGGGCGAGCTCGCCCCGGTGCGCATGCCGAACATCGGGGAGGCGTCCCCCCGCCCGTACCGGGACGCCCGGCTGATCGCCGCCGACCCCGAGTACGGGACGATCGTCTGCCACTGCGAGCGGGTGACGCGCGGGGAGATCCGGGACGCGCTGGCCGGAGACATCCCACCCGCCACGCTGGACGGCCTGCGGCGGCGCACCCGGGCCCGGGGCGGCCGCTGCCAGGGGTTCTCTTGCGGGGCCGCGGTGCGTGAACTGTTCGGGGCCGGCCGGTGAGGCGGCGCTCGGTGGACGTGCTGGTCGTGGGCGCGGGCCCGGCCGGCCTCACTGCCGCGGCCGCGCTGGCCGCGTCCGGCGCGGGAGCCGTCGAGGTCCTGGAGCGGGAGCGGGAGGCGGGCGGGGTGCCCCGCCACTGCGACCGCGGGGGTTTCGGGACGCGCGAGCTGTGGCGGCCGATGACGGGGCCCGACTACGCGCGCCACCGGACCCGGGCGGCCGTACGGGCCGGGGCGGCACTGCGCACCGGCGTCATGGTCACCGGGTGGGCCGGCCCGCTGACCGTGGAGGCGACGAGCCGCGCCGGTCCGGAGGAGGTGACGGCGCGGGCGGTCGTCCTGGCCACGGGTGCGCGTGAACGGCCCCGCAGCGCACGGCTGGTGCCGGGCGACCGCCCCGAAGGGGTCTGGACGACGGGCGAGTTGCAGCAGGTCGTGCACCTCCACGGGCGGCGTGTCGGCGGTCGCGCGCTGATCGTCGGCGCGGGGCCCGTGGCACGTGCCACGGTGGGCACGCTGCGCAAGGCGGGAGCCGAGCCCGTCGCCCTGGTGACCGACGGTCCCGGCCCGGCGCCGCGCCCGGCGCTGCGGAGAGCCGTGCCGGTGCTGACGGACACGGTCGTGACGGAACTGATCGGCCGGGGGCGGCTCACCGGGGTGGCGCTGCGCCGGGCCGACGGCCGGGTCACCGTGGTCCGCTGCGACTCGGTCGTGTTCACGGGCGACTTCGTCCCGGAGCACGAGCTGGTCAGGAGTGCGGGCATCGCGCTGGACCCGGGCACGCGCGGCCCGTCCGTCGACGCGTACTTCCGTACCGCACGGCCCGGAGTCTTCGCCGTGGGCAACGTCCTGCACGGCGCCGAGCCCGCCGCCACGGCGGCGTCCGAGGGCGGTCGCGCCGCGGAGCGGGTGCGGCGGTTCCTCGCCGACCGCCGGTGGCCCGCGGTGAGGGTGCCGGTGGTGGCCGACGGCGCGCTCCGGTGGACCGCGCCGAACCTGCTCGTGCCGCGGGACTCCGGCGTACGGCTGCTGCTCCGCGCCGGGCGCCGCGTCGTCCGGCCGGTGGTGACGGTGTCGCAGGACGGCCGGACGCTGTACCGGGACCGGCTGTCGCGCCCGGCGGACCCGGAGCGCTCGGTACCGCTGACCGGGCCCTGGGCGGACGGTGTGGACGGAGCGGGCGGCCCGGTGCGGATCCGGCTCGACGAGACCCGGGACGCCGGGCGGTGGTGACCGGTGGCGGGACCGGACGGCCTTGTGTGTGAGCCGCCGCATCGCGCAGCGCACGGCGTACGGCGACGACCGGAGAGCGGGGACGATGCCGGCCGGGGCCGCGGGGAGGACGACGGGTGCGCGGGAAGACCGCACCGTACAGCAGCCCCGGCGGTCCGGGCGCCCTGCGCGCGCTGACCGACCAGCTTGCTGTCCGGACAGCACATCTGGGGCCGTTGCGGCGGGCCGGAAGGGGCGGGGACTTCGGTACCACCACGCCGGTGGCGGCCCCCTCTCGGCCGCTCCCCCGTTCCCGCCCGGGTGGGGTGACGAGCCGGATGTGGCCGAGGTCCCGCAGCACACGGACG